>NZ_JACSJM010000002.1:0-600000 GCF_018617125.1 Exiguobacterium sp. s181
GAAGCGTGGCGACACGTGGAGCTGAATGATACTAATCGGTCGAGGCTTTGATCTAGTCTAATGGTTTGTGTTGATGAATCCTCAGTTTTGAGAGAACAATCTCAAAAACATGTTGACATTATGTTAAGATAATGTTAATATCATATTTGTCTGGTGGCGATAGCGAGACGGCCACACCCGTTCCCATGCCGAACACGGAAGTTAAGCGTCTCAGCGCCGAAAGTAGTTGGGGGATCTCCCCCTGTGAGGATAGGACGTTGCCAGGCAAAATCGTTCCGCAATAGCTCAGTGGTAGAGCAACCGGCTGTTAACCGGTAGGTCGTAGGTTCAAATCCTACTTGCGGAGCCACTTTCTCTTTTGGAGAGCTGTCCGAGTGGCCGAAGGAGCACGATTGGAATTCGTGTAGGCGGCAAAACCGTCTCAAGGGTTCGAATCCCTTGCTCTCCGCCAGTTTTTCAAATATGTAATGGCCCGTTGGTCAAGCGGTTAAGACACCGCCCTTTCACGGCGGTAACACGGGTTCGAATCCCGTACGGGTCACCATTTAACTTTATATCGTCGCGGGGTGGAGCAGTCTGGTAGCTCGTCGGGCTCATAACCCGAAGGTCGTCGGTTCAAATCCGGCCCCCGCAATTAAGTCCGGTCTCGTGGTGTAGGGGTTAACATGTCTGCCTGTCACGCAGAAGATCGCGGGTTCGAATCCCGTCGAGACCGCCATTTTTATTTTGAAATCAATTATACTACATATGGCTTTGTAGCTCAGTTGGTAGAGCAAAGGACTGAAAATCCTTGTGTCGGCGGTTCGATTCCGTCCAAAGCCACCATATGTGGGGGGGTAGCGAAGTGGCTAAACGCGGCGGACTGTAAATCCGCTCCCTCGGGTTCGGCGGTTCGAATCCGCCCCCCCCCACCACTTAGGGGCATAGTTTAGCGGTAGAACTACGGTCTCCAAAACCGTCAGCGCGGGTTCGATTCCTGCTGCCCCTGTTTTAATTTCATCATGGCGATTGTGGCGAAGTGGTTAACGCACCGGATTGTGATTCCGGCATTCGAGGGTTCAATTCCCTTCAGTCGCCCCATTATTATTGGGCTGTAGCCAAGTGGTAAGGCATCGGATTTTGATTCCGACATGCGAAGGTTCGATCCCTTCCAGCCCAGCCATTTTGCGGAAGTAGTTCAGTGGTAGAATACGACCTTGCCAAGGTCGGGGTCGCGGGTTCGAATCCCGTCTTCCGCTCCAATGACTTTTGGCGCCATAGCCAAGTGGTAAGGCAGAGGACTGCAACTCCTTTATCGTCGGTTCGATTCCGACTGGCGCCTCCAACATAATATGCCGGTGTGGCGGAATTGGTAGACGCGCACGACTCAAAATCGTGTTCCTCTGGAGTGTCGGTTCGACTCCGACCACCGGTATCCGTATGACTCTAACTGAGGTTAGGGTCTTTTTTCTGCTCGCTATTTTTTTTTGAGAAGGAAGGACATTCATTCAGCTCGAATGTTTTAAACAAGAAGAAACGAGGTGGATGATATTCAATTTACAGAACAATCGAATCGGTTCATCCGATTTGCTGACAACGAATGTGTGGGTTCTAGTCGCTTATACGAAGTGCTAGCTCGAGAAGTGGCCCAGCATGAATGGCTCTTATCTTTGTGTGAAGACATACCAAAGGGACAACCTGCTCCAAATCTATTGTTTGCATCTGTTCATGAACTGGTAATTCAACACTCTGCTGATGAGTTGGCCACCTATTATCCTAGCGTGACAAAATATCCAAAACAAGCTGAAGATGTATTTCCCTCTTTTTTAGCTTTTTGCCATACATACGAAAGTGAGATCCGTCATCGATTGAGGACCCGTCGTGTGCAAACGAACGAGGTTCGACGATGCGCCTACTTGTATCCGATATTTTCGAAGATTCAACAACAGACGAAGCAATCACTCGCACTGCTCGAAATCGGAACGAGTGCAGGGCTTCAACTATTTGTTGACCAGTACGCTTATGAATATAATGGCGTCCCAATCAACCCGATAAGCATCTCATCAGTAAACATCTCAGCGACCGTCGAATCGAACGAATCATTCCATCTCGAGGCTAAGACGCCATTAGACATCGGAACGCGTATTGGTGTCGATTTGAACATTGTGGACTTGACAGATCAAGCAGAGCGGTCATGGTTGAATGCGTTAATCTGGCCAGAGCATGAGACACGACGGCAACTGCTTCAGGCTGCCATGAATGAAATCAATTTTAATATGGTGACGCTCATTGAAGGGGATGGTGTGACGATGCTACAAGATCTCGTATCGCGTGTGTCGGAGACAGAGACGTTATGTATCTTCCATACACACGTTGCAAATCAGATGTCACGTCCCGTCAAAGAAGAACTTTTGAAGCAAGTCGAGCGAATTGGACAAACACGAGACGTCTTCCATATCTATAACAATATCCAAGATCGTTTCCTTCATGTAGATTTGTATCAGGACGGTCAACTTACAGCGTTGACGTTTGCAGAAACAGAGGGGCACGGCCGTCAATTTCAAATCCTGACGCCACTCGATTCTTTGTTTCATTCATGATCTTTTGAATGATTAAGATATATTAACATATTGATTTCATTGAATTTAGAAAAACTTACGAATACTTGTTGACAGATTAATAGTATAGGTGTATATTAACTATAGTCGCTTGAACGACAACAATATTTCATGCGGGTGTAGTTTAATGGTAAAACCTCAGCCTTCCAAGCTGATGACGAGAGTTCGATTCTCTTCACCCGCTTCATATCTCTCTGCCGAGTGGCGGAGAGATTTTTTGTATGCGAAAATATATAGAGGAGGTGAACGGAATGGACCCGTACACATTAAAACAACAAATCTTAGCGTATGCCGAAACCATCGGGATTGATGAGTTGAAAGTGACGACAGCTGATCCGTTCATCGTCATGAAACAACGACTCATTCGACAACAGGAGAAAGGATATGCCTCTGGATTCGAAGAACCGGATTTAGAGAAACGCACAAATCCTGAACTTCTGCTTGAAGAGGCACAGTCGATCATTGCGATCGCCATCGCCTATCCAAGTAAATTAAAAGATGCGCCCCGTAGTGTCGCCGGGGAGAGACGAGGGTTGTTTGCTCGTGCTTCGTGGGGACTCGATTACCATCGGGCGGTCGGCGATCGATTGACCAAACTTCAAGCGTACATTGAAGAATTGGTTCCAAACGTGCGAACGCGTTCGATGGTCGATACGGGTGAGCTCGTCGACCGTGCTGTCGCAGAACGTGCGGGGATTGGATTTAGTGGGAAAAACTGTTCCATCATCTCTCCTGAGAAAGGATCCTATCTTTATTTGGGCGAAATGATTTTAGATGTATACTTACCACCGGATGAAGCAATTGAAGACGGATGTGGGGATTGCGATAAATGTATGACAGCTTGTCCGACGACGGCCCTTGTTGAACCAGGTGTCCTCGATGCGAAGCGCTGTATCGCCTATCTCACGCAGATGAAGACGTTGATGCCACGAGAGTTTCGGTCGAAGCTTGGTGGTCGATTATATGGATGTGACACGTGTCAGCAAGTCTGTCCATATAATCGCAAAAAGGACTGGCGCCACCATGAAGAATTGTTACCGGAAGCTGAGATTGTCAAACCGCTCTTAGAGCCTCTTCTGACATTGAGCAACCGGGAGTTCAAACAAAAGTTCGGACATTTATCAGGCGCATGGCGCGGGAAGAAACCGATTCAACGAAATGCGATTTTAGCGCTCGCGCACTACCGTGAACTTTCAGCGATTCCAATCTTAAGGGAATTTATTAAACAGGATGAACGCGAAGATATGCGCGCGACGGCTGTTTGGGCAATCGGTGCGATTCTTGGACCTGATGCCGATTCGATATTTGAAGAGATTGAACGGAATGAAACGTCTGATATGGTTCATGAAGAGATTCGCATATATCGAGAGGAGTGGGCACATGAAGATCGTGTCGTCTAAGTGGGGACCGCTAATGTACGAGATAAATGGATCAGGTAAGTTGACCGAATTGGAGTTCACAACACATGAACCGACAGAAGAAGCACCTGAATGGTTGCGGAATCTTATGACGCGAGTCGAGCGGACAGGGTTTCAAGAAACAGATCGTGCCTACGTTGACATGAACGGGACACCGTTTCAACAGGAGGTGTGGGATGCGCTTTTGACCATTCCTTATGGCGAGACACGCACATATAAGCAAATTGCTGAACAAATCGGTCGGCCGAAAGCCGTTCGCGCCGTCGGTCAGGCGCTCAATCGAAATCCGTTGCCGATTCTATTTCCGTGTCACCGTGTCATTGGAAGTAGTGGGAAGCTTGTCGGTTTTGCGGGAGGATTGGCTGAGAAACAACGCCTTCTAGAATTTGAAATGAAAAAGTGAGGGAAACCAACCATGGCAATTCATGTCGTAATGTTTCAACCAGAAATACCAGCAAATACAGGGAACGTCTCACGTACGTGTGCGGCGACGAATTCGGTGCTTCATTTGATTCGTCCGCTCGGATTCTCGACGGATGATAAGATGTTAAAGCGTGCCGGTCTCGACTATTGGCAATTTGTCGATGTACGCTATCATGACTCGTTAGAAGAGCTGTGGGAGAAGCATCCGGATGGTCAGTTCTTTTATATTACGAAGTACGGGGAACAATACCCGAGTGATTTAGACGTTTCAGATGTAGGCGGTGACTACTTCTTCGTCTTTGGTCGTGAGACGAAAGGGTTGCCGATGGAAGTCATCGAGAACAATTTGGATCGCTGCATCCGCCTACCACAATCGAACCTCGTTCGTTCATTGAACGTATCGAATACAGCAGCCATCATCGTATATGAGGCGCTTCGCCAACAGGGATATGCAGGATTGAAATAAAAAAGAGCCGGATTCGTAAGAATCCCGGCTCTTATTCGTTACCCTCAGGTTTACGGTTATATCCAGCTGTCAAAATCGCTGCGAGGAAGACGACGCTGATTCCAACCATCAATAATAGGCCCATCCAAAAATCCCCCTTTTATTCTCCATAACTATAAATAGTATAATATACTTGGTAGGTGAATTGCACTGAATATAAGAAATTACTGTGAAATTGGAGAAGGAACATGAAAACGAATGTGTACTTACTGAGCTATGCCCCACTCATCGGAATTATTTTGTTTTCGATGTCACTTGCGATTGCGACCTCCGAGTACGTAATCCAATGGCTGAATCAAATTGGCGTATATAGTGAAATTATCGAACTGTTATCCGTGCAAGAGACGAAAGTGCTCGTGCTCGTCGTATTCTTTACGATTTTCTTTATGTTGTTTAGCGCATTCAAATTGGTAGCCGATACGTTCAATCAACTCGGTTTCGCTTTTTTTGCGCGAGAGACAAATGGCACGTCGCTTCATCGGCTCAAACCTGGTGCCATCATCTTTCTCATCGGGTCCGGAATCAGCTTTCTCTTTTTGAACACATTGCTCGCCGTTATCGCCGTGCTCGTTGGCACGCTCTTGATGTATCTCTTTTACTATGTCTGGCAAGTAAGCCAATCGATGTCCGTCCCACGTGCCATCGGCTTATTACTTATGCAGGCCGTCATGTGGGCGACGTTGGTCAGCGGGTTAGGTTGGTCGGTCCTTCGCTTGTTTAACTCTGTCGGAGATATCATCTTATGAAGCATTCTTTTGGACCAACCTCTGATGTGATCGAAGCGTGGTGTCTATCATTTGTCCCGGAGGAAACCTTGTATTGGATTGATTCTTCGTTTCTTGAGGATATACCGAGTTCCTGTCTCGTGATTCCGAGGCAGGAGTTTTTCAATCATCCGCTTTACCGTAGACCCGACATCACGAATCCGTATGTGACGTGGCAGATGGGTCAAGACGTGACTTATGTCATCCATGCGTTCTCTAGCTTTTTGAAGGAGTTACAGGAGCACGTCAAAACACGTTTATTGGAATTTCAAGTGACGACCCATCGTGGTCTTGTTTTGCCGATATCAGTCGAGCAGATGAAACGTCTATCGAATGAGATGATTATAGAGAAGGATGGCGCGTGTGTCATCGTTTTGCATCCGCAAAATTGGAATGAGCTCGACATCGAGATGCGTCATTCTCTCCTGCTCGACTATGCGAAGGAGTGGGATCGTTGGGAAGGGGAACCCTGTGATGACTCGATTGCTTCGCATATTGCGGATTATGCAAATCGGTTTCCGATCCAGGATGGAAGTAACTGTCTCGCGGCGACGTTGTTTGCGGTCACGGGAAACGAACAGGTCGTTCACCGATGGGTTCATCCAGAGACGTTCCTTCAGACATTAAAGCGAAGTAGGTACGAAACTGTGAAGGATGATACACTGAGGCCGAATGACGTCCTGACGTTTTGGAGCGACCAAGGGCAACTGGTCCATGCGAGTTACTGTGTGCGACAAGGACTCTATTTCAATAAACATGGTCAAGTCCGTTTCAATCCATGGAAACTAATCAATCACGACGAGTTAATGGAGCATTGGGGAGCATATCGACTTCAAATCGAACGTCGATTATAAAGCAAAAGGAGTCAGTCCACTTTTCAGTGGCTGACTCCTTTTATTGGTGTGCCTGTGTCCAGACAATCGCCGGATACGCACGGTTGGCGAGTTCCGGGAATGGGCGAGGCGTATCGGCACCGAGCCAGATGGCGGTGATGGTGCGATTGGTCAGTCCGACATACCACATATCTTTGTTGTCGTTCGTTGTTCCGGTCTTTCCTCCGAGATACTCAAACTCACGTTTCAGCTGATTCGCATAGCGACCTGTACCGTATGAGGTGACGGTCGATAACGCTTTTTTCATCTCACTAATCGTTTCCGGAGACCAGACTGTCTCTTCCGTTAAAATCGGGGTCAGTGTTGGTTCACCGGACTTGAATGTGATTTGTTTGATTGTATGTCCGGATGTATACTCGCCTTTATTTAAGAACGGGGTATAGGCGGCGGCGAGTTCTTTTGGGGAGACCCCTTGTGTGAGACCGCCAAGGGCACTCGCTAAGTTCTCGTCCTGTTCATCCCATTGACTGAACATCATATCAGCTGTCTTATACGCGCGTTCCTGATCGATTGCTGAGAAGGCGGCGAGCGCAGGTGTGTTATACGAGAAAGCGACCGCATCTTTCAATAAGACATCGCCTAACACACGGTTGTGACTATTTCCGGGACAATAAGAACCGTAACAAGCCGGACGACCGTCAAGTACCGTGTCAAGTTTCGCTCCTGTCTCTTCGATAAATGGGGCGAAAACGAGGATCGGTTTGATTGCGGAACCTGGTTGGCGGTACGCCTGGGTCGCTCGGTTGAACTCACCGACCTGCGTCATCTCAGAGTCGACCATGGCCACGATTCTCCCTTGAGGTGTCAGTTCCGCATAGCCACCGTTCACACCGGGAGGGAGTTGACTCATCACCTGTTTTGCTTGTTTCTGCTTCCCGGTTGATAAGTAAGTCTCGATCGTCGCTTCATGTGTGGATAAATAATCTCTTGCCTCGGCATCGTCTAAGTCATAGCGTGACCGTACCAATTGAATCGCTTCGCGGACGGCTGTATCCATGTAGTCCGGGTATTGAATCGTTTGAATGCGAAACGACGCTTGTAACTTGACACCATGATACTGATCATATGCACTCTTCGAGAGAACACCCGCTTCAAACAGTTGCGTCAAGATTCGGTCCTTACGCTCAAAAAAAGCATCAGATGGATTGAGCGGATCATAAAGTGACGGATTATTCGGTACTGTCAACAAGTAAGCGAGTTGATTCCAATTCAGATCGTCGAGCGGTCTTGAAAAGTATGTATCGGCTGCCGATTGAATCCCATATACATTATGTCCAAAAAAAATAACGTTGCTATAAGCTGTTAAAATTTCTTTCTTGCTATAATTTTTTTCTAGTGCTCGAGCAAGCAATAACTCTTTCACTTTTCGTTCATATGTCCGTTCATGTGTGAGGTACACGTTCCGTGCCAACTGTTGCGTGATTGTACTCCCACCTTGGACAGATGTCTCGTTCGCGTTATTGATAAATGCTCGGGCAATCCCGCTCAAATCATAACCGGGATGAGCATTGAACTTACGGTCTTCGATGGTTGTAATCGCATCTTGGATATGTTCGGGTAACGCTTTCGGAGACACGTCATTTCTGCGGCCCGCCAAGTAGATTTGCTGTTCTCCACCGTTGTATGCGAGTGTGACGGCATGCATTGACGAGAGTGGTTGTGCCGATACCAGCTCTTGTCCCCAAGATAGAATTTCATCTGCCTGATCAATCTCTTCTTTCAATGCAGTGGCAAGTGACAAGGAAGCAGCCAAAAGTCCAGCAAAAAATAAGGTTCCAATCCAAGCTCTCATCTATTTCACCTCTCTCTATACATTATATCGTCCAATTTACAAAAAAATAAAAATGTAAACGTTATCATATAATAATTCGAGAAGGAATACTTTAGGAAAGGGCGAAAAAGGGTAAAAGAGGTTGTATATCACGATTTTGAGGAGGCTTATTATTTATGAAGCAAGAAATGGTTGCGATGCTCCTTGCGGGAGGAGAAGGAAAGCGATTGGGGCCTCTCACGCGAAAAACGGCGAAACCGGCCGTGAATTTCGGCGGAAAGTACCGCATTATCGATTTCCCATTGTCAAACTGCACGAACTCGGGAATTACAACAGTCGGGGTATTAACGCAATATGAGCCACTTGAATTGAATCGTTACTTAGGAATCGGGACGGCATGGGATTTAGATCGTCGCAACGGGGGGTTAGCCATTCTCCCACCTTACCAAGCACAGTCGGGGAAAAACTGGTACGAGGGGACGGCCAATGCAATCTATCGTAACTTGAGCTATATCGATGATTACGATCCAGATTATGTGTTGATTCTTTCGGGAGACCACATCTATAAAATGGACTACGAGAAAATGCTCGAAGCCCATAAAGAAAAACAAGCCGATGTGACCATCTCTGTCATGGAAGTGCCGTGGGACGAAGCGCCGCGTTTCGGAATTTTGAACACAGCGGATGACCTCCGTATCAATGAGTTCGAAGAGAAGCCAGAAGAACCGAAGAGCAACTTGGCTTCGATGGGGATTTACATCTTCAACTGGAGCGTCTTGCGCGAACATTTGATTAAAGATGCTGAAGACGAAACGTCTAGCTTTGACTTCGGGAAGAATATCATTCCGAACACGCTTCTTCAAGGACTCGACGTCTTCGCTTATAAATTCAAAGGCTATTGGAAAGACGTCGGTACGATCCAGTCTCTTTGGGAAGCGAATATGGACCTCTTGGAAGAAGAGCCTCCATTCGATTTATATGACCCGGAGTGGAAAATCTATTCGGTCAACCCGAACCAGACTCCTCAGTATATTGGAAAAGACGCTTGTGTCGAACAGTCTGTGATTAACGAAGGGTGTCATATCGAAGGCGAAGTCCAACATTCAGTGCTATTTTACGATGTCCGTGTTGGAGAAGGTTCACTCGTTAAAGACTCGGTGATTATGCCAGGAGCTAGAATCGGGAAGGATGTAACAATTCACAGAGCCATTGTCGCTAGCTGTGCAGTCATTGAAGACGGCGCGACAGTAGGTGAGCCAGGTGGTGAAATCGTTGTTATTGAACCACACGAAAACATTGAAAGTGGAACCGTCTTCAAACAAAGAGTTTGATACGAGTAAAGAGACACTCAAGGAGGCGTTACTGTTGACGAACGATTTATTAGGGGTCATTAACTTAGGAACGGAACAAGGTCTGTTTCCGGAATTTACTGGACATCGTAATCTGGCATCAGTCCCATTCTCAGGACGCTATCGCCTGATAGACTTCACCTTGACGAATATGATCACACAAAATATTAATCAAGTCGGGATCTTTACGTTAGATAAGTATCGCTCATTGATGGATCATCTCGGTTCAGGGAAAGAGTGGGATTTGGACCGTTCGCAAGGCGGTCTCCACATCTTCCCACCAGCGTTGAAACCGGACGGAGAAGCGTATCTTGGCGACTTGGCCAACTTCTCGATGCACCGTGAACACTTCATTCGCAGCAAGCAGCCGTATGTGGTCATCACAGGTTCGAATGTATTGACGACGATTGACTACAACGACATGCTCGCACATCATAAATCGATGGGCGCGGACATCACGCTTGCCTATACGACCCATGAACAGAAATGTGGCTATTGCCGTCCGATACGCCTTGGGGAGAATGACCGCGTCGTCGGCATCTCTGAGCGCGGATTCTCACCGGATGATGAGTACACGTACACAGAAACGATCATTATGTCGAAGAATCTCTTCATGCGTCTCGTTGATGAAGCGACCTCTAAAGGCGAATATGACCTGTTGGATGGCGTCATTCGTCCCCAGCTTCATCGTTTACACGTGCACGGGTACCATTATGTCGGGAAAATGCAGGTCATTCACTCGGTGCTTTCTTACTATAATGAAAGCATGCGATTACTCCGTGGCGAAGGCATCATTTATGACTTCCCGCATATCTACACGAAAATCAAACATGAGCCACCGACTCGTTATTTGAAAGGATCAAAGGTAAACGAGGCGCTCGTGGCAAATGGATGTAAGATTCATGGCGAGGTGCAAAATAGTATTCTCTTCCGTGGTGTTGAAGTCAGTAAACACGCACGCGTGAAAAACTCAATCATTTCATCAAAATCGATCATTGAAGAAGGAGCTGTCGTTGAAAACGCGATTTTGGATAAAGAAGTTGTTGTAAAACGAGGACAGGTCATCCGAGGCACAATCGACGAACCGATTGTCATCGCGAAACGAACAGTGGTATGAGGAGGATTTTATGAAAATTTGGTATGTTGCTTCAGAAGCGGCACCGTTCATGAAAACGGGGGGGCTGGCCGACGTTGTCGGTTCGCTCCCTCAAGCGGTGGCGGGCCTAGGAGAAGAAGTCAGTGTTGTCATGCCGAAATATGGCTCGATCGCTGAAGAGTATGTGGACGAGATGGAGTATTTATTCGACCTGATTGTTCCGGTCGGGTGGCGCAAACAGTTCGGGGCAGTCTTGAAGTTAGAGCGGGACGGCATCACGTATTACTTCATCGACAACGAGTATTACTTTAAACGTGACGGTGTCTTATATGGACACTTTGATGATGCTGAACGATTCGCCTTCTTCTCTCGCGCTGTACTCGAAATGATTGGGAAGATGGAAGACGTACCCGATGTCCTGCATTGTCATGACTGGCAGACAGGTATTTTACCGGCCTTCTTACGAATCCATTATCAACATATTGAAGCGTATCAACGCATTCGCACCGTGTATACCATCCATAACCTACAATACCAGGGGATTTTCCCAGAAGAGATTCTTGGAGAATTGCTACAGTTCGGTCCTGAACATTTCACGGCCGAAGGAATTCAACATAACGGTCTCGTCAATTACATGAAAGCCGGCATCGTCCATTCCGATCAAATCACGACCGTCAGCCCATCGTATCGCGACGAAATCATGGAACCCTATTACGGTGAAGGATTAGACGGGGCGTTGCGTCATCGGGCAGTCGACGTGCGTGGCATTTTAAACGGGATTGATTTGGCGACAAACGATTCGAGTACGGATCAGCGAATCGCAGAGACGTACAATCTAGACACCTATAAACAAGGAAAAGTTGTCAACAAACGGGCGTTACAAGAGCGACTTGGGCTTGAAGTACGTGACGATGTCATGCTCATCGGTTTTGTCAGCCGACTCGTTGACCAAAAGGGTCTCGATTTAATTAACGGTGTCCGTGAAGAACTTGGACAGCTCCCTTGCCAGTTCGCGTTCCTCGGTTCGGGACAACCGGAATATGAAAGAATCGTTCACGAGATGACAGCCGCTCACCCGGGGAAAGTCGGGTCATATATCGGTTTTGACATCGAACTCGCACACTTGATTTATGCGGGATCGGATGCCTTTTTAATGCCGTCACGTTTTGAGCCTTGTGGTCTCAGTCAATTGATCTCCATGCGATATGGCACCTTGCCGATCGTACGTGAGACAGGTGGACTCCGGGATACCGTGAAGCCGTACAACGAGTTCACGCAAGAAGGGACCGGTTTTGGATTCATGAACTACAATGCTCATGAGATGTTGGCGACGATTGAAAAAGCGATTCGTGTCTTCTATGAAAAAGAAAACTGGCATGCCCTCGTCCATCAAGCGATGACCGCGGACTATAGCTGGAAACAATCCGCCAAGCAATATCGTGAGTTATATCATTTATTCGCATGAGTGGAAGGAGCTAACTTGATTTATGTTCACAGATAAACAAAGCTTTGTCGACGCATTTAAAGAACGGTTCATTGCATTGAACGGGAAGTCGATCGAGGATGGGACAGAGCAGGAAGTGTATCAAACATTGGCAACGATGGTACGCGAGCAGGCCATGCCTAAATGGATTCACACCCGCGACCGTCAAGAAGAAAAACACAGTAAGCAAGTCATCTATTTCTCGCTAGAATTTTTATTAGGTCGCTTCTTATACAACAACTTGCTCAGTTTAGACGTATTGGAGCTCGTTAGAGACGGACTGCAAGATCTCGGATACGACTTCACAGACATTACCGAGTTGGAACCAGAGCCGGGTCTTGGGAATGGAGGGCTCGGGCGCCTGGCCGCCTGCTTCCTCGATTCGATGGCTGCACTCAGTTTACCTGGGCATGGAAACGGGATCCGCTATCGTTATGGACTCTTCAAACAGAAAATTGTAGACGGCTATCAAGTCGAGTTGCCGGATAACTGGCTCCGTGACGGGAACATGTGGGAAACGAGACGTCAGGATAAAGCGGTCGAGATTAATTTCGGTGGCTGGATTGAGATGAAACAAATCGGAGATCGATTGCGTGTCGTCCATCATCCAGACGAGGTTGTTCTTGCCGTTCCGTATGATATGCCGATTATCGGTTATAAGAATGATGTCGTGAATACGTTACGTCTTTGGAACGCCGAATCACCACTTGACGACGAGGCGTATTTAGAGAAGACGAAAGGGACGTATAAAGACTTGTTGAAACATAAACAGTCGATTGCTACAATTTCGGAATTCTTGTATCCAGATGATACGACGTATGAAGGAAAAGTATTACGTTTGAAACAACAATACTTTTTTGTATCTGCAGGCATTCAATCGATGCTTGTTTCCTATTTGAAGCGAAATAAATCACTTAAGCAGTTAGGCGACCATTACGCGATTCATATCAATGATACGCATCCGGTCGTCGCAATCCCTGAATTGATGCGCATCTTGATGGATGAGCATGGATACGGTTGGGACGAGGCGTGGCGGATTACGAAGAGCGTCATGTCGTTCACGAACCATACGCTACTCTCAGAAGCGCTTGAGAAATGGCCGGTCGAGATGTACCAACGCCTCCTGCCGCGCGTGTATCAAATCATCGAAGAAATCAATCGACGTTTCTGTCGTGACGTACTCGTCAACTATCCGCACCTCGAATCCCATATGGGAGAGATTGCAATTGTGTCAAACGAACAGATCAATATGGCCAATCTCGCTGTCGTCGGTTCTCATTCAACGAACGGCGTAGCGCAAATTCATACGGATATTTTAAAACAGCGCGAGATGCGTTACTTATATGAGATGTTCCCGCTTCGCTTCAACAACAAGACGAACGGGATCACACACCGTCGCTGGCTCTTGAAGTCGAACCCGGGATTATCCGACGCCATTACGGAAGCAATCGGCCCGTCATGGATTGAACATCCGAACGACTTGGAAAAGTTGATGGATGTTTCGAAAGACCGGAGCTTCCAAGAAAAAGTCATGGACGTGAAGCAACAAAACAAATTGGACTTAGCGGCATACATTCAAGAAGAAACGGGAGAGACAGTGGACCCTCATTCCATCTTTGACGTACAAGTCAAACGCTTGCACGCCTATAAGCGACAATTGCTGAATGCCCTTCACATCCATGCGCTTTACTTGAAGATTCAAGCGGACCCGACGTTTACGATGGTGCCTCGCACGTTTATCTTTGGCGCCAAGGCGGCACCGGGATACTACTATGCGAAAGAGATCATTCGCTATATCAATGCCCTTGCCACGCTCATCAATAAGGACAAGCGGGCGAGTCAATTCATTAAAGTCATCTTCCTTGAAAACTATCGTGTCTCCATGGCCGAACGGATTTTCCCAGGGTCTGACTTGAGCGAACAAATCTCGACTGCGAGCTATGAAGCATCCGGTACCGGAAACATGAAATTCATGATGAACGGAGCCTTGACGATTGGAACGTTAGACGGGGCCAATATCGAAATTCGTGACGCCGTCGGTGATGATCACATCTTTATCTTTGGATTATCTCCGCAAGAAGTCATGAACTATAAGAAGTTCGGAGGCTATCATGCGGCAGAGATGTATCACGCACATCAGGAAATCAAAGATGTGGTCGATGGTCTTGTCAACGGAACGTTCGATAAAGTGGGCGAATATCAATTCCAATCCATCTTCGATTCTCTCCTCGTCTATAACGATGACTTCCTCGTCTTGAAAGACTTTGTCTCGTATATGCGGGCACAGCGACGAGTCGATGAGGTGTTCAGTGACCAATCACATTGGGCTGAAAGCTCAATCGTCAATACGGCGAAGTCAGGAATCTTCTCGAGTGACCGTACCATCACGGAATACGCAAACGCGGTCTGGAATATCAAACCGACGAGCGTAAAATAAAAAGGATCCACCCTTAGGGGTGGACCTCGTTTTCTGGATAGCTGATCCAATCGGAATAGGATCCCGGATAGAGTCGGACATCATCTTTTCCGAGAGCGTGAAGCGCCAAAATATTGACGCAGGCGGTCACACCGCTACCACAGTAAAAGATGGGGTTCTCAACGGGAAGAACATCTTTATACAGTTCTTTTAAGTCGTGGAAGTCTTCTAACGTCCCGAGTTCTGTAATGGCCTCGGCATAGGAGCAGAGCAATGCGTTCGGAATATGACCTGCTTTTGAGTCGATTGGTTCATGTGACCCGTTGAAGCGATCTTCGGTTCGTGAATCATAGAGTGAGCCGCTCGCAGCAGCTTTCACTTCATCGAGTGTCGCAATCATATGGTCTTGGAAGTCTGGCGTATAGTCGCTTGTCGGATAGTGTGGAACGTCCGTAGTGGTCTCACCGCAATAAGTGATGCCAGATTGGATACCGCCTTCTAACACAACGACCCGTTCGTGACCGGCCCATTTGAAGAGCCACCATGCACGGGCTGCGAATGGGAAGCCGTCATCGTAAATGATGACCAAATCTTCTTTTTTCAAGCCGATGCGACGAAGTGTTGCCGTCCATGCTTCTTTCGAAGGGAGCGGATGCCGTCCGCCGTGTTCGCCGAGCGGACCGGACAAGTCTTCCATCAAATCGAGAAAGACAGCGTTCGGAAGATGTCCCTTTCGGTAGACATATTTACCATAGGACGCGTCGTTTAGCGAATATCGGCAATCGATGAAACGAATCGAGTTCGTATGCACGATTTGTTTTAATTCTTGGGCACGCATTGTTGGAAACATTAATATCACCTCGAGGTTTCGTTACTCTCATCGTATACAAGATGGAAGCAATTGGCGAGTACTTCGATTGAATTTTTTGAGGGTGAAAGGGGAATGAATCATGACATGGCAACAAACGTATGACCGTTGGAATCAATTCGAAGGGCTCGAGCCGCATTTACGTGCGGAACTCGAAGAACTCGCAAAAGATGAGACCACGTTAGAAGATGCATTTTATAAGACGCTCGAGTTCGGAACAGGCGGGATGCGTGGAGAAATCGGGCCGGGTGCAAACCGAATGAACGTCTATACGATTCGAAAAGCGTCACAAGGATTTGCTGATTTTATCTCAGCATCAGGGGAAGAGGCGAAACGTCATGGCGTCGTCATCGCCCATGACTCACGTCATTTTTCGCCCGAGTTTGCGTTAGAAGCGGCGCGGACATTGGCATCAAACGGAATCAAGACGTATTTGTTCCCAAGTTTGCGTGCCACACCTGAGTTGTCGTTTGCCGTTCGCCATTTAAATGCGTTCGGTGGCATCGTGATCACGGCGAGCCACAACCCGCCGGAATATAACGGGTTCAAGGTATATGGGGCAGACGGGGGACAGCTTCCACCAGCGGAAGCGGATGAACTCGTGACGTATGTCAATGCGATTGAAGACGAGCTGAAAATTGAGATTGAAGATGAAGCGGCGCTCCGACAAACGGGGCTACTCCTCACCGTCGACTCATCAGTCGATGAAGCCTATATGGAGGCGCTCCAGTCGATTCGGATTCATCATGACGTACAGGACAGCCCGCTTCGGATTGTCTATTCACCGCTCCATGGGACGGGACGCCGTCCGGTTATGGAAGGGTTGAAGGCGTACGGATTTGAGCACGTGACAATTGTAGAGGAGCAGGCAGAGCCAGATGGTGCGTTCCCGACTGTCAGTTATCCGAACCCGGAAGAAAAGGCTGCATTTAAATTAGCAATGGAATACGGGGACCGGGTCGAGGCTGATTTACTTATGGCGACGGACCCGGATGCGGACCGTGTGGGCTTGACCGTGCGCGGACGGGACGGGGAGTGGTTCGTCTTGACTGGGAACCAGACAGGCGCGCTCCTAATGGAATACATCCTCTCACAAAAGAGTGAGACAGGTACGTTGCCGTCTAACGGATTTGTCGCTAAGACGATCGTCACGTCTGAACTCGGTGCTGCGATTGCAAAAGCGTACGGGGTACATCTCGAAAATACGTTGACTGGATTCAAGTTCATCGGTGAGAAGATCAAACAATATGAAGAATCAGGCGAATATGAATTCCTCTTTGGGTATGAAGAAAGCTACGGCTATTTGATTGGAGACTTCTGTCGTGATAAAGATGCCGTTCAGGCTTGCCTACTAGCAGCCGAGATGGCAGCTTATCATAAACAGCACGGTCGGACGCTTTATGATGCATTACAGTCGATTTACGAGAAGTATGGATTTTATGAAGAGTCCTTGCAGTCGATGACGTTAAAAGGAAAAGCTGGTCTCGAGCAAATCGGACGCATGATGGAGGCGTTTCGTGCTAATCCGCCAAAAGAAGTCGGTGGATATGAGGTCGTCCGTTTCGAAGACTATAAGAAACAAGTGGCGATCGATTTACAGTCCGGTAAATCGGAAACGATTGAATTGCCATCATCAAACGTCTTGAAATTCGTCTTTGCGGACGGTTCGTGGTTCTGTCTTCGTCCATCTGGAACCGAGCCGAAAATCAAGTTTTATTTCAGTGTGCATGCGGATCGTGCTGAGAAGACGACCGCAAAACGTGAAGCGATTGAAGCGGATGTTATGAAACAAGCGAAAGCGATTGATTGATCAGGAACATCACTCTAGAAATAGGGTGATGTTTTTTGTTTGACATGAAGACATCGCGCCAGTATGATGAGGATATTGTTTAAAACCGTGTAATCATATAAGGATTATAGGAAAGGCGGAATTATTATGAAAAAGACATTAACGAGCGTACTCGCAATCGGAGCTTCAGTCGGGCTTCTCGCAGCATGCGGTAACGAAACAGACAGTGGAGCGGACGAAGCGGTCATCACGGTCGGAACAGAAGCGACATACCCACCATTCACGTACAAAGAAAAAGGTGAATTGACTGGATATGACATCGACGTCTTGAACGAAGCGGCAGAACGTGCCGGTTATAAAGTGGAATACGAAGCAATGGACTTCAAAGGACTTGTCCCGGCACTCGACGCTGAACGCATCGACATGATTGCCAACCAAATGAGCATCACAAAGGAACGTAAAGAGAACTATGCATTCTCTGACCCGTACGCGGTGTCAGGAGCTCAAGTCATCGTTGGTTCAGACAACAATGACATCCAAGGGATCGACGATCTTGACGGAAAAGTAGTCGGATCGACACAAGGTTCTGCTTATGCACAAATGGCTGAAGAAGCTGGCGCTGAAGTGAAATTCTACAAAGGTGCGAACCAAGTCCTTCAAGACCTCGAAGTCGGTCGTTTGGACGCGGCCCTCAACGACCGTCTCTTCATCTTGACGGAACTTGAAAAAACAGGTTATGACGTCAAAGCAGTCGGTGATATCTTCAACACAAGTGAAGCTGGATTCATGACACGTCAAGATAGCGACGTGCTTGACAAGTTGAACGACGCGCTCACAGAGATGAAAGAAGACGGCACGATGAAAGAAATCGGTGAGAAGTACTTCGGTGAGGATATCAGTCAATGAATGAACTGATCACGACCGTCATAGAGAACCGCTCGGCCTATATTGAAGCCATCCAGCTCACGTTGATCGCCAGTGCCCTGTCGATTCTTCTCGCCTTGGCTCTCGGTCTGATCATCGCTTTACTTCATAGTAGTCCGATTAAAATCGTACGGTTGTTCACACGGACGTACATTTCGTTCTTCCGTGGAACACCGCTCTTACTTCAATTGTTAATCTTATATGTCGGGCTCATCGGGTTCGTTCAACTCAGTGGGATGCAGTCGCTCATCTTTGGATTAGGCTTCCACTTCGCAGCCTATATCTCAGAAGCGTTCCGAGCAGCCATCAACTCGGTCGACAAAGGACAAGTGGAGGCAAGTGTCGCACTCGGCATTCCGAAAATGAAACGTTTCAAAGACATCATTTTCCCACAGGCACTCTCACGTGCCATCCCACCTGTCTCGAACTCGGTCATCGACATCATCAAGTCGACATCCCTCGGAACGGTCATCGCGGTACAGGAGTTGACGTACGTGTCTGACCAGATTGCGGCCACGACATATTTAGTCATGCCGTTGCTCTTGTTCTCTGCGTCGATTTACTGGATTTTATCGACCTTGATCCAAGCCGGTCAACACAAACTCGAACAGCGTTATGCGATTCGATAAGAAAAACCTCGATTCAGACGAATCGAGGTTTTTTTGTGTACCTTAACGGATGACTGCTTCAGTTTCTCCGTCGAAGAAGTGTGCTTTTGTCATATCGAGTGCGAGTTCGACATCGTCACCCATGTGGATGTTCGAGCGACCGTCAACGCGTGCTGTGAACTGTTGTCCACCGAGTTCAGCGTAGAGGTAAGACTCAGACCCCATGAGCTCAGCGACATCGATGTGCGCTTTGAACGTGTGTGTCGTTGGTGAGTCGATGTAGATTGGCTCATCGTGGATTGATTCCGGACGAATTCCGAGGACGAGCTCTTTTCCGACATAGCCACGATCACGAAGCGTCTTCATTTTTCCTTCTGGTACGTTGACTTCTTCACCGTTCGTGATGAATTTGCCTTCTGCGAGTGTACCGCGGAAGAAGTTCATCGATGGTGAACCGATGAAGCCGGCGACGAAGATGTTGTCTGGATGATCATATACTTCTTTCGGCGAACCGACTTGTTGAATGATTCCGTCTTTCAAGATGACGATCCGTGTAGCGAGTGTCATCGCTTCCGTTTGGTCATGGGTAACGTAAATCGTCGTTGTATCCAAGCGGTTGTGGAGTTGAATGATCTCTTTACGCATTTGTACACGGAGTTTCGCATCCAAGTTTGAGAGTGGCTCATCCATCAAGAAGACTTTTGCGTCACGGACGATCGCACGACCGATGGCAACACGCTGACGTTGTCCACCTGAGAGCGCTTTTGGTTTACGCTCGAGGTATTCTTCCAAACCGAGAATGCGGGCAGCGTCTTTTACGCGACGATCAATCTCGTCTTTCGGGAACTTACGGAGCTTCAACCCGAACGCCATGTTGTCGTAGACGCTCATATGCGGATAAAGTGCGTAGTTTTGGAAGACCATGGCGATATCACGATCTTTAGGAGCGACATCGTTCATTCGTTTCCCGTCAATGATAAAGTCACCGTTTGAAATCTCTTCAAGTCCTGCGATCATACGAAGTGTCGTCGATTTTCCGCAACCAGACGGTCCGACGAAGACGATGAACTCACGGTCTTTGATATGCAAGTTGAAATCGCTGACGGCTTTTACGCCACCATCGTAAATTTTATCAATGTGTTCTAAACGAATTTCTGCCATGTCGTTAGCCTCCTAAAGAATCTATGTGTATATAATAGCGCTTACAAGAACGATTATATGATGAAACCGCTTGCATTGAATATGGACAAGTTGCACAAAAACCGTCAATCGGATTTGTGCAACATGACCATGAGTTGAAGAAGGCTAGCGTCATAGAACGTTCGAGCATCGTAACCCGTCGTCTCAAATAGGCGATCGAGCCGATAATTTAGCGTGTTTCGATGCATGAACAGTGCTTTGGCGGTATGCGAGACATTCAATGAGTGACGAAACAACGCCTCTAATAATTCGATTGTCGACAAATCGAGCATTTGCATCAGCGGGGCAGTGATATGCATCCGTTCTTTTAAGTCCTGCTGTTGTAGTAAATAATGGTATAATAATTGACTAGCAGGGTAAGTTTTAGTAGACATACGTGCGTATGGCATGAGTAATTGATGTTGACGATACACATGGGCGAGCGAGCCTTGCGGACGTTCGCTATAGATTGCATGTGCCTCGATAAAACAGTCACTCGCAATGGCGCGCAATACGTCCTCAAACTCCTGAAGATCGACGAATGGATTTTGTTCAATCAGCTCGATATGTCGTGTCGACATCAAGATGACCTCGGCATGCGGCATAAAGTCACGGACGATACTAACGAAGGATTCGAACGCTTCTTCTTCCGCTTCTTGGAGAGAAAGAGAGATGAGCCGAAACGGTTGCTCAAAACGAAACGTCTCATCTTGAAGGGTTGCTTGCCATTTTCGCTGATGGGGATCAGATTGAAGGATTGGCGTCGCCCACAGCGCCAACAGCTTTTGTTCGCGTTCGCTCAGTTCGAACGCGGGGAGTCCGAATAGGGTACCATCTTGCGTCTCGAACCAATCAAGGTCACCAGATGCATCTTCCGACCGATGGACAGCAGTCGGAAAAATCGATTTAATACGATCAAACGTATTCAATACTATCACCTCAACAACAATGTATCATATTTCAGATCGGAGGCTTGCAGTTTGGACGGGTTATTAAAGATTTTACTCATGATATTGATCGGGGCGACCATCGGGGGCGTGACCAACTTTCTCGCCATCAAGATGTTATTCCGACCACACGAACCGAAATACATCGGTTCATTCCGGATTCCTTTTACACCAGGACTTATTCCGAAACGTCGAGATGAACTGGCATCTAGTTTAGGGAAGACGGTCGTCAAACATTTATTGACACCAGAGGGTATGCGGAAGCGATTGCTAGATGACCAAGTGACGACGCATATTACGCACTTTGCGCAACAAGAGGTCCAGACGATGTTACGCTCGGATAAGACGGTTCGCGAGCTATTGGAACCCCTCTATCCGAACGCAGAGGCACGATTCCTCACGCTAGCAGATGAAAAACTACGTGACGAGCTATCGAACGTCATGGCTGAAGTGAAAGAACGAAAGCTGTTTGAGTTACTTGGAGAAGAAGGGATGGACCGTGTACGAGTGGTCATTCCTGAAGTCGTAGAGGCGCTTCTCGTCAAATCAGAGGAATATTTCTATTCTCCTGAAGGTGAGGCGCAACTTCGTCACATGGTTGACTCGTTCGTCCAGCGTCGTCTCGGATTTATCGCAGGGTTCATTCAAAACATGAACTTTGTCGAGATGGTTCGACCTGAAATCGTCAACATCTTACGTGGTCAATCGACCCGTGACGGAATGACGACGATGATTACGCGTGAATTTGAGCGATTCAGTGAGAAGACGGTCGATACACTGATCGATGACCGACTCGAAGCACGACTCATCGATGGCATCACAGACCAAGTTGTATCTCGTTTGCCAATCGGACAATTATTGGATCGTCCGGTCTCGTCGTATACACAGTCCGTCGAATCCCGCATTGTCGACGAACTCGTTCCACAAGGTGTCGCGCTTGTCATTGAGCGCTTCACGAACCAAATGGAGACAATCATGGACCGATTGAAGATTGATAAGATTGTGCAAGAGCAGGTCCAATCACTCGACACGTCGTACCTCGAAGAGATCGTCTTATCGATCTCGAAACGAGAGTTCCGGGCAATAACATGGCTTGGTGCGCTGTTAGGTGGTATGATTGGGTTGATTCAAGGGTTGATTGCCATCTTGTGATGGCTTAACCCTAATAGCATTTAGGAGGACGTTACATGTCACAAACAAACTTGTACGACCAAGCTTACCAATTGGAGAAAGCACTTCGCGATTCTGAAGAGTTCACAACACTCTCTTCTTTATACGATCGTGTCAATGCGGATGCGGAAGCGAACCAGTTGTTCGCTGACTTCCGTAACATCCAAATGACGCTTCAACAAAAGCAGATGCAAGGAGAGGAAATCTCTGAGCAGGAAATGATGGATGCACAAACGAAAATGATGAACGTTCAACAGAACGAATTGATCATGGAGCTCATGCAAGAAGAGCAACGCATGCACCAACTCGTCACAGAAGTGACGAAAATCATTATGAAACCACTCGAGGAGCTTTATGCCCCGATGGTGAACGAAAACGAAGTTCAATAACAAATGATGTGCGGATGGCTTTAGAGCCATCCGTTTTTTTGTTGATGAGATTGTCACACGCTTTAAGTAAGCGCTTACATAAAGTGGGTTATAATGAAATTGTGACAATAGCGAAAGGGTGAATCAGCATGATCACGGTGATAATCCTTTTAGGGATGATTTTCTTTTTTATAGCAGGATGGTTACGGGCGGATTTAGTGGCATTGATTGGACTTGTTTGCCTCGTGCTCACACAACAATTGACCCCAGGTGAGGCGATGGCTGGTTTCTCCAATCCGGTCGTCTTGATGATTGCTGGACTGTTCGTGGTCGGAGCGGGATTGTTTCATTCTGGTCTGGCGGAACGGTTGGCTTCTTTGCTTGTTCCATACGCAGGAGGGAATGCGACGCGTTTATTCTATCTGTTTATGTTGACGGTGACGCTCTTGTCGAGTGTCATGTCCAATACGGGGACCGTCGCTTTGCTCATTCCTGTTGTGATGGTAATGGCACGAAAAATCCAACAGTCTACGGATTCTTATCTCATGCCACTCGCCTTTTTTTCTAGCATTGGTGGAACAATGACACTGATTGGGACACCTCCCAATCTCGTTGCGGCAGAAGCGCTCCGTGGCATCACAGATGAACCGCTCGGATTCTTTTCATTGTTTCCAATTGGTCTGGTCGTGATGGTGATTGGATTGATCTATTTCCGTCTAATCGGGAATCGCTTACTCCATCAAGAAGGGGCGAAACAGTGGTTGAAGACGGAGATAAGTGAGCCATTGCGTCCAAACGTCTATGTGATGTCGATTGCAAAGAGTCATCCGTTAATTGGGAAACAGTTACGTGACCTTTCATGGTCTCATGAAGGGGTTATAGTCTTGAAGGAACGAGTTCATGGACGGCACCATCATGAGACGGCTCATGCGGACACCGTACTACGTGCGGGGGAATTACTTGTCAGCGGTGAGGAACGGCACGTTCAGAACTTTTCTGAAAAAGAACAGATACCATTTGAACCGATTGAGGCCACCCGTGTAGATGATCAAACCGGAGGGGTTCTCCTGTTCACGGTCCCAGGGGTGAGTCGATTAATCGGGAAGCGTATCGGTGAGAGTCAGTTACGTAATCAATTTCATGTCAATGTCTTGAAAGTCATCCGACCACAAGAAGAGATCGCACACGTGCGATTGACAGACACCCCGTTGAAGCAAGGAGACATGTTGATGGTACAGGGGACATGGGATGATTTAGAGCGGATGGAAAGAGAGACACATGACCTGTTATCAAATGAACGGGTGACCGAGGTAGCCAATCGAGTCGTATCGGGGCGTCATCAGCTTGCAGCAGGCATCATCATGCTCATGTTGTTGCTCCTGTTCATATTCGAATGGGTCGATCCGACCGTTGCCGTATGGATGGCTGCGCTAGCGATGGTGTTGAGTGGGGCCGTCCGACAGATGGACGTCGCCTATCAATCTATTCAATGGTCCTCGCTCGTCTTGATTGCGGCCATGATCCCGGTAGGAACGGCGCTTGAAAAGGCGGGAATCATGGGATGGGTCGTTGAATGGATTGAAAGGACGTTTGCCGACTTTGGTCCTATATGGGTACTCGTCGTCTTATTCGTCTCGACCATGCTCCTTAGTCAAATCATCTCGAATACAGCGACCGCTATTTTGTTTGTCCCCTTAGCGATTGCACTCGCCGAATCGATGACTGTCAGTCCGGTTCCATTCGTCGTTGCGGTCGCCATCTCGGCGTCACTCGCTTTTATGACCCCGTTCGGATCTCCGACAAATGCGATGGTCTTTAGTATCGGTAACTATCGATTTATGGATTTTGTCAAAGTCGGTGTGCCGTTGCAACTCATCACGGGCATTATAGGAATTCTGATGATTCTCATCCTTTTCCCATTTTGAATAGGAGGTTTGGGGACGAGTATCGAAAATAGAGGAATCAGCAGATGAAAGGGGGGACGATGATGAAAAAATGGATGATTGTATTCTTCTGCCTGTTTCTTGTTGCGTGTGGGAAAGAGATGGAAACTGAATCAGAACCGGAGATGACGGAGAACGGGCAGGTGGCCGAAGCGTATCTCGAGGAGCAACAGTACTCGATCGTTTCTTTTGAAGGAGAGCATACGAGTACTTTAACCTTAGAGGAACTGGCAGAGGATCGTGAACGGAACGTTTGGGGACTACAAACCGTATCACCGGATGAATACGTGGGTAAGACCATCTACTACGAAAACTTTACGGTGAAAGATCATCCGATTGGTGAGCAATCTCCCGCCGGTCAGACTGCTGTCTCGGTAATGATCGTGGATGGAAAGGTCATCGGCGGGACATCATTCCCCGTGACAGACGGATCAGGTTTAGGGAACGGATATAGTTTGAGCGGAGAATCGCTTGAAGATATTCACCCCGATCTTCAAGAATGGCAGGATGCGTGGAATAAAAAATATGGTGAATGAAAAAGTAGACCAAGACAATCATTGTCCTGGTCTACTTTTGTTAAGATGCCGTCCCTTTCAGTTTCCCCGGTAATTTGCAACGCTCGAAGTAGATGAGTTGCCCCCGTCGTACGATACGCGCCCCTTTATGCTCATGTCCAGCAGCACGAAGCATGTCGAGCCCTTTTTGTTTAGCCGACTGATCGTCGCTCGCTTCGAACATTTCATTCAATACGAGCGTGCCATCATTTTCAAATCCTGTCACCGTGTATGTTTCCATTCACACGACCCCCTTTTCTTCATTTTAATGAATGGTCATTCATTCTTCAAGAGAAGGTTTTGTCAGTTCGTCGAATGTCAGCTGTCGTGTCGATTCAGTTCGGGGAATCAAATCGGATACGGTCAGTCCGATCAAGCGGACGGGCTCGATGACGTTCATCTCGTCGAAAAGACGTCTGGCAAGTCGTCTAATCTCATCATGGTCATGCGTCGGGTGGTTTAATTTGATTTGATGACTCCGAGCCTGAAACTCGCTCGTCTTTATTTTGATGGTGACCGTTTGACAGCTCAAGTCGCGGCGATCGAGCTGACGCAATACGTCCTCCATCTCTGGGATGACCCGTTCGAACACTTCTTCCGGGTCATCGATATCAAATGCAAACGTCGTTTCTGACCCAATCGACTTACGCTCTCGCGTGGCCACGACAGGACGCGTATCACGTCCGTGTGCCAGTTCATATAGTTGGTGCCCACGATCATGTCCAAAGATGGCTTTCAGTTGCTCAGGACGAGTTTGTTGAAGGTCACCGATCGTATGATAACCACTTTTATAAAGCGTTTGGGCGGTCACTTTTCCGACTCCATGCATGGCTTCGATGGAGAGGGGAGCCAGAAAGGTTGCCACTTCATCGAGCGGAACGACCGTGAGTCCATTTGGTTTCTCAAATCCTGAAGCGATTTTCGCGACAAACTTTGACGGTGCGACTCCGGCAGATGCAGTGAGGCCGGTGCGACGCTTAATCTCGCCTAATATATACCGGGCGATAAAGGGTCCGGATGTACTCAATAACGAATTCTCCGTCACATCGAGGTAAGCCTCATCGAGCGAGAGTGGTTCGACGAGCGGTGTGACCGACTTAAAAATCTCCATCACTTGTGCGCTGACTTGTCGATAGGCCTGAAACCGTGGTTTGACAAACGTCGCATGGGGACACAAGGCAAAAGCGCGACGTGATGACATCGCGCTGTGTACGCCGTATTTCCTCGCCTCATAGGAACATGTCGCGACGACCCCGCGGCTGTGGGGAGGACCTCCGACGATGACGGGCTTTCCTCGTAAGTTAGGACGGTCACGCTGTTCGACAGAGGCATAAAATGCGTCCATGTCCACATGAATGATGAGTCGTTCCATAACATCACCTTTCTTGTGTGAATCACTTTTCTTTCATTATACCGAACTTTTGTTCGTTTTTTGAGATTTTTGTTTTGACCGATGTTTCGTTGAAGTCGTCTGATTCGGAAACTGTAGCAATGACCCGATCCAATTCTTCCGTTTCAGCCACACTTGGATGATGAGCGTGAAGAGAAGAATCATGAGCCAGGCGAATCCATATCCAAGCGGCCATTCCAGTTCAGGCATGTTTTTAAAGTTCATTCCCCAAACCGCACCGAATGCAACGACGGGAGTCGTCAGCGCCGTGAAGACGGTTAGTGCCTTCATGATTTCGTTCCCTCGGAAGTTTGACAGGGTGGAGGCGAGGTCTGTCATCGCAATCACGTCTTCTTGATAATGATTGATGAGTGTCAGCAATCGACTGACTCGATAATCGGCAAGTTGATACGACTTCAACTGCTGTAAATCGATCGTTAAAAAAGCCTCTCGTCCCGCCATGACAAGCTCCTTATATGGGGTGACCGTATCGGACCACCGTTCGATCTCACTGCGAAGACCAAAAATCTCATTCATGAACGTAGCGGGAACTTGTCCCGTCATTTCCCTTTGAGCGGCCATCAATCGTTCTTCAAATTCATCGATGCCATGAAAGTAGTTGTTCATCCGTTCGGCAAGCAACTCGTAAAACGCCTCGATCGGAGAATCACATTGTTTGGCAAGAACGGACTCATGGTGCAAATCATCAAAGCCGATTGTCCATAAAAAATCAGGCCCAATGAAGTAGTGTCCAATTTTTTGTGGCTCCCGTTCTAACTGTTCATAGTCGAGCGTGAGTGAACCATACATATATCCATTTTCGACGACAATCTTCGTCACATTCGAAGTCGTCAATTGTTCAAGCCAATACGTAGAGGCTTGGGCATATTGCTGATCAACATGCACATAATCTTCCGGTCGTGTATACCAATCCCATTCCATCATCCATTCCTCCAATTCACTATATTGATAGTATTCCCAAATTGTCAGGAATGTTGGCATCTGTCGCAAACTTTCGTTAAGATGAAGGTACTGAACAAGAGAGAGGTGCTTTCATTGACGACAAAAATCGGTCAGCTCAAAGTGGGCGACACGCTAGACCAATATGTCATGATCAAACAATCGTATAAGGGACTTGCCGGGAACGGAAAACCTTATTTAACATTAATCCTTTGCGACGAGAGTGGTGAAATCGAAACGAAATTATGGGATAGTGCCGATACTGAGAAGTATGCGACGAAAAAAATCGTCCATGCGGCCGGTGAAGTGATGGACTATCGCGGGCGCACCCAGTTGAAACTAAAACAAATTTCGATCATCGAGCAGGAAGTGGATATCGCACCGTACGTCCGCTCAGCTCCCATTCCGAAGTCAGAGCTCGAGACGACGATTCGTGGATTCATTACGTCACTTCAACACGATGAGATTCGCCGTCTTGTCGAGGAAGTCGTCAATCGTCACGAAGAGGCATACTTTACGTACCCGGCTGCCGTTCGACATCATCATGCGGTCTATTCAGGACTAGCATTTCATGTGATGTCGATGTTGAAGCTCGCGGATACGATGTGTGAACTGTATCCATCCTTGAATCGTGATCTTTTGATTGCAGGTGTCATTTTGCATGATTTAGCGAAAGTCATCGAATTGTCTGATGCGATTACGCCAGAATACACACTTGAAGGAAAATTACTCGGTCATTTGTCACTCATGGCATCGGAGCTTGAAGTCGTGTCACGGGAACTGGGTACGGACCGTGAAGTGACGACACTGTTGCAACATCTCGTCTTAAGCCATCACGGGAAGCCGGAATGGGGCTCTGCGAATACGCCACAGTTGCCTGAAGCGGAGATGTTATTCTTTATTGATAACATTGATGCGCGCATGAATATGTTTGAGAAAGCGTATGAAGGGGTCGAGCCGGGGACATTCACGGAGCGTGTCATGGCACTCGATAACCGTGCCTTCTATCGCCCGAATCTATAATAGATGATCAACGAAAAAGGGGTACTCCATTGCTGGAGCGCCCCTTTGTGATTACTTTTCAGTTGATTCTGCTGCAGGTTCTTCTGAAGACTCGTCTGCGTTTTTAATGGCTTCTTTAACGGCGTCAAATTGTTGTTCTGCTTTTGCATCTTTTACGTCAACGTTGTATTTTTCAATCAACTCCGCGTAAATTTTGTTCGCATCGACAGAAGCTGATTTTTCAGCTGCCAATTCTTCACGAATGCGATCTTTCTCGTCTTCGAGTTTCAAGTCTTTCTCTTTACGGTCTGTCACTTTGATGACATGGAAACCGAACTGAGATTGAACCGGTTCAGAGATTTTACCAACGACATCTTCTTTGAATGCGTACTCTTCGAATTCAGGTACCATCTTACCAGCAGAGAAGAAACCGAGTTCTCCACCTTGTTCTCCTGAACCAGTATCCGTTGATTTTTCTTTCGCAAGTTCAGCGAAGTCTGCACCGTCATTCAACTCTTTGATGATGTCTTGTGCTTCTTCTTCAGTTTCAACGAGGATGTGGCTAGCTTCCACTTCCACGTTCTCTTTTGCGAATTGTGCTTCGATTTCTTCATCGGTCACATCGACAAGTTTCGATTTCGCAGCGTCAACGAGCATTTGTCCGCGAAGCGCTTCTTTAAACTCTTCCGTACCGCTCATACCGGCTTGTTGAATCGCTTGTTCGAACTCTTCTTCTGAGTTGAACTGTTCTTCTGTCTTGCTGAACTCTTCATCTACTTTTTCTTGGTCGACTTGGTCACCGTATTCTTTTTCAAGAAGTGCATTCATCGTCTCTTGGAATGCGAGTTGTGGCACCATGCGATCATAGCTCATATCCGCGATTTCACCGCGTGTGATTTCGCCGCCTTTATATGTGACGACTGCTGAATTATCTGACTCTCCGCCGCCTGCGTTCGTTGCCGCATACGTACCGCCAGCACCGATGATGAGTGCGATTGCAGATGCACCCACGAGTGCGCCAGTTGAGAATTTTTTATCTTGCTTTTTTGGTTCGTTCGTCATTCCGTTTGACATGTATTCCACCCCTAATAATTCTTTAAAGTTTCTAAGTCCGACTATATCACATTTTCCTAATCATGACAGCTGTTCTCTTGTCTGTACAGTATCATAGCACACAATCCTGTCGTATAATGATGAAATAGAATGTGAAATGATGGGGTGAGGGAAGTGTCACTAGAGGAGAAGGTCGAGCATTTAGCCTATCAGATGAAGATCTTACTCGAGATTGTCGATTGGACAGACCGTCCGTTCGAATATGAAGTGATTCGAGCGAATTTGACGAAACAAGAAGTCGAGTCATTTTATCAATTGCTTGAGGAGATTCGGGCGCAGCAAAACGAGCAATTGCGCTACGGATATACGTCCATAGAACCATTGCTCGTCCATTTTGCAGGTATGTTAGATGTGAGACTTGACGTCAAAACGATTCTTGAGGCATGCGTCCGACAAGGAATCGCATTAGACGTCACAGAACCACTTTATCGGCAGGTCAGGCTTCTTGACTGAGTTCATCCTCATCAGGGCGTCTGCCTGCCTCTTCTGTGATCATTTTTGACGTTTCCGCAAAGATATCCATAAAGTTATCCCCATACAAGCGACGTACGATAGCCGTCATATCTGTTAAGTCAGGGAACTTTCCATATAGTTCTTGAAGCGGAAGGGAAGCGTGGAATACGCCGTTTCCTTCTGGGTCGAATGCGTGAATCGTTTCGAGTAATAACGATTCGCCTTCAGGTGTCAATTGAACGTACGTGTTTCGTTTGTCCGTCTCTTTTTTAGAAAACGTAAGTAATCCACGATCCTCTAACTTCTTCGAGAAGTTGAAAGCAGTCGAGACGTGCATGACGCCATATTTCGCAATTTCTGAAATCGATGCACCGCCTAAAGCGTGGGCAATCCATAAGATGTGATGTTCATTGATATTTAAGTCGAACGGTTTGATCCAGTTTTGCCAGTCTTTTTCGACGGTTTTCCACAAAGCCTTACTCAATTGAATGATTTTGTGGCTATAGAGCATGGCCTCAGGGCCAGTGAATTCTTTTTCGTGTTCCATCTCGATCCATCCTTTCCGGATAAAAAGTCAAATGTAATCGACGGACGATGACCTCAAACACTCACTGTGTTTGATTGACGGTTTTGTCAGTCATAGCAGACTGTACGTTCGAGAGTTCCTGAAGGTTCCCTTGGATGCGCTCGACTGAAGGCTGAATGTCTTGTTGATAGCGTTCGACTTCGGCTTTCACTTGGTCAGTCAATTCTTTTCCTTGCAGTTTTCCCGCGGCGGCAACCTGCGATACATGTTTCGCCACATTCCCAAATTGTTCTTTTAGCGTAGTGATTGTAGATGCTCGATGTTGTTGAGCAGCGGCATCATTTGCAGTTCCTCGCGCCAGTTTCTTCACCGTGGCGACTCCTAAAAATGCTAAAACAAAGCCGAAAGCAATCCAATCTCGACGTTGGCGACTCGACAATTCATTCCCCTCCTCAAGCTCGGATAATCAGAATTACATTCTTTTCATATTATTTTACCAAAAAAGAGTGATTAAAAACCTATATCGCAAATAAAATTTTTCAGAACATTCATTTTTGACCGAAAAATCATTTTATTTTAAAATACAGGTAAAGGAAGGTGATCCTCAGTGGAGAAAGCGAAGCGTTGGGTAGATGACATGCTTGACCTGTATCTCGCTGCGAAACGACTGGGAGATGACACTTGGGCCGAATCCATTATGAATACACTAGAGGCGGGATACGAGGCGTCGAAGCAAACGGAACAGGCACGTGAAGAATCGATGCGAGAAAAGCGGATGTTTGAAATAGATGCCCGTCTAACAGAATTACGAAAAGAATTTGAACAAGCGACATCTGTCAAGACGCGTCAACAGTTATATGAAGTGGCAATCAAGCTTCAGGTCGAGCGGGCGCAACTAGAAGAGGAACGAAAACGCCATCGTGACTCAATCAATCAATCATAAAAGAGACCCGTCGATGACGGGTCTCTTTCTGTTTATACGTGGGCATGAATATTTGATGCAAGGGTAGTGAGTTCTTCTGACGTGAAAGCGTCGTTTTGTGTAATCCACTTCGCACCGAATCCATCTTCGTGTCCAAAGCGCGGAATCAAATGGATATGGAAGTGATACACCGTTTGTCCGGCAACTTCCTCGGCATTCGATAAGACGTTCATTCCGATGGCACCCGTTTCACGTTGAATCGCTTTGGCGATGGTAGGGACGCGTTTGAAGACGTCTGCTGCCACGTCTTCTGGCAATTCATATACGTTTTTCGCATGATGTTTCGGGATGACGAGCGTATGTCCTTTCGTCACTTGAGAGAGGTCGAGGAAAGCGACGACCGCTTCGTCTTCATATACCCGATAAGATGGGATTTCTTGTTTCGCGATTTTACAAAAGATACAGGTCGGATCTGTGTGCATCTTCATTCCTCCATTCTTAAATGTCGTTTCTGTTCCATCATAACACGGAAGTTCGGGCGCAAGAACGATAGGAAGCGAGATGGATTCCCTCTATAATAGAAGATAAGTGAGAGCAAAGGAGGTGAGCACATGCCATATACGAGAAGTAGAAAAAAAGAACGGAGTCCGAAAGTCTTTCTGTTGATATCTAGTTTAACGATTTTAGTTGGAGCCATTGTTTTCTATATATATGCATACAAGCCGGCGGCAGAACAAGATAAAATTCACGTCGCGTTCAAAGAGGCCTTATTAGAAGAAGACCGTACCTTTTTTGAAGAAAAAGTCGAATATCTTGGAGAACCTTTATCGCGAGCGGAGGCTCTGCGATTCATGGGGTGGTTGAACGCTGAAAAGTCCATTCGAGGAGAGGCCATCGCAGAAGTTGCGAAAGACCGGGCCGACCGAACATCGGGAATGGAGGCGGACGGATTATTTCGTTTGATCGATACGGGGGAAGGGCGATATGGCTTTTCTGACTATCGGATTGAACTACTCCCACAACAAATTGATGTGACCTCGGACGTCCCATTGACGAATATTTGGATTGATAGGCAACAGGTAGGACGGATTGATGAAGCCGATGATACGTTATCGTTTGAACAGATGCCGGGACAATATGATGTCAAAGCGGTAGCGGTGACAAATGGAGAGACGGTCACGGAAACCGAAACGATTCAATTGATATCTTCTAAATCCATTGAGTATGCGCTTATGCCTGAATCGAACGAAGCCATTGCCGGACAATTTGATTTGAAGCGGGCTGAGTTGATTGAAATTGAAGTGGAGGCGCAAACGGGTCATTCACTCGAAACGGTCGATTCGTTAATTGGACAGTCGAGTCAGCAGGTTCAAGAAACGCTTGGTGAACCAGCTGGAAAGCGTGAAGGAAAATGGGACTATGAGCGATTGACTGTCACGTTTAAAGATGAGGAAGTGGAATCGATTCAGGTCGACCTCGATAAACGACCGGATGATTTGATTGCCCTCCTCGGTGAACCGAAAACGAAATCGGAACACCCGCTCGGAACAGAGTGGGATTACGGTCAATCGTTCTTCGAATCATTCTTTACGTTCTTTGGTCTTGAAACCGAAAAACAGTTTATCGAAAAGAACGACACGATGTATTTATTGATCCAATGAAAAAAGAGGGACATTCCGTAATGGAAGCCCCTCCGATACATAATCTTATTTTTTACGCATTGATTTCATAACGAATGATACAATCAAGATCAAAATAATCGCACCGATTAGAGCCGGGATAATCGCGATATCCGCAACGATTGGTCCGAAGTCACCAAAGATAAGTCCACCCAACCATGCACCGATGATCCCCGCGATGATGTTACCAATGATTCCACCTGGTACGTCCTTACCTAAAATCAATCCTGCTAACCAACCGATGATACCCCCGATAATCAAATAAAGAATAAACCCCATAAATCATTCTCCTTCCTCTGTTTTCCCATTGTTCTTTACAACGATTTTGTGGAACAATGGAAGTATTGATGTTTTATTTTAAAATGCCTTACAGTTCAGATTATTCCCATGTGACAACATTTAAAACATATACCAAGAAAAAAAGATGAAAATGAAAGGTGTGGTTTTCATGCTGCACGTCGATCGATTGAACGGCGGATATTTCGGTAAACAAGTTTTGCATGACATTTCGTTTGAAGTAAAAAAAGGGGAACTCGTCGGGTTGATAGGGCTAAACGGAGCTGGAAAGTCGACGACAATCAAACACATTTTGGGGTTATTGTCACCCCTCTCCGGAAAAATCGAAATTGATGGCGAGACATTAGATTCTTCCGAAAAGAATTATCGTAAGAAAGTGAGTTACATACCGGAGACACCGATTTTGTATGAAACGTTAACGTTGCAAGAACATATTGAATTGATGGGGAAGGCGTACGATGTGAATCCAGACGAGTTGGCTGCGCGCACGAAACGTTTGGCGAAAGAAATGCGGATGGAAAAGCAACTCGCCTGGTTCCCTTCCGTCTTTTCAAAAGGGATGCGTCAAAAAGCGATGATCTTGTGTGCGCTCGTGACGAAAACGCCGCTCTTGATTGTTGATGAACCATTTGTTGGTCTAGACCCACTAGCCATTCGTCAGTTGCTTCAATTATTTGATGAATATAAACAAGATTGCGCGATTTTAATGTCCACCCATATCCTTGAGACGGCGGAGCGGCACTGCGACCGATTCGTCTTCCTTCATCAAGGAGTCGTCATTGCGAGCGGAACAGCGGCCGAGTTGCGCAACGTGTATCGATTGTCGCCTGATGCGACACTTGATGATATATATGTAGAAGCAATCGCTTCGGAGGAACGGTCGTCATGAATCGATTTACAGCAAGGTTCGGAACCTGGATGGAAGAGGTCGTCAAGTACAGCCGCTACGTTGCGAACGGGGGACTGTTGTTCACGCTCTATTTCACCTTGATTTACGGGGCGTTCGTCTACAATAACTTCTTAGAACGAATCGATGGGACATTCCCAGGAACGTGGATTGCCGCGGGGGTCCTATTGCTCATGCCACTCGGTCATCGCCCGCGAACGTTCATTCAAGAGGCGGATCAAGTATTTTTGCTTCCGGAGTTAGGGGATATTCGTTCTTATATGGTGGGGGTACGTTTATTTAATCTCGTGTTTGCTGCATTGCGTGGATTGCTCGTCCTTCTCGTTTTACTACCGCTCCTCGTACGGACAGAGAGTTATACGAGTATCGAAGTGTTATCCGTCGTCGTGACGATGGTCATGTTGTCAGCTGCAGGTCGTTTGGCAAAAGTGGAAGGCGTACGTGAATGGACAATCCTACCGTTTGCGCTCGTGAGCGGCGCTTGTCTTTTAATGGATTGGACAGCGTGGGCATGGGTGCCCGCGTTCATGCCGTTCATTTTCTTACATGTGAAACGAAACGAGCGCATCCCACTCTTACACTGGTTGGTGCTTGAGGAGAAGAGTCGGGCTCAGTTTGAACGAGTGATCAGCTGGTTCGTCGATTTGCCGACCTTGAAAGAAGAGGTTCGAGAGCGCCGGGTGTTGACGCGGCTTCTAGAAAATCGGGTCCTACGGCGCGTAGATGCATCGCGTTACGTGTACGGACTTCGCATTCTCCGTTCGAACGACTCACTTGATTTGATTCTTCGCTTGACAGTGGTGGCGCTCATTGTCATGTGGATGTCGGGAGGATGGTACGTCGGATTGGTCACGCCGCTCTTCGTAGGCTTGACCGCGTTGCAGCTCGTTCCGTTATTTAAACGGTTAGAGGCGGTTTCCATCGTTTCCTGGCTTCCAATCACACGCGATGAGCGAATCGCAGGGTATTCGTGGTGGGCGATGCGACTGCTCGTCATCCAGTCCGTCGTTCTTGCGATTGCATCCATCGCTTTTGGTGCCACATGGGATGCGGCGGTCGGATTGGTCTTGTCTGTCATGGTCACACGCTATTACTTGAATCGATTGAAATAAAAAGAAGGACATCCCGCACAGGATGTCCTTCTCACGTGAGTAGATTATTTTTTAGGTGACATGACCGATACGCTCGAACCGAGAATCTTCGGGAGGCGTCCTGGTTTCTCAGTCGTTTCTTCGACTTCACCGTATGCCGATACACCATGTTCTGCGATGTCGAGGCCGACATCTTCTTGTTCTTCTGTGACACGGAGTCCGATTGTGACATCGAGAAGTTTCAAGAAGGTGTAACTTCCACCGCCGGCGATGACCATCGCGATCAACACACCGAGTGTTTGTACACCGAGCTGTGTCAATCCGCCACCGTAGAAGAGTCCGGCAGAACCGATCCCTGTGATCTCAACGAGTCGAGGCGATGCGAAGAAGCCGAGTGCGAGTGTTCCGATGATTCCAGCGACTCCGTGTACGGAGAAGGCGCAGAGCGGGTCATCCACATACTTCGCCATCAAGATGCTCGTTCCATATGTTGCAACCGATGCGAGTGCCCCAATGACGACGGCTGCCCACGGTTCGACGAACGCACATGCTGCCGTGATGGCGACGAGCGCCCCGAGTACTCCGTTGACGATTGTCGGGATATCCGCCGTCTTCCGATGGAGCATGACGATGGTCAGAGCACCGAGCGCACCAGCTGCTGTGGCGAGCATCGTTGTCAATGCGACGTAACCGAAGAATCCGTCAGCGACCGACATTGTCGAACCGGCGTTAAAGCCGAACCAGCAAAGCCAAAGGACGAGACCGCCCACGACTGTTAACACATGGTTATGACCAGCGAGTGATTCCGTTTTACGACGTGGTTTCAAAATGATTGTTGCCATGAGAGCCGCCATCCCACCTTGAAGGTGAACGACCGCCGAACCTGCGAAGTCTTGCATCCCCATTGATCCGAGCATTCCACCAGCCCATACTGAGCGAGCGACGATTGGATAGAGGATGGCAACGAAGAAGATACCGAACAGAACGTAGGCAGAAAGCTTAGCCCGTTCTGCAAATCCACCCCACGCGATGGCGAGAGAAACTGCAACGAATGATAACTGGAATAAGAACTTGATGTCGATTGAGACGTTCGCCCAGTCGAGGCTTGTGAACGATCCGCTTAAGAAGAATCCTTCTGTCCCAAACCAAGTTGTCCCGTCACCGAACGAGAGGCCGAACCCGACCGCCCAAAAAGCGAGTGCCGCCACAGAGAGGCTGATAATTTGTTTGACCGCGACGTGACCGGCGTTCTTCGCCCGAAGTGTCCCCGTCTCGAGTAATCCGAAACCTAATTGCATCGTCAATACGAGCAATGCAGCGATGAGTACATACAGCGTGTCCATATAATAGAGAATGTCTTCCATGTTCATGCCCTCCTTTTTCTTAGGTGCTTTCCAAAAGTTGACTTCAGTGTAAAACGAAAATTGCATGCTGGATTGCATTTTGTCAGATTATCTGACATAGTTTTTTTATTAAGGAGGCGAGGCTGAATGGACTACAAATCGAAGAAAGTGATCGGGATGGGTGTCGTGACTGAGTTGACGGGACTTTCAGAGCGCCAAATTCGGTATTATGAAGAAAAAGGTCTCGTCTTTCCGGAACGTACAAAAGGTGGTTCACGTAAATATTCTTTCCATGACGTGGAACGTTTAGTCGAAGTGGCGACCAAACTAGAAGATGGATGGCGAATTCAAGATATTAAAGAACGAGAACGACGATTGTCGGCGAAACAGCGGGATGATTTGATTCGGGGTCAGTTGAATTCAGCCTTCCGAACATTTCCGACAAAAAAATGACACAAAGAAAACACAATGAAAATGCTTCACATTAGCATAATTCTAATTAATTTCTGTATAATGTTTTTGAGTTCACAAACACGAGAATAAAGAATGTAGGAGAAATTTAGAGGGGAATGACGCGACGTATGAACGATACTATTTTAAAAGCGTTTAAAGGAGAGGCGACTGACTATGTACCTGTGTGGTATATGCGCCAAGCCGGACGCTACCAACCGGAATATCGAGAGATTAAAAAGACGAGGTCACTATTCGAGATCACGCATGATCCTGAACTTTGTGCATATGTCACGGAACTTCCGGTGAAACAACTCGGAGTCGACGCGGCCATTCTATATAAGGACATTATGACGCCACTTCCGTCTATGGGAGTCGATGTCGAGATCAAGAGCGGGATTGGACCGGTCATCGACAATCCGTATCGAACGATGGAAGATGTGGAACGTTTGAAACCGTTAAACCCGGAAGATATTTCATACGTTTTTGACACGATTCGTCTACTACGGGAACGACTAGAAGTTCCGCTTATCGGCTTCTCAGGCGCACCGTTCACATTGGCGAGCTATATGATCGAAGGGGGACCGTCGCGGAACTACCATCGTACGAAAGCACTCATGTATGCAGAACCGGATGTATGGAATGCATTGATGGAAAAACTCGGCGACATGGTCATCACGTATGCGAAGGCGCAAGCGGATGCCGGCATTCAAGCGTTCCAATTGTTTGATTCGTGGGTCGGGACGCTCAGCCGCAAAGATTATGCACGTTACATCAAACCGACGACGGAGCGTATCTTTAAAGAACTACGTTCACTCGACATTCCACTCATCATGCATGGTGTCGGAGCGAGCCATCAAATCGAAGAATGGCACGACCTTCCACTTGATGTGGTCGGGCTTGACTGGCGCCTGTCGGTACAGGAAGCACGGGACCGTGGTATTACAAAGGCGGTTCAAGGAAATTTAGACCCGTCGTTCTTGTTAGCTCCATGGCCGGTCATCGAAGAGAAGGTTAAGGAAATTTTAGATGAAGGAATGAAACAGCCAGGATACGTCTTCAACTTGGGACATGGGGTGTTCCCTGAAGTCGACCCGGCCGTACTCGTCAAATTGACGGCATTCATTCACGACTACTCACGCGAAAAAATGGGAGGCAACGAATCATGAAAACAGTCGGACTACTTGTCATGGCGTACGGCACACCGTACAAACCAGAAGATATCGAGCGGTATTACACGCACATTCGCTACGGACGCAAACCGTCACCGGAAGCACTCCAAGATTTGACGGAACGTTACGAAGCGATTGGTGGTGTATCTCCACTCGCAAAAATCACAATCGATCAAGCGGAGACGCTTCGTGACATCTTGAACGAGCGTCATGTAGGTGAAATCGAGTTCAAACTGTATATCGGATTGAAGCATATCGAACCGTTCGTAGAAGACGCGGTCGCGCAAATGGCGAACGACGGCATCAAAGAGGCGGTATCGGTTGTCTTAGCACCTCATTACTCGTCATATAGCGTCAAATCATACAACGGACGTGCTCATGAAGAAGCAGCGAAGTATGGCATCGACATTCGTTCGGTAGAGTCGTGGTATGATGAGCCGAAGTTTATCAAATGGTGGGCGAATGCGATTAACGATACGTATGCGTCATTGCCTGTACCGGCTGAAAAGACATGTCTCATCGTTTCAGCGCATAGTCTTCCTGAGAAAATCTTGGCTGGTGGCGACCCGTATCCGGATCAGTTGAAAGAAACAGCTGATAAAATTGCCATTGAGACAGGCGTCCCGCATTATGAGATTGGTTGGCAGTCAGAAGGAAACACGCCGGACCCATGGATTGGACCAGATGTCCAAGATTTGACGGCTGAACTTTATGAAAAGCATGGCTACGAGGCGTTCGTCTATACGCCGGTCGGCTTTGTTGCAGACCATCTCGAAGTATTGTTCGATAACGACGTCGAGTGTAAAGTTGTCTGTGACCGCCTCGGTGTTCACTACGCACGTCCGGCTATGCCAAATGCAGAGCGAAGCTTCATCGAAGCCATCGCGGATCGAATGGAAAGCGTGATTGTGCATCATGCGTAAATTCACGATTGTCGGTGGTGGGATCACAGGTCTCACCGCCGCTTTTTATGCAGAGCGTTATTTGCCGGAAGACGTGACCATCACGTTGCTCGAGGCGACGGATCGCCTCGGAGGAAAGATTGATACGTATGAAACGGGCGAGTTTGCGGTGGAACGTGGTCCGGACTCGTATGTCTTTCGTAAGACTGCGATGACGGAATTGATTGAAGACGTCGGTTTAGGCGATGAACTCGTTCGCAATGGAGTCGGTCAAGCTTACGTTCTTCATCATGACGGGCTCCACCCGATTCCGAAACAGACGGTGATGGGCATCCCGCTCGACGTCAATGCGTTTCGTGAGACGACGTTGCTTTCGGAAGAAGAGCACGAGGACTTGAAGCAGATGTTGCTGTCCCCTCCAGATGTAAAAGCGCCAGACTCGGACGTCTCACTCGGCCTCTACCTTCGTGAGCGTGTCGGGGACCCAATCGTCGACCGATTGATTGAACCGTTACTCTCTGGTATCTATGCTGGAGACATCGATCAAATGAGTGCGATGTCGACATTCCCGCAGTTCATCGAGGGAGAAAAGAAATACGGCAACTTGTATGAAGGGATGCGACACTTACGACCGGAACAACGAGTCGCAGAAGTCGGGGCAAAGAAGGTCGGTCAGTTCGCTTCGTTGAAACGTGGACTCAAGTCACTGACAGACCGCTTGGCAGAACGGTTGGAACGTACTGAAATCGTATTAAACTGTTCCGTCGAACAAGTATCCGAACGTGAGGACGGGTACCGCCTCTTCACGAATCGCGGAGATATCGACACGGACCATCTCGTGTTGACGGTCCCACCGCGCCTCATTCGTCAGTTCCTCCCGAAAGTCGACAGTGACTTTTTGGCGGACATGAAGCCACATGCGACGGCCACATGCTCGCTTGTCTTCAAAGAAGCGGATATTGAGCTTCCTTTCGTCGGGACAGGGTTCGTGACGAGTCAAGAAGCGGATGTGACAATCACGGCATGTACGTTCATCGACCAGAAATGGCCACATGCGGTGCCGGAAGGATATCACGTCCTTCGTGTCTTTTTAGGTCGTCCGGGGGCAGATGATATTGTCGAAGCATCCGATGAAGAAATCATCGAGACGGCATTACACGATCTCCGTGGCCTGATGCGCATTCATCGTGAACCGATTCAAACCGTCGTCAGTCGACTCCGTGATGGACTGCCTCCTTATGCGGTCTTTCATGCGGACCGTGTCAAAGCACTCCGAGCCGAGATGAGCCGGGTATATCCAGGCGTCATTCTCGCAGGAATCGCCTATGACGGAATTGGGATGCCGGACTGTGTGAAGAGTATTCGGGAACAAGTGAAGGCATTGCGTGAAAAAAATTGAGATTTGATGAAGGGAGGGTTCGGATTGTTCCGCAACCCTCTCTTTTTGTTATAGTTAGAAGCGAAAGAGAAAAAGGAGTGATGGAAGATGGCAACGTATAAACTTTTTGTATCAGACATGGACGGTACGATTTTGCACAACCACACCAAAATCGCGGATGAGACAGCGGAGATCGTCCGTGAAGCAGAGGCGGCAGGAATTCGCTTTGCGATTGCGACGGGGCGCAACTATGTGAATGCGAAACAGATTTTAGACGAGGTCGGACTCTCTTGCCCAATCGTATCGTCGAATGGGGGACGCGTGCTCGACACGTCGGGAGAAGTCCTTCACGAAATCGATTTGACGATTGATGAGGCGCTTCAAGTCATCAATGTTCTTCATCAAGATGACAAGTATGCGGACGTCTTTTATGAAATGTACACAGAAGCGGGACCCGTAGCGAGCCGTGGTGACTTGATTGAAGCGTCGATGAAAAACTTGAAAGCGAATGGTGACGACCGCTCGCTCGAGATGTACGAATTCTTTAAGAATCGCTATTACGTCAACGAAGACGTCAAAATTGTTGATGACATTGAGAACTTTATCCGACAAGAAGCGGGACGTGTCTACAAGTTCATCGCTTTCTCGAGCCACCTTGAGAAAATGAACGGACTTTGGAAAGAAATCGAAGACCAAGTCGAAGGGGTGTATGTCACATCTTCAGGCAATGACAACATCGAAGTGATGGCACACGGTGCAGATAAAGGGAACGGTGTGACAAAACTTGCCGAACATTATGGTATCGATTTATCTGAAGTCGTCGTCATCGGGGATAACTTGAATGACGTGCCGATGTTCAAAGTGGCCGGAAAAGGAATTGCAATGGGCAATAGCCACGAAGACTTGATTGCCATCAGTGACCATGTCACCGAGCGTCATGATGAGTATGGTGTGGCGAACGCATTGAAGCGCGTGATGACAGGTGAGTGGAAGTAAAAGATTTGTCGAGAACTCGTCTCGTTTCGTATAATACGAGTAACGAACATCCGACTAGGAGGAAATAAACTGTGAAATTTATTTATAATCCGGATATCCGCGACCCGAAAATCAACTTGGCGGTTGAAGAGTATATCCTTAAACATCTGAACGTCGATCATGAAGATTACTTCCTGTTCTATATTAACGGTCCATCCATCATCATCGGGAAGAACCAAAACACATCAGAAGAAGTCAACTTGAAGTACATCGAAGAGAATGGCATCGATGTCGTTCGACGTCTCTCTGGTGGGGGCGCCGTCTATCACGATGAAGGGAACTTGAACTTCAGCTTCATCACAAAAGACGATGGCAACTCGTTCAACAACTATAAGAAGTTCACACAACCGATCGTGGATGCGCTTCGTAACCTCGGTGTCGAGGCAGAGCTGACGGGTCGTAACGACATTCAGGTCGGTGAGCGTAAAATCAGCGGGAACGCCCAATTCACGACGCGTGGACGCATGTTCAGCCACGGGACGCTCATGTTCAACTCGAACATCGAAGAGGTCGTGAACTCGCTTAACGTCTCGGAAGAGAAAATGCGTTCAAAAGGAATCAAGTCCGTTCGTAGCCGTGTGGCGAACATCACTGAATTTTTAGAGCGTGAGATGGAGATGGAACATTTCGTCGAGGCGCTCCTCCATTCGATTTATGATGGAGAACAACCGGAACGCTATGTACTTCGTGACGAGGATTGGGAAATCGTCCATGATATCTCGAAAGAACGCTATGCGAACTGGGACTGGAACTTTGGGAAGTCACCGAAGTTCGACGTCGAGTCGAAACGTCGTTTCCCAATCGGAACAATCGATGTCCGCTTGAACGTCAACAAAGGGACGATCACAGAAGCGAAAATTTACGGAGATTTCTTTGGTGTCGGTGACATCCAAGACGTCGAGCAAGCGCTCGTTGGGACGCGTTTCGAACGTGCGGCCATCCGTGAGCAATTGATGCAACTCGATTTGAAACATTACTTCGGAAATGTCGAGCTCGAGGAATTAGTCGATTTGATTAGTTAAGTTAGTCATGGCGGTCTCTACGGAGGTCGCCTTTTTTGGCAGTTTCGTGAACGTTGATCATACGGATTGCGCCTCGATGGGAGAAGGCGTATCATAATTTGTGCAAGCGTTTTCGTAGCGGCTGATTAAAAATAGGAGGAATCACTATGTATCGAAGGCTCAGTGAATGGATGGACCCGAGTCGGATGTGGGTGACGGAACAATCGACGTTTGAACGTGCGATGATGGCGGTAGGTCTTGAATTGGAACGAAAAGGCATGGTCAGTTCTTCATTTACGCGAGTCGTTCTCGATCAAGAAACGATCATTCCTTCCGGGGTAAGTGATGTCGCTGTGCCGGTTGCGGTCATCGATGTTCCTATCTCTATAGCGAAACGAGACGGTATTTCTCTTCTTCATCTGCTGAACACGTGTAAAGTAAAAACCATCACGGGAGAAACGATTCAAGCGAAAGCGATATTATTAATTACGGCTACGAATGAATCAAAGAAACAAAGCTATCATAAACTGATTGATGATTTGCTCATGGATGATGAATCCCTTCAAGCGCTCGTACACGTGAAAAGTCGCGCCGGATTGTTCCACTTACAGGCGAATTTTTTGGAAGCGTTTTCTTATTGAAACATTTCATGTACAATAGAAGTAATTGAAAAGAGCGCGGACAACGTGCTCTTTTTTATGGCTCAAAAGTGAATCATCATTCATTTAAAGGGGGATTACCATGGCAAACTTAGTCAAGTCACTACAAGAAGTAGTGATGGCTCACCCGCAGAAAGCAGCGTATGTGTTTGGGGAAGACACGGTGAGTTACGGACAGTTTTATGGGCAAGTCAAGGCGATGGCGTCGACGCTTGAGCAAAAAGGGATTGGACAAGGCGATCACGTCGCTCTCGTTCTCGGAAACAGCCCTGCGTTCCTGATTGCATATTTCGCAGTGTTGTCACGTGGAGGGGTCGTCATTCCGATCAACCCTACATACACGCCTGATGAAATGGCCTACATTCTACTTGATGGGGATGTAAAGGGAATCGTTGGCTTATCACCGCTCGTCGCGCAGGCGGAAGCGGCACTCACGAAGTTGCCTCACTTAAAACTCGTGATTTCCGTTCCATATGCCGATGTTCCAGCATTGAAGCGGGAAGGGACGATTGAATTCATCCCATTCGCAGAAGCGTTTGCCGAAACAGAAGGAACGTTCATCGAAGTCGACGAGGATGAAGTTGCCGTCATCCTCTATACGAGTGGGACGACCGGAAAACCGAAAGGGGCTCTGCTCACGCATCGAAACTTGTTCTCAAACGCACATTCAATCGGAGAGTATTTAGACATCACTCCAGAGGATAAGGCATTGGCGGCATTGCCGATGTTCCACGTCTTCTGTTTGACGGTCATCGTCAATGCACCACTCCTTCGAGGGGCGACGATTGTCATCTTACCGAAGTTCTCACCACAAGATGTGTTCGATCTAGTACCAAAGCACCGTGTGACGTTATTTGCCGGTGTGCCGACGATGTACAATTTCTTGTTACAGACGGCAATGAAAGTACCGGCCTACACGTCTGCATTGAAGCATGTTCGCGTGTTCGTCTCAGGCGGAGCAAGCTTACCAGTTCAATTGCTCGAGTCATTTGAGCAGATGTTTGAGTGCAAGATTCTTGAAGGATACGGTCTGTCGGAGGCGTCACCGGTCACCTGCTTCAACCCGCTCCATGGCGAGCGTAAAGCAGGGTCAATCGGCCCTTCCATCGTTCATGTCGAAAATAAAGTCGTCGACGAGCTTGGGGAAGAAGTCGGCGTCGGTGAAGTCGGAGAGTTGATTGTACGAGGACCGAACGTCATGAAAGGGTATTACAAATTACCGGAAGAAACGATGATGACACTTCGGGACGGATGGCTCTATACGGGCGATTTGGCTCGACGTGACGAGGATGGTTACTTCTATATCGTCGACCGGAAAAAGGATATGGTCATCGTCGGGGGATATAACGTATACCCTCGTGAGGTAGAGGAAGTATTGTATCAACATCCGGATATCGTTGAAGCTGCCGTCATCGGTGTACCGGATGCGGAGCAAGGAGAAGCGGTGAAGGCATTCGTTGTCACGAAACATGACGGTGTCACGAAAGAAGAGATCCGTGCATATACACAAACAAAGTTAGCGAAATATAAGCAGCCGACTTATATTGAGATTATCGAGGAACTTCCGCGAAACACGACTGGAAAGATTTTACGAACGGTCTTGAAGAGCGAAGCGTTTCAAAATAGTTGAGTAGAGAGGGGCGACTACGAGTCGTTCCTTTTTTATCTTTTCGTTTGACACTGTTAGGGGGTAGGGGTATATTAGTGGTGAGGTGATCAACATGGATGAATTTATGCATGACCAACCACTCGTTCCGCGTGATGATGCCGAACGGGAGGCACTCGGGAAACGTCTAAAACGAATCGAAGGACAAGTCCGAGGGATTCAAAAAATGGTCGAGAACGACCGCTATTGTGTCGATATTTTGACTCAGACGTCAGCCATTCAGGCCGCTCTGAAGCAAGTCGAGATGCAACTGTTAGAGCGTCATATGCGCAAGTGTTTGGTTCACGCAAGCGAGACGGAAAACATGGAACCTTACATTGATGAGTTGATGACGATCGTCAGCCGCATCAAAAAATAAGGAGGGATGTCATGAAAACCGTTGAGTTATCCATACAAGGAATGACCTGTGCGGCTTGTTCGGCACGAATTGAAAAAGTATTGAATAAGATGGACGGAGTGGAAGCGACGGTCAACCTTCCGCTTGAGACGGCGACCATTCGTGTCGATGAAGGCATTACAGAAGAAGAGCTGATTGCGCGGATTGAGAAAATCGGATACGGGGCCGAGCCGAAAGTAGAGATGGCGCCGCCGCATGACTTACGTCCATTACAGCGGAAGGTCATCATCTCTGCACTGTTGTCGGCCCCATTACTCCTCGTCATGTTGACGCATATCCCGGGACTCGGATTTCATGCACCATGGCTGATGAACCCATGGTGGCAATTCGCCCTGGCGACCCCCGTTCAGTTTTGGATTGGGGCGCAGTTTTATCAAGGGGCATATAAGAGCTTGAAGAGCGGTTCGGCGAACATGGACGTGCTCGTCGCGACGGGGACATCGGCCGCATACTTCTATTCCATTTTTGAAATGATTGTGCACCCGATGAATCCACATCTTTATTTTGAGACGAGTGCCGTCCTCATCACGCTCGTCTTACTTGGGAAGTGGTTAGAAGGACGAGCGAAAGAGAAGACGACCGATGCGTTGAAATCACTCTTGTCGCTTCAGGCGAAAGAAGCCATCCTGTTCGTTGATGGTGAAGAACGGTCTGTCGCTGTCGAACTCGTCAAAGTAGGAGACGTCCTCGTCGTGCGTCCGGGAGAGAAAATTCCGGTCGATGGACGGATCATTGAGGGAGAGACAGTCATCGATGAATCGATGTTGACAGGAGAATCGATTCCAGCGGAGAAGACGGTCGACGCCGAAGTCGTCGGCGGAACGATCAATCAGTCCCATCGTATTCTCATGCGTGCGGAACGAGTCGGGAAAGAGACGATGCTCGCTCAAATCGTACGTGTCGTCGAACAGGCACAAACGGATAAGGCGCCGATTCAACGTCAGGCTGACCGCATCTCGGGTGTCTTCGTGCCGATTGTCGTAGCCATCAGTGCCCTCACATTCGCGGTCTGGGCATTCCTATTAAATGATATCGATACGGCCATTCGGGCATCGATTGCCGTACTTGTCATCGCTTGTCCGTGTGCCCTTGGTTTGGCAACGCCGACATCGATCATGGTCGGAACGGGACGAGCGGCAGAGCAAGGTGTGTTGTTCAAAGGTGGGGGACAACTCGAATCACTCAATGAATCAAACATCGTTGTTTTTGATAAGACAGGGACATTGACGAATGGGACACCGGAAGTGGTGGAAACGTTCGGAGATGAAGCGATGCTCCGCCGTGCCGTCATGGCAGAACGGCAATCGACGCATCCTTTGGCAGCTGCCATCGGCCGGGAAGTCGGCGACGGTGTCGTGACGAAAGTGGAAGAGTTAGCCGGACGAGGAGTCAAAGCGGTCGTTGATGGGAAAGAACTCATCATCGGGTCTGTTCGAATGATGGAAGAGCTCGGATACAACTTGCCAGATTGGTCGATGGGGGCGATGACCCCGGTCTACGTTGCGGATGAGAGCGGGATTGTCGCGGCGTTCGGGCTACAAGATCAATTGAAACCGAAAAGTCGTGAAGTCGTGCAAGCCCTTAGTCAAACGCGTGACGTGTACGTCTTGACGGGTGACCGGAAAGAAGTCGCCTACGCGATTGCCGACGAACTTGGCATCCCTCATCATCAAGTGATTGCCGAAGTCCTTCCGGTTGAAAAGGCGGACCAAATCGAACGCTTAAAACAATCCGGTCGCGTTGCCATGGTAGGGGACGGCATGAACGATGCCCCGGCACTTGCGGTGGCGGACGTTGGGATCGCATTCGGGAGCGGTACGGATGTCGCACTCGAGGCGGCAGATGTTACAATTGTAGGGCAAGACATTGAAGGCGTGAGTCGAGCGATGAATATGAGTCGTTTGACGATGAAGAACATTCGTCAAAACTTGTTCTGGGCCCTTGCCTATAATAGTCTTGGTATCCCGGTCGCTGCAGCAGGGTTACTTGCCCCATGGATTGCTGGAGCAGCGATGGCGTTCAGTTCGGTGTCTGTCGTCTTGAACGCATTACGATTAAAAACACAAGGAGGATCATCATCATGAAAGAAACAACGTTAACCGTAGAAGGTATGACATGTAATCATTGCAAAGCTGCCGTTGAAGGAGCATTAAATGAATTGAATGGTGTCGAATCAGCGACGGTATCGCTTCAAGAGCATCGAGTCGACGTGATCCATCAAGATTCTGTCTCACTTGAGACGATGGTGGAAGCAGTCGAAGAACAAGGATACGACGTAAAAGCATAATCATGGTAAGTCCCGAGTGAAATCGGGACTTTTTTTGTGGTATTCAATGAATAGGATGTGTGCTATATTTAAGTTGATAATGAGAATCGGTATCAACGGGAGGCGGACATCATAGAAATGATCATGATCAGTGGAGTGTTGGCGATGATTAGTGGGGGCGCGGCATTTTTGACGCAACAGTTACGAACAAATTCAGTACGCTGAAGAAGGTGCGATTTCGTTGCCTTCTTTTTTCTTTGACTTCATTTCTTTCCCATCATTTCACGACAATTGTTTGATATGATGAGAAAAAACGTGTTGAGGTGACTTGAATGTATACAATCTACTTAGTCGACGATGAAGCAAACTTAAATAAAATGCTCGTCACGTATCTAGAACAGGAAGGATACAACGTTCGCTCATTTGCGGATGGGACATCTGCACAAGAAGCGATTCCAGATCAACCGGATTTGTGGGTGCTCGATATCATGTTGCCAGACCTGGATGGCTTTCAATTGTTGAAACAAATCAAAGCCGTCAATGCGAATACGCCGACGATTTTCATCTCGGCGCGCGATGAGGATATCGACAAAATCATCGGACTCGAGATGGGTTCGGATGACTACATCGCCAAACCGTTCCTTCCAAGGGAACTTGTCATCCGTGTCAAAAAATTGATTGATCGTGTCTACGGTTCGAAGTCGAACGAGCATATCGAATACGGAGAGTACACGATTTATCCGGATAAACGTCTGATCAAGCACGGAGATGAAGAGATCGATTTGACTTCGAAAGAATTTGATTTACTGCTACTCTTCCTTGAACATCCGGGCTCCGCGTTGTCGCGTGAGCAAATTTTAGAAGGTGTTTGGGGGAATGATTATTTCGGATCGGACCGCGTCGTCGATGACTTGGTGCGTCGTGTCCGAAAGAAATTGCATCGCCTTGAGCTCGAAACGCTTTACGGTATCGGCTACCGTCTCGTCAGACCATGATGGACGCGCTTAAACCGAAACGTCTCATGTGGAAGATTTGGGTGCTCATCTTACTCATCATCGTGACGCTTGCGCTCATGATCTTGATTACGGTCCGTTCATCCATCACCCAGTTCATCGATGAACAAGTGTATGAGACGTTACGAGATGTGGACTATTATTTAGGGAACACGAATGAGTTAGAGAACTATCCCCAAAACCCGATTGAGTATGACCGACGCCAACAGGAGTCCCGTTCGGTCAACCAATTGATCTTTCTCCCGAACGGACGGATCATCTACGGATCGGCCCCGCTTGAATTGACGAACCGCATGTATCAGGAAGCGTTAAATCAAAGTGGTCAGGTCGAGCGGTATCAGACGACAATTGATGGGGAAGACGTCTATTACATCATTCGTCAAAATGAGTACGATGGAACGATTGTGTATCAGGCCTCCTACGCTTGGGATGCCTATCGTCGTGAGTTGGTGTCGACATTATACTGGCGAATCTCGATTCTGATTGGCATCATCAGCCTCTTGTCACTGATTCCAGCTTTATTGATGTCGCGTCAACTGACGAAACCGATTGTGGAGATGGAACGGGCCGTTGAGAAGATTTCGAATCGACAGTGGGAGACCGCTTTACCATTAGATCGTCAAGATGAACTCGGTCAGTTGGCCCATTCGATTGATGCCATGCGTAAGGAATTAAAAGAGCAGGATTTGGCACAACAAGCGTTGCTTCAAAACATATCGCATGACTTAAAGACACCGATCATGGTCATTCGAGGATATGCCCAATCGATTGGGGACGGTATTTATCCGACAGGAGACTTGAAAGGTTCTGCCGAGGTCATTGATGAGGAAGCGTCTCGACTCGAAAAGAAAGTCGTCGATTTGTTGTACGTCACAAAACTTGAATATTTCAAGGGACAGGAAATGAAACTTGAACCAATTAATCTCGACAAGTTGATGGAACTGCTCGTCGCGCGCTTCAAACTTAGAGGCCAGCTCGATTGGGAAATCAATGGCGAAGGCGGCGAGATGTTTGGAGACGGGGAACAGATCCGGGTCGCATTTGAGAACGTGCTCGACAATGCACTCCGTTACGCGGAATCTTGCATTCGCATCGACCTCCACCAAGATGACGCTGGCGTTGAAATCACCATCTTTAACGACGGACCGCCAGTTGATGAGAGTTTAGACTTGTTCCACCAATTCTCTCGAGGGAAGCAAGGGAAGTTCGGACTCGGTCTGTTCATCGTGCAGCGAATTGTGACACTTCACACAGGGGAAGTGTCTCTACGAAATACAGGAGACGGAACAGCAGTGCGATTTTACTTTCCCCGACTCAAGTCGAACCAACCTTTAAATTCGAATGCTTGATTTTCAAAACCAGCCAGGAAACGGCTGGTTTTTTCATGGGAAATAGACAAAAGCCGATTTGCGAGGCGCATCGAATCCTGGTATGAATGACATGTAAGTCATTACATACGTTATGGGGGATGAAAAGATGAGCAGATTGACCAATGAAACGAGAGCTTTAATTCCTGTATTTAACGAGTTTGGCGAAGCGGAAACACTTGTGTATCAACCAGAAGGCGTCATGCGAGTAAAAGGGTCGCCAATCGACTTATTAGAACACGCGTGTCTATACTACGGGTCGAGCATTCAAGGTCGAATCGAGGCAGCGCGACACGTCCTCGGACCACATCGAAAGACACCGGTCGTCATGGATTGGCATGCGGATGCCGTCTTCTTTCCGACGATTGCCAAAGAAAGTCCAGATTGTGCGTGGATCAACTTTCAACACGTGACGGCCATCAAGAAAGACGGAAAAGAGACTCTCATTCAGTTTTTGACGGGGGAATCGGTCAAGGTTCACGTATCTGATCATACCGTGTCGAGACAAAAACAACGGTCAATCGAATTATCGTACGCTTTTCAAAAACGTTTCCATGACAGCACATTGCAACACGCTTAAGGATTGAATTCAATGACAAACCCCTCTATGATGAAGAAGAGATATCATATGTGTATTTGCACATCTTCCGAAAGCGAGGGGTTTTTATGTTTTTTGAAAAAATGATTGAGCGAGGGAAACTGGTTATCGTGTTTCTTCTCGTCGCAATCGTCGTGGGTGTGCTGACGTTCTTCCAGCTCCCTAAACGTGAGATTCCGGAAACCGGGATCAATATCGTACTCGTTCAAACACCGTATCCTGGTGCGACAGCGGAAACGGTTGAACGGAATGTTACCGGCGTGTTAGAAGAGAAACTACGTAGTTTAGAAGGAGTAGAGAACGTGACGTCGATCTCGGCTTCAGAGTTCTCGAACATCACGGTCGAATACGCAGACGGCACCGACCAGGAAGAGTTTCAGGCGAACGTTCGACAAGCGTTGTCGGATGCGACGCCTAAACTTCCTGAAAACGCGCTTGCGCCAACGGTCAATGATTCACTCGGGCAGTTACCTGTCGCATCGTATTTATTGACAGCAGACGATCGTGGATCATTTGAGGATGTTCGATCAGACATCGAACAATTAGAGTCGAAACTTTTGCGAACGGATGGCGTGACGGGAGTCACGATCAAAGGGTTACCAGAGCAGGAGTATGTCGTGTCACTTGACTCGGAAGAGCTGAGTTCACGTCAACTTGCCTTTCCTGATGTGTTAACGGCCATTAACGAAGAATACAAGACGACACCGCTCGGCCGTCAATCGACTGAAGAGGGGATTTATCAACTGGCAATCGATAACTTGACGAATGTAGACGATATGGAGCAAGTCATCGTCGGCTCATTCAATGGGGAACCGGTCTTACTAGCAGATGTCGGGACGGTCGAAGAGACAGCGAAAAGTGAAACCGATCTCGTTTCATTAGACGGAAAGCCGGCTGTTTCGATCACAGTTCCGATTGAATCAGGCTTGGATATTCCAACGATGCAAGACCGTGTCAACGAGGTAGTCGAAGATGGTCTTGGAGACTTAGACGGTTTTGAACTCGTTCCATATTATGAGCAGGCAAAAGCCGTCGATGCGATTTTCTCGTCATTGACACGCGAGTTCATTATCGCCATTATCGCCGTCATTGCCGTGACGACGATTGGTCTAACATTCTCTGGCTCGATTATCGTCAGTCTGGCAATTCCGTTGTCATTCTTGATCGCCTTGATCCCGTTACAGTTCACCGGGGTCGATTTGAACCAAATCTCGATTATCGGGGCAATCATCGCCTTAGGGATCTTGGTTGATGATGCGATTGTCGTCAATGACAACATCTTACGACGTTATCGTAACGGAGACTCGGCGATGCTTGGAGCAGTCCGAGGAACGAAAGAGGTATGGGGCTCGATTGTCACGTCGACACTCGCGGTCGTCTTTGCTTTCCTTCCGCTCACCTTGCTATCGGGCGCAAACGGTAACTTCATTCGCGCCTTGCCGACGGTTCTAGCCCTCTCTGTCTTGGCCTCGATGGTCATCAGTTTGACGCTCGTACCGATTGCGCAGTATCGTTTGAATCGTAAAGAAGTGAAAGTATCAAAACGTGAACCAGGTTGGCTCGGCGGACCGCTCAACCGACTCAGTAATTTCTACGCCGACCGCCTCTTACCGAGTGTCGCGAAGCGTCCGTGGACGTTTGGAATTGTCGGATTTGTCATCACGACGGCATTGTACGGTTTGATTTTACTCACGCCGTTTGAGTTCTTCCCAGCCGCGAACCGTCCGGAAGTCGTGACGAGTGTGACCTTCCCCGTTCAAACGGATTTGGAAGAGACAGAGACACGTCTTGAAGAAATTGAAGCGAGATTTAAAGAAGAAGAGGGTGTCGTGGAAACATCCGTCTTCGCTGGAGGCGGTCTCCCTGGTTTATTCACGGGTGGACTCGATCAGTCAGGTGAAAACACGGGACAAGTGGTCGTTCGTGTCGACAACGAATCAATCGATGCCATCGAATTGATTGATAAGTATACGAACGTGTTGCGTGAAGACTATCCGGACGCCGAAATTTTCTTAGATACGCAACAACAAGGACCGCCGGCATCCGCACCTGTCGAATTCACGATGCGCAGCGAGACGATTGATCAACTCGTGGCTGCACGTGACCAAGTGAAAGCCGACCTTGAAGAAATTGACGGGGCCATCGTCCTCGATAATATTAAAGAACCGTTCCAAACACTCACATACGAATTAAATCGTGAGGAAATGGCACGGGCTGGCGTGACGGCAAAAACAATCAGTGACCAAATTCGTCTCGTCACAGACGGTGTTCCAATTGGTACATTCGATGACGGAGTGGAACAGCGTGACGTGAAAATCGTCATTGATGCAGAGGCGAACCGCGAAGCACTCGCCCTTGACGAGATTTTAATTCCTGTCCAAACAGAAGCAGGTCCGCCCGTTGCCCCACTTAGTACGTTCGTGACGGAAACGACAACAGAACAAATTCAGCAGATTCCTCGTGAGAATGGGGAGCGTTCGGTCACACTCCAAATCTATGCGAGCGAAGACATGGATGAAGAGAAATTTAAACAAGATGTCGAGCAGGTGTTGGATGATGCGAAGTCGGGGTTAGAGGATGAAGGGATTACGTTCGACCAGTCCGGTGCGAGCGACACGCAGAACGAGTTCTTCTTAGAGCTTGCGACATTGTTCGTCGTCGTCTTATTCTTGATTTACTTGATCATCGCATTCCAGTTCAACTCACTCTCGTTGCCATTACTCGTCTTGTTCACAATCTATCTCGCAATCGCTGGAGCGGTCGTCGGATTGTTCGTGACTCAGACACCGTTCAGTTTCATGGCATCGATGGGGATGGTCTCGCTTGCGGGAATCGTCGTCCGGAACGCAGTCGTCCTGTTCGAGTTTATCGAACAACGCATTCGTGAAGGATTACCGGTCACGACCGCCGTTTACGAAGCAGGGCGCGCTCGGATTCGTCCGATTCTCTTGACGGCGCTCACGGCAGTCGTTGCCCTCTTACCAGTCGCACTTGGGGAAGACCCGCTCTTCAAACCGCTTGCGATCGGCATCGTATCGGGTATTCTATTCTCGACTGTATTGACTCTCGTTCTTGTTCCGGCGTACTACCTGATTTTGGCGAAACGTCGTCATAAGGACAAACCGTTTACAGAATGATTTAGCTTGAAGATGTGATGCCGTATGGTGTCACATCTTTTTTTGAACCATTTGTCACATGTTTTGGGTGATGTTGTATGGGTATAATTAGAAGAGAGGTTTTGAACAGTATGGGAGGGAATTGAAGATGAACGATTCATATACTTGGCTCAATCGCCGCAAAGTACGACCAGCGTACAGTGTGACCGGGAGCCGTTCGTGGTCGAGTGAACGCGTCGTTCGACCAGATCGCGCACGTGGGAAGGTGGTACGTGATGTGAAACGTGTACGTCGTCCGTACGTAGACGAATACGGCAATCGTCGCTGGGCAACGGGACGTGTGGTCGTCACGGATGCATCACGCAAAGCGCGGGCGCATGGACATGGCGATACAGCCGTACAATTAGAGTTCTCGACACCAACACCATATGAACGTGTGAAAGAGATGATTCCAACGAAACGTGTTCTCGTTCCGGTCGTTGCTGGACTCGCGGTCGTCGGTGGGATTGCCGGTGTCGCCTATGCACTTCGCAAAAAGAAGCGGAATAAGAAGAACTAAAAAAATCGCCGAAATTTCGGCGATTTTTTTAGTTGAAGCGTTCAGCGAGGATGCGCTCGAGTTCACGTTGACCGAGTTCACGCATTTCTGCTTCATTCTCTTCATCGTATGCATCATCCGAGAAGCGGCCGACAAATTCAACCTTGCCGTTACCGAGTTCACGGAACACTAAGTTTTTGCGATCGTTGTAAAAGACGACACGGTATTCACGACCATTTTCATGATCGTAGTTGAAGACGCCTTTGATGTGGTCCATGTTCTTCTCTTCGGGCTGATCCTCATCATCGTCCTCATCTTCTTCTGCTTCAGCAGCTTCATTAGCTTCATCAAGCGCGTCGGCGAGGACTACCGTTTCTTCTTTTTCTTCCGTCTCTTCCTCAGATGAGACGACTTCTTTTTTTTCTTCTTCTGTCATGTGAAACGACCTCCTTTGCTTACTTTCCTATCATACCCACTTTTTATAGTTGTGACTACTCAAAATGATGCGAACAAACACGGACGACATTCGAAGATGACATGATCAACCGTTGAAATAGCTGACGCTTGATCGATTCCGGGGCATCCACGGTCTTGAGCGCCTGTTCCATACATCCAAGCCAATGGCCGGCATGTGTCTCGGAAATGGGATGCTCATGATGAATCATCGCCAAGTTTCCACCGCCACGACGTTCAGAATACAACTTTGGACCGCCGAGCAACTGTGTTAAAAATTCAAATTGGTGCTGTTTGACTCGATCTTGATCTTCCGGAAATAGTGGAAGTAAAATTGGGTCGGCATAGACGAGGTCATAAAACGCGTCAACGAGTTGTTGTACACCACGTTCGCCTCCAAATTGTTCATAGGCACTCACATACATCCCCCCTCATACGTTCAGTCTAATCGATTTCAATCGAAAAAGGGAATGATGTAGGCTGCTACTTTTTTGAATAAGGTATAGAAGAGGTTTCCCTCTACAAATGCTTAGGGATGGTTCATAATGAAGAAAAAAGGGAAGGAGTGTTCGCTAAAATGACAGTGACCTTTCACGTTGGTCGATCGGGGACGGGAAAAAGTGAACAAATGATCCATGAGGTCATTCAAGAACTGAAACAAAATCCGAGCGGACCGACGATTTATATGATTGTACCGGACCAAATGTCGTTTGAGATGGAAAAGAAAATGGCGACAGTCGATGGTTTGCATGGCTCGACGCGCATTCAAGTCCTTTCGATGCGCCGTCTCGCCTTTTTGATGATGCGGGATGCCGGCGTAGCGACAGATCAATTCTTAGACCAGACGGGGACCCATTTGTTGTTACGGAGGGTCGTCGAGATGAGCGAAGAACGATTGACCTTGTTCCGCCGTACGATGAATCAGTTCGGATTTTATGAAGAATTGAACCAATTGATCTCGATGTTGAAGCGAGGGCTTGTTGAACCGGAACATTTATTACGGTTAAGCGAACAGGCGCAGCACCGTGCTCTGAAGCTACAAGACCTTTCCATCATCTATGAAGGATTTTTAAAGATGACGGAAGGCAAGTCACTCCATACAGAAGACTATTTCAACGTCATGTTGCAAATCATTCCGGAGACAGATTTGACGGATGTACGTGTCTATGTGGACGGATTCAACGAGTTTTCAGAGCAGGAGTTGGCGGTGCTCGTCGCACTCGCAGAGAAGGTCGATGTCGATGTGTTGCTGACAATCGATCCTGTCTTCTTGTATCGCCTCAATCCATTGTTTGGACCGACGCAGCGGACGCTCATGCGTTTCAAAGAACTGTTGGCAGAACGGCAGATTCCTTCTCGAGACAAGCTGTATGATACCGTCTATCGTTATACGCATCCGAGTCTCCGTTATCTAGAGGCTACATTCGACCAATTGACGGCGGAACCTTACACTGGTTCAGAGAACCGAATCGATTTACATGCCGCAGTCGACCGAACCGTCGAGGTGGAGGCGGCCGTTCGAGAAGTCATTCGTCTGACACGTGAAGAAGGATATCGTTATCGGGATATCGCACTTGTATCGCGTTCACTCGAAGAATATGGTGATTTGGCATCTCAGGCGCTACAAAAGATGGGACTGCCCTATTTCCTTGATGAACGGCAACCAATGCTCGACCATCCGCTCGTCGAACTGTTGAAAGCAACGATTGAAATCGCTCTACGTGGATATCGAGAAGAGTCCGTATTCCGTGCCCTTAAAACAGAACTCGTCGTCCTTGATCCGGTGCATCGTCGTACGTCGGTTGACCGGCTTGAAGCGTTCGTTATCGAACGGGGGATCAAACATTATCATTGGCACGACGAATGGCAGTTGCGTCGTCGTTCCGGGGAGGAAGCACGCCTCACGAGCGAAGAACTCGATATTGAGGCTGAGCTGAATCGGTCTCGGGAACGTGTCATCGAAACATTTGATCCATTTCTATCAGATTTAAAACAGGCGAAGACGATGCAGGCTTATACGCACGCCATGTATGCCTTTCTAGAGCGTGTCGGTGTATTAGACTGTCTGACGCACTGGCGCGATGAGGCGATTGAAGAGGCGGAACTACTCGAAGCGCGTGAGCATACTCAAGTATGGGACGCGGTTTTGCACTTGCTCGAGCAGCTAGAAGCCGCAGCTCCGGAAGAGACGTTGTCAACGGACTTATTCCTCCAGATGATGGACACCGGACTCGATAGTCTCCGCTATGCCTTGATCCCACCTTCGCTTGATCAATTGACGATAACGGATTATGTGCGTGGTCGATTGATAGATAAGAAAGTCGTCTTCCTGCTCGGAGCGAATGAAGATCAAATTCCTCTTGTCACGACACAGTCGAAACTGTTGACCGATCAAGATTTGGATTTCATGCATGAGAATGGACTTCGTGCCGGTAAGGCGACAGAGCACTTGTTCGATGATGAAACGTATTACCTATACAAAGCTGTGACGGCACCGAGCGAGCGTTTATACATTAGCTACGCACTAGTCGACAGAACGGGGAAAGCCGTTCAGCCGGCGCGGTTTATCGCTGACTTGAAGGCGCGACTTCACCAAAACGTCATCAAGACTCATTTTGCTGAAGCAGGTGAACACCGACCACGTGATCAATTCGCCTTTTTGACGAATGTGAATCAGACGGCGGCGGTGACGGCACTTGAACTTCAGCGGTTGAGTCGTCATTATCCGATTCAAGATATGTGGTTTGCTGTCTATAATGAACTGTTGAAGCATCCGGATGGACGGGAACGTCTCCAGTTGTTGACGAGCGCGCTCTTCTATCAAAACATCCCGGAATCGTTGGACGATCGTGTCGCAAAATCGCTTTATACTCCGTCGATTCGGGCGAGTGTCTCACGTCTCGAGACATTCCAAGCCTGTCCGTTCAAACATTTCGCAAGTTATGGCTTGCGTCTGAAGGAACGACGGTTGTATCGACTCGAGGCCCCGGATATCGGGAATCTGTATCACCGGACCATCGAACATATGTCGCAGACGGTGAAGATGGACGGAAAGGAATGGCGAGATGTCACCCCGGACGAGTGCTCCCATTTAGCGGAGCAGGCGGTCGAGCTCGTGACCCCAGAGATTCAGCATGCCATCTTGATGAGTTCGAATCGTTACGCCTACTTAAAGAAAAAATTGACGGACGTCGTCAGTAAGACGGCAGAAGTGTTGATTGAACAATCAAAACGAGACGGCTTTGACCCGGAAGCGTTTGAACTCGCGTTCGGCAGCGGACAATTTCCACCCGTTTCGTTCACATTATCGAACGGGGCGACATGTGAACTAGTCGGTCGAATCGACCGTGTGGACACTGCGATGGTCCACGACCAGCTATACGTCCGAATCGTCGACTATAAGTCGAGTAAACGTGAAGTCGACTTTGCAGAAATTTATTACGGTCTGGCGATGCAGATGCTCATCTATTTGAAGGTATTGATTGAGCAGGCAGAGGTGTGGACAAAAGAGAACGTCGCACCTGCTGCGGCGCTCTATTTCCACGTGCACCGACCACTCGTTCCACCTGCTAGTTCTGAAGAAGAAACGCGTCAAAAAGTATTGGAGTCGTATCAGATGCAAGGGCTATTAGTAGATGACCCGGAAATTTTAGAGATGATGGACCGCTCGGCGAAAGGCTCATCCAAAAAATCAATTGTCATTCCGGTCAAATATAAAAAAGATGGTACGCCTGACGCCAACACTTTGAAGAAAATTGTGACGCCCCCTCAACTTGAGCAGTTGATGGACCATGCGTTCGACGTCGTCAAAGCGAGTGCCGAGGAGATGTACAAAGGAAAAATTGACGTAGAACCTTATGAATATAAAGAACGGCGCCCGTGTCAGACGTGTCCGTATCAGAGTGTCTGTCATTTTGACGAAGCGCTCTCGAATGCGCCTCGTAAATTGAAGAAGCTCGAGAAAGAAGAGGTATTTCAGGAGTTAGGAGGCGATGACCGTGAAATGGACGAATGATCAGTTCGCCGCGATTGAAGCAAGAGGGAGTCACGTGCTCGTCTCGGCTGCGGCAGGGTCCGGAAAGACGGCAGTTCTTGTCGAGCGGTTGTCTAGTCGATTGCTTGACGAAACGGATGAACTCACGGCAGACCGGATGCTCGTTGTCACCTTTACGAACGCGGCAGCGGCAGAGATGAAACGACGAATCGCAAAGGCGCTTGAAGAGGCGTTGCGCGACGACCCGACAAATGAATATGTCCGAAAACAGCGACAAATGTTGAACCGGGCGCTCATCACGACCATCCATTCATTTTGTCTAGAGGTGATTCGTGAGAACTACTACCTGTTAGATTTGGATCCCGCGTTCAAGATTGCGGAAGAACGAGACCTCGTCCTCTTGCAGGATGACGTCTTAGAAGAAGTGCTTGAGGAAGAGTACGGGAAACAGGATACCGACTTCTTCGCTCTTGTCGATGCGTATACGTCAGACCGTGGTGACAGTGAAATCGAGGATTTGATTCTTGGCTTATATCACTATGCGCGTACTCTCCCAAACCCTGATGCTTATTTAGATCATCTCGTATCCATGTACACGTTCGGAGAAGATCCTGATGAGGAAGCAATCCTGATTGAGTTTGGACAGATGCTGTGGCATGACATCGAAAAAGCCGTACGAGATCTTCGGAAACTTGAAGCGGAGCTTCGGGTCGCCGGGTATGAGCCACAGTCTGAAAACATCCGGCAAGCGATTTTTCCGTTCGAACAGCTTGAAGGGGAGACCATTGTCTGGAGTGAACTCGAGACGGCGGCTCGTGCGATGAAGTTTGGCACGATGAAGGCTGTTCCGAAAAAAGAGGAGCACCAGATTTACCACGAGGTCCTTAAACCAGTTTACGACCAAGCGAAGAAAAAATTGACGGCAGCGGTGGAACAGGCTCGAGTCAGCGGGGCGGACTTATTGGAAAGCGTCTCGATGCAACAACCGCTCGTTGAAACCCTCGTTAGAACGGTCCGTGCGTTCGCCCAAGCCTATGAGCAAGCGAAGCGCGACCGTGCTTTTGTCGACTTCAGTGACTTGGAACATTATGCGCTCGCCATTTTACGACGAGACGGGGGACCGTCCGATGTTGCAGCGCTCTATAAAGAACGTTTCGCTGAGGTACTCGTTGATGAATACCAAGATACGAACGAGATTCAAGAGACAATCATCAACTTGGTCGCAAACGAACTAGAGGAAATCGGGAATTTATTTATGGTGGGCGACATCAAACAATCGATTTATCGATTCCGCCATGCAGAACCGGGTCTTTTCATTGATAAGGCGACACGCTTTAGACAGGCGAACACAGGAAAACGGATCGACCTCTCTCAAAATTTCCGAAGTCGTTCCGAAGTCCTCTACGGAATCAATGATTTGTTCGTCCAGCTCATGGACGAAGAGGTCGGTGAAATCGCATATGATGAGGCGGCACAACTTGTTCCTGGACGTGAGTATGAACCGATTCCGGCGGACCCTGAGTTTATTTTAGTCGATGGCGCGAGTCGTGAGTTATCGAAGCAAGAAGTAGAAGGGCGGGCAATCGCTACTCGCATCTTAGAACTCGTATCGGGAGACGAACCGTTTAAAGTGACGGATGAATCAACTGGTCAACTCCGAAACTGTGAATATCGGGATATCGTGATTCTCGTTCGTTCGAAAAAAGAACGTGTGGAGCAATTGATGGACATTTTGACACAGTACAATATTCCGGCCTACACCGACTCGGATGGCGGGTATTTTCAAGCGACCGAGATTCGGATGATCCTGGCACTTTTGAAAGTGATTGATAATCCACTTCAAGACATCCCACTTGCCGGTGCGCTGCGCTCCCCGATGTTCCGTTTTGATGATAGCGAGTTGGCACGGATTCGACTTGAATCAGAAGATTCTTTCTATGAGGCGCTCAAGGCGAAAGCGGATGACGATGATGAGCTTGGCGTAAAATGTGGCGAGATGCTTGACCGCCTCTCCCGTTGGCGTACTTATGCACGAAATCATAGCCTGTCGGAATTGATTCAACAGTTATTCAATGACACCGGGTTTTATGACTTCTCAGGGGGATTACCCGGAGGAAAAGGGCGGCAGGAAAACTTGAAGGCACTTTATGACCGGGCCCTAGCCTATGAGCGTAGTGGCTATCGAGGTCTTTATCGCTTCTTACGTGTGATGGACCGACTACAGGATACTGGTGAAGATTTGTCAGAGGCGCGGTCGCTCGGGGACGAGGAAAACGTCGTTCGTATCATGACCGTGCACAAGTCGAAAGGACTTGAGTTTCCGGTCACGATTGTTGCCCAACTCGGAAAACAATTTAATAAACGCGATCAAATGCAACGTGTCATTTTCCACAAACAGTACGGCATCTCACTCGATGCGATTGACGTCGTGACACGTACGAAATCGGAGACGTTCGTGAAAGAGATGATTCGACGAGATTTAGATGCGACGATGAAAGCGGAAGAGATGCGCGTGCTTTACGTGGCCTTGACACGTGCGAAAGAAAAATTGATTCTCGTGGGAACGGTAGGCGAACCACTCAAACACCTTCAGCAGTGGCTTCAGGTCGGTCAATCTGGAGATCTATTGGCGAGTGAGGCGAGGCGAGAGGCAAAAACGTATCTCGATTGGATTGCACCGGCGCTTTTACGCCTTCCGAGTGCCACTTCGTTTATCGAATCATTCGGCTTCACGGTTCCCTCTACTTTCCAAGAATCGACTTCATGGATTTATCGTGTCATCGGAGAAGCGGACCTTGCGGAGATTGCGACTCTACAAGAGATGATGGCACAGTTGCACCACGTCCAACGATTTGAAGCAATCGATTTTCCGATTCAAAATGAAGAAGAGACGATTCGTGCCGTTAAGCGGGCTTTGACCTACGAATACCCTGCACGGGATGCGGTACGTACGGCGGCGAAACAGACGGTGTCCGAACTGAAGCGGGCGATGCAACTCGAACAGGCCGCTTTCGAAGATCCGGTACGTCCGATCGATACCCCTTATCGGGAACCGAAATGGCGTCAAGTCAAACAGACCGGTGCGGAACGCGGGACGACGTTACACTTGATTTTCCAACTGGCTGACCCGAACCAACCGATTGTCGACCAAATCAATCAATGGGAAATGCAAGGGATGCTCAGTCCGGTCGAGGCAGAGACAGCACGCCTCGCCATCCCCGATATCGAGATGTTTTTCCAAACGGAAGTTGGTCAAGCGCTCGCCGATGCACTAGAGCGCGGGACGGCATGGCGAGAGCTACCTTTCACCTACACGGTGCCGGCCGAACGCGTCAATCCGGATGGACACTTCACGGATGAGCATGTCTTAATCCAAGGGATTATCGATTGTCTGTATTTCGATGGGGACTCGTATGTGCTTCTCGATTATAAATCGGATGCTGTCACGCATCTATCCGATTCCCGGGAAGAGGCACATGAGCGATTGCGAGATCGATATGCGATTCAACTACAATTATATCGAGAGGCGATTGAGACGATCTGGAATATTCGGGTCGAGCGGACTTTGATTTATTCGCTTGATCTGCAGGAAATCGTGACCGTGTCGACTAAATAAATGTGAATAAATGAAGAGCGATGTCAGCTATAGGACATCGCTCTTTTCCTATGTGCAAATTCACATTCGATTTCGTTGACAATCGAGTTGGAGAGGAGTAATTTATTTTATATAAAGAATTGTTCCGTTTAGAACAATTCGATTCGGAACGATAAAGGAGTGAATGAGAATGACCGAGACAAATACAAATCGGGCACGGGAGATGATGCAATCATTTTGGCGTGTGCAGCGTGTCCTGATTCGTCTCATGCATCAGACGGCGCAACAAAACGATCTCACATTACCTCAACTGCACGGTCTGATGATGTTGAATGAACAGGGTGCGATTACGCAAAAGGAACTGGTTCAGCGAACGAGAATGCCAAAGAGCACGTTAAGTCAATCGTTAGATGGTCTCGTGGAGAAAGGATTGATTCGTCGGGATATCAACCCGGATAATCGGCGAGAAGTTGTGTTGACGATTGACCAATCGGGCAAACGTTTGATTGAAGAGATTGAGCGACAAGAAGAAGGAACGGAATATCAATTGAATCAAATTTTGTCTCGTCTCGATGAGGATACGTATCATCATATGCTTACAGCCCATCAACATATTGCGGATGGATTGAATGAAGGGCTCACAGATTGTGAAGGAGTGTGTCGACATGATTAAGTTATTGAAACGTCTCGTTACTTATAAATGGGCTGTTCTGATGGTTTTATTGTTTGTGTTCGCGCAGTCGTTAGCAGATTTATTTTTACCGACGTTGATGGCGGACATTATCGATAATGGGGTCGTGACGGGCGATACCGGCTACATTTGGCAAATGGGCGGAATCATGCTTGGTGTAACGGGACTTGGAGCACTTGCTGCTATTGTGGCCAGTTTTTATTCTTCAAAGGCGGCGATGGGATTTGGTCGTGACTTACGAAGACGTGTGTTCAATCATGTGGAACGCTTCTCGCTTGAAGAGTTCGATCGTGTCGGGACGGCTTCGCTCATCACACGGACGACAAACGACATCACGCAAGTGCAACAGGTCATCATCATGATGCTGCGAATGGTTGTGAGTGCGCCGATCATGTTTGTCGGTGGATTGATCATGGCGACCTCGAAGGATGCGACGTTGTCTCTTGTCATTGTTGCCGCAATGCCGGTACTCGTCATCTCGATTTTCCTCATTTTTTGGAAGGCGATGCCGTTGTTTAAAAAGGTACAAAATCGATTGGACCGGCTCAATCTTGTTCTCCGAGAAAATCTGACGGGCATCCGTGTCATCCGAGCTTTCAACCGTGAAAAAGAAGAACAGGTTCGATTGACGAAGGCGAATGAACGGTTGACGGACGTCTCAATCAAAGTGAACCAAATCATGGCGTTCCTCATGCCGGTCATGATGCTCGTGATGAACTTGACGGTTGTCGGCGTCATTTGGTTCGGAGGGATTCGGATTGATAACGGTGCGATGCAAATCGGAGATTTGATGGCGTTCATTCAATACGTCATGCAAATCATGTTCGCGCTCGTTATGGCATCAGTCATGTTCATCATGGTTCCTCGGGCTTCTGTGTCTGCCAACCGGATCAACGAAGTGCTCGAGATGGAACCTTCACTGATTGATGACGGGACAAAGACTGCGGACATTGAGCAAGGGACACTCGTATTTGATAACGTGACCTTCTATTATCCGGGTGCTGAAGAACCAGCGCTATCCGATGTGAGTTTTTCAGCGAATCCAGGTGAGGTCACAGCGGTGATTGGGGGTACGGGGTCAGGTAAATCGACACTCGTCAATCTGATTCCAAGATTTTACGATGTGACGTCGGGGACAATTCGCGTGAATGGTGTTGATGTCCAAGCGGTTCCACAACAGGCACTTCGTTCGAAGATCGGGTTCGTTCCACAAAAGGCGTTGCTGTTCACAGGTACGATTGCTGAGAACATTCGATATGGGAAGACCGATGCAACAGTGGAAGAAGTCGTTCATGCCGCATCCATCGCGCAGGCAAGTGACTTTATCGAGAAGATGCCAGACCGATATGAGGCTGTGATCGAACAAGGTGGGTCAAACGTGTCAGGTGGTCAAAAACAGCGTCTGTCGATTGCGCGAGCTCTCGTTCGGAAACCGGATTTATATGTATTCGACGACAGTTTCTCGGCACTTGATTTTAAAACGGATGCCGCCCTTCGCAAAGCGTTAAAAGAAGAAACGAAAGATGCGACGGTACTGATTGTTGCACAACGTGTCAGCACGATCATGGACGCCGACCGAATCATCGTTCTAGAAGAAGGAGCCGTTGCCGGAATCGGGACACATGAGGAATTATTTGCGACGAATGCGGTCTATCAAGAAATCGTGAAATCGCAATTGTCTGAGGAGGAAATCGCATGAGTGAGAAACAAGCAAATACGCGACAAACTCATGGGGGACACGGCGGTCCAGGAGGTCCGGGCGGTGGAAATATGATGATGATGGGCGAAAAGCCAAAAGCATTCAAAGTCACGTTCCGTCGTTTGCTTGCCTATTTGAAACCACGGCGAAACACGTTGATTGCTGTGTTTGTCGCGGCGATTTTAAGTACAATCTTTATGATTGCCGGTCCGAAAATCATGGGAATCGCCATCACCGAACTGTTTGAAGGGGCATATGCGAAGTTTACAGGTGTGCCAGGGGCAGAAATTGATTTCACGAGAATCGGACAAATTTTGTCGCTCCTCGCTGGCCTTTACGTCATCAGTAGTCTATTCAACTACGTGCAACAATATTTGATGTCCGGTGTTGCCCAAAAAACGGTCTATGATTTGCGCGAAGACGTGAACAAAAAGTTAGAACGACTTCCGCTCAAGTATTATGACGGACGCTCGAACGGGGAGACATTGAGCCGGGTGACGAATGACATCGACTTGATTGGGAGTACGCTACAACAGAGTGTCACGTCATTCATTACTTCCATCGTTACCATCATTGGGATTTTGATTATGATGCTGTCGATCAGTCCTCTGTTGACGGTCATCTCTCTTGTGTCCCTTCCGCTCACGATTTTTGCGATTCGTCCGATTTTGAAACGGTCGCAACAATATTTTTCCGATCAACAGCGTCACCTTGGACAACTGAACGGCCATGTGGAAGAAATGTATACAGGGCACGCGGTCGTCAAAGCGTTTGGTCGGGAAGAGACAGCTGTGCGTGAGTTTGACGATGTGAATGAGGAGCTTTACGATGCAGGACGGAAAGCGCAATTCATTTCCGGAATCATCATGCCGATGACGATGTTCATCGGGAACATCAGCTATGTATTGATTAGTGTCGTCGGCGGTATTTTGGTCACGCAGCGCAGCATCTCCATCGGGGACATTCAAGCGTTTATCACATATACACGTCAGTTCACCCAACCAATCACCCAGACAGCGAATATCGCGAACATCGTCCAGTCGACGGTTGCCGCGGCGGAACGTGTATTTGAACTGTTGGATGAAGAAGAAGAAGTGAAAGATGTGACGACCTATCAATTAGAACGTGCCGAAGGAAATGTCACGTTCCGTCATGTCGATTTCGGATACGGTGACGACCTACTCATTCAAGATATGAATCTCGATGTGTTGACGGGCCAAACGGTGGCCATCGTCGGTCCGACAGGCGCCGGCAAAACGACATTGATTAATCTACTCATGCGTTTTTATGAGTTGAACGGTGGAGAGATATTCATCGATGGGAAAGACTCGCGTAAAATGTCGAGACAAGATTTGCGACATACGTTTGGAATGGTCTTACAGGACACGTGGCTATTCAACGGGACGATTCGTGATAACATCGCCTATGGGAAAACGGGAGCGACTGAGATGGAAATCGTCAACGCGGCGAAAACGGCGCATGCGGATGCATTCATTCGAACATTGCCAGACGGATACGACACCGTGTTGAATGAAGAGGCCAATAACATTTCACAAGGTCAAAAACAGTTGCTGACGATTGCGCGAGCAGTATTGGCGAACCCACCGATTATGATTTTAGACGAAGCAACGTCGAGTGTGGATACGCGTACTGAGATTTTGATTCAACAGGCGATGAAACGGCTTATGAATGGGCGGACGAGTTTCGTCATCGCTCACCGTTTATCGACCATCAAAGATGCGGATTTGATTTTGGTTATGGACCAAGGTCGGGTCATTGAGCAAGGAACACATGAATCGCTTCTTGAAGCTGGTGGTTTTTATGAAGAACTTTACAATAGTCAGTTCGCTGAAAAAGAAGTCGTATAACTGGAATACAGGTTTTGGGGCAATGTGAATAGGCAAAAGACGTACGAGATGAGTTTCGTACGTCTTTTTATTTTGTGTAACAATTACAAATCCGTTAAAATAAAAAAATGGGATAAAAAATGGAGGAACAATTATGGTTAAAATCTTACTTGCGGAAGACGAAGAAGTGCTACGCATGCTTGTTATGGATACATTAGAAGATGAAGGATATGACATCGACGAGGCACAAGATGGAATTGAGGCCTATCGATTGATTGAAGAAAATGAATATGATTTGGTCATTGTGGATCATATGATGCCCGGTATGACAGGGCTTGAAGTGATTGAAAAAGTACGGAAGTTACCAGGGCGACAAGAGACGAAAGTGATGATGTTGACGGCGAAAAGCCAACAATCTGACCGTGATTGCGCGAACGAGATTGGTGTCGACTACTTCATTTCTAAACCGTTCAGCCCACTTGAACTCGTCAAAATAATAGGAGGCATCGTGAAGTGAAAAGGTGGTTTAAACAAAAACTCGGACGCGACATCATGGTCGTCCTTTATTCCTTCCTCGTCATTGCATTGGTCGGATCGGCATTGACTTATGTCTATATCGAGAACCGTTTGGAGGCGAACGAGGCGAGATTGCGTCAGGTCGATGAACGCGTTAACCGTTTGACTACGCTTTGGGATGAGTGGCAGGCTGACCAATATGATACACGAGGATATCTCTTGTTCGGCGACACAGCATCGCTCGAACGTTCACGTGCGAATGAGGCGAAGTTCCAACAAGAAATCAATTGGTTCAAAACACAAGTTCAGACGCGCCAAGGAGAATTGTTCGCAGAAGATCTTCAGCAGTTCCACGACTTTTACTATGATGTGATCATTCCGGTGACGTATGAATATGCCCAAGCGCAACAAGATGGGGAAGTCACAGAGACGTTTATCGATGCTCAAACGATTGCCGAGTTGCCGACGGCTCAGCGCTTGATTGATCAAGGACTCGTCCAATTTAATCCGCAACGTGGAATCGACATCCTCGGACCGATTGATGAGGTAGAGTCTGCGCTCGGAGAATATCGTGAGTTGATGGCATCTGAAAAAGAGGCCGTCTACGTTGAATGGCGACAGAACAACAATATGCTTCAATTCTTGTGGATCATGAGCATCGCCTCGTTCGCCGTATTGATCTTATTGTTTGTCCAGCCGTTCCTACGCCGTCAAACACGTTTGATTTCACGACTTTCCATCGCATCGAACCGCTTGTTAAAAGGGGAAATCGTTGATTTGAGCGATCAGATGAAACGAGAAGATGAGATTGGGACGATGTCTCGATCGTTCCATAAGATGGCTGAGACACTTCGTGACAATGAACGACATTTGATTGAAAAAAACCATGAGTTGCAAGCACAACAAGAAGAGTTGATTGCCCAACAAGAAGAGTTGCAGGCACAGCAACAAGAGCTAGAAGAAATTCTAGAACAGACACAACAGAACGAACAACATCTCGCGTATCGGAATGAATTGACGGAGACGTTGGCGTCACGCGATTCGCTTACAGCCTATCCTGAAATCATCGAGAAACTGGTCACGATTACAGATTCGGAGGTCGGTGCACTCGTCTTTGTGGATGAGTCCGGCACGTATCGCGTGACGAGCCACGGTTTGAACGACACGTTGTCTCGTCAGTTACTCGATAGCGAAAATTCTGTATTGACGCGCGCGATGACATTGAAGACGACGGTACATTCGTCGAAACAAGTCGCAAGCGACCATCCGCTCCCGTATCCGTACTATATGTTTGAGACGGCGGTACCGGTCCATGATCCGGCAGATGATTCAATCATCGCGTTCATCTATCTGGTCCGATACAAAGATCGCTTCACCCAAACACAAATGGGCGACATCATGTCATTTGCTCGTCAACTCTCACTTTCTCTCTTACGGATGCGTCTATTTGAAGAGATGAAGCGTGAGAAAGGCAAGACAGAGCGAATTCTCGATTCGATTCGAGAAGCGGTCGTCTACATCGACCATTCGACGAATGATGTGTTCGTCAACCGTCCACTCTATGAGATGTTCCCTGAGTTAAGTGACGTCAGTTCACAGGACCTCGAAGAAGAAACGTGGGAAGAATGGCGCAATCGCCTAGTTGAAACGGTCGATCAGGCGGAGGACTTCACAAAGTATACGAATCGCCTATTCACCGAAGATTTCCCACATGACAGTGTCAGCTTCTCAATCCGTAAAGGCGAAATGAACTTGCAGATGTATGCGGAACGCATCATTGTAGGTGGACTTTCAAAAGGTACGCTTCTCGTCTTCCGTGATATCACGAGTGAAACAGAGGCGGAGCGATTGAAGAGTGAGTTTATCTCAACGATTTCGCATGAACTGCGTACGCCGCTCTCGTCCATCTATGGATTCACTGAACTGATGGTCAAGAAACAGTTGCCGAATGAAAAACAGGCTAAATACTTGGAGACCATTCACTCCGAGACGGAGCGTCTGACACATCTCGTCAACGACTTCCTCGATGTGCAGCGAATGGAGTCCGGTAGCCAAATGTACGACCGGGAACAGCTTGATATCGAGCCGGTCGTCCGAGACATGTTGACGTTCTATGAGGCATCGTCATTGAAACATGAATTCGAATTGATTGCGGATGATGCACGTCCATATGAATTATTCGTCGATTGCCAGAAGTTCAAACAGTTGATGAGTAATCTATTGTCGAACGCCGTGAAGTATTCTCCAAGAGGTGGAAAAATCACGGTCGAACTTGCGCATCACGAGCAAATCGTGTCCATTAAAGTGAAGGACGAAGGAATCGGGATTCCAAGTGACGCGCTCGATCGCTTATTTGATAAGTTTTATCGTGTCGACAACTCCGACAGTCGTGAAATCGGCGGTACGGGGCTCGGATTACCGATTTGTCAGGAAATCGTCCGTGGTCACAACGGCCAAATCCATGTGGAATCGATTCAGCATGAGGGCTCGACGTTCATCGTTGAAATCCCAAGCTATGAGTACGCTGTCCAAGAGGCAGAGACGACTCCTGTATAATGTATGGGCCATCCCTTGAGGATGGCTCATTTTTTAGAATCGTTCGCTTGACCAATCGGGAGAGAGTTCGTGTACAATGAAGACTGTACAACATCATAAAGGGGGGCATTTGAATGCCACTGATTGCATTCTTGCACACGCACGTTACGAGCTGGATTTTGTTACTTATTTTGTTTGCCGTGGCCTATATCGGTTATAAGAACGGCAACAAGAGTGGAAAGATCGCACATATGGCGTTTCGACTCATGTTACTCATCGCATTCGGAACAGGACTTTATCTCTACCTTCAGTTGAATGGTGGCGGGACATTCTATCACGTGAAAATCACGGTCGGTTTATTAACTTTGATCTTCGGTGAGATGACGCTCGTCAAAGTCAAAAAGAAAAAACCGTCGAACGGACTATTTGGCGGATTTATCGTCTTGGCAATCATTACGATTTTCATCGGCTATGCATTGCCTTATGGACAATCTTTCTTCAACAGCTTTATTCAATAAGACGTTCCCACTTCGCACACCGAAGTGGGATTTTTTTGTTTGTACACAAATTATTAGGGGAAAATAAAAAATCAGTAATTACGACGATGAGGTGAAACGATGGATCAACAGATGATGGAATGGACACGAGTTTTACACGCGCGGAAATGGATGAAACAAACTGAATCATTTTTACCCTTATGGCACGGCTATATCGGCTACAAGTTCGGACTATTCGATGCGCTTCAAGGTGGCGCGAGCATGGCGGAGATGAATTTACGTCTAAAGCGCCCATTGACACAACTTGCGCTAGAGCGTTGGTTAGAAGTCGGGGTCGCCGTCCGTCATTTGAAAAAGAGAGGCTGGCGCTACTATCCGACGCGTGGATTGAAATATCAATTATCCGGTAACGATGAACGGAGCATCGGGTTCATGCTTCAAGAAATGATGGAGCTTCATATCCCCGCGTTAATCGCTTATCCGGAATTTCTAGAGTCTGGGAAGCAAAAGACGTTTGATGGAGCTGAACACGGTCAAGTCGTCGCGAAGACGTCGACACTCGTCGAAACGGTCGCATTTCCGATCGTTCAACAATTGTTACGACAGGCAAATGTCGAATCGATGCTCGATATTGGATGTGGGCACGGCGGCTACTTACGTAAACTACAAGCGCTCGAACCGAGTTGGGAACTGACGGGCATCGATTTAGAGGAAGAGGTAATTGAAGAGGCACGATCACGAGACGAGAGTGATGACATTCATTTTGAGGTCGCCGACTTCATGAACTGGGAAACAGACGAGCAATTTGATGCGGTGATGATGAACAATATGCTGTATTATTTCTCGCCGGAAGAGCGGGTCAAGTTGCTTGAGAGACTACGGGAACGATTAGAAGAGAAGGGGGTCGCCGTTCTTGTGACGCCGCTCGCCGAAACAGCGCTCGGTGGACGATTCGCTTCCGCGTTCAATGCATTCATGACACTCCACGATAATTTGTACCCGCTTCCGACCATTCCACAATTGCGCCGGCAGATGCAAGAAGTCGGTTTTGAACAAATCCGCTTCATCCCATTCATTCCGGAAGGTTCTTGGTATATCGTCATCGCCGAGCGAGGAAAGACAAACCTGCTCAATCAACCGATTCAAAATTGAACTTGTCTCCCGTCATTCCTATAATGATAGAGAAACATAAGAGACTATTCACATAGGGAGTTGTTGAGTGTGTCGAAACAAAGAGTTGCCGTTATTGGGGCAGGACCCGGTGGATTGGCTGCTGCGATGCTACTGGCGCATCGCGGGGTAGACGTCACCGTATTTGAGAAACAACCGTTTGTAGGCGGCAGAACGTCACGCTTAGAAGTAGGCGAATTTGCGTTCGACCGAGGACCTACGTTTTTGAATATGCCTTATATTTTAGAAGAAATTTTTGAAGAGACGGGACGTAATCTGCATGATTATGTCGAGATGAAACAATTGGAGCCGATGTATGATTTGTACTTTGACCGTGGGACGCGTCAACTCTCGATGACAACAGATCGTGATCAGATGTATCGTGCCATCGAAGAACAATTTCCTGGGAATGGGGAAGGCTACGAGCGGTTCATGAGTGAACAGGCGATCAAACTGTCTAAATTGATGCCTGTGCTTCAGACCGCACATGACAAGCTCACTGACTATGTCTCGTTGCGCGTACTTAAGGCGCTACCGTTTCTCTCAATCGGTAAATCGCTTTATGACGTCTTGTCCGAGTACTTCACGAGCGAAGAACTGAAGTATGCGTTCACGTTCCAGGCCAAATATTTAGGGATGTCCGCCTGGGAATGTCCGGGTGGATTCTCCATTCTATCTTACATGGAACACGCCTACGGAGTGCATCACCCGATCGGCGGAGTGAACCAGCTATGTCATGCGATGGCGAAAGTGATTGAAGAAGAGGGAGGCGTCATTCGTTTAGGCGAACCGGTAGAACGTCTTCTCATGGATGGTCGGAACGTGACGGGTCTCGTGTCCGGAAGTGTCCATTATGCGTTTGATGAAGTCGTGATTGGTGCGGACTTCGCACATGCGATGACGTCGCTCGTTCCAGACGGTAAACTAACGAAGTGGAGTCCGACTCAACTCAAGAAGAAGCGTTACTCGTGCTCGACATTCATGCTTTATCTCGGGCTCGATCACATCTACGAAGATGTGGCGCATCACTCGATTCACTTCGCGGACGATTATGAATTGAATGTCAAAGAGATGACACAAGAATTGAAATTGAGCGAGGACTTCTCGTTTTATGTACAGAATGCCTCACGCATCGACCAGACACTTGCGCCTCCTGGCAAGTCATCGCTTTACGTTCTCGTACCGGTGCCGAACAATTTATCTGGCCTCCCGTGGGAGACGTTACAAGCGACCATGACAGAGCGCGTTCTCGACGCGCTTGAGACACGTTCCCCTTACCGAAACATCCGTCAACACATCGAGGTGATGGAGGCGTTGACGCCTGAGGACTGGGAAGCGTTTGGTGTATATGAAGGTGCAACGTTCAATCTAGGGCACAACTTATCGCAGATGATGTATTTCCGCCCGCATAACCAATTCGAAGAGCTCGACAACGTCTGGCTCGTCGGCGGTGGGACCCACCCAGGAAGTGGGCTGCCGACCATCTTTGAATCAGCGCGGATCACGACGAACCTTTTGCGTGACCGTGCAGGTGTCGGCCGATGAATATTAGCTTTGTCGGAGCAGGGGTCGGTACACTATATGCCGCCCTCTTATTGACGAAACGCAATCCGTCACTTCAAATCACGATTTATGAGAAAGAGGACCGGGTCGGTGGACGCTTGAACTACGTGGAATTCGATAATGGGGCGAAAGTCGATGAAGGTCCAACCATCGTCTTATTGCCGAGTAAACTGAAACAACAACTGATTGAGGCGGGTCTTCCTGAACATGAAGTGGAGTTGATTGAAGTCGATCCACTTTACCGCTTACGTTATCAAGACGGGACATCATTCTATAAATATCGGGAAATCGAGAGACAGGCGGAAGAAATCGAACGAACTTTCGGCGAAGGAGATGCCTTCCGTCAGTACATGTCCCAAAAGAAAGAAGAGTATCGGATTGGCTTCGATACGTTTTTAGATCGTAGTTATGCCTCAAAAGCGGAGTTGTTCGAGCCTAAACTGCTTCTCCTTCTCATGCGGTTAAAAGCATATGAGACGGCTCATGCGAATATGAAACGCTTCTTTGAAGACGAACGTTTACGTGTCGCCTATAGTTTACAAACGCTCTATATCGGCGGAAATCCTTATGCCACTCCTTCGTTATATGGACTCATTCCTTATCGTGAACAAGAAGAAGGAGTCTGGTATGTAAAAGGAGGATATTTTTCGCTAGCGACGAAAATGGAACAAGAGTTGAAGCGTCGAGGTGTTCATTTCGAGATGAATGCTACCGTCAATCGTGTCCATGTCGAGGACGGGGTGGTCAATGGCATCACGGTCAATGACGAATATGTACCGTATGATGCAGTCGTCGTGAACGGTGATTTTCCACTCATGGAGCGCCTGATTGATGGTGTGACGCCAAAGACGTATGAACCGTCAAGCGGTACGTTACTTCTTTATTTCGCCGTCAACGGCGAACTCGACTTACCGATTCACCAATTCGATTTACCGAATGATTTTGAAGGATCGATGCGTACGATCTTTGAGGATGGTAAACTAAGTGAGTATCCAGCGATGTACACCTTTAATCCATCGCGAATGGATGTAACCCTCGCGCCAGAAGGAACGAGTGTATTATATGTTCTTGTCCCGGTTCCTCGAAAATTGGAACGAGAAGACTTTGAGGCACAAGGGACAATCGAACACCTATTAGGAAGAATCGAGGCATTCATGCCTGATTTCCGTGAACGCGTCATCGAGATGAAAGTCCGGACACCGATGGATGCTGAGCGATTCGGATTGTTCGAAGGAGGAAGTTTTGGGATTGCACCAAAGTTATCTCAGTCAGCCGCCTTCAAACCACAAGCGAGACCCTTCCCGAAAATCGAACGCCTTTATGCGGTGGGCGCATCCGTCCATCCATGCGGTGGCGTCCCCATCGTTATGATTGGGTCGCAATTACTTGTGAAAAAAATGGAAGAAGAAATGGGGGCAATGCATCGTGACGACACAAGAAGCGTATCGTCAATGTGAGGAAATCATGAAGAAGGGCTCGTTAACCTTTTACCGGGCCTTCTCTTTGCTCTCAAAACCAGACCGTCAAGCGGTCATGGCAGTATATACGTTCTGTCGCACCCTCGATGATGCGGTCGATGAATCAGACCGTCCAGAAGAGAGTTTGGCAGCATTTTTGCATGACTTCGACCGCTTTTTAGCTGGTTACGACCAAGATGAAGCACTATGGGTTGCCCTTCGTGATGTATGGAAACGCTATGACATGGACGTCGAACCATTCTTTGAGTTGGCGGAAGGGATGAAATGGGACTTACATAAGTCACGGTATGAGACGCTAGAAGAGACCGAGCAGTATAGCTATTATGCAGCGAGTACGGTCGGCTTGATGTTGCTCCCGATCCTTATCCCAAATCAGGACGAAGCGACGACACGTCAGCTAAGACAAGGCGCCATCGACCTTGGCATTGCGATGCAGCTGACCAATATTTTACGAGATGTCGGTGAAGATTTGAATCGAGACCGCATCTATTTACCACGTACGATGATGCGTCAGTACGGTGTGAGTGAAGAGATGTTACAACAACGAGAAGTGACCCCTGTCTTTATCGATCTATGGGAGGCCGTGGCGAATCGAGCAGAGTTCTTGTATGCACGGGCACGGGAAACCCATCATCTGTACCCACTTGCGAGTCGAAAGCCGGTACAAGCAGCGGCTCTTCTTTATGAAGGGATCCTTGATGCGGCCCGTGCGAATCGACATGACGTCTTCACGAAGCGAGCATACGTATCGACCTTACAAAAAGGAAAGTTGTTGGCAAAACTATAAGCGATTCGATTCCCTGTAGACGCTCGATGGCGTCTACAGTTTTTTGTACGCAAAAAAAACCACTTTTGGCGGGGGACCAAAAGTGGCGTAAGCGTTATGTGATTCATTCATCGGGGAAACGAATGAATCGGTTTGTGATGAAGCCCTAAAGATGTGCCGGGATTCATGGGGAATGAATCAGTTGGGACATCTTCGTCGAAACAGGATGCTTGATGGACTAAGGGGGAACATCATACGCAAGCTGTCTCAACTACGGGATACGAGTGGGGAAACTCGCTCATCACTTTTTCTCGGGTGTGACAAGTTCAAAACGCGATGAGGCTCGGGGAAGCCATTCGATCGCTACAGGTGTAACAAACGCTACAGAACTGCTTGAACTCGAATATGATATTATCACGTCTTTCAATTGTCGACAAGTGTCGAAACTCGCGTTCACAAAATGTTCATATTGTCAGAGGTATGTCCTCTAACATCGATCGTGCAGCGAATTGTCCTGAAAGCGTCACCATCGGACTTCCACCGCCAGGATGAGTCGAACCGCCAGCGAACCAGATGTTCGATACATCTGTCGATCGCGGTGCAGGTCTAAAAAATGCCCCTTTTTTCGAGTTGGCCGACGTGCCATAAAGTGCGCCATAATACGCATAAAAATCGCGAGTCAAATCTTGTGGGGTCACCCGCTTATGGTAGAGCACCTCTTCTTCTTCCCAATCCACACCGAACATACGTAATCGTCTGCGAATCAAATGCTCATACGTATCTGCATCAATTTCGGTCAGATGTGCCGGAGCATTGACGAGGATGAACAGGTTGTCTCCTGCCTCGCCCATCGACGGATCGGTTGCGGAAGAATTCGAAATATAGATTGTCGGTTCGTCTGCATAACGTTCTTCTTGGAAAAGTGCTTTAAATTCCCTTTCATAGTCGTCTGAGAAATAGACGTTATGGTGTGCCAAATTCAATCGTTTGGACAATCCGACCATCATGACGAATGCGGAAATCGAAGGTTCGACGGTATCGCGTGTCGGGACCGGGAAAGATGGGCGGTCTTTCGCGTCAACGAGTCGCGGGTATTGCGTCAAGAGTTCACCGTTGAGAAGAACGGCATCACACGAGATGACTTCTTGGTCATCGACGACGACCTCATGTGCTTTTCCGTTCAATACATCAATTTTCGTCACTTCATGACCGAGTCGGAACGTCACTCCGAGTTCGCTCGCCCGTTTGGCGAACCCTTTTGCGATATTCCAGTTTCCACCTTTCGCAAAATAGACGCCTTTATTCAATTCCAAATGTGCGATAAGGGCGAACGTACCTGGTGTCACGTATGGGCTGCTACCAATGTACGTCGCATAGCGGTCGAGCGCCTGAATAATGCGTGGGTCCTTGAAATATTTCTTGTGAAGGGCGTGCAAACTTTGAAGTGGATGCACTTTGACCATGTCCGCCCAAAGACCGGGATCCAACTTTGTGTCCATTTGTGTGAAGAAGCGCTTATTCGCAATGTCGAACAGCTTTTCCGCTTCATCTAGATAGGCACGCATCTGATTGTGTTTCAACTGGTCACCGGTCAAACGCCGTACTTCGACCTCAAGTTTTGCCCGATCGGCACTGAACGTGAAGGATGACCCGTCTGTGTAGTGGTTGACGGTATGTTGATCGAGCTTGATTAACTCAAAATAGTCATCCGGATTGGCCCCGCTATTTCGAATGACTGAACGAAATACATCCGGCATCGTGATCGTATTTGGACCAAAGTCGAACCGGTGACCGTCGGTTATAATGGGCATGAGTTTGCCACCGACATGTTGATTCTTTTCAATGACCGTGACGTCATAACCTCGTGCTGCGAGCGTGACGGCGGCGCTTAGTCCACCGAGACCAGCCCCAATCACTATGATTTGTTTCATACAATTGTCCCCCTTTAGACGTCTGCTTAGGAATAGTGACGACCTTTCCACGTGATGGGCAACCGTCTCCATTTACGAATGACGGCATTCCCGAGTAAGGTCAAGTAAGCGATTAAACTGAGTGGATGGTACCATGTACCGGACCCATTTGATTTCAGATCGACAGCGAGACGCGCGAGGAGCACGAAAATCGCTGCGCTAATCGTCTGCCAACTCGGTGAAAAGATCCAAGCGAGCATAGCCGTCAACTGGATGCCGTAATATGTCATGAAGTACAAGGCGAGTCCTACTGATTCATTCATTCCCTTGAATACGTTCTTTGAAAACCCGGTCCACACTTCTTCATTCGTTTCATACATGTCGCAGGAGATGAACGGGGAGACTTGAACGAGTGACGTGACTTTTTGATGACGTTTGAACGTTCGACATAAATCGATATCATCAATCAACGACGTTCGAATAGCAGCATGTCCGCCAACTTCCTCGTAGCTGTTCCGCTCGACGAGTACGTTCATGCCATTCGCCGCGGCAAATGCGGGGTGTTTCACTTTACGCCAAAACAAAGGCAGATGTTGGGCGATGAGCACGTGTTGCATCGGAATCAACAATTTCCCGAGAAATGTGGATGTCGGAAATTGAGGGAAACCTGATAAAAAGACGGCCTGCTCTCGAGCGAGCGTGGCATGCATGCGGGCGATAAAACTCGAATCGATCGTGACGTCCGCATCTAAAAAGAGAAGATACGGTTCAGTCGTGCGTGATGCTAGTTGATGACAAGCATGAACTTTTCCGGCCCAGTCATGGGGCAAAGGAACACCTTGGATGACGGTAAAACGGGTATCGTTACCGATTGCGCGATTCAATTTTTCATATGTATCATCCTCGGAGCGGTCCTCGTAGATATAAACATGAGTCCCATCCGGTATCGCCTGCTTTAAATTTGAAATCAGTCGATCGACGTGACGCGACTCATTGCGCATCGGGATGCAGACGGCTGTCGCCGGTGTGCGTCCTGGGTCGGCGAGCGGTCTCAAGAACGAAAGATTGATTAGGGTAAAGATAAACATCGAGAGGGTGAGCAGCCATAAGATCATGAACGTCCCCTCCCAAGTCGGAACATCGTTTCTGTCCATTCAGCAAGATTACGACGTGGTCGAAAGAGCGGCACATAGGCATCAGACCGAATGATGGCGTCTTGTCGCACGTCGTCATAGAGCGCTTCAAGTGCTTGCGCGATTTCCTGCTTCTGATCTCGTCGTGTCGTCGACGTCACGACTACTGTTCGAAAGCGGACATATACAAGGGGTTCCGCATGGTTCTCAAACGAATAGTACATGGCGCATAATTGGACGGGGCGGTCGTTCAGTAACAACGTCGCGCCAGACTCGATTTCGACAGGTCGAAGTTCCTGTGGCATCTCTTGTCCTTGAGGGAACATCCAGACGGATTTCCCGGACGCGAGCAATTCATTCGCATAAGCCAGTGAGACCCGTACATCGGAGAGACTTCCTTTTTTCACCGAGAAGGCACCGAGGTGTCGAAAGAACGGGAAGCGACGTAGTCCATCCTCATCCATCAACACATGAATATCGTGTCGTAAAAAATGTTCATTGATCATATACATGATGAGACCGTCCCACCACGCGCTATGTGTACTTAAAAATAATCCGGGGGTCGGAACGTCGTCCGTTCGGATATAAATGTTATGGAAGGTGGGACGTATTTGACGTTCCCGCACGAACGTCGAGAACAGGTTATTGAACCATTTCTTTTTGTGTGACTCGATCATCGCGCCCCCTCCTTTCAAGTAGAATCACTCCGGATGTGAGGATGCTGAGGAGCCCGATGCCATAGAGACCTGCATTGACAGCCGTGACACCGAAGAGTGCGTGAAGCATGACGAACAAATAGACGCCGTGCCGGATGAACAAGGAATCAACAGCGCGTTCGTGACGCTGTAACAACCATGAGAAAATAAGGGATAACCCGAACCAACCGATAAAGTTTTGTGTCGGGATATCATAGTACAAGCCGTCATTCGCCCATTCCCAGTAGCCTTTCACGTTTGCCGCTACGGGATCGATTGCCATATCGAGCCATACGGCGAGAATCGGAACGAGCCATAAAATATTGTGGCGGAATGGGAAGAGACGGGCCACGGCAAAACTAGAGCCAATCACGGCAAGCCATGCCGCACCGATAGTGACAGGGACTCCAAACACTGTCGGACCGAACGCCTCAGCGTAGACGTATTCGCTGAACGGGAATCCCGTCTTCACGCCGAATGTCTCCACAGCGATTGAACCGAAGAAAATAAACGGAACAATCCAAGCTCCTTGTCGAATCCCTTGATAAAGAATCGTTCCACCAATCGCCCCGGCTAGCCATAAAAAGACGGGGTTTGCCCACTCGAGCCAAGGCGGAAGCAGGTCGAATCCAACTAAAATCAACCCAATGAAATACCAAACAATAAACCATTTCCAAATAAACGGATACACTTTCATTCCATCACCTCTTCTTTCATTCTAAAGCTCATCGAAGTCTTCGTCTAACAAATGCATGTACAAAAAAGAGCCTCGCTGAACGAGACTCTCAATTGGCCATCCGTTTTCGTCTTTTCACGAACGAAAAGGCGATGAATAAGACATAGAACGGGATGGCGATGAACCAAAATGTCGGCCATTCTTTCCAACGTGCGAACATCATATACGTCACATAGACGAGACTGATGGTAATGATGAACGAGTGACGTGGCAATGGTACATCTTTAAAACTCGGGATGCGAACACGGCTGACCATCAACAAGGCGAGCCCTGTGAAGAAAATCGGTGTCAACAGTTCACTGACGCGGTCACCGAACGTTGTGATGACAGCGAGAAGTCCCCCGGCGGCCGTGATCGGGACACCAGAGAAGTAACTCGCTGCAACGTTTGTCGCTGATAAATTGAAGCGAGCCAGGCGATAGGCACCGAATAGCGGGAAAAGTGCCGCAAAAAACAATCCATAATTGCCGTAATCAATAAAGAAGGTGTAATAAGCGAGCATCGCCGGTGCGACCCCGAACGTGACGATGTCAGCGAGTGAGTCCAATTCTTTCCCAAAATCGCCAGCGACCCCGAGCATACGGGCGAGGCGCCCGTCTAAACTGTCGAGCATCATCGCGATGATGATTAACAGTGTGGCGTTTGAGAAGTCACCACGTGCGGCGTAGACGATGGCGACGACACCACAAAATAAATTTCCGAACGTAAAGGAGTTTGGGACCCACGAACGGATACGTTCTTTCCACATAATTTTGCCCCCAGTAAGGTCATTGGCTGAACCAGTGCCCGTTTGTAAATTGCAGTAAATCTTCAGGTGTTAATTCGATTTGATAGCCGCGTTTTCCAGCAGAAATGGTGATTGTCTCTCTGTCTTGAGCTGCTTCGTGCAGATAGACAGGGAACGGCTTCTTCGCCCCAATCGGAGAGACTCCTCCTCGAATATAACCGGTCAATGTCTCGAGCTCTTTCATCGGGACGGTCGATGCTTTCTTCGCCCCCCAAGCTTTAGCGGCTGCTTTTAAATCGATGTCACGCTCTCCAGAGATGAGAAAGAAGGCATATTGCTTTTTCTCGTTCATGAGACAAATCGTTTTATACAGTTCGTCGAGCGGTTTATTCAATGTCATCGCCACATGTTTAGCTGAGACATCGGTGTCATCGACTTCATACGTATGATAGGTGAACGGAATCTTCTTCTGTTTCAGTTGCCGAGCGGCGTTTGTCAGTTGCATCTGACTCATCCTTTCGTGACCGACTCCTTTTAGAATAGCAAATCAACCAACTTCCCGGCAATTGAACTTCAAAAAACTTTTCAGTAAAGGAAGGAGTTTGAAGCAATGACGAAGAAATGAACAGTGATTCATTTTGAAGGGGGAATGGAAGTGGAGACGATTCAATTGACGACACACAATGGGGTAGGGTGGTTGAAACTGAACCGACCTGAAAAGCTAAACGCCTTGAACGAGACGTTGCTTCGTGAAATGAAAACGGCAATCGACACATTTGAACAGGACGACGCCGTTCGCGTCATCGTCCTTGTCGGTGAGGGACGAGCGTTCTCATCCGGACAAGATTTAACGATCGAGAGCGATGCGGACTATGGGGAATATTTAGAAGACGTGTATCATCCGCTCGTACGTGCACTTTTCTCAAGTCGTAAACCGCTCATCGCAGGGATTCACGGTGTCGTGGCTGGAGCAGGGCTCAGCTTGGCACTCGCGGCAGACGTTCGAATCGTCGCCAAGTCGACGAAGTTCAGCTCGGCGTTCATTAAAATCGGGTTGGTCGCGGATGCGGGCGGTCCATATCACCTGCGTCGACTCATGCGCGACGACCTTGCGTTAGATTGGCTCTGGAGTGGCAGTACGATTGACTCGGAGGCCGCGCGTTCATTCGGGCTCGTCACCGAGCTCGTGGAAGATGCGATGTATACGGAGCGATTGACTTCATATGCGGAGACACTCGCTGCGAAATCACCGGTCGCTGTTCAAGGGATGAAGGCGCTCATGCGAGCCGCTTCATTTGAGGATGGATTGAATGAAGAAATCGAATGGCAACGGAAGTGTGGGGACACGGACGTGCACCGCCAAGCGATGCAGGCATTCTTGATGAAATAAAAAAAGCGGCCGCGGCCGCTTTTTTTACGTGGTTGATTTTGCTTCGAACTGGAAGCCTTTTTGTTGCCACGTCCCGTATTTCCAACGACGGAACGCGAAGAATCCGCGGAACCACTCATCGAGGGAGAAGGCGAGCCAAATCCCAAGGATACCGAGCCCCATTTGAAGACCGAACAAGTAGCTGAACGCCACGGCGACACCCCACATCGAGGCGATCCCGATCATGACCGGGAAGCGGACGTCCCCGACAGACTTCAACGACCCCATCAAGACGATGTTCATGGCGCGACCCGGCTCTAAAATGAGCGTCGCCCATAAGATGGGCACACCGACCGCGATGATGTCAGGGTTTGACGTGAAGAGACCGAGTAGCGATTCGCTGAACACCGCTAAACCGAGAGAGGCGACGAACGAAGCGAACATGGCAATCTTCAAGGTCTTGACGGCACGATGATAGGCTTCTTTAAAACGTTTCCCTCCAATATCCCGTGCGATCAAAAGCTGGGTCCCTTGCGCGACGGCGACGGTGAACAAGAAGGCAAGCATCGACAAGTTCATCACGTACACCCGAGCAGCGAGGGAAGCCTCGCCCATCGTCGCGATAAATCCAGTGATGATAATTTGGGATGCCTGATACGACAAGTTCTCCCCGGCAGAAGGAACACCGATTTGAAGGAGTGACTGGATGTCGTCTTTCTTCGGACGAATCACTTCTTTTAACGGGAAGCGAATCATGAGCTTCCGTTTGACGAGCCAGAACAAGAGAATCATAGCGGCGAATCGTGCGATCACGATGGCCCAAGCGACACCGGCAACGCCTGTGACCGGAAGGCCAAACCAGCCGGTAACGGCAAAAATGGCACCGACGGCGGTGATGATATCAATCAGAAGCGTCGCGAGCATGGCGTGTTTCGTCATCCCGTGACTCCGGAGGATCGAACTGAGCGCCATGATGAGTGCTTCGGTGAATAACGACAAGCCGACGATTTGCAGGAACAACAACCCGTGTGCAAACAGTTCGTCCGATAGACCGAACAGGCGTAAGAACGTTTCGCCGAACAAGAAGATGACGCCGACCATGATCGCACCGAGCCACATGTTCAAACTGACGGCGGAGCGGGCGAAGTCACGACTCTTCTTCATGCGCCCAGCCCCGATGGCCTGACCGATCAAAATGGTCGCCCCGACAGACGTCACACTAAAGACGATCAAGAACACGTTTAAGATTTGGTTGGCAACCCCGACGGCCGAGGCGGCGGCGTCTGAGTAGTGAGCGAGCATCAATGTGGCGATGATCCCGGTTCCCATATGGAGGGCAAGTTCGATGAAAATCGGCCACGACAGTTTGAACAGGGTGAGCTGTTCCGTTTGTTTCGTCTGCATGTAGTGTATTCTCCCTTTTCTCTATAATTCTTTCTGTTAACTATTTGTTTTATAAAAATGTCAAAGGTCATCTTACTCCTTATGAAATGAAAAAGAAAGGGGTTTGCTGAATTATTTTCAACAAAAAAATCACCCGAAGAAATCAGGTGATTTTCGAATTTATTTCAATTTCAGAATAGCAGCACTAAATGGCGCCAGTTCGATTTCGAGTGAGTCGAGGTCGCGGTCATGCAAGAGGTCCGTGGCTGCTCCTGTATAACCGAGAGGATTCAGTTTCGAAGCAGAGTCTGAGTTGTTGAAGTAAACCAAGTATGTCTCATCTTTCGTACACCGCTCGATGATGACCGCATTGTTCGCATCGTCGACCAGGTTGAAGCGATACGAGCCGGCATTTGCGAGCACAGGGTGGTCCTTACGAAGCTGGATGAGCTTTTGGATGTAGCGGAAGAGGTTACGGTCTTCTTCGGCTTCATCCCATGGCATGCAGCGACGGCAACCCGGGTCTTGTTCGCCTTCAAGTCCGATTTCGTCCCCGTAGTAAATACATGGGCTACCTGTATAAGTCAGCATCGACGTCATCAAGAGTTTGAACTTGCCTTTATGTCCTTTCGCCCGTGTCAACGCACGAGGTGTATCGTGCGAATCGATCAAGTTGAAGGTGACTTCGTTGACGTTCATCGTGTTCATCATCTCGACACGCGTCAGCTCGTTACGGAACTCCGAAGCGGTCGTCCGGTCGAGGGCGAAGTAGTTCAAGCTCGCATTCGTGAACGGGTAGTTCATGACGGCATCGAACTGGTCACCTTGTAACCAAGGCTGTGCGTCGTGCCAAATCTCCCCGAGGATGTAGGCTTCCGGGTTCGCATTTTTGACCGCCGTGCGGAAGTCACGCCAAAACGCATGGTCGACTTCGTTAGCGACGTCAAGACGCCACCCGTCGATACCGAATTCTTCGACCCAGTAACGGGCAACATCTAATAAGTAGGCTTTTAACTCTGGATGCTCTGTATTGATCTTCGGCATGTTCTTTTCGAATGCGAAGGTGTCGTAGTTCGGCTTCGGCTCTGTCGCAATCGGGAACTCGCGAAGATAGAACCAATCGCGATACTCAGAAGATGGCCCGTTCTCGACGACGTCTTGGAACCATGGGTGATGATATCCGACATGGTTGAAGACCGCGTCGAGCATGACTTTGATGCCGTTCTCGTGCAAGAGGTCGACCATCTCTTTAAATTTCTCTTTCGTCCCGAACTGCGGATCGATTTCCATATAGTCGAGCGTATCGTACTTATGGTTCGTCGTCGCTTTAAAGATCGGGCAGAAGTAGATGCCGGTGATCCCAAGTTCGACTAAATGATCGATATGGTCGATCACTCCTTGGAAGTCGCCACCGAAGAAGTTTGTCGTCGTCGGCTCTGTCGAGTTCCATGGGAGCGTCTCTTCAGGATTGAGTGAAGCATCGCCATTGGCGAAACGGTCCGGGAAGATTTGATACCAGACCGTATCCTTCACCCAGGACGGTGCATGGAAGATATCGATCGGGTTGATGAATGGGACACAGAAGTAGTAGCCCGTATCATCGAGCGGCTTCTCCTCGAACCATCCTTTTTCAGTGTAGACGGCCGTCTCTTGTCCATCATTCAAACGGAAACCGTAACGTAGACGTCGGAACGGCGGTTTGATAGCGATGAACCAATAGTCATAGGCGTCGTCAAACCCGATCTTCTCCATTGGAGTCTCGTATGTACGCCAGTAGCTCGGCTTGTCCGGATCGAAGTTCCACATGGCTGGGTCTTCAGCGTGCCAATCATATGGGTCGTTCCAAATCAAATCGACCGACTCGATATCGCCTCGCTTCGTATGGAAACGAATATGGATCGTCTCACGATCATATTTGTAGACGAACGGGGACATGGCACGATGATAAATCGCTTCTTTCATCATAAGGAAAACATTCCTTTCTTTATAGGGGATGACATCATTTTACAACATCGGGAATCCATGAGAACAGATGTTGCGAAAACGTTTGCTCAAGCAAAGGTTAATAAAGCGTTTACATTTTGTCAATTGCTGAAACGCATAAAAAGTGAAGATTTAAGAACAAACATTTGAAAATTACATAAATGGGTCAACAGACGTAAAAAAAGTGTAAAAAAAGACTTGTAAAACGCTTTCACAACTGTATAATAAAAATTGAGGTGAGGATGCAAACGTTTTCACTACCATGTCAATTTCGTAGCGGAGTTTTAAAATTGACGTGGTCGTGCGATTGCGCAAATCTGACCATACTATTTCCTTGGGGAGGTTTTTCATCATGAAGATGAAAAAAATGGTAGCAGGACTTTCAACAGCAGTATTCGCATTCGGTGCACTTGCTGCATGTGGTGGCGGAACGGACAACGGATCTTCTAACGAAGGTGGTTCTTCAAGCGAGAACAAACCTGAAAAGATCGTAGTCTGGGAAGACATCGAAAAGTCTGAAACAACGAAAGAAGTTGCGAAGGCGTTCGAAGAAGAGCATGGCGTAAAAGTTGAAGTTGTCGAAGTACAGATGACAGACCAAAAAGACAAGCTTGCGCTTGACGGTCCAGCTGGAAAAGGTCCAGACATCGTGCTCGTACCACACGACCAGATCGGTACAATCGCAGACCAAGGTCACTTGGCTCCAATCGCTGACGAAGGATCGCTTGACGCGTTCACAGACGCTGCGAAATCAGCTGTCATGTACGATGGTCAAGCTTACGGATATCCAAAATCAGTTGAGACACCAATTCTCATGTACAACAAAGACTTGATGGCTGAAGCTCCAGCATCTATGGACGACCTTTACAAGTTATCAAACGATGTGAAAGCTGACGGGCAGTACGGATTCCTCGCACTTTGGGATAACTTCTACTTCGCACATGGTGTTGTCGCTGGATTCGGCGGATACGTGTTCAAAGAAGACGGTGGCGCACTCGACCCAGCGGATATCGGTTTGAACAACGAAGGTGCAGTTGAAGGATTCGAATACATCGGTAAATGGTACGAAGAAGGCCTCTTCCCTAAAGGGTTGATCGGTGAGTCTGGTGGCCAAGCGATGGACCAACTCTTCACTGAGAAGAAAGCTCATTCAGTCATGAACGGACCATGGGCTGTGGCTGGTTACACAGATGCAGGCGTGAACCTCGGAGCGGCTCCAATGCCAACACTTCCGAACGGTGAGCCAATCAAGACGTTCATGGGTGTGAAAACATATGCCCTTTCAGCTTACACAGAAAACCAAGAGTGGGCTGAAATGTTCCTTCAAGAGTTGACGAATGAAGAAAACGCATTGGCAATGTTTGAAGCATACAACGAGATCCCGCCAGTAGCAGCACTCGAGTCGAACGAGACAATCACGTCGAACGAAGTTGCGAAAGCGGTATTCGACCAAGCAACAAACGCAATCCCAATGCCGAACATTCCTGAAATGGGACAAGTTTGGGAGCCAATGGCACAAGCACTTCAGCTTGTAGCAACTGGTAAACAAGATGCACAAAAATCTGCAGACGATGCAGTGAAAGTCATCGAACAACAAATCCAAGCGAACAACCAATAAGGAATTGAGATGAAGGGGTACGTCACATGGCGTTCCCCATCATTTTCTAGCATTGAGCAAACGTTTGCTTGATTGATTTGCTCAAATCGAAAGGAGAAACTGAGGATGGCTGCAATTGCGAACCCTAAATCACCGGACCAACGCCCGGACAAGCCTACAAACCATGCTCGGAACGCGGGACTACTTTCCATCATTCCGGGACTCGGACAGTTATACAACAAACAATACGCGAAGGCGGTAGCGTTCTTTATCGTCGTCGTATCTTATTTTGCCGTAAACTATGATCTATTTTTCAAAGGGGCGGGCGCCGGACCAGGTGACCGTGGAGGACTTTGGGGATTGATCACGCTTGGTGAAGTGCCAGGACCTCGTAACGACCACTCCATCTTCTTGATGGTCGAGGGGATTGTCGCGTTAATTTTACTTTTCTTCGGAATCGCGTTCTATGTTTGGAACATTCGTGACGCCTATCGTGTCGGTCGCGCTCGTGATCAGCATCTAAACCTTCCATCGTTCCAAATGCAACTTCGCAACTTGCGTGACCATGGATTCCCATACTTAATGTTAATCCCATCACTCATTTTGTTAGTGTTTACCGTTATTCTTCCATTGATTTTTACGTTCTTGATCGCCTTTACGAACTATCGCTACAACAACGCACCACCAGCGAAACTCGTCGAATGGGTCGGATTCGAGAACTTTACACGTATTTTTGAAATCGATATTTTCCGTGACACGTTCGTCGGCGTACTCGGCTGGACGCTTGTTTGGACGGTCGCTTCAACGACAGGTGTCATCGCAATCGGGATCTTCCTTGCGGTACTCTTGAACCAAGAAGGACTTCGCTTCCGTCGTTTGTTCCGTTCGATCTTGATTCTTTCATGGGCGGTCCCAGCATTCATCACGATCTTGATCTTCCGCTCGATGTTCAACGAATCGTTCGGGGTGTTCAATACGACAATCTTGCCGGCACTCGGTCTTGACCCGGTCAACTGGATGACCGATCCGACGGCGACACGTACGGCACTCGTGCTCATTCAATGGTGGCTCGGCTTCCCATTCATCATGACGCTCATGACGGGTGTGCTTCAGTCGATTCCTGGTGACTTGTATGAAGCGGCGACGATTGACGGAGCAACGATCTTCGACAAGTTCCGCTTGATCACATTGCCGATGCTCTTGTTCGCGACAGCACCGATTTTGATCACGCAGTTCACGTTCAACTTCAACAACTTCAACATCATCTATCTCTTTAATGGCGGTGGCCCTGCTGTACCTGGACAAACGGCCGGCGGTACCGACATCTTAATTTCTTGGATTTACAAATTGTCTCTCGGTGCCAACCCGCAATACGGACTTGCGGCTGCGATCACACTCATCTTGTCATTCTTCATCATGACACTTGCCGTGATCCAGTTCCGTCGGACAAAATCTTTCAAAGACGAGGATATGATCTGATATGAAAAAACAAAAACGAATCAATTTGGCGATCTCGTATGTCATCTTGACGCTTGCGTCGATCATCATTCTCTATCCGATGCTTTGGGTTGTCGGTACATCGTTCAACCCGGGGCGTACGATTACGTCAACGATTATTCCGTCGAACCCGACGTTTATTCACTACAAAAACTTGTTTGACCTAACGATTTCGGATTATAGTTTATGGTATGTGAACACGTTGAAAATCGCTTTCATCACGATGGCACTCTCTGTCGTCTTGGTGACGATTACCGGATACGTCTTCTCACGTTACCGCTTCGTCGGACGGAAGAACTCGCTCGTCTTGTTCCTCGTCCTTCAGATGGTGCCACAGTTCGTTGCGATCATCGCGATTTATGTATTGCTCAACATGCTAAACCTTCTTGACACACATACAGCGCTCATCTTGCTCTATGCGGGTGGTGCGATTCCGATGAACACGTACTTGGCGAAAGGGTACTTCGACACGATTCCAAAAGAACTTGACGAAGCAGCCCGCATGGATGGTGCCGGTCACCTCCGAATCTTCTGGCAAATCATCTTGCCGCTCGCGAAGCCGATTGTCGCAACGATTGCTCTCTTTAACTTCATGGGACCATTCAACGACTTTATCTTGGCATCGCTCGTCCTTCGTTCACCAGAGAAACAAACATTGGCAGTTGGCCTTTACAACATGATTTCGAAACAGTTTGATAATAACTTCACGTTATTCGCGGCAGGTGCGGTTCTTTCGGCCCTTCCAATCGTCATCTTGTTCTTCATGTTCCAACGCTACTTCGTTTCTGGCCTCACAGCGGGTGGTACGAAAGGATAATACTCGTAAAAGGAGGAAGCGATATGAGGCGAGGCGTCGTGCTCGTGCTCCTGTCGCTTCTTTTGTTTCCGACCGTCGTCGGAGCAAAGGAAGCCGCTACTTGGGAACAAGAACGCATGTATTTTATTATGGTCGACCGATTTGTTGACGGGAATCCCGACAACAATGAACAGGTGGACAAAGATGATCCGAAAGCGTTTCACGGAGGTGATATCCGTGGGGTCATTGAGAAGCTCGATTATATCGAATCACTCGGCTTCACATCGATTTGGTTGACACCCGTTTTTGAAAATATGCCGGACGGCTATCACGGGTATTGGATTAAAGATTTTTATAACATCGACCCACAGTTTGGGACGAAAGAGGATTTACAGGAACTCGTTCAGGAAGCGCACAAGCGAGACATGAAAGTCATTCTCGACTTTGTCGTCAACCACGTCGGTCCGAACCACCCATGGGTTAAAGAAAAGCCGGAATGGTTTCACGAACAGTTACCGATTGTATTCTGGAAAGACCAGGAGCAGGTCGAGACGCACTGGTTGTTCGACTTACCTGACTTCAAAACAGAGGATCCGGAAGTCAAATCGTATTTGATTGACGCGGCGAAGTACTGGATCGAAGAGACGGACATCGACGGCTATCGCCTCGATACGGTTCGTCACGTCGATAAAGCGTTCTGGAAAGACTTTGTCGAAGGTGTGCGGTCGGTCGACCCAGACTTCTATTTACTCGCCGAAGTGTTCGACCCAGACCCGCAATACGTCGCGCAATATGACGATCTCGGGTTCAACAGCATCACAAACTTTACGTTTTATGACCGGGTGTCGAAAACGATGACGCAACAGCAAGCGAACGTCGATGAGATTGACGTTGCCGCAAGCTATGCCGAAACGTTCTTCAACGACCCGAACCAGATGGCGACGTTCCTCGATAATCACGATGTCGAACGCTTCATGCATATGGCGGAACTCGGCGGTGTGGAATCAGCGGAACGACGATTACGCCTCGGGTTGTTCGCGCTTTATGCGTCACCTGGTATGCCGATCGTCTTCCAAGGAACAGAAAATGCGCAGACCGGTGGAACCGACCCGGCGAACCGTGTCATGACGGAATTCCCGGGAAATGAAGAGTTGCACGAATACGTCGCGACGATGAACCGCATGCGGGAAGAATATCCGGTCTTTGCGACAGGAGAGCAGCGCATGATCGCCTCAGAAGACGGGATGGCCGTCTTCGAACGGAAAGACGGAGATGACGTCGCGCTCTATGCGATCAACATGAATCGTGACGATCGGGAGATTGAGATCGATGTCAGTGAAATCGGGGAAGATACGAGACTTCGTGGTCTCTTATTCTCACAACTGGTCACAGATCAGCGCGGAACGTTTACAATTGAACTGTCTGGTGAAAGTGCGAACGCTTACATCGTTGAGGAATCTTCGGTCAATCCGTGGATGATGGGCTTGCTCGTCGTTACGATTCCGATTTTCTTGACTGGTTTGGTCATGTGGAAGCGCCGCAAATAAAGACATGAAACGCCGCAAGGCACGAATCGAACTCACGGAAGCAGGGGGGAACACCATGCAAATCACAATCAAAGATGTGGCGAAGCACGCGAACGTCGCGCCGTCGACAGTCTCTCGCGTCATCGCCAACAGCCCAAGAATCAGTCAAAAGACAAAAGAACGGGTCAGAAGTTCCATGGAAGAGCTCGGGTATCATCCGAACATTCATGCGAGAAGTCTCGCTAACCGCTCGACGCAGTCGATTGGTCTCGTTATGCCGAGCGCGGCAACAAAGACGCTTCAAAACCCGTTCTTCCCGGAAGTGCTACGAGGAATTAGCACGAAGGCGCACCAGAATGGATACTCGCTTTATATGACGACCGGCGTGACAGAAGAAGAAGTTTTGTCCGGTGTGATCGAGATGGTACAAGGACGCCGTGTCGACGGTGTCATCGTTCTTTATTCACGTGAAGACGACCAAGTCGTCCAATACTTACGTCAAACGAAGTTTCCGTTCGTCGTGGTCGGGAAGCCGTTCGGGGACGCTTCTTCCATCACTTACGTCGATACGGACAACTATTTGGCTGGTCGTGAAGTGACGAAACATCTTTATAACTTAGGTCATCGTCGCATCGCCTTCATCGGGGGATCGGATAAACTCGCCGTCACACAAGATCGTCGAAACGGGTACGCGACGGCCCTCATGGAAGCAGGCATCCCGGTATGCGAAGATTACATCGCCCGGGCTGAATTCATGACGAAGGGCGGCGCGAAGGCCGTGCGTGAACTGTTACAAAATGAGGAACCACCGACAGCCGTCGTTGTCAGTGACGATATGATGGCACTCGGCGTCATCAGCACATTAAGCGAGATGGGGCTCAAAATCCCAGAGGACGTCGCGGTCGTCAGTTTCAATAACGTGTATATCGCGGAACATTCGAACCCGCCACTCACGTCGGTCGAAATTAACATCTTCGGTCTCGGTTTCGAGGCGACGAACTGTTTGATCGAACAAATCAGTGATAATGCACCCCCTTATGGGAAGCGTGTCATTGTGCCACATTATCTGGTCGTCCGCCAATCATGTGGGCAGAAGAAGAGTAAGGCGACCGAAACATTAGAATCGAATTCTTGATTGACCAGACGATTTCGCCAGAGCGGAGTCGTCTTTTGCATATCCTTTTGATTGAAGCCTCATGAAGTAGGGAACATCTTTTTCGAAGAAATCGAAATCGAAATCGAAAGGATGGATAGAGATGAGTGAAAGACGATTTGTCGGAACATTCGATACGAAAGAAAGTCTACTGTCTAAAATCAATGAGCTGAAAGAAGGCGGCTATGATGAAGGGGAACTATTTGTCGTGACGGAGCGGGATGAAGTCGTTCACGTTCTTAAACGAGAGACGAACCTAAACGTAGAAGAAGGTGACACATCCTGGTTAGACAACCTCAACGAAGGGGGAAGCGAGGATCGGGATACGAAACAGGCGCTGACCGATTTAGGGATCGCGGACGACGAAATCGAACGGGCGCATGCTTCAATCAAGCAAGGGGGATACGCGCTCGTCATCGACGAACCCGATACCGGATTCAATGATGGGCGAAGTGCGGTATTCGAGGGACACGAAGCGAATGCGGCATTTGGTGAGAATCCGGAAAATGGACAGAAAAATTGATTGAAACCGTCTCAATTTGAGGCGGTTTTTTTAATTGTAAATTGTGATGAAAAAAAGAAATAAAAAGTTTTATGCAAACGATTGCATTCTCGTTTCAGTTGTGTAAAATGAAAGGTGAGATTAAATACAGCGCTTTCATAGACAAACGGTTGCATGAACTAGTTGTCCGTCGAAGGTAGCCTTGTAGAGAAAAAGGAGTGGCAGACAGATGAAACGATTGTTTGCAGTCGATGAATGGAAAGTAACAGAGGAAGGTCTTCACCCGAAAGAGAACCGCCTTGCAGAATCCATCACATCGCTCGGGAACGGGCATATGGGGATGCGAGGGAACTTTGAGGAAGATTACTCGAATGATACGCACCAAGGATTCTACGTGGCGGGCGTCTACTATCCGGATAAAACACGTGTCGGTTGGTGGAAGAACGGATACCCTGAATACTTTGCCAAAGTGTTGAATGCGACAAACGTCATCGGTCTCCGCGTGGTCATCAATGGGACACCGGTCGACTTGGCGAAATGGGAAGTGAAAGATTTCACCCGTGAGCTCGATATGCAACGTGGTGTTCTCACACGGACGTTCACCTTGATGAACGGGACAGAAGAGACGAAAGTGGAAGTCGTCCGCTTCTTCTCAATCGTAGATAAAGAAATCTTGGCCATTCGTTACAACGTCACACCAGTCAACTACGAAGCAAAAATTGAGTTCACGCCATATTTAGATGGTGATGTCGTCAACGAAGACTCGAACTACGATGAGAAGTTCTGGCTTCCGGTCGACCGTGGTGTGGAAGAGCGTTTCGCTTTCGTTACGACGAAGACGAAGAAACTCGACTGGCATGTCACGGCATCGATGATCGCGGACGTCGAAGGCGCTCGTTGTGAAGTGCTTGAAGCGACAGATTTGTTCGTTGCCAATAAATTCACGGTCAACGCAGCTGCTGGTGAGACAGCGACAGCCTACAAATATGTGTCGGTCGTCACGAACCGCGACCACGAGATTGAAGCATTGCAGTCAGCTGGGATGACACGTGTCGAAGCGGCGTTCGAAAAAGGATTTGAGACACTTCTCGCTGAACAGACGGAAGCATGGCTCGCACGCTGGGAAGATGCGGATGTTCGTATCGATGGAGACATCGAAGCTCAACAAGGAATCCGTTTCAACATCTTCAACATGTATCAAACATATACAGGTGAAGACTCACGTCTTAACATCGGTCCAAAAGGATTCACAGGTGAGAAGTACGGCGGTGCGACGTATTGGGATACTGAAGCCTACTGCCTGCACTTCTATTTGGCGACAGCCAAACCAGAAGTCTCATGGAACTTGCTCAAGTACCGTCACAACCAATTGCCACAGGCGAAAGAGAATGCTGTGAAGAATGTCGGTATGGAAGGTGCGCTTTATCCGATGGTCACAATGAACGGGGAAGAGTGTCACAACGAGTGGGAAATCACGCATGAAGAGATTCACCGTAACGGTGCGATTGCCCATGCGATCTTCAACTACACGAACTTCACAGGCGACAAGTCGTACCTTGGACAATACGGATTGGAAGTATTGGTCGAGATCTCGCGTTACTGGGCTAGCCGCGTCAACTTTGTCCCGCACAAAGACGTGTATATGATCCTAGGCGTCACAGGTCCGAACGAATATGACAACAACGTCAACAACAACTGGTATACGAACTTGATCGCCGCATGGACGCTCGAATATACGCAAGAAGTGTACAACTACTTGAAAGAGGCAGAACCTGCACGTCTCGAAGAGCTCGTATCGACACTCGGCATCACGGATGCTGAACTTGCGAAGTGGGCAGACATCCAAACGAAGATGTACTATCCAAAAGATGATCTCGTTCCAGATGTGTTCATGCAACAGGACGGATTCATGGATAAAGAGCAGATTTTGGTGAAAGACCTCGATCCGAAACATCTTCCACTCAACCAAAACTGGTCATGGGATCGCATCCTTCGCTCGAACTTTATCAAACAAGCTGACGTCCTCCAAGGACTCTATACGTTCGGTGACCGCTTCACGGTCGAACAGAAACGTGCAAACTTTGACTTCTACGAGCCACGCACGGTTCACGAATCGAGCTTGTCACCATGTGTCTACTCGATCATTGCGGCAGAAGTCGGTTATGAAGACAAAGCGGTCGAATTGTACCAACGTTCGGCGCGCCTTGACCTCGACAACTATAACAATGACACGGAAGACGGATTGCACATCACGTCGATGGTCGGTTCGTGGATGTCCATCGTTCATGGATTCGCCGGAATGCGCATTCAAGAGGATAACCTCTCGTTCAGCCCGATGATTCCGAAAGATTGGAACGGTTACTCGTTCAACATGCTCTGGCGCGGCCATCACTTGACGGTCACATCATCACGTGAACAAGTGACAATCAAGCAAACAAGTGGTACAGATGTGACCATCCATGTATATGGAAATGCAGTGACAGTTCCTGCAAACGAGTCGATTACAATTGAAACAGTGAAAGCGTGACCAATCGTTTCATACGAACAAGCCGACCTCGGTCGGCTTGTTTTTGTGTGAAAAACTTATCGGATTTCCTGCATATTTGCTGTATGCAGCATGAATAATCTATGTTATCTTGATTCTTAGCTATTTTGAGAAAGGGGAGTTGAAGCTTGACGGAAGCCGTTAAAGAACATACACGAATCGGGGTTGTCTCGATCATCGGAGGATTGTTCGTTGCCTTATCCATGACATTATTTTTAATTCCAGCTGGCGTCTATTCGACAGGATTTACGGGTCTTGCCCAAATCTTGACGAAATTGTTAGAGGGTACACCGCTTGAACTAGGGGAAGGACTCTGGTTCTTTATTCTGAACGCACCACTGCTCGTCGTCAGTTATTTTATGCTCGGGCGGAACATGATGATCCATACGCTGGTCAGTGTCGCCTCGGTCACGTTGTTCATTCGTTTGCTTCCGCAATCGCAGCTTCTCTCGGACGATCCACTTTTGAACGCTGTATTTGGCGGTGTGCTCTTGGCAATCGGCTCGGGAATCACGATTCGGTATGGAGCCTCGACGGGTGGCTTTGATATTGTCGCATTGATTTTGGCGAAATTCACGAACAACTCGGTTGGGGTCTATCTCTTCTTGATGAACATGATGATCGCCCTCGCAGCAGGTGCCTTGTTCGGATGGCCGACAGCGCTTTATACGATCGTCTTCTTGTATGTGACGTCAAAAGTCATCGATGAGATTTACACGAATACACAGCGTCAAACGCTCTTCATCGTGACGAATCACCCGGACGAGGTGACAAAGGAACTACATCAACACGTGTTCCGCGGGATCACGCTCATGCCGGCAATCGGGACGTACTCGAAAGTCGAGAAGGCGACGCTCATGATGGTTGCGCAACGACACGAAGTGCGTGAGATTACGCGAATCTGTAAAGATGCAGACCCATCGGTTTGGATCAATATCTTGCCGACAGAGGACGTCGAAGGGACGTTCCGTCGCTAAACATGAATGAATCACAAAAAGCACCGACTTTTCTAAGTCGGTGCTTTCGTTATGCCTTAATGCCAAGTCGCTCTTCTAAGAAGAGGGCAATCCCGTCATCCATATTTGAAGCCGTCACTTCGTTGGCTACATTCTTCAATTGGTCGATGGCGTTCCCCATCGCGACACCGGTACCGACATAGTCGAGCATCTCGAGGTCGTTCTCTTCGTCACCGAAGGCGATAATGTGCTTCCGGTCAATGTTCAAGTGCTTCGAGACCTCTTGAAGCCCAAGTGCCTTCGATGTGTTTTTGCTCATGACTTCAATCATATGTTCGGGCATACGCCACTGACGGTTCAATACCGCCTCCGCATGAATGTCATCGAGTTGGGAGCGGACGTGCGCGACGTGATCTTTTGTCGCATGAATCAATAAGGACGTCGGCTCGTCCTGCAAATGCGTCAACAAGTTACCTGATGTGACGCTGAGCGCACGTTCTGCATATGGACTATAGAACTCTTGCGGGTCCTTTTGGAAGTACACGTGGTCCGTCACTTCGACAACGATATTGTGTGCCTTCGTATCCGCTACTTCTTCAATGATGTTATGGGCGGTCTTGAGCGGAATCGGTCGGTGTGTCACCGCATAATTCGCATCTTTCGGGTGATGTACGAGCGCACCGTTGAAGTTGACGAGTGGTGTCGTCAATCCCATTTGCTCATAGTACATGATTGAATGGCGCTTTGGACGTCCTGTGGCGATCATGACTTCATGACCAGCTTCACGCGCTGCTTGAAGAGCGCGGAGGTTTCGTTCGCTGATGGTTTTATCATCTCTTAATAACGTTCCATCTAAATCGACTGCGATTAAATAACGTGACATCAGTCATCCTCTTTTCTTCACAATGATGTTTCTACGACCGTATCACATTTTTCGATTCGACGGAAAGAATATACAATCGAAGTCGCATATTCTATTCGAACAATGCTATACTAATGTCGTATGAATTTTTACGAATCATCTGTGAGATGGAGGGGACGTTCAATGCGTTATTTAGTGACATTGATCTGGGCGATTGTGCTCTCGAATACAGCGGTATTTATCATTTCTGCCGTTGATGGCGTAGAGTTCAACGCGATGCTCGCGACAGGATTTGGCGTGGCCATCACAATCTTCGTTGCACTTCTCGATGTCTTGAATCAAGACATGGGAATCAGCGACGTTGCACAAGAGAAGTAAGCCGTCTACAATCAAACTGACTCGTGCATGAGTCAGTCTTTTTTCTTTATCCAACATAGAGGAGGATCATGCATATGAAAAACCCTGAAAAACGCGCGAACTTTATCACGTTCGCCATCATCGGTGCGATTATCGTTATCGGAATCGGTTTGTTGTTCTTTTTAAATGGAGCGAATACCGACGACGGTGTCAACGCCGTCACGGCAGATGAATTACAACAACAATTAGATCAAGACGGTGAAGTCGTCGCTTACTTCTGGCAAACGGGCTGTGAATACTGTGAGCAAGTGAAGCCGTACGTCGAGCCCCTTATCGAAGAATATGATGCGGTCTCCATCAATTTGGCCGACCATAACGTATGGACGACGTATGGAATCGAAGGTACGCCGACCATCATCCGCTTTGAGGATGGAAAAGAAGTCGGTCGCATTGAAGGAGCGGTCTCTGAACAACAATATGAGACGTTCTTTAAAAATGAGGAGGCCAAAGAGGAATGAAGTGTCGTTTCTACCAAACGTTATTTGAGCTGAACGCCTCGCCTTGGATCGCCACACGCCTCAAGCGTTTCGCAGAATCAGATGTGAGTCGTCACTTGATTCCATCGTTTGCAAAAGTATATGACATTGCGGTAGAAGAGGCAGAGCAACCGCTTGCTGCCTATCCATCATTGCATGCGTTCTTTACCCGTCACTTGAAGCCAGGAGCGCGTACGATTGATGAGTCGTCCGACACCCTCGTGTCACCGTGTGACGGCAAGTTATCGGTCATCGAATCGATTTCAGAAGACAGTCGTTTCGAAGTGAAGGGTCAGTCGTATACGCTTGCGGAACTACTTGGTTCTCAACAAGAGGCAAGACGTTATGCAGAGGGGACGGTCGTCGTCCTCTACCTCAGTCCGCGTGATTATCACCGCGTCCACACGCCGCTCTCTGGTCGTGTGCTCAGTCACTATGAGCTCGGGGACCGTTCGGCACCGGTAAATGAAATCGGATTGACGGAGACGGTTCGACCGCTCTCACGCAACTACCGTCGCGTGACGCGCTTTGACAGCCCAGCCGGAACGTACGAACATATCATGGTCGGTGCCTTGAACGTCAACACGATTGAGTGGACGCTCGAAGGAAACCAGGCGGGCAAAGGAGAAGAGGTGGGATACTTCTCGTTCGGTTCGACCGTCGTTCTTTGTTTTGAGAAGGATACGATTCAAATGGACCGTGAAAAGATCGGTCCGGTTCGACTCGGTGAAGTCATCGGGACAATCAAATCCAACTAATTTTGTGTCAATTTTCTTCCGACCGAACGATAGACTAGTCGTTTGGTCGGTTTTCGTTTACCATAGAAGGGATATCAATACTTGTATAAGTAGTTGAATCGTTTAGCTAATTGGAGGAATTTTACGTGTTTAATCGACTTTATCCGAAACAGTTCGTCGCGTCTGTGTTTGACATCGACCTACAAGAATTGAAAGACCGTGGGGTGCGCGTCATTTTGACGGACCTTGATAATACACTCGTGGCGTGGGACGTCCCACATGCGCCAGAGCTTTTATTGATGTGGCTTGAAAAAGTGAAATCATACGGTTTCGATGTGATTGTCGTATCAAATAATAACGAGAATCGTGTACGAACATTTACGGAGCCGCTCGGCCTTCATTATGTCGCTCGTGCTAGAAAACCATTACCATCTGGATTTAAAGCGGCACTCTCGAAATATGGGTACTCGCCGAAGGAAGCCATCTTCTTAGGGGACCAGCTGTTCACAGACGTTCTCGGGGCAAACATGGCGGGCATTCATGTCATTCATGTGCAACCGGTCGTCAAAACGGACGGACTCGTCACGAAATTTAACCGGATGCTCGAAAAAGTGGTCTTCGCCCATATGAAGCGTCGTGGGAAGTATGTATTGATCACGAAAAAAGTGGAAGAACTTGCCGTTGACGCACAACGGGCAAAAGTCGCGGTCGCTGAAAAAATCGGTGAGGCCATGCATCCACGTTCCGAAGATTCACATAAAAAAGATGAATAAGACCTCGAACGCACAGGAAGAAGGAGGCTGCCCATGTACGGCGAGCAAGGCGTCGGAATTAACGCTTCAGGAGTAGCAGCGAGGTGCTACGGTGAATGAAGAAGGGGAAACCTGAACGGCAGTAAGTATAACTATGGAAGAAACAAAACGATATTGCGCTGGGTGCGGCGTAGCCATCCAAACGGAAGACCCGAACGGGGTCGGCTATGCACCAAAATCGGCACTTGACCGTGAGATTGTCATTTGCCAACGTTGCTTCAAATTGAAGCACTATAACCAAGTTCAAGATGTGGAGTTATCAGATGATGACTTCTTGCGCATCTTGAACGGTATCAGTTCAAAAGAAGCACTCGTTATCAAAATCGTCGACATTTTCGACTTCAATGGCAGTTGGCTTCCGGGTCTTCAACGCTCAGTCGGGTCGAACCCGGTACTGTTAGTCGGAAACAAGGTCGACTTGTTACCGAAGTCGGTCAACCCGAACCGGATGGCGAACTGGATGAAGGCAGAGGCAAAAGAACTCGGCTTGAACCCAATCGACGTTCATTTGATCAGTGCGAAAAAAGGACATGGCATCGATGAACTCGCTGAAAAGATTGAGTACTACCGCAAAGGCAAAGACGTCTTTGTCGTCGGTTGTACGAATGTCGGGAAGTCGACACTCATCAACCAGGTGATCAAACGTTTCGGTGAAGAGGATGAAGCCATCATCACCGTCAGTCATTTCCCGGGAACGACGCTTGACTTGATCGACATTCCGCTCGACGATGATGCGAACTTGTACGACACACCAGGAATCATCAACCGTCATCAAATGGCACACTATGTCGATGCGAAAGATTTGAAGACGATCACACCGAAGAAAGAAATCAAGCCGCACGTGTTCCAGTTGAATCCGCAACAGACGCTCTATTTCGGCGGATTGGCACGTTTAGATTATCTTGAAGGAAATAAGCGATCGTTCGTCATTTATATGTCGAATGAATTGAAAGCACACCGTACGAAACTCGAACGTGCCGATGAGCTCTATGACCAACATATTGGGAAGATGCTCAACCCGCCGAATGAGAAGACACTCGAAATCTTACCGCCACTCGTCCGTCATGAGTTCAGCTTACGAGACGGCGTGAAAACGGATATCGTGTTCAGTGGTCTCGGTTGGGTCGCGATTCACGGAAAAGGTGGTCGTATCGCAGCATGGGCTCCAAAAGGCGTCGCAGTCACACTTCGCGAGGCGCTCGTATGAATCTGGCCGTCATCGGTCACCCGATTGCTCATTCGCTCTCTCCCCAACTGCACGAGCAGTGGTTGAGGGCGTCTGGGCTTTTCGGGCGTTATGAGGCCATCGATGCCACACCAGATCAACTCCCAGCCTTATTTGCGGCAATGCGAGAAGGGGACTGGGATGGATTCAATGTCACGATTCCCTATAAAGAGGTGGTCGTTCGGTATCTCGATGACCTTGACGAAGCGGCGAAACATGCTGGAGCCGTCAATACGGTGTATAAACGAGACGGGCGACTTATCGGGACGAATACGGACGGGGCAGGTCTTGTCCAAGCGCTGATGCCATACACAGACTTTACAGGGCGTGTCCTGATTGTCGGTGCCGGAGGAGCGGCTCGTGGGATTGTCCAAGCTCTCCCGACGCGTAACGTGACGATTGTCAATCGAACAGTGGAACGGGCAAAAGCGCTCGCCGACACGTTCGGAGTCGTCTACACGACGTTCGATGAGATGGACGTCTCTCGATATGATGTCATCATTCAGACCACTTCTGTCGGGATGGACGAGAGATCGACACCACTTTCATTAGAAGGATTACGACAAAACACGGTCGTTTGTGATATCATATATCGTCCACTTGTCACCCCGATGCTTCAAGAAGCGAAACGTCGCGGAGCCAAAGTTGTGACAGGTATAGCCATGTTCGTCGGGCAGGGCGCGCTCTCGTTCGAGAAATGGACGGGCGTGAAACCGGACGAAACCGTTGGGAAAAAGTTAATCGAAGGATTATTGGAGGAATAATATACTATGTTATCAGGTAAACAAAAACGCTTTTTACGCGCAGAAGCGCACCATCTTTCACCGATCTATCAAGTTGGGAAAAATGGAGTCAGCGAAGCGATGTGTAAAGATATCGCGGACGCACTCGAAAAACGTGAATTGATTAAGGTCCAAGTACTTCAAAATTGCATGGACACGCCGAAAGATGTCGCTGGCGAGTTAGCTGAAGGCACACAGGCTGAAGTCGTTCAAGTGATTGGAAAAGTCATCGTCTTGTACAAAGAGGCGACCGAGAAAGAAAATCGCCAAATCAAACTCCCATGAGCCGGATCGGCTTGATGGGCGGAACGTTCGACCCGCCGCATCTCGGACATCTGTTAATCGCGGAACAAGCGCGTGAACAGCTTGAACTTGATGAGGTGTGGTTCCTGCCGGCTGCGATTCCACCTCATAAGGTCGGGTTCAGCTCGGCAGACCACCGAATCGAGATGACGCGACGCGCCATACAAAATCAGTCCGACTTCAAGTTGAACTTGATTGAGTTTGAACGGAGTGAGCCGTCATATACGGTCGAGACGATGAAACGGCTGATCGAACAGTATCCGAATGATGAATTCTACTTTTTGATTGGTGCCGATTCACTCGTTTCGCTCGAATCCTGGTATGACTATGAGACGCTCATCCGTCTTGTCACGTTCGGTGCGGTCGCACGGCCGGGGACACGTTATTTGATTCCGGAGAAGGCAGACGTCCGCGCGATTGACATGCCGCAACTCGAAATCTCATCGACGGACATCCGGGAACGGGCGAAACGAGGCAAATCCATCAAATATCTTGTCCCGACGCCAGTCGAGGAGTATGTGAAGGAGCATAAGTTGTATGACGTTTGAAGAAGCGCACGAGTTGATTAAACAGACGCTGCCAGAAAAACGCTATATCCATACGCTCGGTGTCGTCGAGACGGCGGAACGCATGGCGGTTCAATTCGGTGAAGAGGTCGAACATGCTCGTATTGCTGCGATGCTTCATGATTATGCGAAGTACTTTGACGTCGAAGAAATGCGTCGAGTCGTCGTGGAAGAAGGGTTAGACCCGAATCTACTTGAGTACGGGGACGAACTACTTCATGCGCCGGTCGGTGCGATTTTACTTTCCCGTCAATACGACCTGGATGACGCGGTGCTCTCGGCGATTCGAAATCATACGACGGGAGAGCCCGGGATGTCTCGGCTCGACCAAATTCTGTTCGTGGCTGATGCCATCGAACCGAATCGGGATTATCCCGGCGTCGACCGGTTGCGGGCAGAAGTGGAGCGTTCGCTCGAAGCGGCGGTTGTCGCGACACTGAAACAAACGATTGAATTTTTATTGAAGAAGTCGGTGCGTATTTTTCCACTGACGATTGAAACGTATAACGATTTTGTGAATATACCTTAGGAGGGTCAATATGACTGCAAGAGAAGAATTAGAATTGATTGTTAAAGCGGCTGACGATAAACGTGCCGAGGAAATCGTTGTACTCGACATGGAAGGGATTTCGCCAATCGCGGATTACTTCGTTATCTGTCACGGGAACTCGGAGAAGCAAGTCGAAGCGATCGCACGTGAAATCAAAGACGTTGCTGGCGAAAACGGCTTACCACTCCACAAGTTCGAAGGAATGGACACGGCACGTTGGGTCCTCGCTGACCTCGAGAACGTCGTCGTCCACATCTTCCATCGTGATGACCGTGATTACTACAACCTAGAGAAATTGTGGGCTGACGCGCCACACGTCGAAGTGGAAGTCGGCTAATGGCTTACGAAGGATTCGCCTATGTATACGACGAGTTGATGAAAGACGCGCCGTATGATGAGTGGGTCGCTTTCGTGCGTCGTCACGTCCAAGATGGCGCGACACTCGCGGATGTCGGGTGCGGGACCGGGTCGGCGACGATTCGCCTCGCTGAACATTACGATGTCATGGGGATCGACTTATCCGAGTCAATGCTCGAAGTCGCACAAGAAAAGGCGCTAGAGGTCGAAATCGAGTTGCCGCTTTGGGAACAAGATATGCGTGAGTTGGAGTTACCGGAACCGGTCGATGCGGTGACGATTCTCTGCGACTCCCTTTGCTATTTGCGAGACGAGGCGGACGTGATTGACACGTTTGAATCTGTCTACAATCAACTCAAACCAGGCGGCTTGTTCATCTTTGATGTCCATGCTCCGAACAAGATGCAGACGCTCTTCAACCAAAAGACGTATGCGTCAAACGGAGAAGATTGCTCATATATTTGGTTTGCCGACCCGGGAGAAGCCCCGCTGTCGGTCGTTCATGACTTAACATTCTTCGTCGCGCTTGAAGATGGGACGTATGAACGGATCGAGGAGACGCATGAACAACGGACATATGAACCAGGGCAGTATATGCAATGGTTGATTGGTGCCGGATTCCACGTCAAATCGGTCACATCAGATTTCACCGAACGTGCACCAGGAGCGGATGCGGAGCGCATCTTCTTCGTAGCCCAAAAATAAGGAAGACCTCATCGTAGATTAGCGATGGGGTCTTCATCTATATCAGGAGTTTAATGCCCGATTTATAAATTCAGCTTTAGCTTCAGTATATTTTTCTCTGTCCTCACGAAATTCAGTTGCTAATTGCTTTTTTAGAAGCCCGTACTCCTTCGCGAGTAAAGGAGATTCCCGTAACTTGTCTCGAAATTCAATCTGTTCTTCCCACCGTTTTTCTGTGCCTTTCATGAGATGCAAATGAGCAACTCGTTTATCATTTTTCACTTTCACAAAAAATCTGCGCCAGGGCTTTCCATCCAATTCTGGTGGTACATAGTGCCAACCGTATGCGGTTAAAGTATCAACAATCGCATTCATCATGTCAAACGATTCGATACGAATCATCACATCTATAATTGGTTTTGCAGGTAGACCGGGAACCGCTGTACTACCTATATGTTCTGCTCCTTTAATATCAAACTTTGAAAGTAAGTCGGACAACTCTCTTGTTTCACGTAGACCTTGAGCTTTCCATTGCACATTGGCATCTTCTATTTCGATTGCTTCATATGCCCAAATAGGAATATTTAATTGTTCAGGATTCTCTTCTTTCATTAGTTTAGTTCATCTCCTTGAAAGTATTCTCTGTGGGGAAGCTAATCTTGAAAAGAATAAAAGACCTCATCATAAGAGAATGTGAATAAGATCTTTTGGATGATCATGCTTCGTGGCTGAACTGCCACTGGACGCCGAACTGGTCTTCGAGCATGCCGTACGCCTTGCTCCAAAACGTCTCTTGAAGCGGCATCAAGACACGTCCGTTCACAGAGAGCGCCTCGAACTCACGATGGATGGCCTCGAGGTCGTCTGTGACGACAGCGAGCGTGACATTGTCCCCGAATGTGACCGGTCCGTCAGGCATCGCATCAGAAAACATGAACGATGAGCCGTGAATCGATAGTCGGGTATGCAGCACGAGATTAGCCATTTCACTCGGCACCGGTTGACCGTCTGGACCAGGTTGGTCACCGAACGTCATGATGTCTGGAGCGGCGTGATTGAACACATCGGCATAGAAGTTCACGGCGTCTCGACAATTCCCATTAAAGTTGAGATACGGATTGATCGGCATAGCAAGTTCCTCCTTGAATTCATAATATTAATTATAGAACGTATGTTCGTGAACGGCAAGAGAGTCCAACTAAATTCAATTGTGTGGTTGAACATGGTTGAGAGTTGGGAATAGAGCATATAGAGAACAAACTAGAAAGAAGGCGAAGCATTATGAAGCTCACGAAAGGACGTATCCTCGAATTTGGATTCGTCTTGTTCATGGCGATCATACTCGTCACATCTATCATTGAAGAATTATGGTTCGATGCGAGTGTGGCGGGGGCCGGAATCATTTCCGGGCTCATCCCGTTCTTCATTGAAAAGACGTTTAAAACAGAACTTGACGGCAAGATGAAGGTGGCGTATATCCTGTTCTTGTTTGCCTCCCAGTATTTAGGCTCGATTGTCGGACTATACGGGAATGGTTGGTGGGACACGTTCCTTCATCTCTTAAGCGGAATTTTTCTCGCATTCCTTGGATTCGACTTCTTCAGTAGGCTCGATGATGACATTCGGACCGAGATCCCGAAACGATTTTTGTTCGTATACATTGTCGTCTTTTCCATGGCTGGGGCGGCACTTTGGGAAATGTATGAATTCACATCTGACGTCGTCCTGAACACGACGATGCAAGGGAACGGGAATGACGATACGATGGTCGACATCATCGCGGGGTCCCTAGGCGGTATCTTGGCAGCATTTTTCGTCGTGACGCTCCATCAACGTGAAAAATCCAAACAAAAGAGACATATGAAAAAAAGTTCGTGATTCACGAGCTTTTTATTTGTAATCATTCTAATCTTTAATTAATATCAAGATTGTAATGATTATAAATAATGGGAGGCAATCATATGGATCAACACCGTCAACTAACTACTAACCAAGGCGTACCAATCGGGGATAACGCCAACTCCATCACTGCGGGGCGTCGGGGCCCAACGCTTCTCGAAGACTACCAACTAATTGAGAAATTAGCGCATTTCGATCGTGAACGAGTACCAGAACGTGTCGTTCACGCGAGAGGCGCAGGGGCGCATGGTGTCTTCACTGTAAAAAATAGTATGAAACGCTATACGAAAGCCGCATTCTTGCAAGAAGAAGGGCAAGAGACGCCTGTGTTTGCGCGCTTCTCGACCGTCATCCACGGATTAGGTTCACCGGAGACGCTTCGTGACCCACGCGGTTTCGCCGTCAAGTTTTACACAGAAGAAGGGAACTATGATTTCGTCGGAAACAACTTACCGGTCTTCTTCATCCGTGACGCGATTAAATTCCCGGACGTGATTCACTCGCTCAAGCCGGACCCACAAACGAACCTTCAAGACCCGGACCGCTTCTTCGACTTCATGTCGCTCACACCTGAATCAACGAACATGCTCGTGCATCTCTTCAGTGACGAGGGCATTCCGGCATCGTATCGCCACATGCGAGGGTCATCCGTCCATTCCTTCAAGTGGGTGAATGAATTCGGCAACACGGTGTACATAAAGATGCGCTGGGTACCGAAGCAAGGGATTCAAAACTTGTCGATGGAAGAAGCGGCGAAAATCCAAGCAGAAGACTTCAACCATGCGACACGTGATCTGTTCAACGCCATTGAAAATGGAGACTATCCGGAATGGGATCTATATGTACAGATTCTCGACCCAGCGGACATGGACAACTTTGACTTCGACCCGCTCGATGCGACGAAAGATTGGTTCGAAGATGTCATCCCGTATCAATTGGTTGGAACGATGACCCTCAACAAAAATGTCGATAACTTCTTCGCCGAGACTGAGTCTGTCGGTTTCAACCCAGGCGTCCTCGTACCAGGGATCCAGCCGTCAGAAGACAAGATGCTCCAAGGACGACTCTTCTCGTATTCGGATACGCAACGTTACCGCATCGGACCGAACTATCTCCAACTCCCGATCAACTGCCCGTTCGCTCAAGTCGCGAACAACCAGCGTGACGGGGCGATGCCGTTCAAGCAACAGACGAGCCCGGTCAACTACGAGCCGAACCGTTACGAAGACGCGCCGAAGCCAAATGCGGACTATATCGAGACGCCGCAACCGATCACAGGCGTGACGGGTCGTCAGAAGATTGAGAAGACGAATGACTTCGGACAAGCCGGAGAGGTGTATCGTCGCTATTCTCAGGAAGAGAAGGATGCGCTCGTTCGTAACCTCGTGGCGCATATCAAAAAAGTTCGTCACGAGAAGACCGTTCTCCTCTTGATCTGCAACTTCTATCGTGCGGACCGTGAACTCGGAGAGCGTCTCTCGAAAGAGTTGAACGTCGATCTCGCACCATTCTTGAATCAAATGTCGAACTAAACACGTAACCGCGGTCTTACACCGCGGTTTTTTGTATGCGAAAAGACGTTTCTCGTAGAGAAACGTCTAGGTTGTCCAAGTAATGTTAGATATAGTTCATATTGCTACAGTGCCTGTTATAAAACGTAAAGATAGTTTTTTTTAATAGGTAGTCGCAATCCTTTTGTTTCAACTTACACATCCGAAAATTTAATAATATACGGTTGGAAAAACAATGAGTTTAACTCTCTGAAAATGATGTGTTCTTGATGAAAGCATAATCAGTTTTAGGCAATTTTATAGTAAATCCTTTATCTTATCTCTCATTCCACTGACTAAAATAACGTTCGGATTCGTTCTGTGAATTTTTGAATTTACTTGCTGAATTATATTTCCGATTGAATCATTCTTTTCTCCAGCATGATTTAGTACTCTACCTAGCTGCTTTGTTATAAAACCAGCAAAAGGTACTGCTGTATTTGTTAAGTCGATGGCAGTATCTAATGTAATCCCCTTAACATCCCATGTATTCAATCGTTTAACATTTCTTTCGTATGATTTCACACTTTGATTAAACTCATTAATAGTGTTGTTTATTTCTTCAGGTGAATTGTTGTTTGTCATATTTACGAGTAACTGTCTAAACTGTTCAATTTCTCTTCCATTAAAGCTCTCTGCAAGTTCAAGAACCGAAACATAATTCGCTATTGTTAGTATCCCTTCAGTAGCTATATTTGGAGATGTGACTATATCTAAATTCCAATCTTTCCGTACACCAGAGTATAGATATGCTAAATTTATTTCATTGTTTGCTAAGGGTCCTACGGGGCATAAGACAGCATTATTAGCGGCTGCCCACTCGATTGACTGAGATGCCGCCATTATTTCAACTAAATAATTTTTGCCAGTATATTTATTGATTAAATTATTTATAGTTGGTCCTAATCCTAAATTAAATGTACCATTTGCACCTCTCACTGAGAGTGATTCGTGCATGTTACTCCAAGTAATAGATAATTCTTCTATAAATCCATAAAGCCACATTTTTTCATTAATATTCTTAATATCAATTGAAAGTCTTATCATATCGGATAGTATTTGTTGTTTTTCTTCGTTATTTGAAGGTAAGAATACAATAGGATTTCTACGTTTTAAATCCGAAACTGTATTAAAAGCTAATTCTCGAGAGAGTAAAATACCCTGTGGATTAATATCTACTACATTTTCAAGCAAACTTTTTTTGTATCTTTCTATAGAGTGTGGAAAGATTAATTTTACTCTATTCATCTCCACTAGTTTTACTAATTCTTCTTCAGTAATGTTTAGTGAATACAGTAATTTGTCGTATGATGTTTCAATTGGAATCACAATTTGAATTTCATTGAAGAGTGTAAGATAATTTCTGATATTATGCGCTTCTCCATACTTTCCGTTTATTAAGCAATTAGCCCGCTGTACTTTTTGATCTTCTGTCTCCGGATTTTTATCGTTGTGAAATAAATTTGCTTTATTGTCCGACCAAAACTGCTCATCTTCTTCCCATTTTCGAAATAAAGACTTCGAATAGTTCAACGAAGAATGCTTGCTGATAGAAATTGATAAAGTGTCATGAAATTTATGTTCAAATTTTAGATTTAAGTCTATCGTACAAGTTAAGCTAGTTTCGTAGCCACAAAGTAATGATAATTTATTTTCTAAAACATTTAATTCACCCTCTGATAAACTTCTCTCCACTTTAGCTTCCCAATTTTGTGTATCATGATTAAAATCAATCCACAACCTAGGGAATTTAATTGGCAAAAGCAAAGCAAGTTGTTTGTTAAAATCAATGATATTCAAAGGGTTTCCATACAAATTAGAAATTTGTTCTAATGTCCTAGTGGTCATTTGAATTGCTTCGTCAGGTACTGAACTAACAAGCACAATTTTACATCCCAACACGCAAATCTCTTTATCAAAAACCTCAAATATAGAAGTTCTATTACTATTAATAGGTTTAACATCTAGGTTGCTGCATTGAATAAAATACTCCAAACCTTTCTTAAAAATTCCTTTTGGATTAGTGTGTGGTTGCAATAGTTGAAGTTTTTCAAAACTGTATAGTGCATAATTATCCATTAAACTATCCATTCCCTCACCCTCTACTCAAAAAAATAAATCCTCCCTTATTTTAACATATTGATATTTATTAGATTACATTGAATAATTAGTTGATCATTACTAATCTTATTTAATTTATCTAATATTTGTTAGGTTTATCTTTTAGTTATTATCTACTTATTGATTGAGATTATATATAAATTTTGGAGATATAAATGAAACTGCCAAGCTCCTTTTTATAAAAGGGCTTGGCAGTTTTTAGACAGACCTGTATATAAATTTGTATTACATAGCAAATTTTTTATTCCCCGACCATCCCGTCACCGTCTCGGTCGTCCATATACTGGTACAACCAATGGTCACGCGTAATCGGCATCTCGAATCCGGCATTTTTGGCTTCTTTGATCGTCACTTGTCCATTTCCGTCAAGGTCGATATCGGATAATTCACGTTCCTCGACCGGCTCCGTCGTCACTGCAGGAGGGGAATCATCCGTCAATCCGAGCGATTCGTTCACTTCCTCCGGATCCACGTTATCATACGTATCGGTGACCGTATTGCCCCGTACGGTATACGTGTATTGGTAGCGGGAAGGAATCTGAGTCGTCGTGTTCGGATAGGTGATGATGGCTTCGAAGTCTTTCGCCCCGCCAGCCTTCCGGATGACATCTTCCATGAATGCCTGGTCGCCGTAACGGTTGAGTGCGCTGTTTTGTGGCGTGATGTTATAGGCGTTCGAGACACCGCCAAGTGAATCGGCGATGATATGGCCTTCGTCGAGGTTCGGGTCTTCGACACCCGGAACTTTTGCCTCGTCTGCATAATAGCGTCCTGAAGAATTAACGTCTTCGGTTTCATCGTCTTGAAGCGTGATTTCGTCGGCAATCACACGAACCAGTTGACCATGTTCGTTCGTGAACGCCCAATACTCACGATCGCCGAAGCCGATATCGACGACGACATTCGCTTCACGTGTGCCGGACTGATCGCCGCCATCGACCTCGATCTTCGTATAGCTTTCAAAAAGATCGCCTTCAGATTCAGGGATCTCGGTGGTTTGTTCCTCTTGTACAGGTTCCTCTTCAACTGTTTGCTCAGTTGACGTCGATGTCGGGACGCTCACATCGGCATCCGTACAACCGGAGAGGAGCAGCACCCCAAGCAGAAATGGAATGTAAAATGGTATTCTTTTCATCTATCTCGCTCCTTATTCGAAGTTACACTGTCGTATTTACTATGTAGCTTATAATGATAGCATAAGAAGACGAGATGTGAGCGTCCTCCCTCAAAATGTGCTCGATGGATTCCTCTCATTTGTGGATTCAGAGAGCTTATGCCAAGATTGAAAAAAAGGGGGAAGAACGTATGAACGAAGTGATTGAGACTTTATTGAACCACCGTTCCGTCCGCGATTTTACGGACGAGAAATTGACAGACAAACAAATCCAGACCATCGTCGAGAGCGCACAACGGGCATCGACGTCTAGCTTTATCCAAGCCTACTCCATCATCGGGGTGACCGATGAAGCGAAGAAGAAACGACTTGCCGAGATTGCGGGCAACCAGTCCTATGTCGTCGAGAACGGTCACTTCTTCGTTTTTTGTGCGGATTTGCACCGCCATGAAGTGATTGGTGAACTGCAAGAAACAGAAGTGTCCTCAACACTTGAGACTGATGAAAAGTTGCTTGTCGCGGTGATCGACGCTGCACTTGCCTCTCAAAATGCAGCAGTGGCGGCAGAGTCGATGGGGCTCGGAATTTGTTATATCGGTGGCATTCGGAACGACCTCTTTGCGGTGAAAGAAGTGCTCGTATTGCCGGAACGGGTCATTCCGCTCTTCGGGATGGCCGTCGGTGTACCGGCCTCAGTCGAGGATCAAAAACCACGCTTACCGTTCCAACATGTCTACCATGAAAATATGTATGAAGCGAATCCAGAACGGATGAAGCAGTCCCTTTCCGATTACGATGCGTTGATCCACGATTACTATATGGTCCGTGGCTCGAACCCGCGTAAAGATACGTGGACTGGTCAAATGGGGCGCATGTTGTCGAAATCGACACGGCTTGACGTCAAAGACTTTTTGAAAGCACAAGGCTATTTGAAGCAATAAGATAAACCGCCGACAACTCTTTGTCGGCGGTTTTGTCATGTTCAATTCAATTGGGCGTCGAGCCAATTCTTGTCGATGGCACCAAATTGCTTCGCGATGATCACACCCGATTCATCGAGCACATACGTCGTCGGCATCGCCTGAATCCGATACGCATCTCCAACTTGGCCGTCACGGTCATAGACGACGGTAAATGCGTCTTCATACGGTTCGACGAACGAGACGGCATCGGCGGGGTCGCGTTCACTCGTCGTCGTGTTGACGGCGACGATGGTCACGTCATCTCGCTCTTTCGCGAACGCCGCCATATCCGGCATCTCCGCCCGACAAGGCGGGCACCAGGACGCCCAAAAGTTGACGACGACGCGCTGACCACTTAGTGAAGTTAAGTCGAATGTACTCCCATCAGTTCGCTGTAATTCGAACGAAGGGGGAATTTGCCCGATGTTCAAACCGGTTGACGCCGTCTCTGTCGTGACAGATTGTGTCGCTTTCTCTGGCAGGACAGCATTCACGACCGCGAGAACGACCAGGACTCCGACACTAATTTGAATCACTTTCTTTGAAGGGCGGGCGAGATAGACCGTCAATCCGAAGAGAACGAGGGCGATGACAATTATCCACCATTGAATCTGTCCGACCGCATATGACTTAAATAGCCAGATGCCGGATGCACCGCATACTGTCCAAAGAATGTTTCCACGAGTCGGTTCATGCATCCAGCGCCACGTCGTTCCGAGTAGCAGAAAAATGAGCATGGTGCTCCATAGATGAATCGGCTGGTCGGAAAGGTTCAAAATCGTCCCGTATACTGGAACCGCGAGTGTCATTCCGAACCAAATGAGGAGTCCGCTCAGCACCCAATACCCTAAAAGGTTCCGGTCGAGTCGATAGACGAACCAAAGGACGACAGCAGCTGCAATCCATTGAGACCATACGCCTCCTGTGGCGTAAAGAGCGAGCGATAGGTCACGTGTCGTCAACAGACCGATGACGATGGCACTTCCTTTCCAGGCAAGAAAACCATAGAACCATGTCCCGATGACGGCTTCACGCTGTTTACTCGACAACCCGAGAAAGCGGAAGATGCCGTAAAGGACGGCAAGGCTTAGTAAAAAGATGAGTAAATCGAAACGAATGTTGAGTGGACCGATGGCGACCACGTCTTTCCCTCCTAAACAAAAGGCGCCCCTCTCGAAGCGGGCGCCATATTCATAGTCAGTATAGCATTACTTGATTTGTTGAGCGTTCAAGACAGTTTTCATCGCGCCATAGCCACCGAGGATATTGTGGATATCTTTGTAGCCGAGCGATTGAAGGACACTTGCCGCCATGCGTGAGCGGACGCCTGACGCACAATGCACCGCAATCGTTCGATCTGTCGGAAGACCTTCGTGGTCACTTGCGAGCTTACCGAGCAAGATGCGCTCTGCCTTTTCGTAATGGCTCGCGTTCCATTCTGTCGCGTTTCGAACGTCGAGGACGAAGACGTCACCTTTTTCAGCAGCTTCGATTGCTTCTTCTGCCGTCACGTCCGTATACGTTTCCGTCAAAAGTGATGCGTCGAGCTCTTCGACTGGGACGATGAAGCGAAGGCGATCGAGACCGATTGATTGAAGGTCGGTCTGCACTTGATCGACGTCATCCGCACTTGCGATAAGTGTGATGTCTTTGTCGAAGTTGACGAGCCAGCCAGCCCACGAGACGAACTTGTTGTTGTACGGGATGTTGATTGTCCCTGGTACGTGTCCGTTCGCAAAGTCTTCTCCTTTACGCGTGTCGACGACTTGCGTCTCTTCGACGAGTGTATCGAGACGGTCCGACCCGATGACTTCAGGACGAGCGACTTCCGTCGTCACTTGGATACCTTCTTTGTTCACTTTTTTCATCATGGCAAAGTAGTTCGGTGGTTCGGGTTGATCCGTCGTCAACTCTTTGATGAAGGCATCTTTATCCGTCATTTGAAGCGCCCAGTTCGTCGCTTTCTCGTAACCGACCGTCGATGTTGGAATCGCGCCGAGCGCTTTCCCGCAAGCACTACCTGCACCGTGTCCTGGCCAGACTTGAACGAAGTCAGGAAGTGCCATGAACTTTTTGAGTGAATCAAACATTTGTTCCGCACCGATTGCCGTCGTTCCTTTCACACCGGCCGCTTCTTCGAGAAGGTCAGGGCGACCGATATCCCCGACGAAGACGAAGTCTCCTGTGAAGATCCCCATCGGTTGTGTCTGGTTCCGGTCATAAAGGAGGAACGAGATATGTTCCGGTGTGTGACCCGGTGTGTGCATGACTTCAAGTGTCACGTTTCCGATTTTGAACGTGTCGCCTTCTTTGACGAGCTGTGCGTCAATTTCTTTCGCGAATGCATACTTCCAAGAAGCATCACCTTCGTCTGATAGGTAGGCTTTCGAACCTGTGCGCTTCGCGAGTTCGAGTGATCCCGATACAAAGTCCGCATGGATATGCGTCTCTGCCGTTGCGACGATGTTCATACCTTCTTTTTTCGCTTCTTGAAGATAAGGTTCGATGTTACGGGCCGGGTCGATGACGATGGCTTCTCCCGTCATTTGGCAACCGACCATATATGAAGCTTGTGCTAATTTTTCATCATAAAAATAACGTAATAGCATATCAATTTCCCCCTATGGATGTAATCGTTTATTCGACTTCGCCTTGCCAGCTCATCATCCCACCGTCGACGTTCGTGACATCGAATCCGAGTGAATCGAGATAGGCAGATGCGTTCATGCTGCGTCCGCCGGCTGCGCAAATGACGTGAATCGGTTTAGAGCGATCGAGCTCATCGACTTTTGCCCCGAATTCAGAAAGTGGTACGTTCTTCGCTTGTTTGATGTGACCTCCAGCATATTCGTCTACCTCTCGCACATCGATGAGGTTGAGTGAGTCGTCTGCTTGAAGTAACGCTTCTAATTCAGTAGTCGTAATCGTCTTCATGAGTCTGTGATCTCCTTTTCATGGTTAAGGTTTTTGGCAACGAGAATGTTTCGTTGGCTTTAATATACCCCATAAGGTATAATGAGCGCAAGTGAAAAGAATTGGAGGGTAAAACATGAAGAGAATTTCCTTATTTGTCGGAGTTTTGGCTTTAATGGCGATTTTTATCTTTGTAACCACATCAGAAAAGGATGAAATTACGAGAATTGACGTTAAAACTCTACAAAACAAATTGGAAAACGAAGAAATAACACTCCTTGACGTACGAGAATCGTCTGAATACGAGGGGGGGCATATCGAAGGGGCGGTGAACGCATCACTTTCTTCATTAGATGCAAATCAACTGCCTTATCCGAAAGACGAACCAATCTATGTGATCTGTCGGAGCGGTAACCGAAGTGCCCAGGCTGCTAGTCAATTACAGGATGCCGGCTATACGGAAATCTATGACGTATCAGGCGGGATGATGGCCTGGGAATCGATTGAATAAGTAGAGAAGACGAGAGCAAATGGAGGAGTCTATATGGAGTTCGGGTTTATCATTACAATCTTTCTAATTGGATTTATCGGGTCGTTCATTTCTGGGATGGTCGGGATTGGTGGATCGATCATCAAGTATCCGATGTTGCTATACATTCCACCGATTCTAGGGTTCGCGGCTTTCAGCGCGCATGAAGTATCCGGAATCAGTGCGATTCAAGTGTTCTTTGCGACAATCGGCGGGATTTATGCTTATCGTAAAGGTGGATACTTAAACAAGCAGTTGATTCTTTACATGGGGGTGTCGGTATTAATTGGTAGCTTCATCGGTGGATACGGATCGACGATTCTTTCGGAAGTGATGATCAATGTCGTCTATGCCGTACTCGCAACGATTGCCACAATCATGATGTTCTTGCCGAAGCCACAAGTGGACGATATGCCACTCGACCAAGTCCGGTTCAACAAAGTGATCGCAGCAAGCTCTGCCTCCATTGTAGGAATCGCCGCAGGAATCGTCGGGGCAGCGGGAGCCTTCATTCTCATGCCGATCATGCTTGTCGTCTTACGCATCCCGACGAAGATGGCGATTGCGAGTTCTCTCGCCATCACCTTCATCTCGTCGATTGGCTCGACGTTCGGTAAGATCATCACCGATCAAATTGTCTGGGGTCCGGCCGTCATTATGATTATCGCGAGCCTGATTGCCGCTCCAATCGGGGCGAATGTCGGGAAGAATATGAATACAAAAGCACTCCAATGGATTTTAGCGCTACTCATCTTGGCGAGTACCATCAAAATCTGGAGTGACTTGATTGCATAAAAAAATCACGATGCCTATATGCTGGCATCGTGATTTTTGTGTTATTTCGTAATGAAATAGTAGAGGAGTCCGAGTCCGATGAACGAGACAGGGAGCAAGATGATGTAGAGCCAAGATACCATCGACCAGCTCTTCTTTTGACTGTACGTGGAGCGGTCTTTCCCGAGCCCGACCATAATAGTGAAAATCATTGCAATCAAACAGACGAGCAAGGCTAATCCGATTGTTAGGTACAAAATATCACACCCTTTACTGACCGTTATAACTTAAGAATAGCTTAAAAGAAGAGCTTGAAAACGTTCTAAATGTTGGGATTTTGTGACCACGCTGATTACTATAAATCACTTTTGAATGTGACTCATATATTCAGACACAGGAGATATTTCAATTCCCAGTGCTTTATCGATAATCGTCAAGGCACTTTCGTGACGTTTTGATGTTTCTGCCGCCACACAATCACGAGGTACATATATATCATAGTCACGCATATATGCATCATTTGCAGAAAAGAGGATACAAATATCCGTCGCGACTCCGGTTAAAATCAATTTCGTCACGTTTAACTGACGAAGTAAAATATCTAACTGAGTTCCAAAGAAAGTGGAGTGCCTTGGTTTTATAATAAAATACTCTTCATCTTCCGGTTCGATTTGCGAGGCAATATGTTCACCCTTAGAAGCCTTTACATACTCAATGATGTCTTCCGTGCTATCTTTCCATTGTCCGAAGTTATCATTACAATAAATGACGGGCAAGTCCAACTCTTTAAAGTGCTTTTTAAGCTCGAGAATCGGTTCAACAATCGCTTCCGTATGTTTACGTAGCATGTCGCCACCTTCAAAATCAAAATCATTGAACAAATCAATAATGAGTAATGCCGTCCTAGACATAGAAATACCTCCTTACTATAAAACTCCTATAGCAAAGAGGTACCACTTTTTCATTTGAAGTATGCTTATTCAGCGAACGTTTTACTGCGGAACATAAATGCCGTGATGAGATAGAAGGCGATGATATGAAGGGCGACATAGAAAATCGAGAAGCCCATCGTAGCGTCCATCGCTTTCATAAACTCTGGGTTGACGTCATAGATGGAAAGGTCTGTATGCAAGAAGACAATCCATTTCGCAAGCTCAGGTTTCCAAGCGACGAGAAGACCGCCGATGATACTTGAGGCGAAGTTTGCGAGTACCGTGAAACCGATGACGACGCCGACCGACTTGAAGACGACCGAGAACATGAGCGTCAAGAAGATGATGAAGATCGGTCCGCTCACACTGATGAGGATCGGACGGACGACATCCCATGTGACAGAGCCGTCTAACGTGAGTGAGAACCCGAACGCGACGACCAAGATAAAGACGAATTGGAGCAACATGACGAGGACGGCCATGACGAGCTTCGACAATAAGATGCGGTCGCGAGAGTACGGGCTCATCAACAAGTGTTTCAACGTATCAAATTTCAATTCGTTCCCGACCATCTCGGCCGTAAAGACAATCGTAAAAATACTCAAGAAAGCGATGGCACCCATCGTTGAAAATTCAAAGAATGATGCCGCTTCTGGTGTACCTTCACCACTGGCCAATACAGCGTATACGATGAGGATGATTGCTGTATACACGCCTAGGGCGACGTATGGTTTAATCGTACGACGCCATTTCATCCATTCATTGCTGAGTAATGAACGCATTGTTCGTACCTCCTTCTTTTTTCGTCAATTTCAAGAATTGTTCTTCGAGTGACTCGTGTTTCATGCCAATTTGATAGACGGCGATATCGCGCTCGATTAATTGTTTCAGTAAGACCGGAATGTCTGTCTCTTGACGCGGTACGATAAACGACTCGGCAGACTGCTGGACGATTTTCACATCATCGAAGGCGAGTGCTGCGACGTCAAGTGCCTCGTTCATCTGTTCCTTGGCAACTTTACAGAGGATGACGCTGTCAGCCTTCGTCTGTCCGTCTTCCACTGACTTGATTTGTCCTTGGTCAATGATTGCGAAACGGTCGGTGATCAATTCCATCTCGCTCAATAAATGGCTCGAGATAAGGATGGCGATTCCGCGGTGGTCCGCAAGATGGCGTAAGTAATTCCGAAGGTCGGCGATCCCGGCTGGGTCAAGACCGTTCGTCGGCTCATCTAAGATGAGCACTTTTGGGTTATGCAACAAGGCACGGGCAATCCCGAGGCGCTGTTTCATCCCGAGTGAGTACTGTTTGACTTTCATATCGAGCTTTCCGTCGAGTCCGACGAGGGCACCGAGTGCATTCAAGTCGACTTTTTTCAAGTTCGGAATCAAGTTCATCGCATGAATCAAGTTTTCCCGGCCCGTCATGTACGGATAGAATGCAGGATTCTCGACGATGGCCCCGATTCGGCTGAGCGCTTCTTGGCGGTTGTTCGCCACGTCATACCCATCGACTGTCACGGTCCCGTGCGTCGCAGGCATGAGACCTGTGATGATTCGAATAGTTGTCGTCTTCCCGGCGCCGTTCGGTCCGAGGAATCCGAAAATTTCTCCTGGAACAACGTCAAAACTGACATTTGTCAATACCGTTGCTTTTCCCATCTTTTTATGGACATTTTGTACGGATAACATGTGGTCACCTAGCTTTCTGTTAAGAGTAATAGTGTAATGCCTACACTCCCTATTACGAGGCTGTTTGAAATAAGGTTTCATCTTTTTTTGAAATTGTTGAAACAAATACATCAAGACACAATTTATCGATAAGCAAAACTTATTGAAATAGTATGGACGAATTGTGAATTTGTAAGGGTCTTTCTGCGACGAAAGGTGTAGTATGAAGTTGAGCGTAAGAGGCAAGATTTGGTTTTGTTCACCAGGGTAGGAGAAAGGTGAACTGCTTCGGGCTACATGTTAAAATGAAAGCGTTCACAGATTGAACGTTTAGGAATGGATAAGGGGGATTTATTCAATGGGAGAGTCGTCGAATGTTCACGAGAAATCGCAAGCATTTTATGGTCCTAACTTAGGCTACATCATTGAACTGTACGAACAATATTTGGAAGACCCATCATCGGTCGATGAAGAAACGCGCCGATATTTTGACGAATTTGGGGCACCGGAAACGTCGACACCGACAGAAGTTCCAGTCTCGGGTCCATCGTTTGATTTAGAGAAGGTCGTTTCGGCGACACGGCTCATCAACGACATCCGTGCTTTCGGTCATAAAGCAGCTGATATTTATCCACTAAAAGACCATCCGCGCGAGCAGGAGTTATTCGAACTGTCACGCTATGATTTGACAGAAGAAGACTTAAAACAAATTCCAGCCCGCCTTTTATCAGATGATGCACCAAAACCAAACGCGAGCGCCTTGGAACTATTCCGTCACTTGCTTGACGTTTATACAGGAACGGTCGCCATCGAACTCCGTCACTTAGATGACATGGAAGAGAAGAAGTGGATTCGTCGTCAAGTCGAACAAGGGGCGTTACAGCAAACCTTCTCGAAAGAAGAAAAAATTGAGTTATTCAAACGTTTGGCTGAAACAGAACTGTTTGAATCATTCCTTCATAAAACATACGTCGGACAAAAACGCTTCTCGATCGAAGGATTGGATGCGATGGTGCCACTTCTCGATGCGATGGTCGGAGGCCTCATTTCGAGCGGTTCGGAACATATCAACATCGGGATGGCCCACCGTGGACGTTTGAACGTACTTGCCCATGTTCTCGGCAAACCATACGAAATGATTTTTGCGGAGTTCCAGCACGCACCGAACAAAGAATTGATCCCATCTGAAGGGTCAATCGGCATCAACTTCGGTTGGTCAGGCGATGTGAAATATCACCTCGGTCTTGACCGGAAAGTGGTCGAACAGCAAAAAGAAGTCCGTCTCAACTTGGCGAACAACCCGAGTCACCTCGAGTTCGTCGGGTCGGTCGTCGAAGGATACACGCGTGCCGCACAAGATGACCGTTCTGAAAAAGGATCGGCTGTACAGCACGACGATTTGGCAGCCTCAATCTTGATCCACGGAGATGCGGCCTTCCCAGGACAAGGCATCGTCGCGGAGACACTCAACATGACAAACTTGACGGGTTACCGTACAGGTGGGACGGTTCACGTCATCGCCAACAACACAATCGGTTTCACAACGGACCCGAACGATTCACGGTCGACGCGTTACGCAAGTGATATCGCCAAAGGCTACGAGATTCCGGTCTTCCATGTGAATGCGGATGATCCGGAGGCATGTGTTGCCGTCGCGAAGTTGATCAGTGAGTATCGTGCCAAGTTCCATAAAGATATCTTGGTCGACTTGATCGGGTACCGCCGATACGGTCACAACGAAATGGACGAACCGATGAACACGAACCCGGTCCTTTACAAAGCCATCAAAGGACACCAGTCTGTCCGTCACGTCTATGCCGCACGACTTGAGGAAGAAGGCGTCATGACGAAAGATGAGAAGGCGCAAATCGAACAAAAAATCGAAGAGGCATTAAAGGCGGCACGTGATCTCGTTCCTTCTGAAGAAGAGGATGCAGACATCGTGTTACCGGATGCGGTCCATAAAGGATTCCCGAAAGTCGATACGAGCGTCGAACGAGAATTCCTCACGCAATTGAATGAAGAGTTATTGAACTGGCCGGAAGGCTTTGGTGTCTTCCATAAGCTTCAAAAAGTACTCGACCGTCGTCGTGATGCGTTCAGCGAAGGTGGAAAAATTGACTGGGGTCATGCGGAGACGCTCGCCTTCGCGTCAATTCTTTCAGATGGTACGCCGGTCCGCTTGAGCGGTCAAGATTCAGAGCGCGGAACGTTCGCCCAACGGAACATCATGTTGAACGATGTCGAGTCAGGTAAGAAATTCTCGCCACTCCATGAGTTGTCGACGGCGAAAGCATCGTTCTCGGTCTATAACAGCCCGCTCTCAGAAGGTTCGGTGCTTGGATTTGAATATGGCTACAACGTATTCGCACAAGATACACTCGTCCTGTGGGAAGCACAATACGGTGACTTCGCGAACTCGGCACAAGTCATGTTCGACCAGTTCATCTCGGCGGGACGCGCGAAATGGGGCCAAAAGTCAGGCCTCGTCATGCTCTTACCGCACGGTTACGAAGGACAAGGGCCGGAGCACTCAAGTGCACGTATGGAACGTTACTTGACACTTGCCGGGGAGAAAAACTGGACAGTCGCAAACCTTTCGTCTGCGGCACAGTACTTCCATATTCTTCGTCGTCAAGCAGAGATGCTCGGGAAAGAAGAGATTCGTCCGATGATCATCATGACACCGAAGAGTCTGCTTCGTCATCCGCTCGCCACGTCACCAGTCGAGGCGTTCACGGAAGAGAGCTTTAAACCAATCGTCGAACAACCAGGTCTCGGGGAAAACACAGAGAAAGTCGAACGTCTTGTTTTCTGTACAGGGAAAATGGCAATCGACCTCGCGGAAGCGGTCGGCAAGTCAGAAGAGTCACTCGACTTCTTGCATATCGTCCGGGTCGAAGAAATCTATCCGTTCCCGGTTCGTGAGATTCGTGACGTCATCAGCCGTTATCCGAACGCGCGTGAAATCGTCTGGGTTCAGGAAGAACCGAAAAACATGGGGGCTTGGACATATATCGAGCCTCGTTTAGAAGCGGTCACAACGAACCGACTCGATGTCCGTTATATCGGTCGTCGCCGTCGTTCGAGTCCGGCTGAAGGGAATCCGACAGCTCATAAACAAGAACAAGCACGCATCATCCGTGAAGCACTCTCTCGTGACGTCGTCTCGAGCGGTGCAGGCACGAGCACATATCAAAAAGATCGTAAATAAGTTAAGGGGGAACTCATTGTGATCGAAATCAAAGTACCGGAGTTAGCAGAGTCCATTACGGAAGGAACGGTCGCGACATGGCTCAAACAGCCAGGCGACCAAGTCGAAAAAGGTGAAGCCATCGTCGAGCTCGAGACAGATAAAGTCAATATCGAAGTCCCGGCTGACGAAGCGGGTGTGTTAGAAGAGCAACTTGCCGGAGAAGGGGACACGGTTCAAGTCGGTGAAGTCATCGCACGTCTCGGTTCAGGTTCTGGTGGCGGAACGGCTGTCGCGACGAAGACGAAGACGGAAAACGCGACAGAAACGAAAACAGAAGCACCGACTGAGAAAAAGACAGAGTCTATTGAAGAAGGCAAGAAAGTCGAGAAACGTGAAGAGCACGTGGCGAGCCCGGGTAAAGGACCAATCGCGACACCGGCTGCACGTAAACTCGCTCGTGAGAAAGGCATCGATCTCTCAGCCGTTCAAACGAATGATCCAATCGGGCGCATCAACGTCCATGATGTATCGAGACATGAAGAGAAACCGGCTGTGAAAGAGCAGAAACCAGCGGCGGCAGCTTCGGCACCACAACCAGCTGCAGCTGCAAATGGAAAAGAAGAAGAGCGCATCAAAATGACACGTCGCCGTCAGACGATTGCGAACCGTCTCGTTGAAGTGCAACAGACGGCAGCGATGCTCACGACGTTCAATGAAATCGACATGTCTGCGGTCATGGCACTTCGTAAACGTCGCCAAGAGAAGTTCGTGAAAGACAACGATGTCAAACTCGGCTTCATGTCATTCTTCACGAAAGCAGCAGTGGCGGCTCTCAAGCGGATGCCTTACTTGAACGCTGAGATCCAAGGTAACGAAATCGTCTTGAAGAAATATTATGACATCGGAATCGCCGTTTCGGCTCCAGATGGTCTCGTCGTTCCGGTCGTCCGTGAAGCGGACCGCAAAAACTTCGGGGAGATCGAGAAAGATATCCTTCACCTCGCGGACAAAGCGCGTAACAACAAACTCGGGTTGAGTGATTTGACAGGTGGTACGTTCACGATCACAAACGGTGGCGTGTTCGGTTCACTCCTCTCGACACCAATCTTGAACGGACCGCAAGTCGCTATCCTTGGGATGCACTCGATTCAACTCCGTCCAGTCGCCATCGATGCGGATACAATGGAGAACCGTCCGATGATGTACGTGGCACTCTCGTATGACCACCGAATCGTAGATGGTCGTGAGGCTGTGACATTCCTCAAGCACATTAAAGACATGATTGAAGATCCAGAACAATTATTGTTCGAAGCGTAAAACGAGAAGGTACTCGCTCCTATGTAGGGGCGAGTGTTTTTTTTGTAAGGTTATATTGAAACCCTTTTTATGGGATTTGTTGTTGGGTAAATATGTTATCCTTGATGGAGAATAGCTAGAAAAGGGTGTGGGGACAGAATGAAACGGAAAAAAGCGTTTTGGTGGGTTGCACTGACGGGACTTGTCGTCATCGGGATTGCTTCCTATGTTGGCTATACATATTGGAGTGGACCGAATCCAAATGAACTTGACCGGGAGCAGATGACGGAAGAAGACTACACGCGAGCACTCGAATTGATTGATATCATCAAGGAAGAAGACCCACTCGGGCGGCGTCAAAATGTGACGCGCCGCATCAATCCACAGGAGACGACGGGACTCATCTTTGATGATCCCAAAAAGCTGAACAAAGGGAATCTTATTGACGCGATGCATCTGATGACCCATCAAAAAATCTTGGCGACAGAAAAAGCGGGTGCCATCCCGATGACGCATGACAATCTGAAAGAGGTTCGTGACTATTTGGAGTTGTTGCGTGACAAGAATAAAATCAAAAACGATGACTATCTTCAACTCGGTGGTATCATTGAACGCTGGGAACAAGCCATCTTCGATGAAATCGATAAAGAGCAGGACGTTTTGTTAGAGGAAATGTATGCCGCCATCGGATTCTCGAACGGACTGGCGACACGTGCGGAAGAAGAGTTGTTCATCTTGAATAACTTTGGGGGAGAATACGTGTATACGCTGGATTTAGAACCGATGCCAGAAGAGGAAGAACAGAAGGGAGACGTGAATACGAATACGGAAGAATAAGCAAAAGGAGTTCATCACGAACTCCTTTTCGTATGGAGAAACGACGTCACGAAAGCGACTCATGGAAAGAAAGTTGATGTTTCCCGTTCGCTTTTGACCGATATAACGCGTCGTCCGCTTGTTCGATGGCAATGTGTGGTGGTTCCGGTGGACTCCAAATGGACACCCCGATACTAGCCCCGACTTTCACCGATGCGATGTCTAGCGTAATCGGTTTAGAAATTGTATCGATGAGTGTGTTTCCAACATCCCGAATTTGTTGGGTCGAACGCTCAGTCCTTGGGAACATGAGGAAGAACTCGTCTCCGCTCAATCGAACGGGATAGACCTCCTCGATGGGCAGAGCCCGTAACCGTTGTGCGACCTCGACCAAAACCTCGTCCCCGCCCCCATGACCATATGTATCATTCACCGCCTTGAAGCCATCGAGGTCGAGATAGAAGAAGACGTACGGTTCTTTCGAGGTGTGTAGTTGATTCAGCTGCTCACGTAGGGCGACCCGATTTGAAAGACCGGTCAGTGCGTCACGATTCGCTAGTTTTTCAAAGTGTACCCGTTCCGACTCTGACTCCGTAAGGGAGGTGACGAGCGATTCGAGCGCGAACGCGAGCGACTCAATCTCTTTGATTCCTGATTGATGGGGAAACGTGTTTGCTTTCCCTTGTTCCATGAGCGAAGCCGTTTCGGTGATTCGCTTCAACGGTCTCGTCACGATCGAAGCGAGTAGCCAACCGAGTACAGCCGTCACAAGTGAGGCCAATAAACCAATCCATAGAATTCTCGTTTCAAGTGTCTCGACTGGTGCAAACGCGACTGCCGTCGGCTGACGGACGACGACCTGCCAACCAAGTCCAGGATATTCATCATATCCTTCTCCGATTGACATGCCTGTCAGATAGTCTTGACCGTCATCCCACTCTTTCACGGAGGCGCCTTCTGTAAAGGATACAGGGAGTGGTTTTCCGACCATGTCGTCTGGACCGAGGAGCACGACACTGTCTCGTTCACTGATGACGAATAAATCCGTATCATCGACTTGTTCATGAAGCGTTCGATTGAAATGTTCGAGTACTTCTTTCCCCCAGGCCCAGCTTAAATGAGTGGCAAGTACCCCTTGAAACGAGCCGTCCTGGAAAAGCGGGACACTGATATCGACGAATTGAAGGGGTTCCCCCGTCGGATTAGGCAATAATTCAGCTAAGAGGACCGCCTCGTGGACATCTCCGATAAAGGGAGCATCTTGTGCTTTGAGATAAACCGGTCGTTCGGCAATCGATGCCCCTTCGAGAATCCCGTTCGTCGAAGCGACGACGGTCCCGGCCGCATCCGTGACGCCCATCCATGAGAAGGCGGGGATGTTCGTCTGGACTTGATCGAGGAGTCGACGTGTTTCATCTCGGTCCTCTAAATCGAGACCTTGTAAGAGTTGGACTTCTTGATAGCGTGACCACATATAAAAATCGAGCTTGTCCGCCAACTGATGCGATGTCGTCGAGAGGCGTTCCCCGATTTCTTGTTCGAGTGAATCAGATGCCCTATGACTGATGAGAGAAGTGAGGGCGATTGTCAGTAAAAAGACGAGCGTGGCAATGCTGAGCGCCAAAATGAGTCCGAGGCGCATCGTAAAAGACTTGATCATGCGTAAATAAACCTCCTAAAGCTTGAATTGAAGAGAATTATGAAAAACGAGTCGATATCATGATAGGAAGAAGAGCTTCCGCTATAATGAAAGACGAGTCAAAATAGATAGAGGTGAAGAGAATGAAAAAGAATCAATTGTTGGTCATCTTGACCATCGTTGCGGTCGCGTTAATCGCATTGGTGTTCGTCTTACTCAACCAAGATGAGTCGACGACAGCCGAGCGTGGCGATCACGTCTCGATTGAAGGACAACCGACACTCGGAAACCCGGATGCGAAAGTATCCGTCGTCGAGTTCGGAGATTACAAGTGTCCTTCGTGTAAACAGTGGGGTGAAACGATTTACCCGCAACTGAAAGCGGATTATCTCGACAAGGAAGACGTCAGCTTCAGCTATATTAACGTCTTGTTCCATGAACAAGAATCAATTTTGGCATCCCTCGCTTCCGAGTCGGTATACGAGCAAGATCCTGAGTCGTTCTGGAAGTTCCATAAGGCGCTCTACGATGCGCAACCGGAATCACAACAACACGACAATGCGTGGGTGACCGTCGAGAAGCTGAAAGAAATCGCAAGCAAGACGACGACATCGGTCGACTTGGCGAAGTTTGAGCAAGACCTTGGGGAAGAATCGACCGTGCTTGAAAAAGTCAGTACGGATGATGGTCTTGTAAAAGAGAACGGTGTCCAATTCACGCCGTCTATCATGATCAACGGTGTGATGCTCGAAGACCCGTTCGATTACGAAAAAATCCAAGAGCTGATCGAGCAGGATTTGTAAGATGAAATCATTTCTCGAAAAGTATGGGTTATACCTCGCTTGGCTCGTCTCGTTGACGGCGACGCTCGGCAGTCTCTACTTCAGTGAGATCCGGGAGTTCGTGCCATGTGAGCTATGTTGGATTCAACGTATCTTTATGTATCCGCTGACCATCCTCTTGGGGATTGCCGTCTTCACGGAAGATCGGGCGGTTCGGAAATATGTGTTACCGCTTACTATCATAGGCGGTTTCGTATCACTTTACCATTACTTGGTACAGAAAGTGCCAGGTTTTGCAGAAATTCAACCTTGTGCACAAGGAGTTCCGTGTAGCGGTCAATACATTAACTGGCTCGGGTTCATCACAATCCCGTTCCTCGCATTGACAGCTTTCACGCTCATCACGATCCTCATGTGGAACGTCAAAAAGCGATAAGGAGTTGGCATGTGTGAAGAAATGGTGGATGATTGGTTTGACGACGATGCTTATCGTCCTAGCAGGATGCGGTCAAGAGATTGAGGATCCGCTCAACTGGGAAGTCGAATCGTTCGAATATACGAATCAAGATGAAGAAATGGTCAGTCTTGACGATTTAAAAGGGAAAGTGTGGATGGCGGATTTCGTTTTCACAAGCTGTGAGACCGTCTGTCCACCGATGACATACAATATGACAAAGCTGAATGAAGCGCTTGAAGAAGAGGGCGTCGAAGACGTGCAATTCGTTTCCTTCAGCGTCGACCCGACGGTGGACACTCCGGAGAAGATGAAAGAGTTTATGAGTGGCTATGACCTTGCGAAAGCAGATTGGCAGTTCCTCTCAGGTTACTCGCAAGACGAGATTGAAACGTTTGCCCAACAGAACTTCAAGGCGCTCGTCCGGAAGCCTGACGAAGGTACACAAGTCGACCACGGTACGTATTTCTATTTGGTCGACCAGGAAGGAAAGATCATCAAGGCGTATCCTGGTTTCCAAAACGTTCCGACCGAAGACATCATCAACGACATTAAAATCTTGCAAAAATCTTAACCGAAGACCTGCTCCACCAAACACGGGTGAGCAGGTCTTTTTGGTTTAAGAGAACTGATATAATGGAATAACCAGAATGCTCAATGAAGAGCACGCCATTTTTTTGAAAGATAAGCGAATCGACATACTTTCTCGGATAGAAACGGCGAAGGCACGCTATAATCAATTCAACGAACTATTAGAAAAGAGGACCTACATGAAAAAGACGATGTTGCTCTCATTGGTTGGAATGGCGGCTGTCACCGGAACGATTCTGACACAGTACAAACCACTTGGACGAAAGCCGAAATCGCTTCAATCTCCGAACCGGATCAATGGAAAGTTCCGTAATCAATATGAGACACCGATGAACTTCTCTGCGCAAGACATGGTGTCGATGGCGCGCGACTATCGTGATGTGACGTCACTGCGTAAGCCTACCGAACGTCTTCCGATCGTGCCAATCGATTTTGAGGAGAAGACGGACTCGAGCTTCACAAGAATCTATTGGCTCGGTCATTCGGCGCTCATGGTACAAATGGACGGGAAGACGATGCTCGTCGATCCGATGTTTGGACGTAGCCCATCCCCACTCCCGTTCGCTAAAAACGAACGCTTCAGTGAAGACTTGCCGTTCGAACTAGAGGACTTGCCCGAAATCGATGTCGTCTTATTGACACATGACCATTACGACCATCTCGATTATGGAACGATTCTTGCCATCCAAGACAAGGTCGCCATGTTCATCGTACCGCTCGGGGTAGGGAGTCATTTGAAACGATGGGGTGTCGGGGCAGAACGAATCGTAGAACGGGATTGGGGCGAGTCGTATGCGTTCGGGTCGTGGACATTCGTCTGTACGCCGGCGCGTCACTTCTCCGGTCGCTCGTTGACGGACCGCAACAGCACACTCTGGGCATCATGGGTCGTCCTAGGTGAGACAGATCGGCTCTTCTTCAGTGGGGATAGTGGCTACGCGCCGCATTTCAAGATGATTGGCGAACAGTACGGGCCGTTTGATTTTGCCGCACTTGAATGCGGGCAATATGACGTGCGCTGGCCAGACGTCCATATGCAACCGGAAGAGACCGCGCAAGCGTTTCACGATTTACGGGCCGACCAAATGATGCCGATCCATTGGGGGGCGTTCACGCTGTCGTTCCACGATTGGTTCGACCCAGCGGAACAGATGTCGTCTCTCTTACCAAAAGAAGTCGTCCTCACTCCAAAAATCGGGGAGAGAATCACGCTCGACGGTCGGAATGATACGACGACGTGGTGGCGAGAACTCAAAGACGCAAACAAGCGATGACCTTGGTCACCGCTTGTTTTTTTGTTAGGAAGACATCTTCTCTGTGGAATCTTCCTCGATATGCAATTGATGCTTTCTCGTGTATACAAGAAATGCGCCGGTCATCGCGATCGAACTGATTCCGAACAAGACGACCATGAGCTGAAGTCCAATCAAGTCGAGGAAGAATCCTGTCACGAGAAGGACGACTTGGAAGATAATCCGGTCGAGCATGTTTCGGAACGAGAAGAAACGACCGTGATATTCTTTTGGCATCCGTGTCTGGAAAATCGTGACCGCCGTCGGGAAGAAGCATCCGACCGAGAAGCCGAAGAGAACGAACGCAGCAATGGACATGAACGGGATGTCCGCAAAATAGAGCATCAGTTGGGCGACACCGATTAAAAACGAGAACGAGAATAAAATCGAGAACGCCGAGAATTTTTCTCCGATCCGTTTAATCATAAAGGCACCTGTCATGAAGGCGAGTCCTTCTGCCGTATAAATCCATCCTTTAATCGCCGTCGAATCCTGCAGCTCACTGATATTGATGACGAGCAAGTTGAACCCTCCGAGGAAGAGGAGTGGGATGAGCGTCATGACGAGCGTCATGAAGATGACGGGAATCGATTTGATGATTGGGAAGACGTCTTTGAAACCGCTCGACGCTTTCGCATCGACCTTTTTCGCCGAGGGCGTTTTCGTCTCATCGAGTTTCAAGAAGAGCGTCGCCACCGCTAGCAACAGGTAGGCGACGAGCGAGAGCGCGTAGACGTTACGGAGCGAGATCAGTGTCAAAAGGACACCTGCAATCGCCGTCCCGATGACACGCGACAAGGTAGACACATTCATATGAACGCCGTTCAAGGCAAGAAGTTCCCGTTCTTTCACGATGAGCGGAATCGCTGCCTGAAGGGCAGGGAAATAAAAAGCGGCCGATCCCTGTAAGATAATCAAGAAGATGACCATCCACACGACCGAATTCGTCTCGATGGCGACGAACATGAAAATCACGCTGAGCGCCCGGACGATGCTCGAGATGAGCATGATTTTTTTCTTAGAACCTTGGTCGGTCAAGCGACCCGCGAGCGGACCGATGGCGACCCCGGCAAGTAAGCCGATGGCGAGAATGACCGCCTTCACAAAGTCAGAGGGGACGCGGTCTTGCATAAATTCCAAGTTCCCGATGATGCCGAGCCATAGACCAAGACCGGCGACGAATTCGCCCGTCAAGATGATCCAGACGTTCCGATTTTTCCACATAGATGTATTCCTCGATTCTTATCTGTTGATAATAATTATGCTTGAGAATGATTCATTTAGCCACAAAAAAGAAGCCAAACGTCGGCTTCTTCATCAATCAAATATCACAGTTGTCGTCGGTGCACGTCGCGCCGTTCGAAAGGACTTGGATCGTCGGATTGTTCTCAGACCAGACTTTTTCGAGCACTTGCGTGAACGCTTCCGTCGGCTGAGCACCAGACACCCCATATTTGTTGTCGAATACGAAGAACGGGACACCCGTGATGCCGAGGTCGCTTGCGCGTTTCTCTTCGGCACGGACGTCTTCCGTATACACGTCAGTCGTCAAGACGTCACGCACGGCGTCACGTTCGAGTCCGACGCTTGTCGCGATTTCAAGCAGCACATCGTGATTCCCGATGTGTTTCGCGTCGACAAAATACGCCTGAAGCAACGCTTCCGACAATTCTTTTTCTTTCCCGACCGTTTTCGCGTAATGCGTCAAACGATGCGAGTCGAGCGTACCCGTCACGACCATGTTCTCAAAATCGTAATCGAGTCCGACTTCGCGGGCCTGAGCGGCGACTTGTGCAGTCGTTCCTTTTGCCTGTTCGATCGGCATCCGATATTTCGTTGCGAGTGCCTCATAGATGGTACGTGAATCATTCGTCGGGGCGTTCGGGTCGAGTTCGAAACTCTTGAATTCGACTTCCACTTGGTCTGCCTGTGGGAACTGTTCGAGCGCCTCTTCTAGACGACGCTTACCGATATAACAAAACGGGCAGACATAATCTGACCATACTTCAATTTTCATGATGAATCCCTCCTGTCCTTAGTGTAGGAAATCTTGAATTCAAAGTACAGGAAACGGCTCATGAAAAAAGCCCTCCACGAGGAGGACTTAAAAGACGTACCAAAACACACAGACGAAGTGGGCGAAGCTTCCGAACAAGATGAACAGATGGAACACCTCATGGAAGCCCCAGCCTCGCCAGTTGACGAATTTTGGCTTGAACCCGTAAATGAGTCCACCAATGGTATACATGACGCCACCGAGGACGAGCCAGAAGATACCGGCGTTGCCGATTACGTCATGGAGCGGTCCGATAAAGAAGACGGACAGCCAGCCCATCCCGATATAGAGCGCGGTGGACAAGAAACGCGGGGCATGGAACCAAACGAGTTTGAAGATAATGCCGAACAAGGCGAGTGCGTGTACGGTACCGAAGAGGACCCACCGCGTCGGTCCTTCGAGCGCGAGTAACGTGAGCGGTGCGTATGTACCCGCAATCAATGCGTAAATCATCGCATGATCGATTCTCCGGAAGAAAGCGATGACGTTCGGTGAGGCGATGATGCTATGGTAAAGACCTGACGATAAGTAAAGAAAGACGAGGCTGATCCCGAATAGAATCGCGGCCATAATGGCAAGCGGCGAGCCGAGTAACGAGGCTTTGACGACCATCGCGATGAGGGCGATGAAAGCCAGTACCGCACCGGCAAGATGCGTCAGTGCGTTGATGGGTTCACGGAAAATCGAATGCATGTAAAACACTCCTTATCACATCATGTAGTATCGATAACTACATGATATACTGAAGAGGAACAAACAGCAAGGTGTACCTTTCGACAAATGGAAGTTTTCTTTATACTTAGGAAGTGAGGTGAGGTAGATGAAAGCGAAGGACATTACCGAAACGGAAGGCACACTCCCGCGGGATGTGCTGCCGACCATCAATTTATACATGGATCAGGTCATCCAGCTGTTCGAGCAGCATTATGGGAAGATGAAGCGAAACGAGAAGGAGACCATTTTGACGAAGACGATGATCAACAACTATGCCAAGGGCAAGTTGTTTCATCCCGTCAAAAATAAAAAGTATACAAATGAACATCTGATGTTACTCAGTTTGATTTATGAGATGAAAGGTCTCTTGTCGATCAGTGATATTAAGGAGACGCTCCGACCGTTGAACGAGTCGGATGAGACGTTCTCACTTGAAGACTTCTACGAGGCCTATCAGGCTCAGAAAGTGAAGAATCTAGAAGCGTTCGAAGCCCAGGCGGACACGCTATTAAGTACATCGCTCGAAAAAGAGAGCGATGTCAAGCGAACGCTCGCCATCGCATCTGCCGTTCATATGAGCCACTTGTATCAGCGGTTGGCCGAGCAATTGATCGATGAGAACTAAAAACAACTCCTCCGAAGACAAATCGTCTGCGGAGGAGTTGTTTTAGTTATTGATGTATTTCTCGTAAACCGTACCGAAGTCTTTACGGTTCCATTCATGATAGTGGCGTTGTAGCCAATCGAACGATTGCTCGTTCAATTCCTTGAACGTGTTCGGCACGTTCATGTCACCTTCACGAAGTCCGCTCAAGATCGAGACGGAGTGAGTCAGTGATGTGTTCGCATACTCCATCATGCGACGGCCTTCCCGCTGAATCTCTTCAATCGCGAGGAGTGCCTTGTACAAATCTTTCACGTGCTCGATTTGTTTCTTGTTGATATCGATTGAGTATGGCTTGTCGCCGATTGTGAATTTGACTTCGACATCGAGGTCGACGGTGCCGGCCGTCTCGAACATGACGTGCTTAATCGGATAGTGTGCGTAAGGGTAACGATATAGCACTCGTTTCGAACTCATCGCACTCGTTCCATCAAGGTGAATCATACCTAAGTTTGTAAAGCAGTATTCATCCGATTTTGATTTGATCAAGAAATAGATCTTTTCGTTATCCTCATGGAGGACATAATCATCCGAGTCCGCCTTATCAAAATCGGACGGGTCGATCACCTCACCGATGTCGCTGAAGCCAGTCAAATCAGAAGCCAGTTTTTTGAACATGTCATTCACTCCTCAGTAATGGATTTTATGCATCTCTTTCGGGTCGGACCCGGTCCGCTCGTCACGATTGAGCGCATCGATGGCCGCCATCTCTTCTTTCGTCAACGTGAAGTCGAATACCTGTATGTTTTCTTTGATTCGACTCGGTGTGACCGATTTTGGAATGACGGCGACTCCGTTCTGTAAATGCCAACGCAAGATGACTTGAGCCGGTGACTTGCCGTGAGCGTTCGCAACCTTGACAATCGTCTCATCTTCGAGCGCTTCGCGTCCTTTCATGAGTGGACTCCACGCTTGAATTTGGATGTCATATCGCTTGCAGAATGCAATCAGTTCTTTCTGAGACAAATATGGATGGATCTCGACCTGGTTCACGGCCGGGACGATCGAGCAAGATTGAATGATTTGTTCCAAATGCTCGATCTCAAAGTTCGAGACGCCGATTGCTCGGACGCGTCCTTCTTCATACAGCTGTTCGAGTGCTTTGTACGTTTCGACGAATTTACCGAAACGAGGCATCGGCCAGTGGATGAGGAACAAGTCGACATACTCGAGTCCGAGCCGATTTAAGCTATCCTGAAACGCTTGGAGCGCCTCGTCGAATCCGTGGAACTCGTTCCAAAGCTTTGTCGTCACAAAGACGTCCTCTCGTGGGATGCCTGCTTCACGAAGCGCTTGTCCGACACTCTCTTCATTTTGATAAATCGCAGCCGTATCGATCAATCGATAGTCTGCATCGAGCGCAGCTTTGACCGTATCGACCGTCACTGCGCCATCTTCGACCTTATAGACACCGAGCCCGAGCATCGGCATCTTGACGTTATTATTCAACGTCGTCCATTCCATAAAAAATCCCTCCCTCTCGTCTATAACGTTACCGAAATTTTGGATGAAGGGAAAGTAAAAACTACAGACGGATGCTTTCCCCGTGCGCCTTGATCACAATTTGGTCACGGTCGAGTTTTGCGGCCGCGACGAGACGATGATACGGTTCCTCGACAGGCTCATAAGAAAGGACGAACGTATCCCAATGCATCGGGAAGAAACGCTTCGCTCCGCTCTCTTTGTACATCATCCAAGCCTGTTCCGGAGTACAGTGTGCTTCCTGGAACGAGTCCGGTTGATAGGCACCGATTGGGAAGAAGGCGAGGTCGATCGGTTCACGGTCAGCGAGTCCTTTGAAGGAGTCGGTATAGGCCGTGTCTCCTGCGAAGAGCATACGAATCCCTTTGTATTTGAGCAGGTATCCGTTGTACCCCATATGTTTGTCCCACGGGAAACGGTTGCCCCAATGCTTGACGGGAATGGCGCGGACATCGAGCCCGTTCGCAAGTGTCACTTTGTCATGTGGATGCAGTTCGAGCGTCTGCAGACTCGGGTATCGGCGCAACAGGCGGCTCGTCCCAGGAGCAGAGACGACAATCGTCTCGCGAGTGATGAGTCGCTTCAAACTTTTATGGTCAAAGTGGTCCATATGGGCATGGCTGAGTAGGATGACATCGACCGGGCCGACCTCCTCAATGGAGAGGGCCGGAGCGGTGTGACGTTTCATGCCGACTGTCAGCGGTCCGAGATGGACACCGATTCGTTTTGAGAAGACGGGGTCCGTTAAAATCTTGAGCCCATACCAATGAATGAGGACCGTCGAATGCCCGATCCACGTCGCCTGCACATGCGTCTCATCAATGGTTGTCAGTTCTGGACGTTCCGGCCATTTAAAGCGCGGACGGGGGAGCTGTCGTTTGAATCGTGTATAGAGAAACGTTCCGACGCTCGCCAAGACGGCACTCGGAACGAGAATGCGTCGACGCATCATGCATCACCTCACTGTTCGAATATACTGTCATCATATCGCGAGGACAGATGCACCGCATCCGCCTAAAGGAGTAGAAAAAATGGGAGATTGTGGGGTACACTCTTGCGGATCCGCTTTCAATTTGATAAGGTGGCAGTAACTTAGGAAAGAGAGGTACACCGTGCTATGAAAAATACACGTTCACTCCAACGATGAGACGAATCATCATTGTTCGCTTGAACAGTCACGGGTGAAGTGTGTCCATTTTTTCAAATACGGGAAGCGCTCGTTTTCCTCTTTGAACGGATTCCTTCACACCACCGCTTTGAAGCGGATGGTGTTTTTTGTTTCATCGCGTATCGGATTCATAAGCGAGGTGAAACAGATGTTAGCAGTAAAACAAGTCCGGTTTGACTATGACCGGAAACCATTATTTGACGCGGTCTCGTTCGAGGTCGCGGCTGGAGAGCGTGCCGTATTATTCGGATTGAACGGGAGTGGGAAGACGACGCTCTTCCGACTCATGACCGGGGAGTTGACCCCGCAAGCCGGGAAGATTGAATGTCTTGGCGAGGTCGGACTCGTCCGACAGACCATCGAATCGACAGACATGACCGTACTTGAGTGGACGATGCGCAGTGATCCAGAACGATATGCGCTCTATGAAGATGTTTCTTCTGGTGACGAGATGCGTGTCATGCGGTCCTATGAACGGGCGCTCGCACTCGATGTGTACAACTTGGAACAAGAGGCGACAAGAGCATTGACTCGACTTGGGCTGGAGGAGCACCTCTTCCGAAACATTAACGAGCTAAGTGGAGGCGAGAAGACGCGAGCTCAGCTCTCAACACTGACGATGAAGCGGGTGGACCTCGTCCTGCTCGACGAACCGACGAACCATCTGGATCTCGAGTCGATCGACTGGCTCACGAAGTGGTTGAATCAGTTTAAGGGGACGGTGCTCATCATCTCACACGACCGTCAACTAATGGATGATGTCGCAACGACCATTCTTGAACTGTCAGGCGGACTAGTCACTCGATATCAGGGAAACTATACGGCGTATAAACATCAAAAAGAAGAAGAACGCGTGCGTGACGAGCGAGCACATGCTCGATACGAGAACCGAAAGGCAGAACTTCTCGAGATGATTGCCCAATATAAAGGGTGGCACTTAAAGGCGAAAGCGACAGCGAGTGTCCGCAGTCCGGGAGCGCAAAAAGGAGCGGCCAATCTCGCCGTCAAAATGAAGGCAAGAGAACAGAAGTTAAGGCAGCTCGAAGACAATCGTCCACAAAAACCAAAAGAGGAGAAATCCATCTCCGTCCGTTTTGCGGCGGATGAGCTCGAAGCGAAAACGTGGCTGACGTGTGAGGATGTGACGTTTGGATACGACAAGCCGTTCTATGAACCGTTTTCCTTCTCGATGAATAAAGGAGAGCGGATCTCGATTACCGGACCGAACGGAAGCGGAAAGACGACGTTATTAAACGTGCTGATCGGTGAACGATTACCACACTCGGGCGTGATCAAGCGACATCCTCGTCTGAAGATCGGATATTTCTCTCAAACGCTCGAGCGTCTCCCGGAGACCGGAACGTTACTTGAGGCGTTACTCGCCAATAGTGAGATCGGAGAGACGGAGGCGCGGACGTTGCTCGCTCACTTCTTGTTCCGGCGAGATGAAGTGCACCGACCGATTACCGAGGCGAGCATGGGAGAAAAGTGTCGAATCGCGTTTCTCATCTTGTACTTCTCGGATGCCCATCTGTTGGCATTAGATGAACCGACGAACTATTTAGATGTGGCGACACGCGAACAAATCGAGGCGGCGTTGTCCGTCTATCCGGGTGGATTATTGTTGATTTCCCACGACCGCTACTTTCATCGTCTGACTTCGCGCACGATTGAATTAGGAGAGCACATTGTCATACGTGAGAACGATGAGCGCGATGAACCGGTCGATGTCGAACAAATGGTCAGAACGATGGACGAATTGACAAAAGATGAATTGAAATTTTTTGATGAAGCAGGAAACCTCCTACCATTTGACGAAACGAGTGAAATGAATCGAATCGAGTAGGAGTGAAGAACATGAATGGAGGAAGATTGTCGCGTGCGACGACGCGGAAGCGTAAACGCGTGTTCCGTATCACGACGGCATTGGCATTAATGCTCGCCTTGGTCGGGATCATCGCGTTCGCGGCACTGATTGACAAGAAACAGGACTCGGCTTTACCGGAATCGGATGAGATTGCCACGGAAATGGTCGACTCCGAGTCGGAACAACCGGCTGATGCTGATGCTGAGACGGAATCGGCAGATAAGATTTATATCGGGCAACCGTATACGAAAGTATACGCGGATGACCGGGTCACGGTCGTTTATGAAGCCGACTTGGGTGATCGATTTGAACGGTTGGAGACGGTAAGTGGATTTGTGAAAGTTCAGTTGAACGAGCGGTTGACCGGCTGGGTCACAGAAGAAAGTGTGACGACAGAGGCGACAGCTTTATCGGATGACGAGGTGATTGCCGCTTGGCAACAAGTCGTCCCAAACGCTTCGGAGTCCGTCCTTGACTGGATTGGGAAAGATCTCGAAACTGTCCGTGCGGAGCTTGGCAGTCCTTCTGCCGTTCAACGTGACCAAGTGAACGAGTATCATTTCTATGATGGATTCTTCCTCATGGTCCGGGACCAAAAAGTACGGGCCGTTGATTGGGACAAACAAGCAACCGCGACGCCAGACTTACAACCGACTCGCGAACAAGCGACCGGAATTTGGTTCGAGGGCGAGACGCTCCAATTGAAACTGTTCCCTTATAACGGCGTCATGCGTGTCCGTCTGGAGCAAAAATGAGACAAAGCGGGAGAATTCATTCTCCCGTTTTTTTATTGTTTTTCATTCAAATGAACGTTTGAATGTTTGGTTAAAATGGAATAAGATAAACAGTAGAAGGAGGAATCAGTTATGGGACATCATCATGATCACGACCACCATCACCATCATTCGACGAATCAGCGGGCGCTCTTACTCGCCTTTCTCTTGATTGCGGCGTTCATGGTCGTCGAAGTGATCGGCGGACTATGGACGAACAGTTTGGCGCTATTATCGGATGCGGGGCATATGCTAGGAGATGCGGCGGCGTTAGGACTCAGTTTCCTCGCTGTTCGATTTGGGGCGAAAGCGGCGACACCGAACCGGACGTTCGGGTATCGACGTTTCGAGATTTTAGCGGCATTCATTAACGGGCTGACACTGCTCGTCATCTCGATCTATATCCTTGTCGAGGCATACCAACGGATCAGCGCGCCACCAGAAATTCTAAGTAGTGGTATGCTTGTCGTCGCCATTATCGGGCTGCTCGTCAACATCCTTGCCGCCTGGATTTTAATGCGCGGGGAGAAAGACAATTTGAACGTGAAGAGTGCGTTGTTGCACGTATTCGGAGATTTGCTCGGCTCGGTCGGAGCCATCACGGCAGCAATCCTCATCATGTTGTTCGGATGGACGTGGGCGGACCCGGTCGCGAGCGCCTTTGTTGCGATTTTGATTTTAATCAGCGGTTATCGTGTGACGCGTGACGCGATTCATATCTTGATGGAAGGGTCGCCGGAACAGATTGACGTCCGGGCGATGCAAGAAGAGATTGCTAAAGTTGAAGGGGTGAAAGAAGTGCACGACTTGCATGTCTGGTCCATCTCGTCGAGCGAGCATGCAGCGACGTGTCACGTGTTGATTGGAGAAGAGACGGATGATCAAGACGTCTTGAGACAAGTGACGGAACGAATCCGGAAATACGGGACGTTCGAACGTTCGACGGTCCAGATTGAACGGGAACGACAATGTTGTGAAGAACGAATCATCTGGTAGTGAAGAGTAAGGGAGTTCAGTTTGGACTGAACTCCCTTTTACTAAGGCTTCAATACTACTTTTACGCAGTCATCTAAATGCTCATTGAATAAGTGATAGGCATCAGCAGCATGTTCAAGAGATAAACGATGCGTGATAATGTCAGTAGGGTCAAATTTTTGATCTATGATCATTTGAAATAACTCAGGCATGTAATGAATAACAGGTGCTTGTCCTGTTTTCAAAGTAACATTTCGGGTGAAAAAATCTCCCATCGGAAACTGATTGTAATTCATTGGGTATACCCCGGTAAGTTGAACGACCCCAAATTTACGAACCGCTTCTTTTGCTACTTTGATTGCGCTTAGTGTACCGCCTTGGATCATAAGTTTTTGTTCTATCTTTTCAATTGAAGATTTTTTTCCATCAATACCCACACAGTCGATAACAACATCTGCCCCGCCATTCGTAATCTCATAGATATATTTTCCTGTCTCAGTTGGATCTTTTAAAAGAATTGTTTCTACTTTATTTGATAGTTTTGCCCGATTTAGTCGATAGAGTTCGGGATCTACAGCAATAACCCGTTTAGCCCCACGTACCCAAGCTAATTTTTGAGTCATTAACCCCACAGGACCTGATCCGAGAACCACTACCGTATCTCCAGCTTTCATGCCAGCATTATCTAAACTCCACCATGCTGTTGGAATAACATCAGATAAAAAGAGAAGTGCCTCATCTTCAAGCTCACATGATTCGGGGATGACAAGCGGCATGAAATTACCGTATGGAACCTTTAGAAACTCTGCTTGACCACCGGGATGATTTCCAAACTGTTCAGTATATCCAAATAAACCACCAGCATCAGTGTGAGGGGCGTGGTTAGAGTTATCGCACTGACTCTCCATCTCATTTTCACAATAAAAGCAGTGACCACATGATACATTGAATGGAAGGACGACCCGATCACCCTTTTTCACTTTAGTTACATCAGGTCCAGTCTCTTCAACAATTCCCATAGGCTCATGTCCAATAATAAAACCAGGGCGAGTAGGCATATTCCCTTGATAGATATGAAGATCTGATCCACAAATAGCTGTCGATGTAATTTTTACAATGATTTCTTCCCGATTTTCGATTTCGGGATCTCTAACGTCCTTTACTTCAATCTTCTTAGTTCCTTGATAAGTTACTGCGCGCATATAATTCATTCCTCCTTTTTTAAAGACAAGTAAATGGCAACATAGCTTGTATACCCTTCTTTTAAAAAAGGTGAACTAAATATTGGAACTCGATGATGACTATCTTTGACCATTCACATCGATCACGACAATTTCTGGTGGATTGTAAATACGTGGAATGTTGAAGCTGTAATTGAATCCCCGTCCAATCACATGGGTGAACGTCTCATGCTCATAGAGTCCGCCTGCGTATTCAGGAAAGAATCCTTGGTCAGGTGCGAATAATCCGTTCATCAAATAAGGGATTCTCACTTGCCCGCCATGAGCATGTCCGGACAAGACGAGGTCGAATGGAAGTTTAGCATACGTATCGACTTGTTCGGCACGGTGCGAAAGAAGTACCTTGAACGTCTCATCGGGGGCGATGTCCTGCATCGCCGCAGTCGACTCCGCATCCCAATCCGTATAAATATTTTCTCTGAACCCACGAAGAGGATCTTCTAGCCCGCCGATGACGAGGTCGATTCCATTGATGGTGACCGTCTCCCATTCGTCTTCGAGAACGTTGACACCGTATGAGCGAAACACGTCTTTCACATTGTGACGGACATAGTCATCCGATCCATCGATTTCATGGTTGCCGGTCACGAAATACATCGGCGCAATTCCTTCAAGCCCTTCGATTAGTTCGAAGGCGGGTTCAGGTGAACGATACCGGTCGAGTAAATCGCCCGGTAAAGCGATGAGATCCGGTTTCTGTGCACGAACCTGGTCGATCAAAATCGACTGTTTATAACCGTATGAAGCGCTGTGTAAGTCGGAGAGGAGCACGATGCGGAGAGACTCGTCTGCTGACAGTTTATCGGACGTCACGTCATACGTCCGGACGGTCAACCCATTGTACGTCGCCGTGAACAACAAAATGCCGAGTGCAACAAAAAGAAGAGTTGATTTATGTTTCTTCATCAGTGCTCCCTCCTTCCTTAATCGTGTCTCTATCTTACTCTGATAGGCAGGGTTAAGCAAAAAAAATCCCGCTCAAGAGAGCGGGATGAATGTTATGCAGCTTTCGCTGTCAATTTGACGTCGACATTTCCGCGAGTCGCTTTTGAATAAGGGCACACTTGGTGTGCTTCTTCGACAAGGCGCTCTGCTGTCGCTTGGTCGACACCTTTGATTTCGACTTCAAGTTCGACTGAAATGAAGAACCCTTCATCGTTTTGGTTTAATGTGACGTGACCTGTGACGCTTGAACCGTCTGTCTTCACACGTTCTTTTCCGATGATGAGGTTGAGGGCACTACCGAAGCAAGCCGCATAGCCAGCTGCGAAAAGTTGTTCCGGGTTTGTCGCACCGTCTACGTGTTTCGCGCCAGGCATCGAGACGTTCATGTCGATGACGCCATCTGTTGATTTCACATGACCTTCGCGGCCACCGATTGCTGTTGCTGATGCTGTGAATAGTGATTTCATGATTGAATTCCTCCATTTCATTTTTAACAATTAAGTTGTGCACAATTTAAATTATAGAGCAGTCAAAAAGTTTCGCAAGTGATATGCTTGGCTAAAGAAGAGTACGGAGGATTACGTATGGACCAATCGTTAAAGTTAGAACATCAAATCTGTTTTCAATTGTATACCGCCTCAAAAGAGCTTACCCGGTTATATCGCCCAATTTTAGCACCGCTAAACCTGACGTATAGTCAATATCTCGTGATGCTTGTCTTATGGGAAGAGGATGGAATCGATTTGCGACAACTCGGATCGCGGTTGACGCTCGACTCTGGGACATTGTCGCCGCTCGTCAAACGGCTCATCCAAATCGGCTATGTGGAGAAAAGTCGTGCGACGGACGACGAACGAAAAATCATCGTTCGTTTGACCGAAAGCGGTAGCGCGTTGCGTGAGCAGGCGGCGAATGTGCCGTTACAAGTAAGTGGTATGCTGAATATAGACGAAGCGACGTATGTCGCATACATGGAGATGCTCACCGATATCAAGACGAGACTACACGATTTCGGGGAGCGTCAGCGCGAGCAGTAAGGAAGGAGGAGCCATGTTTCGAAAATTGATCATCCTCTTGATGGGGATTGGACTCTATATGGCTTGGCAATATGAGATGCCGAACGTCTCTGCCCCGACGAGCATTCAGGTGGAGTCTGAGGTGGCGACCGAACGAGCGACAGACGCGCCAAAGTTCGCAAGTCAGTATGCCGGGCATGACTGGTATTTGGTCGAACGTGGCGGTGACCGCGGACTTGAACTGATTGATGAGGACGGTGCGAAAAAAGGATTCTATCAGTTCGAGACAGGTAGCACGTATCGAGGTCTTGTACTGAATGAAACGACCCGTGATCAAGTCGAGGACATCGGCTTCGAGGCGGTGACTTCGTATAATAAGGGATTGAATCGATACTTGATTCCGGACGATCCATCGTTTTCCGTTTTCGCAATCGACGGACAGTATGTCACTTTCTTTTTTGACCAGCATGACGACGACCTCTTGAAAGGGATCTTATCGGTCGACCGCCGTGTCGAAGAGGCGAGTGAGGGCTACTATGGTGATTTGTCGAAAGAGGGAACGGTCGCCAATGAGCAGTTGATGCGCATCCTCATGAATTGGGACCGTGAAAAGTTTGAATTGAACGCTTTAGCCGACTATGAACCGCTCTATCCGGTCGTGCGGGCACATAGTCAAAACATGGCTGAAAGCGATTTCTTTAGCCATACAGACCCAGAAGGACAGGACCCGTTCGATCGAATGGACGAAGCGGGACTTTCATATTCGATGGCCGGCGAAAACTTGGCCATGGGACAGATGAGCGTGTTCCATGCGCATTGGGGACTCATGAACTCGAAAGGGCATCGTGAGAACATCATGCAGCCACGATTCACCCATGCTGCCGTCGGGCTTGCTTACAATGAAGAAGACAGTCCGTTCTACACAATCAATTTCATCACTCCACGTTAAAAGGATGACTCTTCGGAGCCATCCTTTTCGATATTAAATGAGTTTTTTCACCGCATCCTCAATCTCAGCCGGTGTTGTCTGTGGCGAGAAGCGTTCGATGACGTTTCCATCACGGTCGACTAAAAACTTCGTGAAGTTCCATTTGATCGCCTTCGACCCGAGAAGCCCGGGTGCTTCTTTTGAGAGATAGGTGAAGAGTGGGTGGGCATCCTTGCCGTTCACGTCGACTTTCGCGAACATCGGGAACGATACCCCGTAATTCAGTTGACAGAACTCCTGGATTTCTTCATTGGAACCCGGGTCTTGATGACCGAACTGGTTGCACGGGAAGCCTAAGACCTGTAGACCCTGTCCCTTATATGTGTTGTAAAGTGACTCGAGACCTTCGAGCTGTGGCGTGAACCCACATTTGCTCGCCGTGTTGACGATAAGTAAGACGTCGCCTTTATATGTAGCTAACGGTTGCAATTGTCCTTTCATGTCTACTGCTTCAAAATCATAAATCATGGTGATTCCCCCTTTTTCTGTAGTATACCAAGAGAAGGGGACAGACTCGAACTTGAACGCGTTGCGTGCAATCAAATTGTTATGAAATCATGATGTCGCTGTTACATCATTCCGAAGAAAGAATCCGTATAATGAAAAACGTTGTAGAAAGGAACGGTGTTATGCGATTTTTAAAAAATGAATTTATATGGATTGCGCTTATTTTAATCGGACTCTTTTTATCAAGTGCGACGCCTTACTCGGACCAGTCTATCGTTTCGCCACTCGAGCGATTCAATTGGAGCTGGATCGAACCGACGCTCGCGAACGTACAGTTCGACTACGCAGGAAAGGAAATCTCACTTGATACGTTAGGGACGGCAGGATTGATTGAGTTCTTTATGCGGAAGACGGCACATGTCGTCACGTTCTTCGTTCTCGGTGCCTTATTCGTGAAGGCCATCTCGAGAACGAATCTTCATGCGGGACTGAACGTACTCTTCGCTTGGGCACTCGCGAACACGGTGGCGATCTTTGATGAGTATCATCAGAGTTTGACTCCTGAACGGACCGCGCTGTTAGAAGATGTCCTTTTGGATAGTACGGGTGCTGCCGCAGGTGTCATCTTGTTCGGTGGGTTGTTATTCCTTCGTTCGAAACGGAAAAATAGCAAACGGGCCGGTTATGTAGCCTTAAGGTAGTCAAAAAAATGAATAGGTTACTATGTGAAAAGCGCTTTCTTGAAGTGCTTTTTTTCTTTTTAAAGCTATTTTGTGACAACAAACCAAACAAAATATCGTCTATACCCACGTTTTTTAAAGGATAAAACTTAAATTAGGTCAATGTCATACGAATGAAATATAAGTGTAAAATAAATTTTGGTTTAGATTGCTATAATGAGTCACAGAGCGAACGAAATGTCGCGACTTATCTTGTAAAAAATACTTTACGACTATAGATAAAAACTACACGGGAATCAGCGGAGGGAAGCACAGTGTATAACTTGAAAAAATTTGCAGCTACAGTCACTCTAGGCGCACTCTTGATCGGCGGAACGTCACCGACTTATGCAGCCTCACTTACAGAGAAGCAGAAGAAAGTACAAGAACAACGACAAAAGAATAGCAGTGAACAGTCGAAAGCAAACTCTTCGATTCAATCACGTGAGCAAGCCATCAGCAAAGAGCAGCAAGAGATCAACAAGTTAGATGCTGAACTCCAAGACGTCATCAACGATGTCGCTCAGAAAAAAGCTGAGATTCGTGCCACTGAAGAAAAAATTAAAAAGCTTCAAGCACAAATTAAAAAGTACGAAGCGAAAATGAAAGCCCAAGAAGATCTTATGAAAGATCGTATGGCGACGATGCAAAAGAATGGTGGCTCGTCAGTCAACTGGGCTGAGTTCATCTTCGGTTCTAAAGACTTCGGTGATTTGATCACACGTATGATCACAGCTGGTACGATTCAAGAGAACGACCAACAGATCTTCGAAGAATACGAAGCAACGAAAGAAAAACTCGCGAAAGCGCAAGCTGATTTGAAAGCGGAGCGCGACTCACTCGTGAAGCAAAAAGAAGAACTTGAAAAACGTCAGAAAGAGCTCGATCAAAAAATGAAAGAGCGTGCTGCGAAAATCAAGAAACTCGAAGCTGAAAAAGTGAAGTTCGAATCAAAACTCATGAGCCTTCAAGAGATGGAAGATACGCTCAAAGCTCAAGAACAAGCGATTCAAGCAGAAATCGAAGCGCAACGTCGTGCTGAAGAAGAAGCACGTCGTGCAGCGGCAGCAACTGCTGCGGCGAAAAAACAACAAGGTTCAAGCTCGAATAGCGGTTCAAGTGCTTCAACAGCACCGGTAGCGTCTGCACCAGCAAGCGGTGGCATGTTCCAACGTCCAGCAAGCGGTCGCCTCACACAAGGATGGGGTCCAGCAAGCGGAGCGAACGGCTACTCGTTCCACAACGCTCTTGATATCGCAGGTCCAGTCGGTACACCGATCTATGCAGCACAAACAGGTACGGTCCTCCGTGCAGGTTGGGGTGGCGCATACGGAAACCATGTTATGATTGCACACGTGATCAACGGGCAAGTATGGACGACAGTATACGCTCACATGAGCTCGGTATCCGTTTCTGCGGGTCAACGCGTGTCACAAGGACAAAACCTTGGCGGCATGGGTAGCACAGGGAACTCGACAGGTTCACACCTTCACTTCGAGATTCACCGTGGCGGCTATTCGTACTCTTCATCGAGCGCGGGAAGCACAATTAACCCAGCATCATTCTTCTAAACACAAAGACAGTGATCGACGAACGCGTCGATCACTTTTTTGTTGCCCTATAGACGATGAACGTCAAAAGGGAGGCACCGATGACACTGAGCCATAGCGTTTCGAAGTTTGGGTCATCGAGCATGCTCCGGCCTCCAAGGAACACCATATAGCCGAGTATCGCGAGCGTGACAAGTGTCAAAGCGGTCAATCGGATCTGTCGGGGGATACGGAGCCACCAACCGAATAATCTGTTCATGAAAAATCGCCTCCTCTATTAGTATAGGGGAGGCGATGTGTTTCATCTAGCGAGTCGGACCCAAGCAGAGTCCATGATTTGTCGGTAACCGACTTCCCGATAGATTTTGTTCGATGTCGGGTTCGTCAAGTCGGTATAGAGGACACAGAACGATTTCGTCTCAAGTAATTGGCGGCTAAGGTCTGCAACGAGACTTCGCGCGTAACCTCTACCACGTGCATCAGGTGATGTGTAGACAAATGAAACGGTGATCCCGTTCTCAGTTGGACGTGCGCGTTTCGCACACGAGACGACCTGTCCGTCGACTTCCCAAAAGACAGCCTCTTCCCTGTCGAGCATCGTCTGTACAGCCTTCGTCACCTTCTCTGGTGGAGATGATCGGAGACCTGATTCGGCTTCGAAGGCACTATACCAAGCTTCGAGCTGTGCCTGGTCGGCCTTCGTCGCTTCTCGCATGTGGCCTTTGCCATGTCGATGTCTTCCACGCTGTCGAGGCGATAAAGACCTTGGGACATGAACATCTCACTCGACCCAGACGTCAACTCCTGCCATACTTTCCCGAAACGTTCCGCTTGCTGTCGTTCCGAGACGACTTCCGCGAAGGGGACTGCTTCTTTCAAAAGGTGGGGGATGATGAAAGACGGGAGAAGGTCCGAGCGCTCCGTCTTCACGACGATATAGTGAAGTGGATGCGGTGGTGTCACTTGGAGGATGGCGAGAAGCTCCCCGTCCTCTTCGACTGTGAACTGATGAAACGTTTCATAGATTCCTTGTTTGACGTTATTCAAGACGCCAATCATGAGGCTATTCTTTGCCTCCTCGTCGAGTAATGCCGTCATGACGCGGTCTGAGAAGTGATTAGGGTCTTTCCATTCAATCCATTCCATATGGTTCTCTCCTTTATTATATGTAGACAAAAACGGACAAACCTGATGGCTTGCCCGTTTATGAGTCGTTCATTATGCGATATTTTCTTGTTTCGACGACGTGTTGTCGAGAAGTTTTGTGTTGTGTTTGAAGTAATGAATGATTTTCGCGATGGCACCGTCACCCGTGACGTTTGTTGCTGTCCCGAAGCTATCTTGTGCCAAGTAGAGTGCGATGACCAAACTTTGCATCGTCGCGTCGAATCCGAGGATCGAGCCGAACAATCCGAGCGATGCCATGACGGCCCCGCCTGGTACACCTGGTGCTGCAATCATCGTCACACCGAGTGCGAGGATGAATGGAAGCATGATTGCGTAGGATAACGCCATGCCATTCAAGTACATGAGCGCGACACCGACCGATGTGAGTGTGATCGTCGACCCTGACAAGTGGATCGTTGCCGAGAGCGGGATGACGAAGTTCGCGACACCTTCGTCCGTGTTGTTCAACTTCGCTTGGCGAAGCGTGACTGGAATCGTCGCGGCCGATGATTGCGTCCCGATGGCTGTGAAGTAAGCCGGCATCATCGTCTTGAGCAACTTGAACGGATTCTCTTTGTTAAGACCACCTGCGATTGAATATTGAATCATGAGCATCGTCAAATGAAGGACGATGATTGTGACGAAGACGAGCGAGAAGACCGATAGGATCTCAGCGACTTGACCAGCGTACGTCATGTTCATGAAAATTCCGGCGATGTGGATTGGAAGTAATGGAATAATGACTTTACTGATTAAGAGTTCGATGATATCGCGGAAATCCATGGCGAGGTCGAGTGACCGTTTGCTTTCGATCGCGGCAATCCCGATTCCGATGACGAAAGCTAAGATAAGTGCGGTCATAACACCGAATACAGGTGGAATCTCAAATTCCATGAACCCTTTCAACAAGGCTTCTTCTGGATTTTCTGCTCCTGTCGTCGACCGTGTCAAAATTTGCGGGAACAAGTTGCTTGTTGCAAAGTATGCTAATGTTCCGGCGATGATGGTTGATGCGTAAGCGATGAGTGCTGTGAGTCCGACCAGCTTTCCTGCTCCTTTTCCAAGTTCCCCGATACCCGGGATGATAAAAGCAAGAATAATCAATGGAATAGCGAAGCCTAAGAACTGCCCGAAGACCGTGTTGAACGTCACGAACGTCCGAACAATCCAGTTCTGACTTTCTGGTACGATGCTCCCGAGTAAAATACCGAAAGCGATCGCGATGATGATGCGACCTAAGAGGCCAATACGTAATTTCAAATCAATCACCCTTTCTGTTTGTTTGAATAGTTGATATTTTCGCACATTTTACGGAATGTTGCCACCTTCTCTTACAATTTTTCTAAAGAAAGACGTTTGACAACTGTTTAGAAGGGTATTAGAAAATGTTGTACATATCAAGGGAAGGGGCTTCTCCTTTTCCTAATATAAAAACGATGTTATGATTAATTCTGACAGACGTAAAGGAGGGGTGCGCGTGCAGTTACAACGAACAACGATTCACATTGCGGGTCAAGACTATACGATCGTAAGCGAAGAACCCGCTGACCACGTGAGGGAAGTAGGCTTTTTGGTCGACAGTAAGATCCGCGAAATTCGTGAACAATCCCCTCATCTAGATGCTCGTCAGGCAGCGGTCTTGGCTGCGATTCAAATCGCGAGCGACCACGTCAAAACTAAACGAAATATGGGAGAATAAATCAATCCATGGTTACGCTACTTATACTGTTTTTCTTGTTTATCGGAATCGTCAACGGCTTCCGTCGTGGCGCGATTCTACAGCTCGGCCATTGGGTCGCGCTCATAATTAGTTTTCTCGTCGCCAATACGTACTATAAAGAGTTAGCCGAAGCGTTCAAGCTGTGGATCCCGTATCCGTCTCAGCTCGACGGAACGCTCCCGGGTGGCGTGTTGGACCTCAATTCCCTTTCAGGGATTGAGATGACATTTTATAACGTCTTTTGGTTCGTCGTCTTGTTCCTCATTACGAAACTCGTCTTGCATCTCATCTTGGCGATGCTCGACTTCTTGACGGACTTGCCAATTTTGCGCCAATTAAAAGGTGTGATCGGAGCTGTCCTAGGATTCTTCGAGGCATATGTCATCACATTCTTCATCCTTTGGGTGATCGCGTTCGTGCCGATGGCGAGCGTTCAAAACGCCGTCGACAAATCGTCGCTAGCGACATATATCATTCAAGACACGCCATATCTATCGGATTGGTTTTCAAATAAGATGTTGTGACACGACAGGCCGGAATGCAAGCTAGTGCTTGTGTCTCGGTCTTTTCTGTGTGAAGAGGGGGAAGCATATGAATAAAGTAGAAGCGATGATGTTGCTCGAAAAAATCGCGCAATATATGGAGATCAAAGGGGAGAACCCGTTTAAAATCAATGCGTTCCGCAAGGCGGCGACAGCGCTAGAGAACACGGACCTTGAACTCGAGGACATCGACGACTTGACGTCCATCTCAGGAATCGGGAAAGGGACGGCTGCAGTCCTTGAAGAGTATCGAGACACAGGACGCAGTGAAGTACTTGAAGCACTGCAAGAAGAGATTCCGTTCGGTTTGATGAAGCTCTTGAAAATTCAAGGGCTCGGCGGGAAGAAACTTGCTAAACTCCGTGAAATCGGTGTCGTCGACTTGGAGTCGCTCATCCGTGTACTCGAAGATGGGACGGCTGCATCATTACCCGGTTTCGGGGCGAAGAGTGTGGAGAAATTACTCGCAGCCGCGAAGAACCTCGAATCACGTCCAGAACGATTGGCTTATGCAGTCATGCGACCAATCGTTGAAGAAATCAATGAGGTGTTAGAGAAGGAGACGCTCGTCTTGCGTCATTCGGTCGGAGGAAGCTTCCGCCGTGCCGAAGAGACGTGTAAAGACCTTGACTTCATCATCGCGACCGAGGAGCCGATTGAGCTACGTGAGAAGCTGCTCGCTTTGCCGTTCATCAACGAAGTGATTGCGGCAGGCGAGACGAAAGTCTCGCTCGTCCTCGAACGTGAAGAGATGGTATCGGTCGATTTCCGTATGGTCGAGCCAGGCGCGTTCGCTGCGACGCTTCACCATTTCACGGGCTCGAAAGACCACAACGTCCGCATGCGTCAACTCGCGAAAGCAAAAGGAGAGTCCATTTCCGAATATGGGGTCGAGACAGCAGACGGATTGTGGCAACCAAAAACAGAAGAAGAATTGTTCGAACGGTACGGTCTCCCATTCATCCCGCCTGAACTTCGGGAGGGGCATGCCGAGTTCGAGCACGACTTATCGAAGCTCGTCACGCTCGAGGACATCAAGGCTGACGCGCACATGCACACGGTCTGGTCGGACGGGAAGTTGACCGTCGACGAAATTGTCGTGGCGATGAAAGATCGCGGCTATGAATGGATGGCCATCACCGACCACGGGAAGTATTTGACGTTCGTCAACGGTTTGACCGAGGAACGGCTCGAAGCACAAGGGGAAGAAATCCGCGAGGCCGCGAAGACACATGATATGAACGTGTTACGAGGCGTTGAGATGGACATCCGTCCTGACGGGACGCTCGACTATGAACCCGAGTTTCTAGAGACGCTCGATTACGTCGTCGCCTCCATCCATTCGAAGATGGACCAATCGGTCGACGAGATCATGGCTCGTCTCGAGAACGCCTGTCGTTCTCCGTACGTCAACGTGATCGCCCATCCGACGGGTCGACTCATCGGTCGTCGGGACGGCTATCCAATCGACGAGGACAAGTTGATCGCGCTCGCGAAAGAAACAGGGACGGCGCTCGAGTTGAACGCCAACCCGAACCGCCTCGACCTGACAGCCTCCACGCTCAAGAAGGCGAAGGCAGCGGGCGTCAAAGTGATGATCAACACGGACACGCACCACCCAGATATGATGGAAGACATGGCCCTCGGTGTGTTGCACGCACGGAAAGCCTATCTCGAACCATCAGATATTATCAACTGCTTCACGTTTGAAGACGCCAAGGCGTTCTTTGCGGCGAAGCGATAGAAAGGAACATGCTAGATGGACCACGCGTTACGCGTATTAGAATATGAAAAATTGCGCCAACAGCTTGCCGGTCACGCGGCGAGCTCGCTCGGAAAAGATTTGGCGCTGAAGATGCAACCTGACTACTCATACGACCGGGTGCTCTCGAATTTGAACGTGACGAAAGAGGCGACCGAGGTCGTTCGTCTCCGTGACCGTCTGCCACTCGGTGGGCTTACGGATGTCCGTGCGGAAGTGAAACGGGCCGCAATCGGCTCGGTCCTCTCGACGAGCGAATTGCTCGCCGTCGCTGCCGTCATGTATGGCGGACGCCAAGTGAAGAACTTCTTCGAGAAGCTTCACGAGGATAACGAAGAGATTCGCATTCCACGTCTTGACGAGTATGCGGACAAGTTGACGAAGCTCATCGAGGTCGAACAGGCGATTCGTCATGCGATCGACGACCAAGGGACTGTCCAAGATTCCGCGAGTCCACAACTCCGTGGACTTCGAACTCAGCTCCGGAGCTTTGAAGGGAGTGTCCGGTCACGTATCGACAACATCCTCCGCAACAATGCGAAGATGCTCTCGGACGCCATCGTCACAATCCGGAACGATCGCTATGTTGTACCGGTCAAACAAGAGTACCGTCAAGCGTTCGGTGGAATCGTCCATGACCAGTCAGCTTCCGGTCAGACACTCTTCATTGAGCCGCAGGCCATCGTCTCCATCAATAACGAGATTCAAGAAGTTCGCTTGAAGGAACGTGCTGAGATCGAGCGGATTTTAAGTGCCCTCTCGAACGAGGTCGGTGGGGTCCATGATGCCATCATGACGAACCTCGACGTGTTGGCCGAACTAGACTTTATCTTTGCGAAAGTCGCATACGGACAAGAAATGAAAGCGACCGAGCCAAAGTTGAACGACAATCGAGAAATCAAGTTGAAACAGGCACGTCATCCGTTCATCCCGAAAGATGAGGTCGTACCGATCACAGTCGAGCTCGGAGAAGACTACACGTCACTCGTCATCACCGGACCAAACACCGGCGGGAAAACCGTCACGTTGAAAACGATTGGACTCCTTCAATTGATGGTGCAGTCAGGTCTCTACGTGCCGGCAGAGTTCGGGACAGAGCTTTCCGTGTTTGACGCGGTCTATGCCGATATCGGGGATGAGCAATCGATTGAACAGAGTCTCTCGACGTTCAGCTCGCATATGACAAACATCGTCGGCATGCTCGACAAAATCGACTTCATGTCACTCGTCCTCTTCGATGAGCTCGGTGCCGGGACGGATCCACAAGAAGGGGCTGCCCTTGCCATCGCCATCTTAGATGAAGTGAAACGCCGCGGGGCACGTGTCGCTGCGACGACACACTACTCGGAACTGAAGGCATACGCTTATAACCGCGAAGGTGTCATGAACGCCTCGATGGAGTTTGATATCGAATCGCTCAGCCCGACGTACCGTCTCTTGATTGGCGTACCGGGTCGCTCGAACGCCTTCGAGATCAGTCGTCGTCTCGGACTGTCTGAGCAAGTCATCGACAAGGCACGTAGCCACGTCGGTAGTGATGCCGAGTCAGTCGAATCGATGATCAATGAGCTTGAAGCAGCGAAGCAACGCGCCGAGCAGCTCGAGCAAGAGCTCATCGTCAAGCGCCATGACTTTGAAGAAGAGCAGGCCGAATTCGAAGCGAAGATGACCGAATTTGAGCGCGAACGCGACAACTTGTATAGAGCGGCCGAGGCGAAAGCCGAGAAGGCCGTCGAACAGGCGAAGCGTCAAGCGAACGAAGTCATCGACCGCTTGAAGAAGCTACGTGAGCAAGGAATCGTCAAAGAGCACGAGATTATCGCGGCGAAGAAAGAGCTCGAATCGGCAAAACCGACGCTTCAAGAGAAAAAGATTCAAAAAGTGAAACAAAAAGCCCAGCAGAAACGTACGTTCAGTAAGGGCGAAGAAGTGAAAGTGACGACGTTCAATCAAAAAGGCTATATCGTGAAACAAATCAATGACAATGAGTATAACGTCCAAGTTGGCATCATGAAAGTGAATGTTAAAGCGGACGACCTTCAGAAGATCGGTCCATCGAAAGAGAAGTCGCTTCAGTCGAAAGGCAGCTCGCTCAAACGTCAGAGCTCGACGAAGTCCGAGCTCGACCTCCGTGGCGTTCGTGTCGAAGAGGGACTCATGCGTCTAGACAAGTATATCGATGAAGCACTCGTGTCGGGCTATGATAACGTCCGCATCATCCACGGATTAGGTACCGGAGCGATGCGTCAGGCGACACAAGAATTTTTAAAAGGACATCGTCACGTGAAGAGCCAGCGCCCAGGAGGAATGGGTGAAGGTGGACTCGGTGTCACGGTCGTCGAACTGAAGTAAGGGGAGTCGGGAATGGGTACGATTACGTTTGCCGTTATGCTGGAGTCGTTCGGCCTCTATTCGATGGCGGGACTGATGATTGTCGTCGGTCTTGCCATCTTCGAGGTGACGACGCCGTACAGCAACTGGCGTGAGATTCAAAAAGGAAATATTGCCGTCGCCTTGGCGACAGGCGGGAAGATTGTCGGTCTCGCCAACATCTTCCGGGTCGTCGAGAGCCATCATGATAGCACAATCGACATCTTCGTCGGGGGTGGTTTTGGATTCATTTTACTCCTCGCGACATACTGGTTGTTTGAATTTTTGACACCGACACTGAAGGTGAACGATGAGATTCAACAAGGGAATATCGCCGTCGGGTTGTTGGCATTCTTGCTGTCGATTGGGGTCTCCCTCGTCGTCGGCGCGGCATTGGTGAGGTGAAGACATGGTATACGAACGATTGGCAAAGATCTTGTTCATCGGGGCCGGGCTGTTCTTAGTGGCAGCGGCACTCTGGTATATGTTTTATTGAGGGAAGAGGGAGAATCCATTCGGGTGCTCCCTTTTTTTGATTTCAGGCACCTTGAATATAAAATATATGGGCGAAAGGAAAATATTTTACAATTCGTGTGAGGAAATCGATATACTGAAACTAGATTATGGAACGAGATACATAAGAAGGTTGAGGTGTAGGTCATGGCGAACGGGTCAGAAGTGTTTGAAGTCTTGATGACGAATGCAGTGAAATTGCCTGGAGTGAAAGTAGATCGAAAAGAATTTTTAGCCCAAAGTTTCAGTAAGTACGTGCCAGCGACTCAGTTGGCAGAGGTTGTCGAGAAGGGACCGCTTGAAGCGAACGTCCCTCTCTCAGTCATCAAAAAAGTGGCGAAGCGAAATATTACTAATCAGACGATGAAAAGTTCGAGTGCATCGTTTGCAGCCGGTCTACCTGGAGGCATCGGTCTCGCCGCAACGATTCCGGCCGATACGGCGCAATTCTTCGGTTTCGCCCTCCGTTTAGCGCAAGAAATCGGGTATTTATATGGGTACGATGACTTTTGGGAAGATGGAGAATTAGATGTCGAACGGGTGAATGGAGAATTAATTCTCTTTTTAGGTGTCATGTTCGGAGTGGGCGGTGCGACGGCTACCATCAAGGCATTGTCCGCACAATTATCGAAAGAAGCTTTGAAAAAAATCCCGAACAAAGCGCTGATGAAAACAGTGTACTATCCAATCATCAAGAAAATGTCGGCGATGATCGGGGTGAAGATGACGAAAGATACGTTCGCCAAAGGGATCTCAAAGATGATCCCACTCGCAGGTGGTGTCATTTCAGGAGGAATCACGTACTCATCGATGACGAAGATGGGCAATCGTCTCATGCATGCGCTTGAAGAAGGAGTCAACATGACGGAAGCGGAGTTTATTGAAAGTGTGGAAGAAGTGAAACGAGAGAACCTTGAGATTATCGAAGGGGAATTCATAGAAATCGAAGAGATTTTACGTCAAGAAGGGGAAATCATATAACAAGTTGTTGTGTTTTTAAGGGGGGATCTCATGAAACTAGATTTACACTACTTGATGTCGACCGAGCGCTACGTACTCGACATGGAATCGTTTCAGATGAAGGATGAGGCGTATTACCCGTTAGAGTGGACGTTTTATGGAGCGGTGAATCCGACGATGCTCCTTACATGGGATGCCGAGCGCGACCGCATCCGAATTCGCTTCGAACAGTACGCCGTCTTTTTAGGGACACAAGAAGAGCACGGAATGAAAGAAGATGGGTTATGGAACGAGCATCCGATTGTAAAACTGTCCGCATCACGCCTGATGTCATTCGCCAGTGAACGGATGGCGATTCATCCGGTGAACCGTAACCGTGGCGCGCTCGCGCATTATGTCATCCGTACAATCGAGCAGGAGTTTCATGTGTTGGCGTATGAAGACCCGACCGTAGAAGATTTAGGAAAAGTCGGGGACACGGGAGTACGTGTCGAAATTGTGGAAGAAGCCGAATGAAAAACAACGTCGCCTCTAATCGGGGCGACGTTGTTTAGTTTACGGCACGTCAATTTTGACGGTATACACTTTCGGCATGGCGCTGCTTGACGCATACAAGACGAGCGTCTTCTCTTTTTCTGGGACGAGGAAGACCAAATCGATTTCAGATTTCTCGCCTGTGAAATAACGAAAACCGTTCTTGAACTCTTTTTTGTTGTGGTTGACCATATCGACTGGACTATATTTTGTCCCGTCTGGTGTGTACATACGGAATCCGTTTGGACGATATTCTATATAACCACCTTGACCGTCATCTGAATGGAAGAGGGAGAGCGGGAGCGCTCCCCATCTTTCGGTTCGGTCCCATCCGGCGAAGGGAAGACGGGCTGTCCGACTTGGAACTCACGTTTCTTTATTTGTGGATCCCCAATATACGTTTGGAACGTGCCAAGGTTCATGATTTTTTGAAGGTCATCTTCTTTCGGTGTGGTGGCTTTGGCTTCTTTCGGTTTATCTGCTTGTGAACTACTCGCCACTTATTTGCTTCGCAAATTGAAGGGAGAGCTTCTTGGGAAGACCGTGCTATTACCAGCCACGGTTATGGACCAAGCTCGTCGGGTGGTTCCCACCCTGCAGGAATTCGTTTTAGTTTGCCAACATCAACAGATTGATGCTCGCGTTGATGTCACGGTCATGATGCGCGCCATAATGACTTGGTTCTTGTCAACGATCCGTCTCGACAGTTTGTGAAGGAAGTCCTTGCGTTGATTGGCCATCTTTTCGTGTTTCTTGGCCATCGAGACCTACATATTGTTTTACAACCATGTTCGTCTTCAGAAACGACTAAATGACTTGAGCCCAGTCGAATACAGATCTCAAGCCGCCTAGGCTGGTTTTCATTATTTGCCCTGTCTACTTGACGGGGAGCAGTTCAAAAGTAAGCGTCAGATAGTGAATATGTTGGTTCTTATAAAAGAAAGAGTCTAGGTTTTGTCCCAGCCTCTTCATTTATGCAAATTGTGTTGAATTGTTCAGCGCACAGGTACCGTTTCATCATATGATTTATTTTATAAAGAAAAGTAGCAAAAGCCCTTACCTTATTGTGTTCTTTATCACATTTGTAACATCATTAGTTGAGGCAGTGTTTTTTCTGTTAGGGAAAGTATCATACGGAAATGGGTGGAATGTCTTTTGGACATTTCAGATTGTAAAAATAGGATGATTTAACCCTGGATTACATTTATGAAGTGGACACCCTGTCCCTTTCTTATATTTTTGGTAAGCGCTATAATTAACTATATCTTGAATTCGGGATATACTAATTTTTCATTTCATTTAAAACATAATAGGGATCAAAATTAAATTAATTATGAGGAGATGATTACTCTGGAATGGCAGACTTGGCTACTTATCTCGGTTATCGGGTTTACGTTTTATTTGTACGCAGAAGTTCGTGACCTTCGGATGCGCTTGCGTCAACTTGAGAAGACGAATTATCCTTCTCCACAAGAATTCAGTCCGGAGTTGAATCAAGAGCTAGCTGAATTAGTAAGACAAGGGAAAAAAGTACAAGCCGTCAAGCGCGTTCGAGAAGAACACGGCTGGACGCTACTTGACGCCAAACAGGCAGTAGACCGATATGAAGAATAAAAGTAAGTGTCAAATAGAAAACACGTTGTTTCTTATTTTCTGTTACAGAAGACGAACAAAGGCTTCGAAAATGGATCTAACTGAAAAAGTTCCTGGACGATGACAGCAAGTCCGTCAATCGATTTGCGAAGGTCTGTTGGACCCGCTGCTAGATAGACGCGCTCGACAGCGCGACCATTCATCATACCAAGCGCAGCGTCCGGATCACTTGTAGTAGAAGTGTCTCATCGTAGCCACTCGTCACCTCGATATCAACTTGATCTATTCTCAAAGAAATTGATTTTTCTTTTGGTTCTTCGACGACACAGGAGACCCAACTGGTTTCCTGGCTTGAATCGCGATTGATTGGGGACTGTTTTCGTAGCCAATATTTCATATTGTGAAGTGCAACATCACTTGTTTCACACCATTCGATCAGTGACAAACCACTAGCACGATACTCTTCGATCTTCACTATCCAATATGTTTCTTTCTCTTTTCTTTTCAAAGTAAAACCTCCCAAATTTCATATTTGGGAGGAGTATCTCATGAATCTTATTCTATTAGAATGTGCGCGCTATTTGACGCGCGTTTTTTCATTTCATTGGTGGAACTTGAATATGATGAAATTCTTGATTACTCAATTCCGCATCACTGATTTTGAATTGTCCAACAGCGAGACAGTGAGCTTTTTTCAAGCTACGCAAATCATCTAAAGATATGGTACCAATGCGATTTGCAATTACTTTTAATTCACTATCGGCAGGCGCGAAGTAGATTTTAGTACCCGCATTGTCTAAGATAGCAAGTTCTTCTTTGTCAAAGTTACTAAATGACTGTGTGGCGAACCAAGCTGACCAGCCAAATTTGCGACCTTCTCGAAGAATTTTTGCAGATGGAGAATCATCACGGAAAGATAAGTTTTGTGCCTCGTCTAAAATAACAGGCATCGGCTTATCTTTAGATCCTGATAGTGAGTAGTACCATAGGTCCCAAAGGATAAACTCTGCCAGCAATTTTTTAATCTCGTCTTGGTCATATCCTTCAAGTTGAATAACGGTAACTCCGTTACTCTCAAAAATTTTACTCCAGTCATTATCCGATTCATAGTCAAACGGATCCATGTCAACCATCTGGGTTAGTCGACTAATGACAGACTGGATTGTTGATTTTGATGATGTTTCTAGATTTTCAAGTTCTTCAATGAGAAGTTCCATTCGCATGTCTTCTCCGTATTTTTCAATACCATTTTTAGTTGCCATATAAATCGCATTTTTCTGTTGATCGCCTAAACCTCTATATACAGAGGCAAAAACTGCAGCTACTCTTCTGGCAACTTCAACAATTTTTTCAGGCTCTTTCCGACCGCTTATTTCTTTTTCTCTCCGTTTAAAAGGGTTTAGAGGGAAAGATTCATGATACACAATGCGTTCTGTCAATTTTTCCCCCATTCGATTTACAAATGTTTCATCGAGCTGGCTTAGTGTGTAACTATTCGAATAATCAATCACCAATGCGGATTGATTTTGTTCGACCAACTGCAATAGAAGAGACTGTACGAAATAGGTTTTTCCTTGACCGGATCGACCACCGATTAGGAGATGTCGATTGGATAGTCGTGGATGCCCGTATTCCCAATAATAGTCTTGATTCAATTCACTACCTAGATGCAATCTAACCTGTTCTAGACTAACAACGTTTGGAGTTACAAGTTCAAGGTTAGGCTGAGTGAGTGGGGCAATCTTTAAATCAGGTTCAACAACAGTATGATTTTTGTCTTCAGGTAAGTTCCTTCTGTCCTCTAGTTCATCTGTTGATTTTTGTTGTTCTGTCGAATCAGCAGGTGAAGCAAAGGCTTCATTTTTGAAAGTTGGAGCTAAAGATTTTTCCTTTTTGGAAGATTCAAGTGAATCTAAAGACTGAGTAAGTGCTTCATAACCGTGTTGTTCAGGTAACTCTAGTATTACGACACCTTGACTTCTGGAGTGACGTACAGACTCTGAATGCTTTTTAAATGAGACAAGAACACCATTTCCGAATTTTGCTCTTTTTTCATCAACGATTTTAAAATCATCGTTTATCAACCGATCGATTAGCTCTGCACTTAAACGAAAATCTTTACTAGGCCAAATTTCATTTTCTTGCATTTTTTTTGCATTGTTGATGAAGAGTCTAACAAAATAATTTCGTAAGAATTTAGCGTCAAAAGTAGTTAAATCGAGTAGATGGTCATTTAGTCGAGCTTTCAATTCTGTGATTTGTGAAATACCTTTTGAGATGACGCTGTTGTCATTTATTCCGATTTTAACTTCTACCGGGAATAAATGTACCTTTAATTGTGTTTGATCTATTTCTAGTCCAATCATCAATAAATCATCGCTACAATTTCCTTTTCGACCAATTGTCTTTCCTGAAAATAGACCAGCACGTTTACTAAGTTTCACATTGCCTGTAACACGCACGACTTCTTCCATAGAAATTGGTACCCAAATCGTGTTTTCTTCATTAAAAAGCAATAGTGTTTCTTTAATTGCTGAAACAATACTCATCTTTTCTCGTTTATCGTATCCTCTTCCTTGGACAGCTCGAAGTAACCATTCCCCGTTAAACGTGTTGAAAGCACGAATTGTTTCTTCTATCTGTTCTTGCGTGGATGTCACACCCTGAGAATTAACAAATTCCTCAATCACATTAAAATATTGTTTTGATTTGTCAGTTACAGTGATGGCATCATAACCATTTGTTGATGAATATTGGTCGCTGTAATGTACAATGATCAAATTGTCTGAAGACGATTTAAAGAAATCTAATCCGACAGGTGGATCAATAAACGTTACCCAATGTGAGGCGCTATAAATTTTTTCGAGTTCGTCTTTATCAGCAACATCGATGTGCATTGTCAATGAAACATCTTTCATATAAGAACTGTGTCCACCGTCTTTAATGTTGGCTGTAAGTTCATTATAAAGTGAGCCGAATTTTGTCATAAGACTTCTGTTAATGTCGGCTCCTTTTGTACCGAATCCAACGCGGTATCCGGTATCATCACTTTGAACCGATGATACGGTAGTGAATAAACCGTCTAAGTTCATGCTATTTGATAAATCACGCATCGGTTGTGTAACGATTCTCGATTCATTTCCCATTTTATAAAATGAAATATGAGAATAGAGGATTGGTTCCTCTAAGTCTAACTTTCGATAAAGAATAGACTGTTGAAGAACATGTAAAACATCATCTATTTCGAAGTCATCAATAGATAAGTCGATACCGAATTCCTCTTTTAATTGTTCAGCAGTTTCTATCTCGTTTAATGTATCAAAAGCACTTAAACCAGAAGCGTTTGGTAGATATAAAGACACCTCAAGTGGTTTGATGTTTTCGAGAACACCTTTCGAAGAAATTTGATTTTTGAACCAAGAAATAATTCCTTTTAAAATTTCTTCATCATTTGTGACATTGATAACATTGATACAGAGCGGAGCCGAATTTTGTATTGAGAATAGATAGTCGTAATGATCAGCAAAGTGGGTCATTTTCTCTTCTACAACTTTTGCTAAGTAAGAGTTTGTTTCACCTATGCTTACTTTTTCTCTAATAACGTATTCATGCCATTCAGGTAATGGAGAATAATCCGTTGGCTTCAGTAGCATTTCATGTACATTAAACGCATAAGGCAAAGTATAGCTCGCTTTTAATTTTTTTAAAATATTCGAATCGATATCTTCAGAACCTAAATCCGAGTTCACTTGCCATTGATAAGCAATGTTCAACGGTGAGAATGGGGTTAATAACAAACCATCAATCGTTTCCATTTGTCCTAAACGGTATAGGTTCCGTTGTTGTACAGTCATTAAAGACTGAGCTTTAATTTTTTCAATTTCAGACAGGTAGTTGTTTATAAAATCAAAGGCAGCTGACTGTACTTGGTCATCGTAATACATGAGTGAAGGGATTGTTCCCTTACTCTTAACCGTGTTCAAAAATAAATCATAACTCGTTTCTACAGCGCTTGGTAACTCTAAAGGTATGCTCTCGAAAGTATCATCGGAAAGTTGCTTTGCATACCGTACATGATCATCTAACCAATCTTGTTCCATTTTAAAGAAGTTTCGGTCTATTGATTTGGTAGAGTAAGTGCGTTGACCATTATGGATGGTTTTATAATCTGAGTCGATTAAAAACGATGTTTCATCTTTTCTCTTTCTCGTCCAAATACTAACACCATCTAAAGGAGTAGTTTTTAACATCTCGTCTTTAATAGCTAGTGGGACCTCAACTTCATCAATCATGACAGAGAATCGAACGCGAGATTCTCCTTCATCAAGAGCATTTAAAGGAAGAGTGATGACATCATTATGTCCAATCTTAATCGCCTCTGATGAATCAACAACAACATCATTTATTTGTCCCGAACCGTCCCCAAGTTCAACTGAATGATGGCCATCAAGTATTAAGCGAATCGCTTGTTGATTTTTAGGTGTCGTATCAATCAAATATCGTGATTGATATGGATTTAAAAACTCAGGCGACAGTGGAACAACTGCAATATTAAATAAATAAGTAGTGGAAGTCTGGCCTTCATGTTTGTAGCGTACCCGTGAGAAAGTAACTTGGGTAGAATTATTTTCAATCGTAGTAATAAGAGAATGTCCAGAACTTACGGTTGATTTTGCACTTTTATTGTCCAAAAATTGCTTCGACGTAAAACGGTCAAAAGGAAGATGAATTTGAACTTTGTCTGCTTCTTGTGTAGAAAAGACGATGATGTGCCAAGTTCTTTGACCTGATTTAGTTTCAGACTGTGGGCGTTTCCAAAAATGTGAAGTTGATAATTTGGAGCCGTCGGTTTTTGCAATCATTTTTTCGGATATGAATTGAATATCTCGATTTGATTTTGCTTTCTCTTCCCATTCTTTCAATACAGTGTAATCAGCTTGTTGCCAAGTATCCTCTTTTAATTTTGTGGCCCCGTTATCAAATCGCTCTTCTAGTTTTTCACGAGTGTTTCCTAACGTGAAGTAACGTTCAACATCTTCGAATAATTCGTGATTTTCTGATAAGCGATTCTCGATTTGTCGGTTTATCTTTTTCCATGAAGCTGACCCAACATTTTTTTCATCTCGTTCACGAATAAGCGAACTTAGGTCGCCATCTTGAAAGTACTGTAATGAGGTATAGTCATCCGAATCAAGCGTATCTTTGTGTAAAAGACCTAAAATATCGATGAAATCTAGAAATGAACCATTCGTAATTTGTTTTTGTTGATTACGACGTTTTAAATAATCGGCGATAATCATTTGTTCAGATTTCGATAAATCACTACTTGCCAAATGCTGATCTAAATGTTGAATGATTTTGCTAATGTGCAATGGACGACCTTCAGAAGTCAAGTCAATACTTCCACCCCGGATGGAGTCATTTAAATTATCAGTCAGAATCATTAAGGAAGTATTAGACCATTGCCCGCTTTGTTCACTCATTTCATTTCTCAGAGTAACGAGATAATCAATATCTGTATCAAGAGAACTTGCTATTACTAATTTTCCTGTAGAAAAGTTAAGTGAGTTGGTCACATAATTTTCTTTTCCGAATGGATGTTTATATGTGAAGGTTTCAGAAACGCTTAAACCTGAAAGTGCATCATACATTTCTTTTACATCTTGTTTTGTCGGAAGATAGACGTAATAACGATCTGTTCTATTTTGTTGAATCTCATGTTTAAAGAATTGTAATAATTGTTGTGTGATAAATTTATAAAATTGATTTGACATACTGTGCATCCCCGCTATCGCTTTTCTTTTCCAAATAGTTTAGTTTATCCAATAGCCCAACAATTTCTTCTTTTGAGTGATGATCAAAGAATAGTCCTCTTAATTCAAGTTCAATCCAAAGCCTATTCAATTCAATCTTGTCCTGTTTAATTGAGCAAGCTATAAGAGTCAATAATTGTTCTTGATTTACGGCAAGTAATGATCCAAGTGAACCACCATGTTTTCTATAGAACTTTAATAGAAAGACGTCAAGTGCGGCAGGATATCGAGACTTTAACTCTTTATTCAATCCAATTGAGATTGCTTCGGCTAAGTCTCTAAAGGCTTCATCTAACGTGCTGTCAGCATTGTATTTTGGGGTTTCGATACCTTTATGCTGCGTATAGAAATTATTCATCCAATGATAGAGTGATTGAATATAATTTTTCTTAGAATCCTCACCAGCTGCAGTTAGTAATTCATCAATATGATGATAGTATAAGTTTTTTTGTGACTGAAATGCTGGTGTTTGAGAAACGATATTCAGTGCATGCTCATGTTTGTAAAAATCTTTCACCTGTTCTTTTAACAATCGATAGCCGTTCGTATAACTTGTACGCCAGCGGGCTGCCTTTTCCCATTCCATTAAAAAATAGAGTGGAATGAGTTTCTCATTATCAAATTTTGTAAATCGATTAGTTTGAAGAACAGTCTGGGACATCAAGATAAACGTATATTGAATGAATAGATGATTTAAATTGTCTAAGAAGAATTTTGGATTTGTGGATAAATGAATCAAATCTTCTTTAAATTGTTCTTTTAAACGTGGGAACAAACATGAATAAGGACTATTGAATGTAGACTTATTCGTCGAGCGAGAACTTCGAAAAATTTGTGTCAGAAGATCGTCATTGTTTTCATCTAAAAACAGTGGTGAAAGAAATTCTTCATTTCCTTCAATCAACGTGCCATAGACATAGTTAATGAAATCGATTTGACCATTCCTCTCTTTTTTCTCACTTAAAGTGAGTAGAGGAAGTTGCGACAAACTAGAAATCTCTGTTTCTTCGATTTTACGTTGCTGACTCTTGATAAAATATTTGAACCATTCACTCGTTTCTTCGGAATCAAATTTTCCAATTGACAGGATGTGATTCTCGTCCAACTTAGGATGTTCAGGAATGAGCGGTTCATTAGATAACAATCTCACGATACCGCCAGTTATTGGCCAGAAGCCGCTTTCGAATTTTGAACGTTCCGGTTCACGTGTAGGTAAAGGTAATACAAATGTATTTTTTCTACGTGAATAACGATAGCCTTTATTTTGAATCAGAAATGACTCGAGAAGTTTCCAGTCTAATTCGTAATTTTTTACATCATGAGTATTTGTCATATTACTGCTTCACCTTTCTAACTTCGAACTTTGATTTGCTGAACTTTGGTTTAGATAGTTCCACCATCGAACCATCATGAGTGGAGACTAGAAGAATTGATTTTGATTTATCTGTATATCGGATGAGTTCATCATAAAAGTCAATAAACTGCACAGCATCTCTTAAGTCATTACGATTTGGTCGATAACCATGCTGTATTTTTACCAGTAAGTTATACAATTTATAGTCAAGATCAAAAAGAATCTCCTTCCCATTTACGTCAAAACCGATTCGTATAAATGGACTGAAGCGATAAAAAGCATCATCTTTAGTTTCAGCACTATCAAAGAGGCGTTGGTCTACGATTTCTTCCGCTTGGAATGGATATGCCACGCGATATTCATTATTTGCGCCGTCAATAAAGAGATAATTTTCTCGCGGAGATCCTTTCCATAAATAAATGACACTACGAATGAGTTCAAATAACGATTCGATATTCTCACCATCACCAAGGTAGTACGCCTTTACATACTGTAAAAAATTCATATAGGTCTGATCGACGTCTTTTGGATTTAGGAGTGAGTAGCTACGCACTAAAAATGCTCCCAAAGTATTTAGTTTACTTTCGTTTTCTGGTGAATGATGTATGAAACTATATACGTCTCCAATCTCTTTTAATTCATTTTTAGCGATTTCTTGAGGATGCTGTGACAGCACATACTTGGTGATTAATTCATCAAAGTATGGGATACGGAATGAAATCGGATCATTTTGATGTAATGAACTTAGAATATTAGAGCGATCAGGATGACCAAAAATCAGATTTGGTAATGCTGCTTCCGGTCTCTCACGGTCGAGATTTAAGTCTGATGGAACTAAGATATCGAAAATAAAATTGTAAAATGCACGAGTAGAAATAATGAGTTTTTCTTTTACCATGGCTTGAATGATGACATTGACAACAGATTCACGTACAGAAGGATTAGATAAGAAATCATAGTTGTCATGCACAATAGAGCGATGACCATGATTTGTATCTTCTAGATATGCAGTATAAAACGGGTTTTCATTTGATTCAGAAACGATTTTCTCGAGAATGCTTGTGAAAAAGAAAGAGTGGGCTCCTTCTTCACCGACACTATATGTTTGAAAACCTGCGATATTCAATAGATGGATAGAATCTAAAGAGTAGACGATATGCTCTCCATGTCCAAAAATGTCTGCTGCATCGATAAACTTTCTGAGTGAGTCATATCGATTTTCAGACTCGGCAAAACTATAGAAATTGTGTAGTACACCTAGGTTGATGGCAATCAATAGATGTTTTTTATTTGAGTCTTGTTTGTAGAAAGATGACATGACATTATCTAAAGTTTCGATCGAACTCTTAGATGGATCAAATGACTCGGTTGAATCGTTATGAATTCTAACGTTAGTGACCAAGTCCGGATATTTTTCTTTTACATAAGCGAGCAAATGACTTTTCCCGTCCCCAACACTACCGCTCAATAAAATTAGTTGAGGAGTTGATTCCGCATTAACTTTTTCTAATGTTTCAAGAAGAGATATTTGAATCGGACGATTGATGTGCATATACTCTCGAAACAAACCAAAGCTGTCAGCGTTAACGACTGACTCTTTAGAAGATGACTGGAGCATTCGTAAACGTTCTAATAAAATACTAGTTTTCAATTCAGTTGATGGTTGGGAAGGTTCATCAATATGTTCATGACCAGACTCATCCATTTCGATTTCTTCATTTTTTGCTGAAAAATCATTTACCATATAAAATTCCTCAGAAGTTTGCTGTCTTTGTACACTATCGGATTCGTATAGAGAATTAGGGGGCATCATGAATACATCTGAAGTTTCAACGATAGTACTAGTCATATTCTCTTTGAAAGAGTCATCAAAGGACTCTTCAGATTCTTGTAGAAATACTTCTGTTAGTGCAATTAATTTTTCGAATGCCTCCATTGTCTCTGTTTTCAATAAGTTACGTTTTGTATATAAATCACTTATTTCTATGTAACGGTGGGCCCACTTCAATTCTTTCATAGAAGCGTTAAGTTCAACTTTAAGTTTTTGCCAACCATGTTTTATAACATGTCGAGCAAAGTATCGTTCCGAGAGAGCGGGACGCCCGGTTATTTTAGCTAACATATACATTCGCTTCAAAGTTAAAGATTGAAAAATACCATCTAAGTAAACCATGGCCTCTGTTGGTGAATCAGTCATCCACTTACTAAATTCATCGTAAGTGAATTTGGTATCTTCATCCGGTACTAGATTTGTAACTAAAAATGACCAATTCTTTTGGGTATTCATTGTTAATTTCCTTCCTACACAACATGATATTTTACAAACATTGTAACAAAATATAGAATCATAATCATCGATTCTGATCATTTAATGGCAACCATAACTAAAAAAGTATCGGGTATTATTCTTAAAGTGATTTATACCTATGCATTTACTAAAATGTAAATAGATGATTGAGAGGAGAGACGATATGATTTATAACAAATTAGTAAGAGACAACATCCCTGAAATCATTCACGAATCAGGAAAAATCCCGATTGTGAAGCAGCTTACTCAAGCCGAACACTTCGAGCAATCACGATTGAAACTCTACGAAGAAATCAAAGAGTATGAAGAAACGAACATTGATGAAGAGTCTCTTGAAGAGTTAGCTGACATTTTGGAGTTGGTCTATACACTTGGAAATATGCATGGAGCAGACTTCGATGAATTGAACCGCATACGTGAAGAGAAACGCAAAATACGTGGCGGTTTTGAAAAGGGTCTATTTTTAGAAGAGGTCCTCGATCATGAGTGATTTACGACTCCATACGAGCAATCTTGGCATCCCTTTACAAGAACACATAGACGCGGCGACTGAAATTTATATGGTTGTCGCGTTTGCTCAAGTGTCGGGAGTGAAGGAATTATCGGCTTCTTTAAGAAAAGCGAGTGAACGTGGCGCTCAAATCAGAATCTTGGTAGGAGACTATCTGTACCTCACCGATCCTGATGCATTGGATATGTTATTCCAAATACCGAATGTTGAGCTCCGGCTATACCGCTCAAAAGGGAGGTCGTTCCATCCAAAGGCATATTTGTTCCGTACAATAGAAAGCGGTACGTTTTTTGTAGGTTCCTCGAATTTGTCGCATAGTGCGTTAAATCATGGTGTGGAATGGAATGTTGAAATTCCTTCGAATGTATCAGAGGAAGTGTTTGAAGAGTCAGTCGCTGCGTTTCATGAATTATTTTATAGTGAATATGCGCAAATGATGAATCCAGTCTCGTTACAGCCTTATCGTGAAGAGTATGAAGCGCGAAAGGATCGAATGAAAGAATGGGAGGTCGCTGAACATTCTCCCGTCTACATAGAAGATGATTCGATTACCCCGACGTCTGTCCAAGACGCAGCGTTATTGGCTCTCCGAGAAACGATGGCGGAAGGTCGGAAAAAGGCGATGCTCGTTTTAGCGACAGGATTAGGGAAAACGTATTTGAGTGCATTCTTTGCACGACAATTCAAACATGTCCTTTTTGTCGCACATCAAAGAGAACTTTTGTTACAAGCAGAAAAGTCATTCCTCAATGTGGCGAATGACTGGAAGACCGGGTTACTACTCGGTGGTGAATCAAGAAATCAAGATACTGCTGACGTCGTGTTCGCCTCGATTCAAACGTTAGCTTCGAAACAAAGAATGGAGCAATATGACCCGGAGCAATTCGATTTGATAATCGTGGATGAGTTCCATCATTCGGCTGCTCCTTCCTACCGTCGAGTGCTAGATTATTTTCAACCGAAGTTCTTACTCGGTTTGACTGCAACGCCTGACCGTTTAGACGGAGGAGACGTTTATGCACTTTGTGATGATAACGTTGCTTTCCAGATGCACTTTACGGAAGCGATTGAAGAATCGTTTTTAACCCCGTTTCATTACGTTGGAATCTATGATGAAATCGACTACTCTCAGATTCGTCTGATCAATGGACGGCGTTATGATCAAGAAGAGTTATTGGCAGAACAGTTAAAAGAAAGTGTTGCCGAGAAAATTTTTAAGGCATGGTCAGAACATCATCAATCGAGAGCACTCGGCTTTTGTTCTTCCGTTATACAAGCTGAATATTTGGCAGATTATTTCAGGAGACAAGGGGTGCAGGCGGTAGCGCTTCATAGTCAGGCCGAGTATGATCGAACGGAAGTAATTGCCCAATTAAAGCAAGGACAATTGGACATCATTTTTGCAGTGAATCTATTTAATGAAGGTGTCGATATTCCTGAAATCGATACGCTATTGTTCTGTCGTCCGACTGAATCATTGACAGTATTCACCCAACAAATTGGACGAGGGCTACGTCTATCAAAAGGAAAGACTCATTGTACGATTATCGATTTAATTGGGAACTATAAAAATATTGATAAGAAACTGGCTTTGTTGACGACTAGCCGACAAGATACAGTGAGTTCCTTACCAACTACGATTGATCTACCTTCGTCATGTACAATTGAGTTTGATTTACAGACTGTTGACTTACTGAAGAAAATGGTGACACGTTCCTCAACGCGTCAGCAATTACTTGAACAAAATTATTTCATGGTGAAAGAAGAAATGGGTAGGCGCCCGAGCTACATGGAATTAATCCAACGAGGAGAGTACTCTATAGACGCTTATCGTTCCGAATGGAAAAAGCTTGGTGGGTTCTTCGGATTTTTGCATAAACTCGGAGAACTAAGTGAGGAAGAAGCGATACTATACAGTGATGTGAAATCGCTTCTCGTCGAGGTGGAATACACGAGCATGACCAAAAGCTATAAAATGATTGTACTTTCAATTATGCTAAAACGGGGAGAAGAGAATTGGTACAAGCCACTTAAAGCATCTGAAGCCGCTCTTCCATTTTATGATTACATTAAAAAAGAACCATATCGTCAGCAGATTGATGGAAAGACAAAAGACTTTCAGCAACCATTCCATCAACAAAGAATTGAAAAATTATTGTTACGAATGCCATTCGATAAAATTGCTAAAGGACCGTTTTATGTAGAAGATGAAACTCTGCATATTGAATTCAATGAATCGTTCCGCAATCTAACCGTTTATGAATGGGTTAAACAGATTGTAGATGTTCGATTACATTACTACTTTAGTCGGAAAGCGAAAGGATGAGCATGCTGAACGATAAAATAACTATCAACTCATCAGAGATTGCTATAAAGTCTTTTTGTAACTTTATTGATGGTTTTGCGCGTCAAGGTACATATAAAATGAATGTTATCCAAATCATGCTCAATAGAGGATTTTAAGATTGGTTTCACCCATTATCAGCTGATGTGATCGCAAAAGAGTACTACGATTTGGTAAGAAAGCAAAGTGAAGAACATTCATTAAATGGCATCGCTAAAATATTTCAAGAATCATTTTCACAGAAGGAAATAGAGAGACATCTAAATTCGCTACCGTTTAAAGCTTTGACAACTGAATCACTAAGAACAGGTAAAACACCATTTAAGAATGCGAATGGGAAACTCATTGTCAGAGAAGAGTACTGTATTCCGACTAAACAAGCGCATGCTGCTATTCAATTAGCAGTTGAAAACAAATTAGAAGACTACTTTGAAATGAAACAGAAGTAGAAAGGTGGGGTAATGTGAAACGCCTGTTACTACGTAAAATCCAGTTTGCCCTCCAACACCACGGTGGGACGGCATCTTTAAAAGACATTTATGCGTATGTCGAAAAATCATACTACCAACTCGAGCTCGATCGATATAAAGATTGGAAAGGGCACGTCAATAAACAGATTCGTGCACATTCTAGTGATTCGGCGAGTTTTACCGGAAAAGAAGACCTCTTTTATTCCACAGGAAATAAAGGAATTTGGGGCCTCAGACAGTCCAATAACTAACGAAAGCGGGACCAATTTCACTTGGTTCCGCTTTCAATGTTTACAAAACATCACACCCTATTGTCACATAATGTTCATTCCTGTACACTTCGATATTGTGTGCTAAAAATTATGTTAGGGGTTAGTAAATGGAACTTGTACAGCAATTATCTCAAATGCAACTGATCAACCAATTCTGGTTGCTTATGGCCTTCGTCATCCCGATGGTCATTTTATCTCGTATGGTCGTGGCTGGGACGCGCTTCTCGCCGATCCTCGTCATCGTCATCTTCGGTCTCGGTCTCGGATTCGGTATGGTCGAAATCGGCATCGCGACGCCGGGTCTTCCTGAATTCCCGCTCGTCGACTTCTTGTCACGGACGACGATCATCGCCTTGGTCGTTTCGTTCTTCGTCGGTGGACAGGAACTTCGTAAAATCTTGAGCAAACAAGAGCTCGACATGGAGGACATCGTCGTTCCTTCTAAAGAAGAGATGTTCCTCGGGACAGGACGTACGCAGTTCATCTTCATCCTTCGTTCGTTCTTCTTGCTCGTCGGTTTGGAAGGGTTCTTCCGTATGGCAATCGAGCCAGGTACGGCAGAAGGGATTGCGCTTTACTACCCAATCCTCGCACTCCTCGGTCTTGCGGTGTCGTTCTTACTCATCGACCATAAAGCACAGATTCAGGACAAGAAAGTATACATGCAAAAAGGTGTCATCGAGACTGTCCTCTTGCTTGTCATCTTGTTCGTCTCGTTCTTGATTGCGACAGCGGTTCAGCCGATTATCGCACTTCCGCAAATCTTCTTTGCGATGTTGATCTCGTCAGCACTCGGTGCCATCTTCCATAACTGGACGTATGGACCGACTGTCCGCGCGCTTCTCTTCGCAGGGATCCCGGTCGTCTTGGCTGCTAACTTCATGGTTGGTGGTTCACGAATCGGTGACGCGTTCGCCATCGAAGGCATGAACTCGATTCTCGTCTACGGTTTCTTCGGTCAGTTGTTCTGGATGTTCGGTGGGATCGCGCTCATCATGTGGTTCGCTCGCACGGGTCACATCCGTAATCTCGCACCAGGTATGGCAGGGTCACTTTCACACAGTGGTCTCACAGGAGCGTGTACGGCTGGTGACTTCGGTCAAGTAGCAGCGAAACGTGCGCCAATCATGATCAACATCCCGTTCTTCGGACATATCTTCGTCTTCTCAATCCTCGCGGTCAGTGCCGACAACGGTGCGCTCTGGATTTGGCCGACAGCCATCATCGTTTTGGTCGGTCTCGTACTCACGGCGCTCGCGTTGAAAAACTTACGCGCGGCGAACGGGGAAGACTTCAAAGAAGTCAAAGCCCTTATGCAGTTCTCGTTCGGATGGCAGATGATGGCCGTCTTCGGTGGTCTCGTCATCTTGGCGTTCAGCACAATTGCGTTTGATTACACGACGATGGCACAATCGTCAGCGATCTCGCACTTCGGCTTGTTCGCAGCGGTTCAAGGTGGAATGTTCGGAACGGAAGCGTCACTTCTCATCCCGCTCATCTTCTCGATGCCGTTCCTCGTGCACCCAATCGTCTTCTACATGTTCGGGAAAGCGCTCGACAACAATGGCGAAATGCCACGTGTGCCGGTATATGCGATGGCGCTCGTTGGTGTCGTCGGTGTATCTGCAGCGATTTTCGCCTTATAAGACATCAATTCCGCTCTGGCTTCGGTCAGGGCGGTTTTTTGATAAAATGGACATGTTAGACTTTGGATAGTGAGAGCGGGGGAGAGCGTATGAGAAAATGGTTGTTCATCGGTTTTGTTGTGTTGATTGTAGCTAGAGTCTGGGCGGCACCGATGTATCCAACGAAAGCGGATGAGGCTGACTTTATAAGCTGGTTCGAGGAAGCATATTCGGTACAGTGTGAAGATGAGAGCTGTGACTCGTTCAAGCTGATTGGGGATCAGACAAATACATATGTGAATCAAGAAGGGTATATGAAACAATCAAGTGGCTTTTTCACTTTTGACATGGAGGTCAGGCGATTATATCGAAGTGTCGAAGAACCCGAAAGAGTCGGGACGATTGAAGTGAGATGGAATCAAGATTCGTTTGAGATTACGGAAGAGACGGGTATATTTGTTGCTTCACCATAGGAGGCTTGAAAGCATGCTGATGATCACTCAAGATGTAAAGGGAGAGCGCTATGAGGCGCTCATCGATGTTTTGCTTGAGCACTGCACTCACTTTGCGTTCGTGGAAGACAGGCGACGCATGGAGATTGAAGAGGAGCGTCTAGCGTATATGGATGTACTGACTGAAGAGATTCGTTGGGATTTGATTGAACGAACTATCGTAAGTGAGTGGGAGACAACACGACTGTCTGTGGATACAGCGTATCTATATTCGTTTCATATGAATTACAGGACGGTACAGTTCTTAAAAGAACGGGGTCGTTCATTATTCAGTTGGATTCATCCGAAACTTCCGGAAGACTTGATGTTTTATACGGGAGAGACATGTGTGCTTGCGGTATGCTCCCATGAATCGTTCTTTGTCGTCGATGAAGAGATGTGGGAGCGTATTAGATTAGATGAATGATCAAGGTCACCTCTTATATGGGTGACCTTGTATTAAGTTTACTTGCTAGAGAAGGGTTTCCAGTCTGGGTCTTTTCTGTCGTGTTTATTCGGTTTTCTGACATCATCACAAAAGAGCCGTTCACTCGCACCAAATTGAATGTAATTTTGTTGAGCCTGTCGAAGCGACACCGTATTCGCACCGCCTTCATAATCGGGATCATCGAATTGAACCCCGTCGTCCTCCTAAAAGCAGATTCGACAAATGTCGTATGTGCCTGGTGGTTCCTCTTCTAACGTCTGATAGCCACAGCATGGGCATGTGTATCTCACCATCATCACCTCACTATTTAGTATAGAGGATACAAGCAAAAAGCGTTCGACCATTTTCTCAGGTCGAACGCTTTCTGTCATAAGATCACCATCGAGATCAACGTCAAGATGGCAAGCCCACCTTGTGTCAGAATAATCTTCTTGTCACTCGTGATACTGCCATATAGGGCAACGAGGATGATATAGGTCAGGATCATGGTGACAATCTCGACCGGGTTTGGGGAAAGGTATAGTCCGTACAAGAGCCCGACCCCAATCAATCCGTTATAGACGCCTTGATTTTTGAACAAAACCGACACCGAGTCTCTCGTCAGCTCGTCTTTCGATAGACGGAAGACGCGTGACGTCGACGAGGATGCCGTCGCAATCGTCTCTAAATAGAAGATATAGAAGAATTCGATGGCGACAAGCGTTCCGAACACAAGGGTGAGCGTCGACATATTAGTTGACCGCTGCTACTTGCACGACCGGTTTCGCTGACACGTAGTTCGCCACGTTTTGTGCGAAGTTGATGAGGACTGGGTTTTGGTTGTGCTGCTCGAGAGCGGCTTGGTCTTCCCAGTTCTCGATCATGACAAAGCGGTTCTCAACAGATGTTGACTCGTATAGGTCATATCCGACACAACCCGCTTCTTGTTTTGATGAGTCAATCAAAACTTGGATGTCACGCAAGAAGTTCTCGCGTTGTGAAGCTTGGATATCGAATGTGGCGTTGACTAAGATCATGGTTGATTCCTCCGATTGTGTGGTGAATTATTTGAATGAAGTGACTGTTTGAGCATCAAGGCGAACGGATTCGTAACCTTCTTCTGCTGCTTTCCCTACAGACAAGATCATGACTGGTACGTAGCGATCTTTGTCGAGACCGAACGCTTCTGCGAGCTGGTCTTTCTCGAAACCACCGATTGGATTCGTGTCATAGCCGTGTGCACGGGCTGTGAGCATGAATTGCATCGCTGCGAGACTCGCATCGATCTTCACGATGTCGTTCATCTCTTGTTTCGAGAGATTTTTGTAGTAAGGGATGATCGCGTCGAGCTGTTGGTCACGTACTTCTTGTGGCATTTTACCTTCTGCGACCGCTTGATCGTAGATTTGTTCGCCGTACTCGTAGCACTCCATGTCTCCGAAGATGAGGAGCATCGCTGCAGACGTGTCGTTTTGACGCGTGTTGAAACGGATGAGCGGCTTGAGCGTCTCTTTCGCTTCTGGGCTTTCAACGACGACGAAGCGCCATGGTTGCATGTTGACCGATGATGGAGCCGTTGTTGCTTCCTGAATCATCTCGAGCATCTCTTCTTGTGAGATTTTCACGTTCTCGTCATAAACACGAATTGATTTACGACCGAACATAACGTCTGTAAATGTATTGTTTTCGAATGTAGTTGCCATTGGTGAATTCCTTCTTTCTCTGTTTAGGTGTGACTGTTCAATTTTTGAAGCAGTCCGGATAAGTGTTGAATCTCTTCAGCGGACAAGGCTTGTAAGACGAGGTGGTTGGCCTGTTCGTCTCGTTCGCAATCCCTTAGGTCTTGCTCTGCTTTCTCTGTCACACAGACGAACATCTCGCGATGGTTCTCCGCGTTCCGCTCTCTGACGACAAATCCTTTCTCTTCAAGGATTTTCAAATGTCGAGTGATGGCGGCATTGTCGATTTTCATCTCTTCCTTAATCGCACGTTGCGAACAAACGCCTCGTTCTTTGACGACTTGTAACATCTCGTAGCGGGTCAGGCTGAATCCTGTCTCCCGTTCGAACGACGATGCGACATTTTGTTCCGCCACCTTGATTTGGTAAAGTAATCGGCTGATTTCACGTAGGTCCATTGCGTCCCACCTTTCTCAATTGACTTATCAATCGTTGACTTGTCAAACGATACAACGTTTTGGATTGCCTGTAAAGTCAAACGCTCAAAAAAGACGACACCGGATTATTGTGTCGTCTTCTCTTCGATAGGGGTGCCATCAAATCGATATTCTGTCGTGAATGTCGTATCGTCGAATCCATACAGGCGGTCATAGGCGTTCAAATCCTCAATCGTCCGCACATCGAGGAAGGACGGGTCGATGTCAGACGCTTTGCGCGTGAACATCATGTACCGTTCTGTGTAATCATCATTTCCTCCAGGCTTCCCGTCGAACGAGAAGTGAATCGAATAGACGTCGGATTCCACTTCACGGATGACATCGAGGATTCGTTGTTTCTGTTCGTCCGTATTGTTCCAGTCTTCATGAAACATGATCGAGACGTCGAGATACGTCTTCGGATTCGTTTCATAGATGGACGGCGGGGCCGGGCTGACTTTTGCTTGCACATCATCGGACACTCCGGTCGGTACTTCCGCACGGACGGTCTCTTCTTCTTTTAAGATTCTTTTCGAAACGAGGCGCTCGTGAATCGTCCGCTCTGCCTCGCGTTCCCAATACGTCTCGAGCACGTTATCGTGGATGGAGCCGTCACCATACGTTTCGAGAATATAAGTTCCGGCGAACGGTTCGTTCGTCAATGTGACTTCCCCGACATAACCGCCCATCTTCCAATCGCGTGACAGCTCGATATCGGGTTGTTCGTTGTACGTTTCCTTCACATACGCGGTATAAGTCTCCCGTGCCTCTGACTTTTCAATCGTCGTATATACGAAGAGCCCGCCAGCAAGAACCCCACCGACCATACTTGCCAGTAATCGTTTTTTAATCATTTCGTCACCTCTCGTTCAATCTACCTGATATTGAAGGAGAATACCTCGGTCCAAAGTCTTATTCAAATCATTTCCATTTCGCTGTAAACTAAAAGTGCCCTCAAAGAACTATTGTAATTGCGTGTACTAATACATATAATACACTTAAAGAGTAACATTGACTATGAGAGGGTGTGACCCATGTTATACAAAATCGATATGAAAAGTTCAGAACCGCTATACGAACAAATCGTCAATCAAACGAAAGAGCTCGTTATCCGTGGAATTTTACGACCCGGAGATAAGGTGATGTCCGTGCGTGAACTCGCCACCGATCTTGTCATCAATCCGAATACGGTCAGTAAGGCGTATCAGGAGTTGGAACGGCTCGGGCTGCTTGAGATGCGACGTGGGCGCGGGACGTTTGTCTCCGAGGACTGGGTGGACGATGATGCGGCACGTGAGCCGGTCATCGCCTCGATCAAAAAGATTGCGATTGATTGCCACTATGCGAACGTGCCGTTAGACGAAGCCATTGGCGTATTGCGAACGGAATATGAGAAAGTAGGGAAATCCAATGCTGAAAGTTGAACAGTTAAGTAAAAAAATTGACCGTCAAACAATTTTGGACGGAATTGACTTTACTGTCGAGTCAGGAGAAATCATCGCGCTCGTCGGACGTAACGGTGCCGGCAAGACGACACTTCTCCGGACGATGGTCGGCATCATCCGCCCAGATCAGGGAGACGTGCTTTATGGAACGAAAAGTATCTTTAAAGATGCCGGATTGAAGCGGGACATCATCTTCGTACCGGATTCGGCGGACGCGCTCAAACACTATACGGTAAACGAGGCGACGGACTTGTATGAGTCAATCTACCCGTCGTTCAATCGTTCCGCCTTCCGTGAGACATTGACGCGTTACAACATCGACAACAAAAAAATTCGCCAACTCTCAAAAGGTCAAAAGGCGCTCGTCACGTTATCGCTCGCTTTCGCCGTCCAAGCGAAATACTATCTGCTCGACGAACCGACGGACGGTCTAGACGTCGTCGCCAAGTCAGACGTGTTGAAACTGATGATTGCCCAAGTCGAGAAACGGAACTGCTCGATTATCGTCTCGAGCCACCAGTTACACGAACTTGAACGAATTGCCGACCGCATCATCATGATCGAGAGTGGACGCGTCAAAGCAATCATGTCGCTCGAAGAGGCGCGTGCTCTCAGTATTAAGTGGCAAGTCGTCTTCAACGACCATGTCCCGGTCGAGTTGCTCGAACGAAAAGATATTGAAATCATTAGTGTGACAGGACGTGTCGTGCTGTTCATGGCGAAAGAACGCACAGACGAGCTCGAGGCGTTTATCGATTCATACAATCCGATGCTCATCGAAGAGATCCCGATGTCTCTCGAAGACGTATTCCGTATCCAGTTAGGAGGAGAAGCCCATGCCGTCTAAAGTGTTGTTGAAAAAAGATTGGAAACAAGTGTCGCTGCTTTGGATCTTGCTCGTTTTTTTAGGCGTCATCGCCTTCACGGTGCCGGTATGGACGCAAATGCAGGTGTATGAGGAACAGATTCGCGATATGCAAGAAAATCCAAGTGATTATTCGGATGTAATCCAAGAAGATATAGAGACGATGACTACCGAGGACTTTTTCAATAGCAATTCTGATTTCGGATATTTAGGAGGACTCGATGCACTCATTCCGATGGGGGTCGTCGTCTTCTTATTTGTCATCTTCGGTGCGCTTATGGCATCCGTACTGATTGGAAGTGAACGAAACAGTCAAATGTCGGACTTTTCGATGTCGCTACCATATACCCGCACCCAGCTGTACATATCAAAATGGGTGATTGGTGTTACAGGGATTGTTCCAGCGACATTGGTAGGGGGGGCATTGATGTTTCTCATCATCCGTCTTTCTGACTATTCCTTCTTACTTGATGGCAATGAGGTCAAAGTGCTCGGATTGATTGTTTTCCTACTTTTGTCGGGCATCTCATTTTTCTCGGTATCGCTATGGATGGGATCATTTGGTGGTGAGTCGATCTCACAAGTCGTTTGGACATTTGTGGCACTTGTCTTCCCGATGGGGATTGTAGCCCTCATTCAAGGATCGCTCATAGCCTTTTCTCCAAATCTTTCATATACACTTTTTGACGAGGTATTTGAAAGTGTACCGATGCGAATCCTGTCACCGTTGAATAACATCGTCAATACAGATATGTATTCAATCTTTGATTCTCGAGCGGAGTGGACGGAATTCCTTACAATCGGTTTGTCCAGTTCGATTGTCTTTATCGTTCTAACATTTGGTCTCGGATTGTGGATGTTCAAGGAAGCACCACAAGAAAATAATGGCCGCTTCTTTATGTTCTCGAACTGGTTATGGCTCATCCATATCGTTATCGTTATTTGTTTCGCAATGTTAGGCGGTGTGTTCTTCTCGGGAATTTTTTACCCGCAAAGCGTGATGTTATATGTTGTCGGTTTTGTGATCGGAGCGTTCTTAGCACACTTACTCGCTAAACGCTTGCTTTACCGCTTCAACTTGAGACTCAAATCGTAAGGAGGGACACCTATGAAACGCTTCTGTCTGTTGCTCGTACTCGTCATCTCACTGGCAGGATGTATGAACCCGGAACCGGACGCCTTTGAATACAAAGGGGCGAAAGTCGGGGACAATGCAGCCGTCGTCGGCATTGCCGGAAGTTTGCCGCTACATGAATGCTATCAATCGGTCGAACTGCAGACGAAGAAGCGTCCTTATGGGTTGACCGTCCGTTACGAAGATCCGGGAATGGAACGAGCGGAACAAGAACGTCTGGCGATTCGGAATGCAGCTGCCTATTTTACCCTCATCCCGAACGCCGAAATTGTCCGCTTTGCATTCCCGAACCGGACCTACGCTTTCTCTCGACCCGAGATGGAGGCATGGTTCGGAACGGACTTCTCAAATATTCGTCATGAAAAAGAATTGCAACAACTTATGAATCAGAAGCTTGAACAACTGGATTCGAAAGATTCCTATTTTAGGCGGGTATGACAGCGATTGGATAACAAATCCAATCGCTTTTTTTGATATTTTCTGAAAATTATCGGGTAAAGGGTAGATGAAAGCGTTTTCTTAGCATTATAATAGGGGTAACTGAATGAGTATTCATTTCCTAAGGAGGAACAGCGATGAACAAACCGTGGTTACAAGATTATCCAGAAGGAATGCCCCAGTCAATCGATTATGAGGTAAAGCCGCTCTATGAGGCATTGTCTCGCGCAGCAAAGGATTATCCGAATCGTACGGCCGTCTCCTTTATCGGAAAGGAGTGGACATTCGCGGAAATCGATGATGCCGCACGTCGACTCGGAACGATGCTTCAAGCGAAAGGGCTTGAAAAAGGCGACCGCGTCAGCCTCATGCTTCCGAACTGTCCTCAATACGTCATCTCGTTCTATGCCGTGCTCTATGCAGGTGGGACGGTCGTCCAGACGAACCCGCTTTACACGGAACGAGAGCTAGAAAACCTCGTCACGGACGCAGGGGTCAAAATTGTCATCACCCTCGATCTGTTATATCCGAAAACGCTTCGCGTCAGTGAGAAGACGGAGATTCAAACCGTGATCACGACGAGTATCGCTGATTACTTACCATTCCCGAAAAACAAACTGTATCCAATCAAAGTGAAACGTGAGAACAATATCGTCATCGATACGACCGGATCGACGCCGTTCAAAAATTATAAAGACTTTAACCCTATCACGCCGCTCGACATCGAACCGAAAGAAGATGTCGCCGTTCTTCAATACACTGGGGGGACGACGGGACTTCCGAAAGGCGTCATGTTGACCCACTTCAACTTGACGGCGAACGCGGATCAAATCACGAACTTATTCTATAAGTATAATCGTGGGGACGAGAAACGCGTCTTGTGTGTCGTACCGTTCTTCCACGTCTATGGGATGTCGTGCTGTCTGAACTTCGGGGTCACGAACGGCTATGAGCTCGTCCTCGTACCACGTTTCGAAGTGACGGATGTCTTGAAGACGATTCAGAAGAAAAAGCCACACTTCTTCCCGGGCGCACCGACGATGTACGTCGGAATCTTGAACGACCCGAAACTGAAGAAGTATGATTTGTCTTCGATCGAGGCGTGTATCTCGGGTTCAGCACCACTTCCAATTGAAGTGCAAGAGGAATTTGAGAAGATCACAGGAGGTCGCATCGTCGAAGGATACGGTTTGTCTGAGACGTCGCCGGTCACGCATGCGAACTTCTTATGGGATAAGCGAATCGTCGGCTCAATCGGTGCCCCGTTATCGGACACTTCTGCTAAAATAGTAAAAGCAGACGGAGAGACCGAGGCGGACATCGGAGAAATCGGGGAGATCATGTTGAGCGGTCCGCAAGTCATGAAAGGCTACTGGCAGAAACCGGAGGAGACGGCAGCCGTCTTGAAAGATGGGTGGCTCGCGACGGGTGACCTCGGCTACATGGACGAGGACGGGTTCTTCTATATTGTCGACCGGAAGAAAGACATGATCATCGCAGGTGGCTTTAATGTCTATCCGCGTGAAATCGAAGAAGTGCTCTACGAACATCCGGCCGTGAAGGAAGCGGTCTGTATCGGTGTCCCAGATCCATATCGTGGTGAAACGGTCAAGGTGTTCATCGTCCTTCGCGACGGCTCTAGTGTGACGGAAGAAGAACTCGACAAACATTGTCGCGAGAAGCTTGCGGCTTATAAAGTGCCAAAGTTGTATGAGTTCCGCGACGAGTTGCCGAAGACGTTCGTCGGTAAGATTTTACGCCGTGTCCTCGTCGCCGAAGAGAAGGCCAAACAAGTGAAACAAAGCAGTTGACACCAAGCGTACGCATGATAGAATAATAAATGAATGAACCATCATTCATTTTTCTGCAACGGTAAGGAGCTTGGGGTTAATGACAAATCATATTTCGAAAAGTGACCGAATCATTGATGCGGCGGTCAAAGTAATTGCCAATCATGGCTATCACGGTGCAAAGGTGACAGCCATCGCCAAAGAGGCGGGTGTCGCGGACGGCACAATCTATTTGTACTTCAAAAACAAGGAGCATCTCTTAATCGAATTGTTCCAAGCGAAGATGGGGCTGTTCATCGACTACTCGAAACAACAAATCGAGAGCGAGACGTCAGCCGGGAGTAAGTTGTATCAGTTGATTGAATCACATTTAAAGCAACTGTCGGCCGATTACGACCTCGCCGTCGTGACACAAATCGAACTGCGGCAGTCGAACTTGGTACTTCGCCAAAAAATCGGAGAAGTGCTAAAACCGTATTTGAACTTAATCGATTCTGTCGTCAAACATGGAATCGAGACAGGAGAGTTTGACAAGGATTTAGACTATCGACTCGCCCGTCAAATGATTTTCGGCACGATCGATGAGGTTGTGACGAGTTGGATGGCGAGCGGCTTCAAGTATGATCTGTTGTCGACGCTTCCAAATGTGCACCATATGTTGAAAAAAGGGCTTACGTAACAGTGAGCCCTATCACTAGCTCAAAAAATGAATGCTGATTCATGAATGATGGAAAGAATTGACTAAAGGGGGATCAACCATGAATATTTTTGTTTTGCTGAAACGTACGTTTGATACTGAGGAAGCAATTCAGCTCGAGAATGGGGAAATTCAAGAAGACGGCGCTGAGTTCATCATCAACCCGTATGACGAATATGCGGTCGAAGAAGCGATTCAAAAACGTGACGCACTCGGGGGAGAGGTCACGGTCGTCACGGTAGGACCAGAAGATGCGGACAAAGAATTACGTACAGCACTCGCAATGGGTGCGGACAAAGCCGTTCGCATCTCAATCGAGGACGATGTCGAGGATGCGGATCATGTCACGATTTCAAAAGTTCTCGCCTCATACTTGAAAGAACAGGACGCAGACCTCATCTTCGCAGGAAACGTGGCAATCGATGGCGGTAGCGGACAAGTCGCGCCACGAGTCGCAGAACTTCTCGACATGAACTACGTGACGACGATCACGGCTCTTGAAATCGATGGCACGACGGCAACGGTCACACGTGACGTCGAAGGGGACACGGAAGTCATCGAAGTCGCACTACCACTTCTCGTAACGGCACAACAAGGGTTGAACGAGCCGCGTTACCCGAGCTTGCCAGGAATCATGAAGGCGAAGAAGAAACCGCTCGAAGAACTCGAACTCATGGACATCGATCTCGATGAAGATGAAATCGAAGCGAAAATCGAGACGATTGAACGATTCTTGCCAGAAGAGAAGAAAGCCGGTCGCATCCTTGAAGGCGATATGTCGACACAAGTGAGCGAGCTCGTACAACTTCTTCGCACGGAAGCGAAAGTCATTTAAGGGGGAGATCATAGATGAAAGCTTTAGTACTCGCAGAAGCGCGTGAAGGCGCGTTACGTAACGTATCATTCGAAGCCATCGCTGCGGCGAAGCAATTGACAGACGATGTGACGGCAGTCGTGATTGGGGATCACGTGCAATCACTCGCACAAGAACTCGGGGAGTATGGTGCAAGCCGTGTCCTCGTCGTCGAAGATGATCGCCTCAAGCATTATACGCCAGACGGCTACGGACAAGTGCTCCGTCAGTTGATCGAGCAAGAAAATCCGGAAATGATCGTCCTCGGACATACGGCTCTTGGGAAAGACATCGCACCGAAACTTGCGGCACGTCTCGATGCCGGACTCATCAGTGATGTTGTCTCGATCGAAGGGACAGGACGCGACGCAGAGTTCGTTCGCCCGATCTACTCAGGGAAGGCGTTCGAGAAAGTGAAGTTCAAAGATTCGGTCATGTTCTTCACAATCCGTCCAAACAACATCGATGCACTTGCACGTCAAGCGGGCGCGAGCGTCTCTGTTGAAACGCCGGCGGTCGAATTGAAAGACCTCGCGATGATCGTCAAAGAAGTCGTGCGTAAGGCGACTGGGAAAGTAGATTTGGCGGAAGCGAAAGTTATCGTCGCAGGTGGACGTGGCGTGAAGAGCGAAGATGGATTCAAACCGCTTGAAGAGTTGGCTGAGCTTCTCGGAGGCGCGGTCGGTGCTTCACGTGGAGCATGTGACGCTGACTACTGCGATTACGCACTTCAAATCGGACAGACGGGTAAAGTCGTCACACCAGACCTCTACATCGCATGTGGGATTTCAGGAGCGATTCAGCACTTGGCTGGGATGAGTAACGCGAAAGTCATCGTCGCCATCAACAAGGACCCAGAAGCAAACATCTTCAGCGTGGCAGACTATGGCATCGTCGGCGACTTGTTCGATGTCGTCCCGATGTTGACAGAAGAGTTCCGTAAGCACCTCGTCAATAGCTAATAAGCAAAACGTTTTGGGGTTGTTACCCTCCGTGGTATACTCTGAACATGAATTGCATGAGAGTTCTTTACCAGGACTCTCTCATCTTATTGGGGAGGTTTTTACAAATGGCTATTAAACACGCAACGACTCAATCGTTTGAACAAGATGTAAAAGAGGGCGTCGTCCTCGTAGATTTCTGGGCAACTTGGTGTGGACCATGTCGCATGATCGCGCCAGTTCTCGAAGAACTCGATCAAGAAATGGGTGACCAAGTCCAAATCGTGAAACTCGACGTCGACGAAAACCCTGAAGTCGCAGGTGCTTTCCAAATCCAAAGTATCCCGACACTCATGATGTTCAAAGATGGCGAGCCTGTTTCGAAAACAATGGGCTTCCAACCAAAAGAAGCATTGAAAGAGTTTATCGCGACAGCACAATAATTGCGTAGCAGCCGATTGAGATCGGCTGCTTTTTTGTTTTGCGGAATAGAAAAGAAGGAAAAGGACAGGCAAGTAGGGAATAAGTTGAGTTATTCCACGCACCCTCAATCCGGTCATATTCCGATACATAACGTCTGATTTCAAAATTTTTTTTGAAGAAATTCCGTCGGCTTCCTTCATATTTAACAGATTCGGAATTTTGACGGGGGAGCGCTTGAACTGGAAGCTTTTATCATGGAAACAGACTGAAAATTTACGCTATACTCATGAGGAAGACATGATGGAGTCAAGTGACCTTACTTTACGGCTCAATCTATTGTACGACTCTGTTCGAAGGAGGAATTTTCTTGTCGCTGTTACATTTAGCTATTTTGTTGCCTCTTCTTGCGGCACCATTCATCCCGCTTTTGTTCCGGGGGATGAAACAAATTCATACAGGCTGGTTCGTCTTGATCGTTCCGGTCGTGCTCGTCACCTACTTCGCCGGATTCATTCCGATCACGAGTGCAGGGGACGTCGTGACAGAGACGATTGCGTGGATGCCGTCCCTCGGGATTAACTTCACGGCATACGTCGATGGACTCAGTCTCTTGTTCGCGCTTCTCATCACGGGAATCGGCGCACTTGTCGTCCTCTATTCGATTTACTATTTGAATAAGGACAAAGAGTCGCTCGGGCATTTTTACGTGTATCTCTTGATGTTCATGAGTGCGATGCTCGGGGTCGTTCTCTCGGACAACATGATTGTCATGTATATGTTCTGGGAGCTCACATCGATTTCTTCATTCCTATTGATCGGGTACTGGTATGAGAAAGAACGTTCACGCTATGGTGCGCAGAAGTCGATGCTTCTCACCGTGTTCGGTGGATTGTCGATGCTCGGAGGGATTGTCTTACTCGAATCGATGGTCGGTTCGTACAGCATTCGCGATATGGTCGCGAACTCGGGCGTCATCGCCGAGAGCCCATTATTCCTCGTCGCGATGGTTCTCATCTTGCTCGGTGCGTTCACGAAGTCGGCGCAGTTCCCGTTCCACATCTGGTTGCCTGACGCGATGGAAGCACCGACTCCGGTCAGTGCGTACCTCCACTCAGCAACGATGGTCAAGGCGGGTCTCTACCTTGTGGCCCGCATGAGCCCGGTGTTCCAAGAATCATCCGTCTGGCTATGGACGATAGCCGGGGTCGGGATGTTCACGATGTTCTGGGGTTCGTTCAACGCCGTGAAGCAGACCGACCTGAAGGGAATCCTAGCGTTCTCGACCGTCAGTCAACTCGGGTTGATCATGTCACTCCTTGGACTCGGAGCGGCGGCGCTCCACTATGACGGCATGGATGACAACATCTTTATGGTCGCGACGATTGCGGCGATCTTCCATTTGATCAACCACGCGACGTTCAAAGGCTCGCTCTTCATGATGGTCGGGATTGTCGACCACGAGACGGGCACACGTGACATTCGTAAACTCGGTGGTCTGATGACCGTCATGCCAATTTCATTCACGGTCGCCGTCATCGGTTCGTTATCGATGGCTGGTCTTCCGCCATTTAACGGATTCTTGAGTAAAGAGATGTTCTTGAAGGCGACGACGAAAGTCTTCTCGGCCGACTTCTTCGCGCTCGATACGATTGGGATTCTACTCCCGATCATCGCCTTCGTCGGAAGTGTGTTCACGTTCATCTACAGCATCATGCTGTTCACACGGACGTTCATGGGCAAGGCAAAGTTCGATCAATTGCCGAAACAACCGCATGAGGCGCCGATTGGCATGTTAATCTCACCGGTCATCCTTGCACTTCTCGTTGTCGTGCTCGGGTTCTTCCCGAACGTCTTGTCGAACTCGCTCATCAAACCAGCCGTCGAGTCGATCTATCCGACACTCGTCGCACAAGGGCAAGAAGTCGATGTTCACATCTACTTCTGGCACGGTTTGACACCAGAACTCTTCATGACGATCGGGATCGTCCTTCTCGGTTCATTGCTGTTCTGGCAAATGGGTAAATGGATAGGCATCTACAACCGCATCCCACATCGTCTGACGCTCAACGGGATGTACGACGGTACGCTCGTATGGTCGAACAAGGCGGCATATCGCTTTAAGGACAACTACATGACTGGATTCATCCGGTCGTACTTGATCTATATTTTCGTCTTCCTCTCAGGCATGATGCTCTTCAGTATCTGGTGGTTCGACATGTACCGCTTCTCGTTTGAGAACCTGGCTGAGATTGCACCGTATGAATATGTGCTCGGAGCCGTCGTCATGCTAGCGGCGCTCGCGATTCTCTTCATGAAGTCGCGTCTCCCGTCCATCATTCTCCTTGGGGTCGTTGGTTACGGCGTGGCACTGTTCTTCGTCTTCTTCGGTGCACCGGACTTGGCACTCACGCAGCTCGTCATCGAGACGGTCTCGGTCGCATTGTTCTTGCTCGTCTTCTATCACATGCCGGACATCAGCAAGAAGGAAGTTCGGATGCGTTTCAAAGTCGGGAATGCTATCGTGGCTGTTCTCGTCGGGACGACCGTGACGCTTCTCAGCTTCATGGCACTCACAAACAAATCGCTCACCTCGATCTCAGAGTATTACAAAGAGAACGTGTATGAGCTTGCAGCAGGTAAAAACATGGTCAACGTCGTTCTCGTCGACTTCCGTGGATTTGATACCTTGTTTGAAATCGTCGTTCTCGGGATTGCAGCTTTCGGGATCTACACGATGATTAAATTTAGAACAACACGACGTACGAAAGGAGAAGCTGAACATGAAGCAAAACAGCAGACGCGTCAATGACGTCATTTTGCAGACGGCCGCGATTATCATTTTCTTCATCATTGTCATCTTCTCCATCGACTTGTTCTTTGCCGGTCACTATTCACCAGGTGGAGGATTCATCGGTGGATTGATGACATCCGCGGCACTCGTCTTGTTGCTACTCGCATTTGATTCGAAGACGCTTGCGAACGTGCTCCCGATCGACTACCGTCTCATGACGGCGACCGGATTACTGATTGCACTCGCGACAGGTCTTCACTCCGTATTCTTGGGTCGTCCGTTCTTGACGCATGCTTACGGGAAGTTCGACTTACCACTTCTCGGTGAACAGACGCTCCATACGGCGATTGCGTTCGACTTAGGGGTTTACCTCGTAGTCATCGGAATCACGTTGACGATTATACAAACGATTGGAGAGAGTGAATAATGGAAATCTTCGTTAGCATCATCATCGGTGTCTTGACGATGTGTGCCGTCTATCTTGTTCTCTCAAGAAGTTTGTTACGCATCATCATCGGCACTGCCTTGTTCAGTCACGCGGCACACCTTCTCGTCTTGACGACGGCAGGTTTGAAGACAGGGGCTGCCCCTGTCCTCGTCGACGGTGTGACTGAATTCACAGACCCGTTACCGCAAGCGCTCGTCTTGACGGCAATCGTGATCAGTTTCGGGGTGACGGCATTCTTCCTCGTACTTGCTTACCGCACGTACCAGGAGCTCAGCACGGACAATATGGAAGAAATGAAAGGAACAGAATCGTATGATTAACTTACCGGTCTTTCCAATCGTCATTCCTGCGCTTGCGGCCATCCTTATGATGTTTATGCCAAAACGGGTCCAGCTGCAGCGCGTGATGGCTCTTGGAGCTTTAGTTATGACGGCGATCGTGTCACTCTTTCTCGTGCATACGGTCTCCACGGAGGGAATTCAAACCCTCAACCTCGGGAACTGGCAAGCGCCGTTCGGCATCACGCTCGTATCGGATATGCTGTCAGCCCTACTCGTGACGACGTCGACTCTCCTCACGCTCTTCATCGTGTGGTTCGCCGTCCATTATTTCTCAGACTCATATGAAGGCAACTACTTGTACATCTCGATGCTGTTCTTGCTCGTCGGGGTGAACGGTGCCTTCACGACAGGTGATATTTTCAACTTGTTCGTCTTCTTCGAGGTCTTCTTGATGTCCTCATACGTGTTGATTGTACTCGGTGGACGTGGCGTCCAGTTACGTGAATCGATCAAATACTTGCTCGTGAACATCATCGCCTCGGCGCTCTTCGTCATGTCGGTCGCCTTGCTTTACGGAGTCACAGGCACGCTCAACTTGGCGGACTTGGCGATGAAGATCCCGCTCGTCGATAACCCGGACGTCATCACTGTCATCGGTGTGCTGTTCGTCATCGTCTTCGGGATGAAAGGGGCACTCGTCCCACTTCACTACTGGCTCCCTGGAGCGTACGTGGTCGCACCGACCCCGATTCTCGCCATGTTTGGGGCACTCTTGACGAAAGTCGGGGTGTACTCGATCTTGCGGACGTACACGCTACTGTTTGATGGGAACGGTGAATTTTTACAGACGTTCCTCATGGTGCTCGCTGTCCTCACCATCTTCATCGGGATGACAGGGGCCATCGCATATAACGATGTGAAACTGATCATCATCTACAACATCATGATCGCGGTCGGGGTCATCTTGTACGGAATCTCGGTCAATACGCAGACGTCCCTTGAAGGGTCACTCTACTATTTGATTCACGACATGATCATCAAAGCCGTTCTCTTCATGCTCGTCGGGATGATGATCGGGATCACCAAATCCGGTCAACTCCGCGATATGGGTGGACTCATCACCCGTTTCCCGCTGTTCGGATGGACGTTCTTCGTCGCAGCGCTCTCGCTCGCTGGGATTCCGCCACTTAGTGGATTCTTCGGGAAATTGTTGATCGTCTCAGGCGGGATGGACGAAGGGGAACTGTTCGGACCACTTCTCGTCCTCTTGTCGAGTCTCTTCGTCCTCTATTCGGTCATGAAGATTTTCTTGAACGGGTTCTGGGGCGAGGCGAAGCGCGAGTATGATGGACCGCTCGTACCGTATACGAAGCGTTTGATCGTGCCGGTCTTCTTGTTGCTCATCATTGCGGTCGCATACGGATTTGGGGCAGAAGCCATCCATCCGTATATCACGCAAGCGATTGAGCCGCTCGTCAATCCAGAAATCTATATCGATGCCGTGATAAAGGAGTGAATGACAGATGGCTTATCAACTATTGATTAACTTTTTCTTGGCGTTCATCTGGATGTTCCTCACGGGATCGTTCACAACGAGCGGATTCTTCGTCGGGTATCTACTTGGCTTACTCATCTTGTTCATGATGCGCCGATTCTTTAAATCTAGTGGAGGCGGCTTTTACTTCACACGCGTCTGGCGTCTGTTTAAACTGCTGCTCATCTTCATCCGTGAATTGTTCCTCGCGAACTTTGAGGTACTGCGTCTCGTCCTTAGTCCGAAGTTGAAAATCCAACCAGGGATTTTCCGCTATGAGACGTCGCTCGACAAAGGATGGAAAGTCAGCTTGCTCTCGATGCTGATCACGCTCACACCAGGGACGCTCGTCGTTCAGGTGTCAAAAGACAATTCCGTGCTCTATATCCACGCACTTAACATGCCGGATAAAGAAGCGTTACAAAAAGACATTTATGATAACTTTGAATCAAGCATTAAGGAGGCGACAGAGTGATGGATTTACTAGACATTCTCATCTACATCTCGCTCGCCATTCTCTTGCTTGCGATGTTGATGATGTTGTATCGTGTCGTCAAAGGACCGACGACGGCAGACCGAGTCATCGCGCTCGACTCCATCGGGATCGCGCTTATCTCGGTCGTCGCGTTACTATCGATTCTGCTCGATACGACTTTGTATTTTGAAGTCATCTTGCTACTCAGTATTTTGGCCTTCATCGGAACGGTGGCGTTCTCGAAATTCTTAGAGAGGGGAGAGATTATCCAACATGACCGCGACAATGATCTTTGATCTCATTACCGGCATCTTCACGATCATCGGCGTCTTCTTCACCGTCGTCGCCGCGATCGGTCTCATCCGTCTCCCAGATATTTATTCGAGAACACACGCTGCCTCAAAGAGTGCGACACTCGGTGTCATGTTCGTTCTCTTTGCAGCCGTCCTTCACGTATATGTCGATGAACGGGTGTTTGATGCAAGACTCTTGCTCGGTCTCTTCTTCGTCCTCTTGACAGCTCCTGTTGGGGGTCACCTCATCTCGCGTGCGGCGCACGCGAAAGGTGTTCCACTTTGGGAGAAGTCGTTACAAGACGCGCTGAAAGAAGACAAGGACAAAGGAATCGAATAAGTAAAAGACGGGATTCGCCACGAGGCGAGTCCCGTCTTTTGTTTAGATGAGATAGGTCAGGTCGGAGGCGGCGGTCGGATAGGCGACTTCTAAGTGCTTCACATGTTGATGCGACAGTTTGTTCTGTATAATGTAAGAGAACAGGTTGATAAGTTCTGGGGCATGATGACCAATCAAATGAGCCCCGATGACGTGCCCTTCTGCACTTAGTAACACTTTTGAATATGCGGTTGTGTCATTGATTCGTGAATAGGTGAGGAAGTGCGACATGTCCGTTTCTTTCACGTCGAAGTCAATGCCCTCCGCTTCCGCTTCCTCGACCGTAAGACCGACTTTGGCAATCGGTGGTGTCGCATAGACGATGGTCGGGGCCGGACGCTCAGGGAGTGACCTTGTATTCCCGTGAAGCATATTGAGTGCGGCGAGGCGCCCTTCCTGACCGGCGAATGGAGTGAGTTCGGGATTTGAACTGTTAGCGACGTCGCCTGCGGCGTATATGTTTGGGTTACTTGTTTGCAGATGCTCGTTCACATGTACACCGCGATGATCAGCTGTGACACCTGCCGCTTCAAGCCGAAGTCGCTCGATGTTTGGAATTCGTCCTGTAGCGTTAAGGACAACTCCTTCTAGGGTAGAGTCATCTGATAACGTTAAGACGTTGCTATCGATTCGTATTGGCTCGACACCATGTCGGACGGTGATGCCGATTCGCTTCGATTCTTCGATGAGCCGGTGGACGACGTTCGGGTCGAATGCCTTCAACGCATGTGAACGAATGAGGAGTGTCACGTCGCTTCCGAATCGTCGGAAGATATGGGCGAATTCAAAGGCGATATAGCCTCCCCCCACGATATGAATCGATTCAGGCAACGCGTCGAGGTCGAACACATCATCGCTCGTGATCGCCAGTTCGCCACCTGGGATATCGAGAGGGCGGGGCGTTTGACCCGTAGCGATTAAAAATTGATTGGCAGAGAGCTCGTGACCATCGATGACGATTGAATCCTCATCGATAAAGTGAGGCTCTCCCTGATATAAGTCTATGTTCATCTCATCCCAATGCTGTTTTTTGGATGTTGGGATAGAGAGGCGGTACTCATCAATCCGCTTTTTAAAGGACGACCAATCCAGTGACAGGCTTCCTTCGATGCCAAGCTCACGCATACGTTCCGTTCGGGCAAGGAGTTCTGCTCCTTCGGCAAGCATCTTCTTCGGGTCACATCCGCGTTGAGGACATGTTCCCCCGAACGTCCAATTCTCAATGATGGCGATCTCTTTACCGGCTTCGCGTAAAATGGAAGCGGCTTGACCCGCTGCGGAGCCGCTACCGACAATGATGACATCGTATCGTTTCATACTATAAAATCCTCCTCTGGCGAGATATCACACTCTTTTTCCCGTCCAGGAGGAAGCTAAACTGAGGTGAATGGAATTGAGTCATACCGACCACATTAAACATAAATTAGCGCTGCTCCCGGACGAGCCGGGTTGTTATCTGCATAAAAACGAATATGGTGAGGTCATCTATGTAGGGAAGGCGAAAAACCTCAAGAATCGGGTCCGTTCTTACTTCACGGGCGCACACGACATCAAGACGATGCGTCTCGTCGCAGAGATTCGTGACTTCGAGTACATCGTGACGGCGAGTGAACTCGAGGCGTTATTACTCGAAATGACGCTCATCAAAAAGCACGACCCGAAGTACAACATTCGCCTCAAAGACGACAAAACGTACCCATATATCAAGATTACGAACGAACCATATCCGCGTCTATTGACGACGCGGAAATTGAAAAAAGACGGCGGACATTACTTCGGACCGTATCCGAACGCCTATGCGGCGAACGAGACGAAACGTCTACTCGATAAACTGTATCCGCTGCGGAAATGTCAGCCGATGCCTAAGAAACTCTGTCTGTATTATCATATCGGGCAATGTTTAGGTCCTTGTGAGCTGGCGGTCGATACGGATTCGCAAAAAGAGATCGTCAATGAGATCCGGCGCTTCTTGAACGGGGAGACGGCTGAAACGCTCACGAAGCTGAACGTCGAGATGGGACGTGCCGCTGAGGATATGCAGTTCGAGCGGGCGGCTGAACTACGCGATCAAATTCGAGCAGTCGAATCGATTATGAACAAACAGAACATGATCACGGCCGACCCGACGGCCCGTGACGTCTTCGGCTATACGCTCGACCGAGGCTGGATGTGCGTCCAAGTATTCTATATGCGTGGCGGCAAGATGATCGAGCGCGATGTCTCACTCTTCCCGATGCATGGAGAGCCTTCGGAAGAACTCGAAAGTTTCATCGTTCAGTTCTATGAACAAAACGTCGTGCCGAAAGAGATTCTTGTACCCGAGACGGTCCGGCTCGATTTACTGAATGACGCCATCGGAACGAAAGTGATGCAGCCGAAACGAGGGGCGAAGAAACAGCTGCTTGATTTGGCGACGAAGAATGCGACAATCGCCTTGAACGAGAAGTTCGAGTTGCTCGCCCGAGATGAAGAACGGACATTGCTTGCGATGCGTGAACTCGGTGAAGCGATCGGGATTCCCAACTTGTCACGTGTCGACATCATCGACAACGCCAACATTCAGGGCGCGGACGCCGTGTCGGCACTCGTCGTCTTTGAAGACGGGAAGCCGCTCAAGAAAGAATATCGGAAGTATAAAATTCGGACGGTCCAAGGACCGGACGATTACGAGACGATGCGTGAAGTCGTCCGTCGACGATTCCGCCGTCTCTTGACGGAAGACAAACGATTACCCGATCTCCTACTGATTGATGGGGGGATCGGGCAATTGAATGCGGCGCTCGACGTCATCCAAAACGAGTTCGGGCTCGACTTGCCGGTCGGCTCGCTCAAAAAGGATGACCGACATCGAACGAGCCAACTGTTATTCGGAGAAGGCGGGGGCGTTGTCGAGCTCCATCCGCGCTCGAGCGCTTTTTATCTGTTGCAGCGGATGCAAGATGAGGTCCACCGTTTCGCCATCACGTTCCACCGCAGCTTACGGACGAAGAAGATGACGAAGTCGATACTCGATGAGATTCCGGGTGTCGGTCCGAAGCGTCGTCAACAGCTCATCCGCCATTTCGGGTCGATGAAACAGATTCGTCTGGCATCACTCGAACAATTGAAGGAAGCGGGGTTGCCAGAAAAATTAGCGGAGACCGTACTTCAATACGTGCACGAGGAGACGGATGAATGAGAAATTCCAACATAGGGAGTACTTGGTTGGCTGTTGGAGTAAGGACATTTTCCAGGAAATATTGTCGAAGTCGTTCGTAAGGCGACTCAGAGCTATGGAGGGGAAATGTGACGTTTCATCGGCACGAACTCGATGGTTTTCGTCGATACATGCGTCAACAACTTCAGCGGAAACAAAAATAAGAGTCGATGCGTTGGCATCGACTCTTATTTGTAGTCGTCTTTTCGGTCTAGTTGGACGGTGATTTGGACAGCTTTTCGGGTTGGATCGGCGTAACCTTCCGCGACGCACTGGAAACGACCTGCAATCTGTTCAGCTAAAAATCCAGCTTCAAGCTGATAATAACCTGTCGCTTTGGCCTGAGTCGCAGGTGGTGGGATCAATTCATATGTAAATTTGCTCCCACGTTCCTTCTTGATTCTCAACTCTCCCCAACCTGCCTCTGCGAAGAAGGCAGTCAGTTCATCGTCGGACATCGTCGGGAACTTACGGGCGACCCGTTTTCCTGACCAATAGATGACTTGGGCGTAATCTTCGCCAAGCAAATCCGTCAACACATAGTCGCGAAGCAGTTCAATCGCGAAAATTGGTTGGCTCATCGTTTCCATTCTATCCCATCACTCCAATCTCTCTATATCATTATAACGACCAATTGGAATTTGGTCATCCTGTATTTTTGAAAAGAATGTGGCACAAATCGGCTAGGTTGTCTTGTCATACAATTTTCACAAGAGTAGAATAGGAGACAGAAAGCTATATCTGCATTTGAAAACGCTTTTATTGACAATACGAGCCAATGCTCGTGAAAAGGGGGAACTAGAATGGCAGCGCATCGTGACTACTTCAGTCGTAAAGTCCATTCGCTACTTGGGGTCATTCCAATCGGTTTGTTTTTGATCGTCCATTTGTCGGTCAACTACTACATCGTCGATGGGGTGGAGTCATTCAACAAAGCAGCAAAATTCATGGTGAACTTACCGTATTTGTACTTCCTTGAAGTGACAATTATCGCATTGCCGATGATTTTCCACGGGGTGTACGGCGTGTACTATGCGTTTCTCGGGTCAATCAACTCGAACCGCTATTCATACGCACGTAACTGGTTGTATCTCTTCCAACGCTTCACAGGAGTTTTCCTCGTGATCTTCATCGCTTGGCACGTTTGGGAAACGCGTCTTGCGAAATTGCGCGGGGTAGAAGTCAATGCGGAGATGATGCAAAACATCGTCGACAACCCGCTCATGTTGATCTTCTACATAGTCGGAATCCTTTCGGCTACGTTCCACTTCGCGAACGGTCTTTGGTCGTTCTCGATCACGTGGGGTATCACACAGTCACCTCGTTCGCAACGTCTCATGAGCTACGTATCAGGTGTCGTGTTCTTGGCACTATCTTTTGTCGGCATCCGTTCGATTTTGACGTTTGCAGGCATCTTGTAATTAGGGGGAATTTTACATGGCAAATCAAAGTTTGATCGTCATCGGTGGCGGTCTAGCTGGACTCATGGCGACAATCAAGTCGGCAGAGATGGGTGTTCCGGTAAAACTATTCTCGCTTGTACCGGTCAAGCGTTCACATTCAGTTTGTGCCCAAGGTGGGATTAACGGGGCCGTCAACACGAAAGGGGAAGGTGACTCTCCTTGGCAACACTTTGACGACACGGTCTACGGAGGCGACTTCCTCGCCAACCAACCGCCTGTCCAAAAGATGGCGGAGAATGCTCCGAAAATCATTCACATGTTCGACCGGATGGGCGTCATGTTCAACCGTACGCCAGAAGGTCTCTTAGACTTCCGTCGTTTCGGTGGAACCCTTCACCACCGTACGGCATACGCTGGAGCGACGACAGGACAGCAACTTCTCTATGCACTCGATGAGCAGGTTCGTCGTTACGAAGCGCAAGGTCTCGTCGAGAAGTATGAAGGATGGGAGTTCCTTCGCGCCGTCATCGACGAAGAAGGCATCTGCCGTGGTGCGGTATGTCAAGATTTGCGCTCGATGGAAATTAAAGCGTTCCCATCGGATGCGGTCATCTTGGCGACAGGTGGCCCAGGGGTCATCTTCGGTAAATCGACTAACTCGGTCATCAACACAGGACAAGCAGCGGCAGCGGTTTACCGCCAAGGCGCGGTCTACGCGAACGGGGAGTTCATCCAAATTCACCCGACGGCGATTCCTGGGGACGACAAACTTCGTCTCATGAGTGAGTCGGCTCGTGGAGAAGGTGGACGTGTCTGGACATATAAAGACGGGAAGCCATGGTACTTCCTCGAAGAAAAATATCCAGCTTACGGAAACCTCGTACCGCGTGACATCGCGACACGTGAGATCTTCGACGTATGTGTCAACCAAAAACTCGGCGTCAACGGCGAGAACATGGTCTACCTCGACTTGTCTCACAAAGACTCGAAAGAACTTGACATCAAACTTGGTGGAATCCTCGAAATCTACGAGAAATTCGTAGGGGACGACCCGCGTAAAGTACCGATGAAAATCTTCCCGGCAGTCCACTATTCGATGGGCGGACTATGGGTCGACTACGATCAGATGACGAACATTCCGGGTCTCTTCGCAGCTGGTGAATGTGACTACTCGATGCACGGTGCAAACCGTCTCGGTGCGAACTCGCTTCTTTCAGCCGTACATGGCGGAATGGAAGCAGGTCCTGCGGCAGTCAACTACATGCGTGGTCTCGATCAAGCGACAGAAAGCGTTTCAGAAGCGCTCTTTAACTTCAACGAACGTGAAGAAATCGAGCGATTCAACAACATCCTTGCGATGGATGGAACAGAGAATGCGTATCAGATTCACCGTGAACTCGGTGAACTCATGACGGACAACGTCACAGTTGTTCGCTACAATGACAAACTTGAAGCGACCGACAAGAAAATCCAAGAATTGCGTGAACGTTTCCATAAGATTTCAGCTACGGATACGGCACGTTGGAGCAACCAAGGGGCATCGTTCATTCGACAACTCGACCACATGCTCGACCTCGCACGCGTCATCACACTTGGCGCGCTCAAGCGGGACGAGAGCCGTGGTGCCCATTACAAACCGGAGTTCCCGGAACGTAATGATGAGCAGTTCATGAAGACGACGATGGCACGTTACAAAGATGGGGAAGTCGATATCTCGTATGAAGACATCGATGTTTCGTTAATCCCGCCACGTAAACGGGATTACTCGAAGAAAGGGGCGAAGACGAAATGACGACGCCAATGCAATCTGAACAAAAAGACATCCGCTTCATCATTGAACGCCAAGATGGACCGGACCAAGCGACGTATACGGAAGAATTCACGGTACCATACCGTCCAAACATGAACGTCATCTCGGCATTGATGGAAATCCGCCGTAACCCGGTCAACGCGAACGGGGACAAGACGACACCAATCAACTGGGACATGAACTGTCTTGAAGAAGTATGTGGTGCCTGTTCGATGATTATCAACGGGAAGCCGCGCCAGTCGTGTACGGCACTCGTCGATAAACTCGAGCAACCGATTCGTCTTGCACCGATGAAGACGTTCCCGGTCATCCGTGACCTTCAAGTCGACCGTCAACGCATGTTCGACGCGTTGAAAAAAGTGAAGGCATGGGTTCCAATCGATGGCACATACGACCTCGGTCCAGGACCGCGTATGCCGGAGAACAAACGTCAATGGGCGTACGAACTATCGAAATGTATGACATGTGGTGTTTGTCTTGAAGCGTGTCCGAACGTGAACGACAAATCGGACTTCATCGGTCCAGCGGCGATTTCGCAAGTCCGACTCTTCAACTCACATCCAACAGGTGCCTTCCACGCGGAAGACCGCCTCGAAGCACTCATGGAAGACGGCGGCATCATGCAATGCGGAAACGCACAAAACTGTGTCGAAGTTTGTCCGAAGGGCATCCCGCTCACGACGTCAATCGCTTCGATGAACCGTCAAACGACGCTTCACTCGTTCAAACAGTTCTTCGGTAGTGACAAAGGTCGCACCGGTTCTGCGGTCGAGGCGTAAGCGAGCCGATGACCAAGTACTTTCGAGAGCCAGGTTGGGAAACACGTGTCAAAGCAGGTGTCGCGCTCGATGTGAAAGTCCGCTTTTCGGAGTGCGACCCGTATGGTCACATGAACAACACAATTCCGTTCATCTATTTCGAAGATGCCCGGATCGAGTTGTTAGAGGCGACAGGATTCTCTTTAAAGGACGGATTCGTCGTCGTCGCCGATGCGCAATGTGACTATGTTCGACAAGTCATGCCACGTCAACAGCTGACTGTGCATGCCAATATCTTGACGGTCGGAAACACTTCATGTGATATTCATTACGGGGCATATGACGGAGAGCAACTCCTTTTCGCCGGACGGACAAGCCTCGTTCATTTAACGAAGGAAGGTCGTCCTACGGAATGGACTCCGGAATATAAAAACCGCTTGCAGAATTTTTGCGAATCCGCTATCATTTGATAATGAGTTCACAAACAAAAAATATTCTGCTGGTTCGCCTGTAGAATTGAATTTTGAAGGGAGACCATCATCTCATGGAAAAAACGTTCACAGTCGTTGCTGATTCAGGAATTCACGCTCGTCCAGCTACTCAGTTGGTTAACACAGCTTCTAAGTTCCAATCAGACATCAACCTCGAGTACAATGGTAAAACAGTTAACTTGAAGTCGATCATGGGTGTACTTTCACTCGGTATCGCAAAAGATTCTACAATCAAGATCACTGCTGAAGGTGAAGATGCAGAAGAAGCAATCAACACGCTTTCTGACATGCTCACTAGCGAAGGTCTTGCTCAGTAATTCGGGTAAGGGACGAGGCGCCACTGGCGACCTCGTCTTTTTTTGTCATGGGAACGTTTCTTTTTCCGTCCGAGGTTTTTTGGTAAGATAGGTGAGAATGGAAGTGATGAAAATGAAACGAGCGATTGGAGTCCTCGATTCAGGAGTCGGCGGGTTGACGGTAGTCAAAGAATTGATGCGCCAACTCCCTAAAGAAGAGATCGTCTATATCGGAGATACTGAGCGCTGTCCGTACGGGCCGCGTCCGCACGATGAGATTGAAGCATATACATGGGAATTGATTGAATTTTTATTGAAGAAAGACGTTAAAATGATTGTCATCGCCTGTAATACGGCGACAGCGGTCGTATTGAAGGAGGCGCGCAAACGTCTCGACATCCCGGTCATCGGTGTCATCGACCCGGGTGCCCGCGCGGCTGTCAAAGGAACGCGCAACAAGCATATCGGTGTCATCGGTACGAAGATGACGATTGAGAGCGGTTCATATGAGAAGGCGTTACGTCACGTGGCAGGTGAGGTCGATGTGTATTCACTCGCGTGCCCACCGTTCGTCCCGCTCGTAGAGGCTGGAGAAGTGTCTGGAGAGCGCGTGCGACAAGTGGTGGAGGAAACACTTCGTCCACTTCAACCATCCGAGATGGATACGTTGATTCTCGGTTGTACGCACTACCCACTCCTTGCCCCAGTCATTCAAGATGTGGTCGGACCGGACGTCCACCTCATCTCATCAGGTGACGAGACGGCGCTTGAAGTGGCTGCGATGCTCGATTATCAGGAACTTGAGAATGGATTGGATGCAGTCCCGGCACATGCCTTCTATGCGACGGGTGATATCGACCTATTTGACCGACTCGCGAGCGAATGGCTCGGGCGTCCGGTTCATGCGGAGAAAGTCGAGGTGACCGGCATTGCGTGATACGAGACGATTTGATGAACTGCGCCCAGTCGAGATTGTGCCGCACGTGAACAAGCATGCGGAAGGGTCCGTACTGATTTCAATCGGCGATACGAAAGTCATCTGTACCGCGACTGTGGAAGAGCGCGTACCGAATTTCCTTCGCGGTAAGAAACAAGGGTGGATCAATGCAGAATATGCGATGCTCCCACGGGCGACGGGAGACCGTACTGTCCGGGAATCGGTACGTGGAAAACAATCGGGACGAACGATGGAGATTCAGCGTCTGATTGGCCGGTCGCTCCGCTCTGTCGTGGACTTAGAACGTCTCGGTGAACGGACGATTTGGATCGACTGTGACGTCATTCAAGCGGATGGCGGGACTCGGACGGCTTCCATCACAGGTGGTTTTTGCGCGCTCGTGTTGGCCGTCGACCGCTTGATTCGCCAAGGGAAACTTGAAGATACACCCATTAAAGAAGGGGTGGCTGCGATTTCTGTCGGACGGACCGATGAGCTCGTCTTGGACTTGGATTACCTAGAAGACGCTGCGGCAGAGGTCGACATGAATGTCGTCATGACGGCAAGCGGTCGATTCGTCGAAGTACAAGGTACAGGGGAAGAGGCGACGTTCACGCTACAAGAGATGAACGAGATGCTCGCGCTCGCGCAACATGGCATCGAATCATTATTCAAGACGGCGGAAGCGGCACTCGGTGCTTCTTGGTGGTACGTCGGAGAACGTTCGGAGGAGACATTATGAAGTTGATCATCGCGACACACAATCCTGGAAAAGTGAAAGAACTCGAAGGAATGCTGACGCCGCTCGGGTTCGAGGTCGAATCACTACTCGACTATCCGGATGCACCAGAGACGGAAGAGACCGGCACGACGTTTGAAGAGAACGCGGCGTTAAAAGCGACGGAGGCGGCAGCTTATTTTGGACATGCCGTCCTCGCGGATGACTCCGGTCTTGAAGTCGACGCACTTGACGGGGCACCGGGAGTATATTCAGCCCGCTTTGCAGGTCCAGAAAAGTCAGACGAGGCAAACAATGCGCTTCTTCTTGAAAAATTGAACGGAGAAACGAATCGTACGGCTCGTTTCGTCTGTGCGCTCTGTCTCGCAAAACCGAGCGGAGAGACGTTGACCGTTCGTGGAACGATCGAAGGGACAATCGGTTATTCCCCACAAGGCGAAAATGGCTTCGGATACGATCCACTCTTTATCGTCCCATCGCTTCATAAGACAGCGGCAGAGTTGGAACGTGACGAGAAGGCGGTCGTCAGCCACCGTGGACAGGCACTACGAAAACTGGAGGCAGAAATCATACCATTCATGAAAGGATGAAGCTTATGCGTTTTCTAATAGTGAGTGATAGTCATGGTTTGACCGAAGAATTGACAACGATTTTTGAACGACATGAGGCGGAAATTGATGACGCGTTCCATTGCGGGGATTCACAGCTCGCCCTTGTCGATGAACATTTGTTACCTTATCGAACGGTTCGGGGGAATTGTGATTTCGGTGGAGACCTTCCCCTCGAACGCATCGAGACGACGGATGCCGGTACGATTTTAATCGTTCACGGGCACCATCATGACGTCAAATTCGATTTGAACCGTCTACGGTATCGAGCGGAAGAAGTGGGGGCGAATGTCGTCTTGTTCGGTCACTCGCATGTGGCGGGTGCGCTGATCGAGGACGGGGTCGTCTACATCAACCCAGGTTCGATTCGCATGCCGCGAGGACGAACGGACAAAACGTATGCGTTACTCGATCTCGAATCGGGAGAAGCAACAGTGCATTTTTATCGGTCAGAAGACGGTTCTCACGTCGAAGACTTGGACATCTCAGGAAAACTATGAGTTTCGAATGGGAAATCGATTGACAGGAAACCATTTTTCTATTATAGTTTTCATGTCAATGTCCCAATAGCTCAGCAGGATAGAGCAACGGCCTTCAAGACAAATAGGAGCCTTTATAGGGAAACAGAAACCTATAAAGTGGACGGCACTATATCGGTGAAGCCTTAACAGATGATGCTGATGGTAATACCGAGGAAACTCATTCCCGATTGGGTCGAGTTGATTCGAATGTCTATGCATGTAGAGGTAGAATCAATGGAGGAGCATCATGCTCGTGAGGTTCCGTAGAGACTACACGTGTCGCACCTGAAACGGTGAAGATATAGTCCAGACTACAAACAACACGATGTTGGTGACGAAAGTCATGGTGGTAAGCTAAGCCGTCGGTCGGGGGTTCGAATCCCTCTTGGGACGCTTCCATTAAAATAGAGACGCTCTCTACGGAGAACGTCTCTTTTTTCATTTTCCGGGAAATCGATTGACAAGGAATCGCGTCCTAACGGAAGATGAAGGGGAATGGAAGAGAGGGTGAGGGAAGATGGAGAAGGAAAAGGATCAGGACTATCCGTTCCCTGGGAATTGGGCGCGTCTGCATAAGATGATTCAGGAGGCAGATGCTTCTGAGGAACGACAGCGGATCGAACCGATTTTATGGGATTGGTATCAGACGATTCCAGGTGACCCGTTTATTTTCATGGAAATCTTCCAATGTGCAATGGAACGGCCGGACGACCCAGAGACACTCGAGAAGCTGCAGGAACTCGTCAGCATCCATATGTCCGAGGCGGAAGAGCCGGCCTCAGGAGGGCTGCAGATTGCGCAGTATTACATCATGCGGGACCAACCGTTTGAAGCGGCGCACTGGATTAACCAGTATCTCGAATGGCAGGACAAGAAGGATACGGTCAACACACAGGCACATCAGGTACTTCAAGTGTTGAAGATGACCGAGTTTCCGGCGGCAATTGCCAAGTTGAAACGAACGCTGACACGAGGGAGTACGGGGGAACAGATTGAAGCATTACAACATGTTCACTTTCAAATCGACCCGGTGCTCGACAATGTGCTACATGAACTGCTCGTGTCGGAGCGTCCGAAGCTCGTCAAACTGATCGTGTTGGAAAAAGCGTTCGCCGAACTAGATGTCATCGAATGGACGGATGGGGACGTTTCGAACAAGATGACACGAACAGAAGCAAAAGCGCAGATTGAAACATGGGAGAAGACCGTCTTTTCACTTCAAAAATCAGTTGAAGGCGATGAAATCGGGACCCAGCTGATGATGAATTACATGTATACGCATTATCCGTATGTGCCGGCCGAAAAAGCAGATGTGGAACAGGCGCTCGTACAGGCGAAACAAGCGATTTTACATGACGAATCAGTCGACGGTTTAGCTGCGGAGATTTTAGAGGCGGATCTTCGCTTTACACAGGCGTTATTAGACTAAATCCTTGTGTGCTTACCGAGGATTTATGCTATAATACGGATTGTTGTACATTTTTGTACGGTATAAACGAATTGTTGGAGGGACTTAGCATGACAGCAAAATGGGAAAAAACATCAGGTAGCCAAGGCGTACTCACGTACGAAGCTCCTGCAGAAGCTTTTGATAAAGCAGTTGACGCCGCATTTAAAACAGTCGTCAAAGACTTGAACGTGCCTGGCTTCCGTAAAGGGAAATTGCCACGCCCAATGTTCAACAAAATGTATGGAGAAGAAGCACTCTATCAAGATGCGCTCGACATTCTCTACCGCGACACAATCCAAGGTGCGGTTGAAGAAGCTGGTTTCGAACCAATCGCGCTCGAAAACATCGATGTAGACGGCACGCTCGAGAAAGGCAAACCAGTCGCTTTCAAAGTGACATTCGTGGTTGAGCCAGAAGCTGAGCTTGGCGAATACAAAGGCCTCGAGTACGAAGCTGTTTCAACTGAAGTAACAGAAGACGAAGTAACAGCAGAACTTGAAGCACTTCAACAGCAAGGCGCAGAACTAGCTGTTAAAGAAGGTGCAATCGAAAACGGCGATACAGCTGTCTTTGATTTCGCAGGTTTCGCTGACGGTGAGCAGTTCGAAGGCGGCACAGCTGAGAACTACACACTCGAAATCGGTTCTGGTCAATTCATCCCAGGATTCGAAGAGCAAATGATCGGCATGACTGCTGGTGAAGAAAAAGACGTTGAAGTAACATTCCCTGAAGAGTACCACGCTGAAAACTTGGCGGGTAAACCAGCGACATTCAAAGTCAAACTTCACGAAGTCAAAACAAAACAAGTTCCTGAACTCGACGACGAGTTTGCAAAAGACATCGACGAGTCTGTTTCGACACTCGACGAGTTGAAAGCAAGCATCCGTGAGCGTTTAGAAGCTGGTAAGAAACAAGAAGCTGAAGGTACAATGCGCGACCAACTCGTAGAGCAGGCAACTGCTAACGCGACAATCGACGTACCGGAAGTTCTCGTTGAACAAGAAGTAGACCGCATGGTACAAGAGTTCGGTTCACGTGTATCTTCACAAGGAATCGACCTTAACATGTACTTCGAGCTCACTGGTACTTCTGAAGAAGCAATGCGCGAAGAGATGAAAGAGCAAGCTGAAGAGCGCGTAAAAGCTCGTCTCGTCTTGAAAGCAATCGCTGACAAAGAAGCAATCGAAGTATCTGACGAAGATGCTGAGAAAGAGCTTGAAGAAATGTCTAAACTTTACAACATCGCACCGGACCAACTCCGTACGATGCTCGCTCCGCAAGGTGGACTTGAGACACTTAAAGGTGACCTCAAATTCCGTAAAGCGATCGACATCCTCGTTGAAAACGGTAAAGCGAAGTAAGCTGATATTCGAAGGGACGACTGCCTAGCGGTCGTCCTTTTTTCTGTCACAGCACATTGCATGTGTAATTCTTTGAAGTCGCAATATGTTCATGCTACAATTATTTCAACGCAGAGATGTAAAATGTCTTTTCGCGGTGCATCGCACCAGAAAATACAAATCGCGATTTATCGCACTTACATCCATTTTCACCACAGAAGGGGTGTATCGAATGTTCAAATTTAACGAGGAAAAGGGGCAACTCAAGTGCTCGTTTTGCGGAAAATCGCAGGAACAAGTTCGTAAGTTAGTCGCCGGTCCTGGCGTATACATTTGCGATGAATGTATCGAACTTTGTAATGAAATCGTTGAGGAAGAGCTCGGTGTAGAGGAAGAAGTCGAATTTAAAGACATTCCAAAACCACAAGAGATTCGTAACATCCTAGACGATTATGTCATTGGTCAAGACCGCGCCAAACGTGCGCTTTCAGTTGCTGTATATAACCACTATAAACGGATCAACGCCGGTGGCCGTTCGGATGATGTCGAACTTGCGAAGTCGAACATCGTCATGATTGGACCAACGGGTAGCGGAAAAACGCTTCTCGCTCAGACGATGGCTCGCGTCTTGAACGTCCCATTCGCAATCGCGGATGCGACGAGCTTGACGGAAGCAGGTTACGTCGGGGAAGACGTTGAGAATATCTTGCTCAAATTGATTCAATCGGCTGACTATGATGTCGAGAAGGCTGAAAAAGGAATCATCTACATCGATGAAATCGATAAGATTGCCCGTAAGTCTGAAAACCCATCGATTACGCGTGACGTATCCGGTGAAGGCGTTCAGCAGGCGCTCCTTAAAATTCTTGAAGGCACGACAGCAAGCGTACCGCCACAAGGTGGACGTAAGCATCCGCATCAAGAATTTATCCAAATCGACACAACAAACATTCTCTTCATTGTCGGTGGCGCATTTGCCGGCATCGAATCGGTCGTCAAACGCCGAATCGGGAAGAAAGTCATCGGTTTCGGAAACGACCAAGAGAATCGCGAGTTGACGCAAGAGGACTTGCTCGCCCGCGCACTCCCTGAAGACCTTCAAAAATTCGGCTTGATTCCTGAGTTCATCGGACGTTTGCCAGTCATGGCGACGCTCACGACACTCGATGAAGAAGCGCTCGTTGAAATCTTGACGAAGCCGAAAAATGCTCTCGTCCGTCAGTACGAGAAAATGCTCGAGCTTGACGATGTCGAATTGACGTTCACAGACGAAGCATTGATCGAAATCGCCAAACTTGCAATCAAACGTAAGACTGGCGCGCGCGGTCTCCGCTCGATTATCGAAGAAATGATGCTCGATGTGATGTTCACTGTCCCATCGCGTGACGATATCGAGAAAGTCATCATCACGGATGAAACGATTACGGGTCTTGCCGGTCCGAAATACGTCCTTCGTGACGGTACTGTCGAACAGACAGGGGACAACAAAGAGACAGCATAATTCTTTAACGAAGAAGGCTCAAACACTCGGCACATCCGAGTTTTGGGCCTTTTTGCACAGGAGGCGTTATATATGGAAAAATTACCAATCCTTCCTTTGCGAGGAGTCGTCGTATATCCGCTCATCGGTGTGACCATCGATGTCGGACGCCCGTTATCCCTTCGGGCGCTCCTTGCCGCAAAGGAGCATGAAACAGATTTGATTGTCGTGACGCAGAAAGAAACAGGGAACGAGTCACCGGAACCGGAAGACTTATACATGGTTGGAACACGTGTCCACATTGCGAAGATGAGTGAACTGTCGAACGAGACGATTCGGGTTCGGATCGTCGGGAAAGAGCGTGTCCGTGTCGACTCGATTGAATCGACAGATGAAGGATGGTTCGCCAACGTCGAACCACTTGAACTTGCTGAAGGAGAAGAAGTCGAACGTACGGCACTCGTCCGTCTGTTGAAAGAGCAGTTCGGAAAACTTGTCGCAAACATCAAGGGCATGTCGCCAGATGAGCGTCGTCGTTTCGAGATGTATGAGCGGCTTGAATCGCTCACGGACTATATCACGTCGAAACTTGATGTCGACGTCGAACTTCGCCAAGCGATGCTTGAAGAAGCAGATGCGGTCAAACGAGGGCTTGAACTGCTTGAAATCATCGCACATGAGGTCGAAGTGATCGAACTCGAGCAAGAGATGCGCGAGCGGACGAAGAAGTCGATTGAGCAGTCACAGCGCGAGTATTACTTACGAGAACAAATGAAGACGATTCAACAAGAGCTCGGTGACCAGACGCAAGAGTCAGAACCGAACCGCCTTCGTGAGAAGTTAGAGGCGCTCGACTTGCCAGAGACGACGCGGAAGAACGTCATGCGTGAAGCGGAACGATTGAACGTCGTGCCGCAGACGTCTCCAGAGTATGCGGTCATCCGTAACTACCTCGACTGGGTCACTTCTCTTCCATGGGGCATTGAGACGGAAGACAAGCTTGACGTGAAACATGCGGCAGACGTCCTTGACGATGACCATTACGGCTTGGAGTCGGTCAAAGACCGAATCCTCGAATACCTGGCCGTCCGTCAGTTGACGAACTCGCTTCGTGGACCAATCCTCTGTCTCGCCGGACCTCCAGGGGTCGGGAAGACGTCGCTCGCCCGCTCCATCGCGTCGGCGCTTGAACGTCACTTCGTTCGCGTCTCGCTCGGAGGGGTTCGTGATGAGGCGGAAATCCGCGGGCACCGTCGTACGTATATCGGTGCGATGCCAGGACGAATCATCCGTGGGTTGAAGCAAGCGGAAAGCAAAAATCCGGTCTTCTTGCTCGATGAGATCGACAAGATGGCTTCTGACTTCAGAGGAGACCCGGCGTCCGCGATGTTAGAAGTGCTCGACCCGGAGCAAAACGTCTCCTTCTCGGACCACTACATCGAAGAACCGTTCGATTTGTCGAACGTCCTCTTTATCGCGACAGCGAACGATGTCTCGCAAATTCCAGCACCGCTCCTTGACCGGATGGAACTCATTCAAATCGGTGGGTATACGGAGCTTGAGAAAGTTGAAATCGCGAAGCGTCACTTAGTGCCGAAACAGTTAAAAGAGCACGGATTGAAGAAGAGCCAATTGACGATCAAAGAAGATGCGCTCTATGAAGTCGTACGCCGCTACACACGTGAAGCGGGTGTCCGAAACTTAGAACGCGTCATCGGTTCGCTCTGCCGTAAAGCAGCAAAACAAATCGCAATCGGTGAGAAGAAACGGGTCACGATTTCGAAGAAAGCCATCATCACGTATCTCGGGAAGCCGAAGTATCGCTACGGAAAAGGGGAGACCGAGGACTCCATCGGTGCGGTGACAGGCCTTGCCTACACGGCGTTTGGTGGCGACACGCTCACAATCGAAGTGGCGCTCGCTCCAGGGAAAGGCAAACTTCAGTTGACGGGGAAACTCGGTGATGTGATGCAGGAGTCGGCACAAACAGCATATAGCTATGTCCGTGCAAACGCAGAGCGGTTCGGGATTGACCCGACATTCTATGAGCGACAAGACATTCACATTCACGTGCCAGAGGGTGCCGTGCCAAAAGACGGACCGTCGGCCGGAATCACCATTGCGACGGCCTTGATTTCCGCATTGACCGGGAAGAAAGTCCATCGTGATGTCGGGATGACAGGTGAGATCACACTCCGTGGACGTGTCTTGCCGATCGGCGGATTGAAAGAAAAAGCGCTCGCTGCTCATCGGGCCGGGTTGACGACCATCGTCATTCCGAAAGATAATGAGCGAGACATCGATGATATTCAAGAGACGGTTCGTGAGAAATTGACGTTCGTTCCCGTGACGACACTCGATGAAGTACTAGATGTAGCATTTGGAGGAAATTAAATGAAGATCAACAAAGCAGAGTTCGTGACGAGTGCCGTCGCGCCAGACCATTACCCGGTCCATGACTTGCCGGAAGTGGCACTTGCCGGGCGGTCGAACGTCGGGAAATCGTCGTTCATCAATAAGATTTGCCAACGGAAGGCGCTCGCACGGACGTCTTCGAAACCAGGGAAGACACAGACCCTTAACTTCTTCAACATCAATGATGAGATCATGTTCGTTGACGTTCCGGGATACGGATATGCGAAAGTATCGAAGACGGAACGTGAGAAGTGGGGCGTCATGATGGAACAGTATTTGACGAGTCAAGAGGCGCTTCGCGGCGTCGTCTTACTCGTCGATATCCGTCATGATCCGACGGGTGACGATGTGACGATGTACAACTTCTTGAAATATTATGAGATTCCGGTCATCGTTGTGGCGACGAAACTCGATAAAATCAAGAAGAGTCAGCGTCAAAAACATGAGGCGGCGGTGAAACGCAAGCTTCAATTCGATCCATCTGACCGTTTTGTCGCCTTCTCAGCCGAGACGGCAGAAGGAAAAGACGAGGCGTGGAAAGCGATTTACGCACTCATCACAGAAGGCGAATAAGGAGAAGGCGGAGGGATTCCTTCGCCTTTTTGTTTTTGTCAGCCCGCAAGCGGGTAATTATCGTATAATCATAGTTAGTACATAGTCATCATTGTAAACGAGGTGGAGAAATGCAACGCATGTTTGAAAACAAATGGTATCGCGCCCTCTTTTGGACGCTGACCATCTTTTTAGTCATTTGGGTCGGGACACAGATCTCATTCGTGTTTGAACCGATTCAAGTTATTTTGGCACTCGTCACGGTTCCGCTTATTGTGGCCGGACTCTTCTTTTATTTTCTGGTCGGGATTGTCGATTTCTTAGAGAAACGCTTAAAAGGGAAGAGAACGCTAGCTGTAGCCATCACACTGATCGGACTCGTGCTTATTTTTACACTTGTCTTCAGTATTCTCGGACCGGTTTTAGGCGAACAAATCACGTCGCTCGTCAACTCTATGCCGAGTATCGCAAAAGAACTTCAGAAACAGGCGTTCGCTGTCCGTGACACGTTGCTACAAAATGAGTTCTTTGCACGCTTCATGGCAGAAAATGACGAGATGTTCCGTAACTTGACGACGAACATCACGTCGTACTTAGGTGATCTGTTCGGAAATATCGCCTCGTCATTTGGGCAAGTCGTTGGTTTCGTGACGTCAGCGGTTATCACGATTGTCGTCATCCCGTTCATGCTCCTTTATATGTTACTCGACGGGAAACGTTTACCAGACGCTATCGTCAAACTCTTACCCTCGAGCTATGAGAAAGAGACGCGTCACATCTTGCATGACATGCACGAGACGGTGCGGAGCTACGTCAACGCTCAGTTGCTCGTCGCATTTTTCGTTGGAATCACGTCACTGATTGGTCTCTGGATCGTCGGTGTAGATTATGCCATCTTGCTCGCACTCTTCATGATGGTAACAAATATCATCCCTTACGTTGGACCGTTCCTAGGGGCTGCACCGGCAGTGGTCGTGGCATTCATTCAAGATCCGATCAAGGTATTATGGGTCATCGTTGTCATCATCGTCGTGCAACAAATTGAGTCGAACGTCATCTCGCCACTCATTCAAGGAAAGTCGTTAAAAGTACACCCGCTCACGATTATCATCGTCTTGCTCGTGGCAGGAAATTTGGCCGGTATCATCGGAATGCTCATCGCTGTACCGTTTTATGCGGTCGCCAAAACGGTTGTCCAGAATATCGTTCGCATCTATAAATTACGAGAACGAGAACATTATTTGGACAAAGAGGAACCTGAGAGTTCGATCATCACGGACCCGAACTCGCCAAATCTATAAGAAGAAAGGGTAGGAATGGAGTTTCGCCATTTCTACTTCTTTTTGTCACAAAAAGTTCTTATTTTATTTCGGGAAAATCAAACAGAAGATTATAGTTACCAGATAAGAACTGTTATAATGTACGGTAGAGATTGAAATAAAGAAGAGATAACCGTCGGTGGATTTTAGATGAGGGGAAGAGATACATGCATATTGTCGTCGTTGGACTAAATAACAAGACAGCCCCTGTCGCGATTCGGGAGCAGTTCTCGTTTGGGGAGCAAGAAATCGTGGATGCGATGATTGCACTTCGCGAAGAGAAGAGCATTTTCGAGTCGGTTATTTTGTCTACGTGTAACCGGACAGAGCTGTACGTCGTGACAGATCAACTCCATACTGGACGTTATTACACGAAACGTTTCTTGGCGAACTGGTTCAACTTAGAGATGGAGCAGTTCACACCATACTTGTCGATTCGAGAAGGGGAAGAGGCGATTCGCCACTTGTTCCGTGTCACGTCGGGACTCGACTCGATGATCATCGGGGAAACACAAATTTTAGGTCAAGTGAAGACGAGTTTCTTCCGTGCCCAGGAGCATGGAACGACAGGAACGGTCTTCAATAAATTATTCAAAGAAGCGGTTACACTCGCCAAGCGCGCCCATACGGACACGCAAATTGGGGAAATGTCTGTATCGGTCAGTTCGGCTGCCGTGACGCTCGCACAAGAGATGTATCAACAGCTTGAAGACAAACAAGTCGTCGTCGTCGGAGCCGGTGAGACGGGTGAATTGACGACACTCAACTTATTTGAAGCTGGTGCGAAACAAATCGCTGTCTTCAACCGGACGGAGAGCAAAGCAAAAGCTGTAGCGGATAAGTTCAAAGGCCGTGCCCATTCGATTCGTGAGATCGCATGTGGATTACTTGATGCAGATATTTTGATTAGTTCGACCGGGGCGAAGGATGCCGTCATTGGATACGACGATGTAGCGGCTGCACAGTTGCTGCGCCGCGAACGTCCGCTTCTTCTCATTGACATCGCTGTGCCGCGAGATATCGATCCAGCGGTCGCGACACTTCCGGGTGTGCATTTGTTCGATGTCGATGATTTGAACGGAATCGTAAACAAAAATCTTGAAGCGCGTCTCGTCGAGGCTGAAAAGATTGAAATGAAAATCGATGAAGCCATTCAAGAGTTCCAAACATGGCTCATCACGCTTGGTGTCGTGCCAATCATGAACGAGTTGCGTGCTCGTGCCCTTGATATTCAAGAAGACACGATGACGAGTCTTGAGCGTAAGCTCGACCATTTATCAGCACGAGACAAGAAAGTCATCGGGAAGCACATGAAGTCGATCATCAATCAAATGCTTCGTGACCCGATTGACTACATTAAAGATGCAGCGGCTCAACCGGACGCGAACGTTCGAATCGCTCAATTCATCGAGACGTTCGGACTTGATGTCGAGTTGCCGGAACAATCTGTAGACGAAGTGGAAGAAACAGATGCCACTTCTGCCAAAGCACCACTTCGCGCATTGATGCGCTAACAAGACAAAAAGGCGACGCGTGTCGCCTTTTTCTATGAAGGAGAGATTGAACATGCGGAAAATCATTGTCGGTTCACGCCGTTCCCAACTCGCCATGACTCAAACAAAATGGGTCATCGAGCAGTTGAAGCAAGCTGGAGCAAAGAACGAGTTCGAGATTAAAGAAATCGTGACGAAAGGTGACCAAATCGTCGACGTGCAATTGTCGAAAGTCGGTGGGAAAGGGTTGTTCGTCAAAGAGATTCAACAACAGATGCTCGATGGGGACATCGATTTCGCCGTACACAGCATGAAAGACGTTCCGGCCGAACTACCAGAAGAACTCTATATTAGCTGTATGCCGAAACGTGTCGATGCGCGTGACGTCCTCATCTGTGAGAACGGCTACACGTTCGAGACGCTTCCAAAAGGTTCGATTGTCGGAACGAGCTCACTCCGTCGTGGTGCTCAAATCTTGGCAGCCCGTCCTGACCTTGAGATTCAATGGATTCGTGGAAACATCGACACGCGTCTGAAGAAGTTAGACGCCGAGAACTACAATGCCATCTTGCTCGCGAAAGCCGGACTTGAACGGATGGGGTGGACAGATCGTGTCGACTTCGAAGCGCTTGACCCGGACGTCATGGTACCTGCTGTCGGCCAGGGCGTACTCGCCATCGAGAGCCGCAAGGACGACGCAGAAGTGACGGCAGTGCTTCAATTGTTGCATGATGAAGTGACAGCGAAAGCGGCTACAGCGGAGCGTACTTTCTTAAAAGCGATTGAAGGAAGTTGTCACGTACCGGTCGGCGGTTATGCGACGGTCGACGGTGACGATGTGACACTGACAGGTCTCATCGCGTCAGTGGACGGGAAAGAAGTGCTCCGTGTGACGAAGACGTCAACGGACGGAATCGCACTCGGAATGGACGTAGCAGAAGAATTGCTCGGTCGTGGCGGGCGTGAAATCCTCGCCTCGGTCAATGAGTGACGTTTGGTATACGGGAACGAAACGAATGACCGCTTCGCAACGGGCACGGCTCGAGGCGAGCGGTCTTTCCGTTCATCATGTCCCGCTCATTCAGACGAGAGAGACGCATACATCGCCACCCGTGGAACGATTCGATTGGCTCGTCGTGACGAGTCAAAACGCGGTGCAAGCCCTTCGGAATCTGACGCGTGACGTCAAGGTCGCCGCTGTCGGGGAGAAGACGAAGCGGGCGCTTGAAGCGGAGGGCTTTACCGTCTCGCTCATGCCGGAGACGTATACGGGTGAGGCGCTTTTTGAGCAGTTATCTGACGTTGTTTCGACCGATGATGTCGTCTTGTTTGCACGTGGCAATTTGGCGAACACGTCCCATATGTCGATGCTGCCTTGCGTGTATGACTGGGTCGTCTATGAGACGATTCCAATCCGATTGACCTCGGACCAACAACAACAACTCGAGACGGTGAAGGCGTTACTCGTCTTGAGTCCGTCGGCCGTCGATGCGCTCACACCATACTTGTCCCACTTCAACGGGACGTGGTACGCCATTGGCGAAGTGACCGAACGCGCTGTCCGACAAGTGTCGACGTTACCGGTACGAGTGCCAGAATGTTATACTATGGATGCATTAATACAGTGTGTAGGGGAGGATTTTTCATGAACCAGTTTGACCGTCACCGTCGTCTTCGCTCATCGAAGTCGATGCGTGCCCTCGTACGTGAAAATCATGTTCGAAAAGAAGATTTGATTTACCCGCTCTTCATCATTGAAGGGACTAACATTAAACGTGAAGTCAGCTCGATGCCTGGCGTCTTCAATTATTCACTTGACCGACTCGAAGAAGAGATTAAAGAAATCGTCGACCTCGGTCTCCAATCTGTGCTCTTGTTCGGTGTGCCGGAACATAAAGACCCAGAAGGCAGTGAAGCGTATCATGACCACGGCATCGTCCAAGAAGCGATTCGTAAAGTGAAGGAGTGGGCGCCACAGCTCACGGTCATCGCCGATACGTGCCTTTGTGAGTACACGTCGACAGGTCACTGTGGTCTCGTGAAGGATGGGGACGTCGATAACGACGCATCACTTCCACTTCACGTCCAGACAGCCATTACGCAAGCACAAGCGGGTGCCGATGTCATCGCACCGAGCTCGATGATGGATGGATTCGTCGCAGCTATCCGTGAAGGTCTCGACCAAAACGGATTCAGTCACATTCCAATCATGAGCTACGGCGTCAAATATGCGTCTGCGTATTACGGACCGTTCCGTGACGCAGCCCAATCGGCTCCTGGTGAAGGCGACCGTAAAGGGTATCAGATGGACCCGGCGAACCGTCGTGAGGCGTTCCGTGAGTCACAATCGGACGTGGAACAAGGTGCCGACTTCATGATCGTCAAACCGGCTCTCGCGTTCATGGACATCATCCGTGACATGCGCGACTCACTCGATATGCCGATCGTGGCATATAACGTGAGCGGAGAGTATGCGATGATCAAAGCCGCGTCACTCAACGACTGGGTCGACGAAGAACGCATCGTCATGGAGACAATGGTCGGATTCAAACGTGCCGGTGCTGATCTCATCGTCACGTATTTCGCAAAAGACGTCTGTCGCTATTTGGAAGGAGACTACGCATGACATACAATCAAACGCGCTCACAAGAAGCGTTCGAACAAGCCCGTCCTCTCATGCCAGGCGGTGTCAACAGCCCGGTCCGTGCCTACAAATCGGTCGGGATGACGCCAATCTTCGCCGAACGCGGTGAAGGCTCACGCGTCTATGACATCGACGGCAACGAATATATCGATTACGTCCTCTCATGGGGACCACTCATCCTCGGTCACCGCGACCCGGTCGTCACGAAAGCGATCCAAGAACAAGCTGAAAAAGGCTGGACGTTCGGGACACCGACCGAGCTTGAGACGAAGATGGCAGAACTCGTCATCGATCGTGTCCCATCTATCGAGATGGTCCGTATGGTCAACTCAGGAACGGAAGCGACGATGGCGGCACTTCGCCTCGCACGCGGCTACACAGGGAAGACGAAGATTTTGAAGTTCGAAGGATGCTACCACGGACACGGGGACTCGCTTCTCATCAAAGCCGGGTCTGGTGTCGCGACGCTCGGTCTCCCGGACTCTCCAGGCGTACCGAAAGAACTCGCAAGCCATACGCTCACGGTTCCGTACAATGACTTGGACGCAGTCCGCGTCGCCTTTGAGAAATACGGAGACGACCTCGCTGGTGTCATCGTCGAACCGGCCGCAGGAAACATGGGCTTCGTGCCACCACAACCAGGATTCCTCGAAGGACTCCGCGAGATCACGGAACAAAACGGCGCGCTTCTCATCTTTGATGAGGTCATGACGGGCTTCCGTGTCGGGTACAACTGTGCACAAGGGTACTTCGGTGTCACACCGGACCTCACATGTCTCGGGAAAGTCATCGGCGGCGGACTTCCGGTCGGCGCTTACGGTGGGAAACGTGAAATCATGGAACAGATTGCACCACAAGGTCCAATCTATCAAGCTGGGACGCTCTCGGGTAACCCACTTGCGATGATTGCCGGTTACACGACACTCTCGCAACTCAAACCGGAGCACTACGCCGAGTTCGAGCGTAAAGCAGACCGTCTCGCGGAAGGCTTCACGCAAGCAGGCGAGAAATACAACATCCCACACGACACGAACCGCGCTGGCTCGATGTTCGGTTTCTTCTTCACGAACGAGAAAGTGACGAACTTCGAGAAAGCGAAGTCGGCAAACCTCGAGATGTTCCGCTCGTACTATCAGAAGATGGCGGCGCGCGGCGTCTTCTTGCCACCGTCACAGTTCGAAGGATTGTTCCTCTCGACGGCTCATACGGACGAGGATATCGAGAAGACGATCGCAGCGGTCGAGGCGACGTTCAAGGAGCTTCAAGAAGAGTTTTCACTCTAATCTTGACTGCTGACGTTTCTGTCGCTACAATTATTTAACAGATATGATGAATTGCATTGATGAGGAGTAGTACGCATCCTCCATTCCTTTTAGAGACGCGACCGCTTGGTGAAAGGTTGCGAGGGATGGACGCGGAAGTCGCCTCGGAGCTGACTTTCTGAATGGAGTAGGAAAGTTCGGTCCATCGACCGTTATTCGATTTTGAGGGCGCCACTTGTTGGCGAACTAAGGTGGTACCGCGGAAGATCACGGCTTCTTTCGTCCTTAGCGTATAGGACGAGAGAAGCCGTTTTTGTGTTCACCAATAACATAGAGGAGGCGCCACACATGGCCCATGAGACAAATGAAATCACCATGCCGACGAAGTACGACCCAAGTGCGACGGAGTCAAAATGGTACGACTACTGGTTAGAGAACGATGTATTTAAAGCAGACGAGGACGATTCGAAACAACCGTACACGATTGTCATCCCACCACCGAACGTTACCGGGAAACTTCACCTCGGTCACGCCTGGGACACGACGCTCCAAGATTTGTTGACACGCCTCAAGCGTATGCAAGGCTATGACGTGCTCTGGCTCCCAGGGATGGACCACGCTGGGATTGCGACACAAGCGAAAGTCGAGCAAAAGCTCCGTGAAGAAGGCGTGATGCGTTACGACATCGGACGTGAAAAGTTCCTCGAGAAGACGTGGGAATGGAAAGACGAGTATGCGAAGACGATTCGCGACCAATGGTCAAAACTTGGTCTCGGTCTCGATTACTCACGTGAGCGCTTCACACTCGACGAAGGGCTCTCAAAAGCCGTTCAAGAAGTATTCGTCCGTCTTTACGAAAATGGCTTGATTTACCGTGGCGAATACATCGTCAACTGGGACCCGGCTCAAAAGACGGCCGTTTCAGATATCGAGGTCATCTATCAAGAAGTCGAGGGTGCGTTCTATCACATGAAGTATCCCCTCGCTGACGGTTCAGGTCATATCGAAATCGCGACGACACGTCCTGAGACGATGCTCGGTGATACGGCGGTTGCCGTCAACCCGAAAGATGAGCGTTACACACACCTCATCGGCAAGACGATCATGCTTCCAGTCATGAACCGCGAGATTCCAATCGTTGCAGACGACTATGTCGACATGGAGTTCGGTACAGGTTGCGTGAAGATCACGCCAGCACACGACCCGAACGACTTTGAAATCGGAAACCGCCACGAGCTTCCACGCATCCTCGTCATGGATGAAGGCGGGAAGATGAACGAGAACGCAGGCAAGTACGAAGGGCTCGACCGCTTCGAATGCCGCAAGCAACTCGTGAAAGACCTTGAGGCGGACGGCACACTCGTGAAGATTGAGCCGCACACGCACTCGGTTGGTCACTCAGAGCGTTCAGGCGCAGTCATCGAGCCATACCTTTCGAAACAATGGTTTGTTGACATGGAGCCACTCGCGAAAGCGGCACTCGAGGCACAAGGAAACGACGACACGAAAGTCAACTTCGTCCCAGAACGCTTCGAAGGCACGTACCTCCGTTGGATGGAGAACATCCGCGACTGGTGTATCAGTCGTCAACTTTGGTGGGGCCACCGCATCCCGGCTTGGTACCATAACGAGACAGGAGAAGTGTATGTAGGGAAAGAAGCGCCAGCGGACAGTGAGAACTGGACACAAGACGAAGACGTCCTCGACACATGGTTCTCGTCAGCACTTTGGCCGTTCTCAACAATGGGCTGGCCGGATGCGGACGCACCGGACTTCAACCGTTACTTCCCGACGAGCGCGCTCGTTACAGGATACGACATCATCTTCTTCTGGGTATCACGGATGATCTTCCAATCACTCGAGTTCACAGGGAAGCAACCGTTTAATGATGTCCTCATCCACGGTCTCATCCGTGACTCGGAAGGACGCAAGATGTCGAAATCTCTCGGTAATGGTGTTGACCCGATGGAAGTCATCGACCAATACGGAGCGGATTCACTCCGTTGGTTCCTCCTCACAGGTTCGACACCAGGGAACGACCTTCGTTTCTATTGGGAGAAGATCGAGTCGACATGGAACTTCACGAACAAGATTTGGAACGCAAGCCGTTTCGCACTCATGAACATGGATGGTCTTAAAGTCGAAGACATCGACCTCACAGGTGAGAAGACGCTTGCTGACAAGTGGATCTTGACGCGCTTGAACGACACAATCGACCAAGTGACACGCCTCGTCGACAAGTACGAGTTCGGTGAAGCCGGTCGTTACTTGTACAACTTCATTTGGGAAGAGTTCTGTAACTGGTACATCGAGATGGCGAAACTCACGTTGTACGGTGAGGACGAAGCAGCGAAGCACACGACCCGTTCGGTCCTCGCACATACGCTCGATTCGATCATGCGTCTCATGCATCCGTTCATGCCGTTCCTTACAGAAGAAATTTGGCAACACTTGCCGCACGAAGGCGATTCAATCGTTCGTGCAAGCTACCCGACGCGTCGTGACGACCTTCACTTCGCCGATTCGGTTCCAGCGTTTGAAGCTGTGATGAACGTCATCCGCTCGGTTCGTAACATCCGTGCCGAAGTGAACGCACCGATGTCTAAACCGATTCAGCTCTTCATCTCGACGAGCGACGATGCGACACAAGGTTACTTGAGCGCGAATGAAATGACGATCGGCAAGTTCACGAATGCGACAGAGCTTGAAATCGGACGTGGCCTCACGGCTCCGGACAAGTCGATGTCCGCGATCATGACGGGAGCGGAGCTCTTCATCCCGCTCGCAGACCTCATCAACTTCGAAGAAGAAATCGCCCGTCTTGAAAAAGAAGTGGCGAAGTATGAAAAAGAAGTCGAGCGCGTGCAGAAGAAACTCGGAAACCAAGGTTTCATCGCCAAGGCACCGGCTCACGTCATCGACGAAGAGAAAGCAAAAGAAAAAGACTACCTCGACAAGCGTGACGCGGTCCGCGCCCGTTTGGAAGAGTTGCGTAAGTAAGACACACCTTCTTTGGAGATTGATTCTCTGAAGAAGGTTTTTTTGTGTTTTGGTAGAATTTGAAGAGATAGACGTAGAAAAGGGGATATGAGATGAGACGAATCGGAATAGTATGTGTTCTTATGTTGGGACTGGCTGGATGTACACCGTCAGAAGAGACGAAGGCTGTGGAGAAGGCGGGTGTGGAAGAGGTAGAACAGGAGGGAGTGATCGATGAATCGCAATTCCCCGACGTAGACGTGACGGGGACGACGATTGCCGAAGTACAACCAGGCACGGAACGGGTCTCAGACGCGGTCGTGGAACAAATCACCCTTCAATATGAAGATGGCTCGACAAGACACTTGTCGAAGGATCACATTATAACGGAGACGATGGTCGGGGGGATCGGTTTAGTTGCGATGACCGTCCCTGACCGTGAGAACCCGTTTGGCGTATTCATTCATGATGAAAGAAATGGATGGGCGCAGCGTGGCATGCAACGTTTTGGGATTCCGGAGACATCATCAGCGTTCGCTCACGGATTAGATCTTCCTAATAAAGAGATGGAGGCCATCAGCGCTGATTATTCAGGTAGCGATTGGCCGGTGAAGCTTTGGACGTTATATGATGAGACACGCCTCATCAGTATCATTGCGACGGATTCTTTCACTGAAGTAGAAGGGGAGATGTCGGAACAGCCAGAACCGTATGTATTGGAGCAATCATACGGGAACGGTTTATACTATTTAACCCAAGGCAAACTGATTATCGTGACAGGAAATATCTCGGAAGAAGAGTTGTTGGCACTCGCTGATTCGTTACCGGAGCCTTCGTCTGTATCGTTTCCTTTTCGGGATTCAGAATAATATTAAGACCCGAGCGTCAAGAGCGACGTTCGGGTCGTTTGTTGAAAAGCCACAAGGCGATGACTCCAATCGTCAATAGCATTGAAATCTAAGTGTAGAGCGGGGTCGTAAAACCGATTCGAAACAGGTGGACGATATATGTAAAATATAGAACTCCAACCACTGACGAAAGTATGTTATAGAAGAATTTCATACCTCGTCTTCCTCACTCCAAAACGGCAATCGACCTGTTGACATATAGTGAGAAGACGTGAAGAGCGTACTGATTGCCACACCGGTCAAATGTGGCTAAATTGGTTGACCGACTAAAGTTAGATAAAGATACCCTAAAGGTGAAGCGCCTCAATAAAAATATAAGGCTGAGGTATCGGAATATCAAACAGTGGGATCGAAAACCACGTCTCAGAAAGTAAACCTCAAATAAACGGGTAGCTAAGAACTCGGTCAATATAGGATCAAGCACTGTTCGTGTTTCAAACCTTACAAAAAATAAATTATCAGCGTTAGTGACGATGGGCAAAGCAGATTCAGCAGATGCGATCATTTCAACGATGATTGACGAGTATCTTGAATTACTCTCTTCAAATGAAAGGAAAGAATACGAGATGATTCGAGATGTTTTGATGATGAAGCAAAAGAAATAGAAAGAGTGAGCAATGTGTATTTTGACATTGCTCACTCTTTCTATTATTTTTAAAAAAAAGTAAATTTACGTTGAAATAATATTGTCTATTAATCCTTTTTTTGGTACATTGTCCTTTGTTGGATAATATTAAATATCTTTAGGGGGAACGTTTTGAAAAAATCATTTCTAGGCAAAGTATCATTGGTTACAGCTGTAGTATTCGTTTTAAGCTCAATCCCAACACAGGATAGCAAAGCACAAGAGCAAGAAAATCAATTTACATTAGATAATGTCTTGGTTTCTACTTCTGCACTCCATTCATTCGAAGAAGTAGAGCTGAGTGAAGAAGTTTTATCAGATGATTTTGATTTAGAAGAGGCTGTAGAAAATATTCCATCTGTTGATGAAATGAGTCCAGAGCAAAGACAGTTGTTTGATGCTTTAATAGAAGAACAAATTACTATATATGGATTTGATAACATGGAGGAAGATAAGGCCTTTGCTGAAGTATTAACTGACTTCTTTGATAAGAGTTCTGGCATTTACAATGACTTACCTGTAGCCCAAGAACAATTAGAAGAAAATATTGAGGAAATTCAGAATGAAGAGGAAAAAGAGTTTGTAATAAAAGATACAATTATTGATGCATTTAGCACTCAAGAAGCAAACGCATTTCAAGCAAGAGTTAGTGTTAAATTTGCAGCAGCTACTTTTAATACGCTCTTTGGTATAGCTGTGGGAGGGGTAGCTGGAGGCGTATCCCAATTTATTATCAAGAAGGGAAAAAAAGAAGCACAACGAATATTTACTAAAACAGTGGTAAGTAGGTTGAAAGCTTGGGGAGCACCGAAATTAGCAGTCGCGGTAGGAGCAGGGTCAGCATGGGCGATGAACTATATGGATTTAGGTACTGGATTAGCTAAGTGGATTGATGCTAGAGATAGTAAGCCTAAAAATGACTATATTGAATTGAAATAATATTAAAGGAATGGTAGTTAGTGAAAACGTTTGTTAAATATTTAGTTATTATCGTCTTATCAATAGTGTTGTTATATATATATAATGAAATCGTGCCGAAAAACTTACTTACTTTTATTTTAGGTCTCCCAATCTTTATAGGAATTATCGTTTGGATTGGGAGTCTTTTTGACAAAAATAAAAAAGAGGAATAATTAGAATCAAGTGCACCAAAAACTATTTATCAACTTTTAAAAAATTCTGACACATCATGAATTTCTCCTCATTAAGTAGATAGAGCAATAAATAAAAATTAGACTAAACGGCTTGAGTCCTGTATTTAACAGAACTTAAGTCGTTTAGTTGTTTCTAGAGACGATCTGTTTGTATATGTAAGTCGTGATGGCTGGTGTGGGTTCGTTACAAACCTGGAACTAAAGCACATAGTATATTGCGAATTTCAGGGTACCTCAAAACCGACGATCTTTATAGGTCCTCGAACCAGCTCCTGTACATAGCCCAGCAATTGCTGGGGTCATCGTCCGGAAGACGAACCCAGTGTGTTGGATTCTCAGAAGCCGTAGGCGACAATCGAATCGTCATACTCTCACCAAGATACCAGGTCCATATTAGAACTCCATGACGTAAATACACCATTTCTCATTCAGTCGTGAGAGGCTAAATTCTCGGTTTATCAGGTTCTTGGTCAGTGCTACGGGAACGACTTTTTGTAACACTTTCGCTTCTGATGGATGACTGAAGAAATCTCAAGGAACCATATGAAACGATAGATACGCTTCTTATTGAATGCGTTAGTCCATATTGGTATCGTCCTATGGTTGACTGTCATGATAATTCGTCGATAGTCGTAGGTTCTGTTCACCTGTGCAATCTCACAAAGGATCGCGATCAAGATTGTGTTGCTTGTCGACAACCTCTCGTTGATCAGTTCCTATTCTTGCTTCGTCCTTGCTGAATGTTCAGAGCCACATTGATCTAACTAAGTAATTTTTTGAAAACGGTACATAAGTATACAAATCTACATGTATACATTGCTCCTTATGAGCTTAAACCTGAAAAAAGCTGTTGTTAAAGCGGTTTCTTTTATGAAAAACATAGGATTATGAAGATCTTTACAGTAAGAAAAACGGCATGAAAAATCTGGTAACCTGGCCGTTATCAGATCCCAATCATCTAACTTAGTAGTCAGACTATGTATTTAACAACTCTTCATCTTAAACCAGCTATTATGAATCGATTTGCAGAAACAGAGAAACCCGAACGTCGAGAGTGACGCTCGGGTCTTTATCAAAAATTTATTCTTCACTCGATGTCATCTTCCCGTTCAATCACTCTTTCGCATTGAATCGATCCACTACTGTAAATCGTTCACAGACAATGTTTATATTTGGTGCAAACGACAATTGATACGAATGAAGTAACTCACTAAAGAATCGCTCATGGATGTCCCACCATTCGATGTATGTTCCTTCACCTTCGGCTAATGCAAACGCTTCGGATACCTCATTCATCGCCTGAATCGTAACTTCAGTCGTTTGAATGATGGCAACTGGTCGATCCGCTGCATTGAGAACGATTGCGTACTGCCCGACGTAAGGGAGTGGTTCATTCTCAATCTCATAAAGTATATGTGCGGAACATGTTGCGGTTTTCTTTCCAGAGACGACCAGTTCGGCTAGCGTATTGGCATCATCTCCGAATTGAAACGCTTCGACATCAGTCGGCGGATGCTCTTCACTATCTTTCCAATATTGATTCCAATAAGCGAGTGTCATTTCATTCATCATGATCATTTCCTTTCGAATTAAGAGCACTCCATATTACGTAAGAAATAAAAAGAAGTTTCAAAAAACCATCTCGCAAAAGCGAGATGGTTCACGTGCCACAAAACGTTTGATACGGATACGTCCGCGGTGGACCTGCTGATACGTACTCAGACGGTTGATTGTAGTTATAGGGGTCACGCAAAATCGTGAGTAGCGCCTCGGTCGGGCCGAAGTCGCCTCGTTCTGCTGCTTGAATCGCTTTTTCGACATGATGATTTCGAGGAATGACGGCCGGGTTGTATTGGCGCATGATTCGACTGACGTCCTCGTCCGGGAGACCTTGTTCGCTTAGGCGTTTTCGCCAAGCGTCAATCCACGCCTTCCCGTCTTCCCGAGTTGCGAATGGGAGCGATTCAATCTCACCGAGCGTCAACGAGCGGAACGTATTCGTATAATCTGCCTCCGTCTCCATCATCAAGCGGAGCAATTCATCCGCTAGCTCATCGTCACCATCTTTTCGGACGAATAAGCCAATCTTATGTGCGAGACCGGTAAAGTACGCTTCTTTATACAACTCGGTATAACGGGTGAGTTGCTTGTTCGCCACATCAACCGCTTCTTCTTTCGTTTCGCCAAGGAGCGGAAGCAACGTCTCCGCCAGTCGGGCGAGGTTCCAAGACCCGATATATGGTTGATTCGCATAGGCGTAACGTCCCTCTCGGTCGATCGAGCTGAAGACCGTCTCCGGATGATACGTGTCCATGAACGCGCATGGTCCGTAATCGAGACCTTCACCGCTGATGAACATATTGTCCGTATTCATCACCCCATGAATGAACCCGACGAGTTGCCAGTTGGCAATCAGTCTCGCCTGTCTTTCGACGACGCGTCCGAGGAACTGTTCATAGCGATTCGGTGCATCGATCAAGTCTGGGTCGTGTCGTTTGATTGCTACTTCAGTAAGTGCGATGACGTCATCGATGGAGCCGGCGCCTGCTGCGAATTGGAATGTTCCGACACGAAGATGACTTGAGGCGACCCGAGTCAGGATGGCTCCATGCTTCGGACCTTGACGCATGATGGCTTCCCCTGTCTGAACGACGGCGAGCGCCCGGTTCGTTGGAATGCCGAGGGCGTCCATCGCCTCGCTGATGAGGAACTCGCGTACCATTGGCCCGAGTGCGGCTCGTCCGTCGCCCCCTCTAGAATACTCCGTCGGTCCAGAACCCTTCAGTTGCACATCGACACGCTTCCCGTTCGGAGTCACATGTTCCCCGAGCATGAGGGCGCGTCCGTCCCCGAGCATCGTCAAGTTGCCGAATTGGTGTCCGGCGTATGCTTGAGAGAAAGACGTCTCTGTTTGACGATTGCCGGCAAGTAAATCGATGTCTTGCTTGACATTTTGCGCATCAAGGCCGAGCGAAGCGGCTAATGGATCGTTAAACAAGACGAGTGTCGGATTGTCGACCGGATGGATGGGCCCACGGTCGTAAAAGATGTCACGTAGTTCGAGGTACGTCGCCTCGAAGTTCCAGTCAGTTGTCATGGCGCATGCCTCCTTCTTCGCTTCGAGTATAGCACAGACTGTTTTCCATAACGGCTGTCGTGAATTTTGATAAAATGAAACAGAAGTGTAAACAGTAGGAGTGTGGAAGATGAAGACGAGACAAGATGTATTCGATTGGTTGAGTGGACAGCTTCGCTTCGGGATCAAACCGGGTCTTGAGCGGATGAGCTGGATGATTGAGCAGTTAGGGTTAGAAGAACGCCCATCCATCCATGTGGCCGGGACGAACGGAAAAGGGTCGACCGTCGCGTTTTTACGGGCGATGGCGATGGAGAACGGCTTATCCGTCGGCACATTCACGTCCCCTTATATCATTCAGTTCGAGGAGCGGATCATGTTGAACGGGGAACCGATTCCTGAAGACGCGCTCGTCGACATGGCGAACCGTGTCAAAGCCTGTGCGGACGATGCTCCAGAGACGCTGACGGAGTTTGAGCTCTTGACGATGATGGCATGGTGCTATTTTGATGACACACGTCCAGACTTGATCATTTGGGAAGTCGGTCTCGGGGGTCGCCTCGATTCGACGAACGTATTGAAGCAGCCACTCGCGACCATTGTCACGTCAATTGGACATGACCATCAAGGCATTCTCGGCGATACGCTTGAAGAGATTGCACAAGAGAAATACGGCATCGTGAAACGTGATGTCCCGATGTTCCACAGTATCGAGAAGAAATCGTTGATTGAGTTATTGCATCAAAGAGGGGACGATTTAGGTTCTTCCATTCAAGATGTTCGTCCAATCGTGAAGAAGATTGTGGACGGGGCAGAGACCGTCGTGACGTATGAGGATACGCCATCTGTCGTGCTCGGCTTGACGGGGCATCATCAAGCATACAACGGGGCGTGCGCCGTGGCGGTTGCGCGTCACCTCGGCTGGAGTGATGACGCAATCCGAAGAGGGCTCGAGCGAGCACAACATCCGGGTCGATACGAACTGGTATCGAAACGACCGCGTATCATTCTAGATGGGGCACACAATCAAGAAGGCATCGAGGCGTTAGTATTGCAAGCCAAACAAGAGAAAGATGTGACGGTGTTGACGGCGATTTTAGAAGATAAAGACCGTGACACGATGATTCACGCGCTTCAAGAGATTGGCGACGTGTACGAGACAACGTTTGATTTTCCTCGTGCGAGAACGAGAGATCAGCTTTTAAAAGATGGGGCACGCTTCGTTGAATGGAAAGAATGGCTAAGCGATTGGATGGAAGCACCGACGAGTGAGACGTTGATTGTGACAGGGTCCCTTTATTTCATCAGTGAAGTGAGACGTTTCCTAAGCTAAAACATTTACCTGATGTCAAAGAAATAGATGTATATTTTTTCAAGTGGGTGGGATAATTAGTAGTGAAGACTAAAAATAGGGAGGACTATACATTGCGTAAACTCATGCATGTGGCCATAATCTTCATTTTACTACTTTCGTTCGTCCCTCAAAGTAAGTTCGTAGAGGCACAAGAATTACCGAAATATAAAGTATTGTATTTAAGAGATGCGTATACAGCAAGCAATGTATTGACTCAAAAGGCTTTAGATACGGCGATTGAATCATATAAAAAGACACTCGTAAGTGATTTAAACAGCTTGAACAAGCTTGAGATTGACTTTATGACGGTCAAGCAATTCAATGCGACTCGTTTCCCAATGGATGGGGCTTACGATGCGATTGTGTTGGGAAGCAGTCCTCTTGAAAAGAAATATCAAGAAGCGCTTGATGACGTGAATAAAATCAAATCGACATCAAATCGAAGTGCAGAGCACGATACCACAAAAATTTTAAATGATTTAACCGATTTAAAGTTAGGTGAAATTACAGATTTTTATGTGAAAACTGGATTGCCAGTATATTTTCATAAAGACGTCACGCTTGGTAGTAAAAACGTGAAACAATTATCTACACTAAAAGAATTCACGAATGTGAAACAATTTGAAACTGATCAGGCAATCATTAATCAGTTGATTAATCTTAAGAGCATTCGCCCGTTATTATCGAATGTAGAAGTGACATATAATCGACAGCCACTTGTAAATCAAACGGTACAGATTAAAAACAATGACCGAAAACCTTTCCAATTTAACTATCAGTTTGTAAATCCACCAACTTCAAGTACGATTGTCGAATTGTATATTGATTTTAATCATAATGATCGCTTTGATGCTGAAGATAAAGTGAGAGAAGTGATTGCAAGCTCAACGACTCAACTCGAGTTTTTCTTGTCTCGACCTACGTATACCGGTCCGAAAAATTGGATGATTGTTGCTAAAGATACAGTCACGGGACGTAAAGATTATAAAAAAGGAACGTTTCTCTATATCGATCAAAAAGTAGAAGCGAATATTTTACAATTAACTGCGGGAACAACGAGTAATGGTAAAATATCTGACCACTTATCAAATATGTTGACAGACGGGAATGGTCAATATCAATTTACATTAAACAATGGTACGACTAGTGAATTTCAATCAGGGAAATTTGATCAAGGATTGAATAACAACACATATGATATGCTGATTTTTGGATTTCAGGATTCATATAACACACAAGGTAGCATGAATGTTGCTGCAACGTCTAAAGTCAAATCGTTTTCAGAAACAGGACAAGGCGTTATGTTGACTCATGACACGATATTTAGATCTGGTGGTGGGAACTCGGCCACTTCAGAATGGGAACGTCAATTTGTCAATGCAGATTCCGCACAAAATATTTCAGGGCAACGAATTTATACAAATATAGGATATGGTGCACCACAGCCAACGAAAGTGATTGAAAAGGTGCAGGACGGAATTTTTACTTCCTACCCATATGTGTTAGATGATGCGCCAAAAGCTATTTCTACAACACACAACCAATACTTTACGCTTGATTTGAATGACCCTGAAGTGACACCTTGGTATAACTTATCTGCTGACAATAGTAATAATAACAATAAGCGTTCTTACGGAGATGCAAGCAACCATTACTACACGTATACAAAAAACAACTTCACCTACTCCGGTGCAGGGCACACGAACAAGTTCTCAGTAGAAGATGAGAAAAAAATCTTCATCAATACGATGTATCGCGCCTTTATCGGGGCGAATCATAAACCTTACAACGTGATTGAGTCCGTCAGTGATTCAAACCAGTCCTATACCTCTGCTGATTTAAAAGCCGGGACTGTTGAAGTGACTGCTGGACAAGACGTTAAATTGATGTGGCGACCGAGCGACTATGATTTCCAAGACTTGTTCCTCAATTCAACCATCACATATAACGGCAAACAGGTCGCATTCGAAAACTTACGTAACTACGAAGTCAAAGAGTTTACGATTCCGGCAGCGGATGTTGTCGCAGACCGACCGATTGAAGTGAAGATCGAGACGTCCGATCAACGGAATGCGAAGGTGAGTGATACGTTCACCATCAACGTCAAACGTGCGGAGAATGTTTCCGACTTGATTCAAGTGTCCCGGTCGATTGACCCGTCGACGATCAACTTATACGAAACGGGAACGATTCACTATCAAATTCAATATCCGGAACGTTTCGACCGATTACCGAATCAGTTGGGCGATAAGTTTTTACGAGTGGATTTAACGACCTTCACAGAAAAACTACCAAGCCAACTCGAAGTGGTGGCGATTCGTGATGCGAATGGAAATGAATATCCTGTCACCAACCCGAATGAAATCAAGTTACAGCTGAAACCAGACTTGTACTACGAACGAAACGGGAACACGAACATTTTCCTCCCGAACGATAGTGGAAATCGAACCGTGAAGTTTGAAGTAGTCGTTCGAGCCATCGAGCCTTCTGCTTCACTCATCCAATTGAAAAAAGCGGATAACCAATTAACGACGTTGATTGAGTATTCGAAGAAGCGTGATCACATTTTAGATAAGCATAATGACTGGGATAAGGAACTAGAGGTTCAATCGTCATTCCCAGACTTGCTGATCAATATCGGGGCGCCGTACGCGTACGAAGCGAAGATTCCTGACGTCACGTTACAAATTGGGGCACAGCAGATTGTGAGTCCGACCATCACGGATGCGAAAGGCAACACCTTTACGAACCCGAAATGGAAAAGCTTGAAGTGGGAAATCGTTGATGCGAACGGTGTTGCGAAACTCGTCACCCAAGGAAACAATGCGATTGTGACCGGTTTGAAAACAGGAACTGCGAAATTGCGATTGACAATCGATCCGGGCGATAAGAAACCTCTTGTCATAGCTGAGTCGAAAGTCAATGTCATCAGTCCGCCTGAGCAACTCGCCATCCCGTCGACAGAGCTATATGTCGGTCAAACGACTACGGTCACACCAAAAGTCATGCCCGAAACGGCTCAATACAAGTCGGTTCGCTATGTCGTCGAATCTGGGGATAGTGTGAAGTTTGAACAAGTTGGCAACAACTTGAACATCATTGGACTGAAACCGGGTACGACTCAGTTTAAGGCGACTGTGGATGTCGGTGACCTCTTCGGTGGCTTGAATATCGCTACTCCGAGCACCGTCTTTACCATCCAAGTCAAGGCACCATCCTTGAGCCAAACGCCGAGCCAACTCGACCTTTGGGTATGGGATAGTTTGGACGAAGAAAAACGTGTAAATGAAGTCGCCTCGATTCAAGTGACCTCAACACCAACCGTATCCATTCCGTTTGAACGAATCGGGTCCATCCCATCTGCTCTAACGGTGACACAAAGTGCGACAGGATATGAATTACGTGCCAACCATGGCTACGGAACTAATGGTGTCGTGACAGACATTCTGATTCAGACGACATTCGATGACAATGCGTTACGAAACATTCGTTCGAACACGTCGATTGTCCGTGTCAACGAATACCCGAACCAATTGATGTCAAAAGACATGACAATCAATATTGGTGAAGGGACGGCACCACGACTACCTCTTCTTGAGTACTGGCCTACGACTTCGACTTGGCGTGACTATCACATGGAGATTGTATCCGGCGAAGAATATGTTCAAGTGAGTGGATCAGGAAAAGAGTTGATTCCAGTGAAACCTGGTGTGGCGAAAGTGGAAGTCTACACGACGCTTCCGGCTGGAAAACCGTTTGAAGCCGTGAAGGATACGTTTTATGTACGCATCATCCAAACGAATGCCTCGGGACAGGATGATGACCGTTATTAAGTGAATGGCAGAAAGTTGGCGAATGATGAATCGCAAGCGAATAATGATTGGCATCACCGGATTGATTCTCGTCATCGGATTGGGCGGGCTCCTGTACTGGAGTCAATCCCAACCCGAGCTCTCGCAGTTATCCGGTGACGATTTAGTAAAAGAAGTGAGTCAACGCTCTTCGGTGACAGAAGAAGAATTGACAGATTTACAGGCAAGGGAAGAATGGGAGGCCGTCCGACTTGTTTTAGAAGACCAAAAAGTTGTGACGACAGCCGAGCAATTCGCCACGGCAGTGACGTTCGCACCTCTAGACGTGATTGAAGCATACTTCGAACAAGGACTTGACCCATTTGAAGAAGTGGAAGGGATGCCCGTCATCACACCATTGTTCAGTGCGAACGGCAGTCCGGATCAATGGAAGCTGGCGATGCGTTACGTTGAAGACGAACGACTCCTTGGGATTGCGGTCGACTCGTTGAATCTCGATGCGGTCAAAGAACTCCTCGGGCAAGGCTATACGATTCAAGATACCGAATCGGTGTTATTGCAGCCTGTTCGTCACAATCAAGTCGAGTTAACGCAACTGCTTCTCGACAACGGCGCGCAATGGACAAAGGAAATGGAACAGACGGCCAAAGACTACAACTCGGACCTCATTCTAAAGATGGGGAACTAAAAAAACGGCTTCTTCTCAATCAGAGAGGAAGCCGATTTTTTGAATTCATTTCAATTGAACAGGGTGACTGACGAAGAATTGCAGTTGATTCGTGACAGGGAGTGTTTCCAATTGATTGAACACGGAATCGTTATACGTCAGTTTCAATCGAGACTTTTCGGCCTCGTGAGCTGGAACTTGACGGTCGAAGTTCTCAGCTGGACTTAAGCCGTTGCCCCCAGTAAATCCCCCTCTGAAGACGTTCACTTCAAGTGGTCCCTTACTATACAGACCTCCGTTGACTTCGAGAATGGATCCGACCGCATACACATAGGTCGGTTCGTTCGAGTCACTATACATGAATGCCTGGAGCGTCGTCGGTGTGTCGTCAAACTCGTTGATTCGGTTTAACAGGATCTTTCCTTTAGATAACAGAATGAGCGAGTTCCCTTTGTCTGCATCAATCGGAAGAATATTGGCTCGGTCGATGAACGTATCGCCGAGCGTGTAGACCGTCGAACTGAAGGAGACGTTCCCTTTAATAGTCAAGTCACCACGTACGATCAGGGGCCGTGCAATCGTCAGCTTCTCAAGGGATTCAATGACGACGTCGCCGTCAAAAAGGAGCGGGGCATTCGACTCGGTGATGGATTCCGTGACATACATGGCACGGTCGGAAATGGCATCCGGTAATGTCACGATGGTCGGGTCGGTGAGTGCGTTATAAGCATCCGCCCGTAAGTACGAAGTCGGGCGTTCGATAATCGAGGTCCCATCTTCCGATAAAACCCTTTCGAGTTCGAATACTTGATCGGTCGAGCGAATCAGACCTTCTCCAAAGATTTTTGAGTCGACGTTATTGGTGTAGGCGAGCGGTGTGTCGAGTCGTCGATTTAAAAATTCGATGATTGAGTAGTCGTATTGGAATGGAGAAAAGCGACTCGGGGACACCCCGGCGTCCGCCTTTTCGCCAGCTTGTTCCGTACCTACTGTAAAGTAGTTCTCTTGCTGGCAACTCAAGCAATCGCTCAATTCGACTAAATCGATTCGGCCATTCAAGTGAAGGCGACTGGAATCGACATTTTCAATTTGCTTCGCCACACCATCCAATTGGAAGTTCGCTTGGCGCATGAAAGCGAGGGGACCACCTGAATAGATATTTCCTTGAATCGTCGGCATGCCGTTTACGTCTAACTGTTGGTCGGACCCGAGGACGTAGTATAAAAAGGAAGGGAGAGCCGTCAAATATAAATCTTGTGTGTATTCAACGGTAAGCTCCGGTTGTTCCGGATTCACTTGTCGCGATGCCGTAACGTTCACTTGGAGAATCGTCGTGAACGGTGCCGTTTGAATCGTCGTATCCATCGCATCTTTCTTCAAATCAATGGAATAGCGGACCTCGCTGTCTGTCGTCAAATCCGTAAACGGCTCGTCACTGACAAGTAGCGATTGTACTGCAGTTTGAAATGCCACTTCCGACTCCATATGGGTCGGGACTTCCGCTTCTCCATGGAGCGGGAACTGGGTCCGAACCTCATCGGCGATGAGGCGAAGTGCGCTTTTCGCATCTTCATTCAGTTGAGTATCTTCTGTACGGATAACGGTCAATTTATTCGTCGCCAAGTTGACTTGCATGGCCGCAAGTGACAGAACAGCGAGGGCTGCCATCGTCACGAGAACAAGCACGAGAACATATCCGTCTTCACGTTTTCGCATCAGGATGCCTCCTTTCTTAGAATGGGATGGAGCTTTCAAATGTCGTAACAGAATCGGGATCGTTCGACTGAGTCAAATCCATCTCGATTTCGATGAGTCCACCGGTCATGTAAGTCGGGCGTCTCGGATCGAACACGGGATCTTTTAACTGGATGGTCATCCGTTCGACTGTGATTTGTGGATTAGAAGGCGTAAACGAATCCTCTGAGAGAACCAAGTCGGTCGGGACGTATCCCGCCTCCCGGTAAATCATTCCGGCTTCCGATATGTCTGGAGCGGACAATCGATAAAATTGAAACGAGCCGTCCACTTCCGTCACGGCGTCGAATTCGGTCCGGTTCACGTCAGAGAGCACGGAGGCAATCAAATAGTCGGCCTCGCTTCGAAGGTCACTCGTCTCGTTCGTCATTTGAAAACCGAGCGTTCCAGTGATAAAGGCCGTAATGATGACGCCACTTAAAATCGAAGCGACGACGACTGTGACGAGCAACTCGACGAGCGTGAAGCCGTCTTCACGTTTCTCCATCTCAGTCAGTTGTCGGGACAGCCGTTTCAGGGAACGGTTCGCGCAATGTCGCATTCGAAATGACTCCTTTCAAGGTGACGGGCGTTTGCAAACGGTCGGTCGTCACCGAAATTTCAACTTCAATGGTATGTCCGGGTGCAGTGGACAGCATTTGAATGGTTGCGATATACGTATCCCCATGGATTCGGGTATCTTCGCAGAAGTCGCACGTCGAGCTGATCCCGTCCCGATTCAACAATTGACGCAGTTCGAGCGGTTCATCAACGGACGCGGCCCGTCGATTTAAAGTATGTAACGTGTTTTGCGCGACTTGGTTCGCAATCGTTTGATTGAGGCTGTCGTGTGTCGTCTTCAAACTTTGGCTGAAAATCGAAAGTAAAGAAAATGAGACAATGGAAAGAACAACGATGGAGACGAGCACTTCGACGAGCGTAAAACCTTTTTCGGCATGCGACAAGACATTGACCTCCTATTCAAAAAAAGTAAAACAATCGGAAAATAACGTATGCAATACTGAATTAAATGTTATTTTTTGTACAATACATATTATACTAAAGTTATACGCTGAACGGATATATAGAATAGAAGTCGGATTAGACACGGGGGGATTTTACATGAAGCGGTATGGGATGCATCTTTTCATTTTGATTGGACTCGTCGTACTCGTGACATTACCGACGATCGGACTCGTCAATTATTTAGACGCGTCCGCTGAGTCGAGTGCTACATATAAAAAAGACACGACGGTCGCGGGTGTCGACGTATCAGGGATGACGAAAGAAGAAGCGAACGTTCGTCTCGATAATGCGATTAAAGACTTTAATACGGCACCCTTTTCAATCAATTTGATGGATGGGACGGTCATGGAGGTTGGCAAAGAGGTCGTGACGTTCGATGTATCGAATACGTTAGACTCCATCAAAGATACAGGTGCCTATCCTCTATTGACATCTGTAGATGAAACGAAAGTCGAGCCTTATCTCGAAGGTCAGCCTGTGACGTTGACGATGATTGCCCCGGCGTTGATGGATGCCGCATCAATGTTGGAGTCATCTGTGACATTAGAGCAAGTCGCGGCGGAAAGCGAGGTCGTCGCCTCGTTCACCGTGAGCCCGACACCAGCCATGCAGTCAGCACTTGATCGAATGAACGGATTCGAGATGGCGGCGGGCGACATCTTCAGTCTTAAATCGTTCGGAGAAGATTACGAGGCGCTCACGACACTCGGGTCTTCGTTCTACCGCATGTTTGCGGCGACACCGTTCGCCATTCTTGAACGTGTGCCGCATGAAACACTTCCTTCCGGGGTGGAACTGGGCTATGACACGAAAGTCGATGAGCGTTCAAACTTTGCTGTTCAAAACCGAGAAGACACATCGTACGCCATCCTCGTCTTGAATGAAGGGGGTTCTGTGACGGTCCAATTGCTCGGGCAACCGTTTGACGCCGCTTTCGAGGCGAGAGTGGAAGAAGTGAAGACGGTACCGCATCAAAAAGTCGTCCGTTTCTCATCATCGCTCCCATCTGGCAGTTCATCGGTCACCCAGTCAGGTCAAGATGGACAGTCAGGTAAGCTCTACCGGGTCACAGTGACTGAAGAAGGAGAGACGATGGAATTACTCGGGTTTGATTTTTATGCCCCAACACCGGAAATCGTGACGAAGAGTTCCGTGCCGCTTCCGCCACCAGATCCGGTCGAACCGGTCATTCCGACATTCCCGGATGAGGACGAGGAAGAAGAAGACCCGTTCCCGAATGATTCGAACGACGACCCGTTTGAGGCAGAACCGCCAGTATTAGAAGAAGAACCTGCAGAAGAGGAGGCAGTCGGATGATTGGCTATTTGATTTTACTCGGCTTTTGGGTACTCGCCACATTGACGCTGTTCGCCTTATCCGTTCCGATGATGCGAAAACGTGAAACGAAACTTGTCATCAGTCTATGGACGGCACTCTTATCTAGCGGCGTCTACGTGATGGTAGAGGAATCACTCGTACAAACATGGTGGGCATGGGTGGTTCTCGTTGTATTGTTGATTGGAGGGGTGGCTGCGAGCGTCTTTGTCGAAGAACGGAATGACAAGGCCGAGCAGGAGGAGGCTCCTCAAAGGATGGTGAAGTAACGTGAGACGAACGAAACGAAGATTAGGTGAGATGCTGATCGAGGCTGCGCTTATTACGACGAGTCAGCTCGATGAGGCGCTTGAACAGAAGCGTCCCGGAGAAAAACTAGGGGACGCCTTAATTCGACTAAACCATATTACCGAGACACAGTTGATCCAAATGCTTCACGAACAGTTGCATGTGCCAATCATTGAGTTGTACTCCTATGACATCAATGTGACGGTCACGAAGCTCGTACCGAAAGCATTGGCACAAAAACACGATATCATGCCATTTGAATTGAACGGCAATACGTTACATGTGGCGACAGCCGACCCACTCGATCTCATTGCCATTGATGACGTCCGTCTTCAGACCGGGATGAACATCGAAATCGGCATCGCGACGAGAGAACAGATTCGAAAGACAATCAGTCGATACTATGAGATGGATCACTCGCTCGTCGAAATTTTAAAAGAGGATGCCCCGGAGATCGAGCGACAAGAAACAATCAGTCGAGACGATGCACCGATTATTCGACTCGTGAACCAGTTGTTCTTAAGTGCCATCGACCAACGCGCTTCGGATATTCACTTCGACCCGCATGAGAAACAGCTCCACGTCCGTTTTCGGATTGATGGGGACTTGCGTACCGAGACGGTCTATCCGAAGAAGATTCAAAGCGTCATGCTGACGCGTCTCAAAGTTATGAGTAACCTCGACATCACAGAAAGTCGCCTACCACAAGATGGGCGAATCAAGTACACGCTACGCAATCGCGCCTATGATTTCCGCGTCTCGACGCTCCCGACGATGTATGGGGAGAAAATCGTTATTCGGGTACTCGATTCATCGCAAGGGCTGACCGATTTGACAAAACTCGGATTTGGAGAGCGAAACGAACTGGCGTACCGTGACATGCTGAAACGTCCGAACGGGATTATCCTGATTACCGGTCCGACCGGTTCAGGGAAGTCGTCGACATTGTACGCTTCGTTGAAAGAACTGAATGATGAGACGAAAAACATCATTACGGTAGAAGACCCGGTCGAGTATCAACTTGACGGCATCAACCAGGTTCAGGTCAACTCGAAAGTCGGCTTGACGTTCGCGTCAGGGCTTCGTTCAATTTTACGTCAAGACCCGAACATCGTCATGGTCGGAGAGATTCGGGACACGGAGACGGCTGAGATTGCCATTCGTGCCTCGCTCACGGGTCACCTTGTTTTGTCAACGCTACATACGAATTCAGCGATCAGCTCCATCACCCGTCTCGTCGATATGGGGGTCGAGCCGTTCCTTGTCGCCGCTTCGACGACGGGACTCGTGGCACAACGACTCGTTCGACGCGTCTGTCGTGACTGTGGTCAAGTCGAACCGGTATCGAAGAGCGAACGTAGTCTGTTCGACGCTGAAGGTGTACACATCGACCACATCGTTCGGGGAAAAGGGTGCTCGTCATGCAACTTCACAGGGTATCGTGGGCGCCTCGCCATTCACGAAGTCATTCCGATTGATGAAGGCTTGCGCCGGATGATCATGAACCAGGCGACAGAGTCTGAGATGGTCGACTATGCCAAGTCACAAGGAGCGACATTCCTCCTTGAGGACGGATTAGAAAAAGTCGCCGCCGGTCTGACGACGACTGAAGAAATATTACGAACGGTCATTACGGAGAATGCTTATGATTAATCAATCGATTGAAACCATTTTGACGAATGCGGTCGAGAAACGTGCCTCGGACATTCATCTGACAGCCGGTTCTCCACCGATTATTCGAGTAGATGGTAGCCTCATTACGATGGGCGAGGAGAAGGTATTGCCGCACCATCTTGAAGGATATTTAAAAGAAATTATGACCGATGATATGCGCGAACGTCTCGAGCATGATCGGGATCTCGATTTCTCGTTCGGTGTCCCACGTGTTTCCCGTTTTCGGGTCAACGCCTACTATCAACGAGGCACGATTGCCATCGCATTCCGGTCCATTTCCGGGGAAATCCCGACGTTGAATGAACTCAATCTGCCGACTGTGTTGAAGCGTTTGATTGAAAAACCGCATGGTCTCATCTTGGTCACGGGTCCGACAGGGTCAGGGAAATCAACGACGCTCGCTGCGATGATTCATGAGATTAACCGCACGCAGCGAAAGCGGATCATCACGCTAGAAGATCCGATCGAGTATTTGCATTCCCACGACCAAAGCATCGTCGACCAACGGGAAATCGGCTCTGACGTCATGAAGTTCGTAAGTGGTCTAAGGGCCGCCTTACGTCAAGACCCGGACGTCATTTTGCTTGGGGAGATGCGAGACTTAGAAACCATCTCGACGGCGATGACAGCGGCAGAAACAGGGCACCTCGTCATGGCGACACTCCATACGTCGAGTGCGATGTCAACGGTGAGTCGAATCATCGACGCATTCCCAGCCGAGCAACAAGACCAAATCCGGACACAACTCGCCAACGTCCTGCTTGGCGTCGTGAGTCAACGGTTATTTCCACGGATTGATGTGCCGAAAGGCCGCGTCGCCGCCATGGAAATCATGTTGGGGAATCCGGCAGTTGCCAACTTGATTCGAAATGAAAAAGAGTTCCAGTTGCCGACCGTCATCCAGACGAGTCGCCAACACGGGATGCAATCGATGGATGCCGCCATCGAACAACTCGTTCGGCAAGGGATCATCAACCCGAACGCCGTCCCGACAGAAGAGATGAGGTGATGAGTGATGGCGATATTTCAGTATGAAGGAAAACTCCTGAACGGGAAGCGTAAGAAAGGTCGCATCACGGCCGTCTCGCTTCGGGAAGCGAAAGAAAAGTTGCGTCAAGAGTCGATTCTCGTAACGGACTTGTCTGAGCTCGAGTCGACCGGACTGAACAAAGAGGTCAACTTGCTACCGGAACGGGTCAAAATCGAACACTTGATCATGTACGTCCGTCAGTTCGCGACGCTCATCCGGGCGGGTGTCCCAATTGTTCGTGCGACTTCAATCTTACGTGTACAGACCGAGTCGAACGTATTGAAGAAAGCATTGAGTCAAGTCGAGGATGATTTGAAGGAAGGGATTGCCTATTCTGAGGCGATTAAAAAACACCCACGCGTCTTTTCGAACTTCTTTAGTTCGATGGCACTTGCCGGGGAGACGAGTGGAAACTTGGAGGAGGCGCTTGATCAAATCGGGCTCCAACTCCAAAAACAATATGACGTGAAGCGGAAGGTCATTTCTGCCCTCACGTATCCGTTGGTCGTCTCCATCGTCGCCATCGGCGTTGTCGCCTTTTTGATGGTAAACGTCGTCCCGACATTCGCGAGCATCTTTGGTCAACTCGGTGGTGAGCTTCCGCTCATCACGCGAATTGTCGTTGCCGTCTCTGATTTCATCGCGGCCTTCTGGTGGTTGTTACTCGGACTTGCGATTCTCGGAGTTCTCACCTTCACCTGGATGTTGAAACGGGACCGAGAACGGTTCGTCATCGACGGCTTGTTATTGAAGATGCCGATTTTCGGAACGATTGTGATGAAATCTCAGATTGCATTGCTAACGCGAAGTTTAGCGGTCCTCCTACAGGCGGCCGTCCCGATTTTGACGGCGATTGAAATCACCGAACGTATCGTATCGAACCGTGTCATCCGGAAAGGATTGAGGGAAGCGCGTGAAATGATGGCGCAAGGTATACCACTTCACGAACCGCTCATGCGAAATGCGAACTTCCCGGCGCTCATGACACAGATGATCGCCGTCGGGGAAGAGAGTGGAGATTTGGATTCGATGTTGAACGAAGTTGCTGAGTTTTATGAGACAGAGGTCGAAACGACTACCGACCGATTGAAGTCGATTATCGAGCCGCTTCTCATCGTCGTATTGGCAAGCGTCGTCGGGGTCATCGTCATCTCGATTGTCGTCCCGATGTTCCAAATCTATGGTGATATTCAGAATCAGTAAAGGAATATGCAAGCTTTTGAAAATATACCTTTTCAATACTATATTTAGAAGGTATAGTAAAATTGTTCTACTTTTATATTAGGTCTTAAGTAATTTATCTAGTTTAATCACAGCACATTACACAAAAGGGGAGAATGAATCATGGTAGAGAAGTTGAAAATGATTTGGCAAGATGCCAAACAGTTAAAAGATGAGCGTGGGCTCACACTCGTCGAGTTACTCGTCGTCGTCGTTATTTTAGGGATTATCGCAGCCATCGCAGTCGTTGCGATTGGTGGGATCATCGAGAACTCGAAGAAAGATGCGATGGTAGCCGATGCGAAGCAAATGGTCAACGCGGCCAAATTATATGTAGCTTCGAATGAAGTAGCTGATGGTGAGGTCATTCGATTTGTTGGAAATGTGAATAAAACTAATAATGAGCGTGACGCTAAGAACATGATTGATACAATGAAAGATCCGTTTGGCAAAGATTACACAAATGGAGTAGTAAAAGTGACGAAATCTTCGGATAACAAATATACTTACAATGTATGGCTCGCTGGAACGAAACGTATTGGTACTTTAGCCAATCCTGTGGCGAGTAGTGATTTAAATAAAGATGTTATTAAATAAATTCTAAATTATCTTCCGGCTGGCGCTGGGCACTCGCTCAGCCTAGCCGGTTTTCTGTTTTTGGCATATACTGACAAAAGGAGGATCCTTCCTTGATTGAATCGATTGGATTCCTATATAGTATCGTCCTCGGGGCGGTCATCACATCGTTCACCAACGTCGTCGGGCTCCGCGTGCCACGTCAGCAATCGATCGTGACGCCGCGGTCACATTGTCCGTCTTGCGGTCACGAATTGTCACCGTGGGAACTCATCCCGATTTTCGGCTATCTCGCCTTAAGAGGCAGATGTCATGGGTGTGGCGAGCGGATCGCGCCGACGTATCCGATTTTTGAATTACTTGGAGCCATTGGATATGGCTATAGCTTTTCACTCTACGGATTCAGTGTGACGACGCTACTCGCGTTCGCTTTCTTGTCGACCTTACTCGCTTTGGCGATGTCTGATTTATCGACGATGCTCGTGCCGAATGTCATCTTGCAATTCACGGCACCGGTATTACTCCTCCTCACCTATCTCACAGGGGCATCTTGGTGGAACCCGCTTGTAGGGGCGTTGCTCGGATTTTCGCTCCTCGCGACCGTCTTTTTCGTGTCAAAAGGGGGACTTGGGGCAGGGGACGTCAAATTGTTTACTATGATTGGTCTTGTGCTCGGTCCACGTGACGTGCTCGTCGCCTTATTTTTATCGAGCTTGATTGGGGCGGTTGTCGGGATTGGATTGATGGCCACAAAGAAAATCGGGCGAAAACAGCCGATTCCGTTCGTCCCGTCCATTGCGCTCGGGACGATGTTGACGTTTTGGTTTAGTGAAAGTTTTTTTGATTGGTATTTTGAGTTGATGTAGGGGGAAACGATCATGAGTCGTGGGATAGAGAAAGGGACGGTCGCGTATTTTTCGTTTGATGCGCTCAGCATCCACGGGGCCGTCATCAAACAAGGGGTGTTCAAACGAAGCGCCTCGGTTCAGTTAGCAAAAGACGCATACGGAGAAGGGAAGATTCTCGATGAGACGGCGTTCAGTCTCGCTTTCGATGAGCTCTGTCGCAAGTTGAAAGTGCGACGCGGGATGACGTGTGCAATCGCATTGGACGAGACCGAAGTGTTGTCACGAAAAGTCGAGATTCCTTCTTCGATTCCGAAGGACGAGATTCGTGGCTATCTCTTCATGGAAATCGGGAGCTCAATCATCTTGCCGTTCGATGATGTGTCGTTCGATTATGAAGTGTTAGGAGAAGACGGAGTCAAGACGGACGTCATGTTGCATGCCGTTTCGATCGAATTGACGAAATCGCTCCGCGCGTACATGAAAAAACGCGGTTTAGCGTTGAAGAAAATCACGCCACGTTCTGTCGCGGTCGCCAATGGGATCATGCGTTTATCGGAGATTGATCCGCTTCAATCGACATTACTCTGGCATATCACGCCGTTTTCGCATCAATTGCTCGTCCTTGAGGAAGGGCAGATCCGTTTCATCCGCTCGATCGAACTAGACCTCCCGTATCAAGTCGGGACGAAAGATGGTGTCGTGACCTATACATATGATGGGACAGGCGAGATGAAGGCCAATCAGTTGGATGACTGGTTGAACGAACTCGCTCGCTTCCTCGATTTCTATCGGTATTCTCTGCGGACGGATGGTCGAGCCATCGATGAGCTATACGTTTCGGGAACTGTCCCGGAAGTCGATGATCTCGTCCGTATGATTCAGGCTGAGTCCCTCGTCTTGGTGACGCGTGTCGAGCAACCGCTCGCCATCGCTCACGGGACACCGCTATCGCATCAAATGTTGCCACTCCTTGGGATGGCGACGCTTCAGCGCGATCGGGACACGAACTTCATCAATTCGACGGACGTGACACTCCGTTGGCCGATCGTGACAGGTCTCGTCGCCCTTCTTCTCGGAGGAGGGGCGGCCGGATACTTGTACTATGAGGTCGGCCAACTTGAAGCAGAACAGACGCGAATCGAAGAAGAGTTACAGCTCGTCCAAATTTATCAAACGGAACAAGTGAATTCGAAAGCGCAACAAGTGCTCTCGCTCGACCAGACCGTGACGGCGTTGACCGACATGGAAAAGGATGCGGTCCCAGCACTGCGCGCGTTGACTGAGCAGTTGCCGCCTACTGGCTACGTCTTGACGTATAACTACGCGGATGGCTCCATCATGAGCGTCCGAACTCAATTCGAGACGTTAGAAGACTTGAACGCATTCCAGCGCTCGCTCATGACCGATGAGCGGTTCCTCGACGTCAAACTCCTCGGTGTGACGACAGAGTTGAAAGCGGATGTGGATGCAGAAGAAGAGGAAAACTCATTAGAAGAAGATCCGCTTCCACGCTATATCGGAGAGTTTACGTTCATGTTCCAAGACGTGGAAGACGAGTTGACAGAGGAAGAGGACACGGATGAGGAGGTGGTGAGTCAATGAAACGTTCGACAATCTACGCGTTATTTGCGATTTGCCTCCTTGCCGCAATCATCGCACCGGCTTACTTTGGCTATACGTATTACGTCAAACAAGGAGAGGTCGAAGCGCTTGAGAGGGACCTCTCGCTCGAACAAACAAAACTGGAGTTATTGCGCCAAGAAGGAAAAGCCGTTGATGTAGCGGACTCTCAGACGCTTCAGACACGGGTTCCAACAGTTCCTGCCCTCGACACGGTCGTTGAGGCGTTGTCGCAGGCAAGTCTTCTTGCGGGTGTCAATGTGACAAGTATCGCATTTGCGGATGGCGTTGTGGCTGAGTCAGAAGTGCCGGAAACGGTCGAGCCGTTCAATCCGGCTGATGTGAGTGCGACGAATGAACCGGCTGAACCAACGGACGTTGCACCTGTCAACGCTTCTACGGTCCGTTCAACGGTCAACTTGCAAGCAGAGACGTATGAAGCGCTCGTCTCCTTCTTGGAGTCGATCGAGTCGATGAATCGGATTCACGTGTTACGGACGGTTCAATTTACCGGACCTGCCGAGACGGGACCGAATACGGTCGAAGAAGTGCAGTCGCTCGAGTTTACAGTCGAGCTTGATGCCTTCTATCGTCCGGACCTCGACCAACTCGTTCCAGACCGATACATTCCGGAACCGGCGTTTGAGCAAAAGGATATCCCGGTATACGACTATACGACACCATAAGTCGGCGCGTCCCTTCGCAATTGAAGGGGCGTGTTTTTCGTCGCGGGTAATTGTGTTTAGGAGGCACGTTGCCTACAATCAACAGTGAAGACCGAAACGGGAAGGAACGCCGTTTTGGAAGAAGAGAAGGAGTCGATACAATGAATTCAACACAGAAGCGTGTCATTCTCGCCTCGATGTCACCGCGACGTACCGAGCTATTGACGAAAGCAGGAATCAAACATGAGGTCATCCCATCGACCGTGATGGAAGGGACGGACGGTCGGGAGACACCGAGTGATTACGTCGCTCGTCTGGCCCGGGAGAAAGCGATGGACGTGGCAAGGCATCACCGTGATGCCATCGTCATCGGCGCGGACACGGTCGTCGTCTTGAACGGCATCATTTTAGAGAAACCGACAGACCGGGAGGATGCGAAACGGATGCTTGAACGATTATCCGGTTCGACCCATGAAGTGCTGACGGGTGTGAGCATCATCGGTAAGTCCCAAGATTTGTTCGTCACGACGACGCGTGTGACGTTCGCTGAGATTCCTGAAACCTGGCTAGCGGATTATTTGGATTCGACAGAGCCCTACGATAAGGCGGGTGCGTATGGGATTCAAGGATCGGGTGGTCTCTTCGTCGAAAGAATCGAAGGGGATTTTTATAACGTCGTCGGATTGCCGATTCATCCGCTCGTCAAGACGCTCGACCGGCATGGGGTGACGCCTCGCTTCCTGTGAACTTGAAAGTAGGTGAAGGAATGACCATGGTGCTTGACCGTAGTGTAGAGACCGCCATCGCCAGATTGCTTCAAATCGGAGGACGGGGACCGGACCCGATGGAGACGGCTCGTCGTATCTCGGACGTCTACCCGACGTTACGGGCGTTGTCACAAGCGTCTGTCCACGATTTATGCAAAATCGAAGGGATGACGAAGAAAAAGGCAGAGCAACTCCTCGCCGCATTCACGATCGGGATTCGATACGTCGAGGAACCGAAAGCGAGTATGCCGACGATTCGTTCGCCGCAAGACGCCTATGAGTTGTTGCGAGATGAATTGAGACTGTTGAATCAGGAGCATTTCGTCTGTTCTAAGTAGACATAAAGACTAAAAAAATCTGACCACTTTTACATCGTATACTTTCTTTCCAGATGGGGCAGTAGCAACTTCGATCAGTTCAATCGATTCGATGAACTGCTGTACGAATGTTCGCTTTTCTTCATCTGTTAGATATTCGTAATTCTGGTTGAACTCATTAGACAATTGTTTAATATACTCAGGGTTCACATTACCAAAAGTCGTTTCATCCTGAGAAACGTTTAATTGCCGTTCTAAGTCCGAGTAGCGTTTTCTAGTGTCGTCCATTCGATTTTTGAACTCGGTGTCAGAGATTAAGTCTGAGGCCCATGCGCGCTGATATTTTTCACGTTCTCGTTCAATGCGGCGCATCTCATTTTCGATTAGTTGCAGGTTATCTTTTTCAGCCTCGAGTTCCTCGTGATCGTTTTCATCAAAGGTTAGAGCATTCATGTGTTGAATGAGCTGTAGTGTTAGCTTGTATTCTGATATGCTTACCGGCTCACGTCCATCTAGAGCACATGACTGGCAGCGGTATCGGTTAGCTGATCGCTCTATACCATTTTTATTCTTCCAGCGTGAACATTCTGAGCTCAATCGATTGCCGCACGATGGACAGATGATTTTAGTTTGGTAAATAAAATTGTAATTTGTTTCTCGTTTCTTCTGAAGCTGACGAGATTTAATGATGTTCTGGAGTTGAGTAAAGTCTTCCTTACTCATGATTCCTTCATGGGTGCCCTCATAAATTTCGTCATTCCACTGCATAGCTCCATATAGCACTGGGTTATGCAACAGGTCTAAGAGAGATGCAATATGCCATTTATAGCCTCGTCGTGGCTTATAAGAGGTATTCTGCATATACATGGATAGTTGGCGGAAGCTATAACCCTCTTTAACCTTACGGACCATAAGTTTTACGGCCTCAATCTCGTCTGGATTTACTTCCAGGCGTTTTTGATCGTTCTTCCTAAAGCCGTAAGGAGCTGGAGCTGACCATTCACCTTGTCTTGCTTTTTCAATCTGGCCAAGTCGCACACGTTCGCCTAAGTTTGCCGATTCCCATTCCGCAATGGCTGCTACGATTGTGATGAACATACGGCCCATAGCGGTCGAGGTGTCATACACTTCTGTGGCTGAACGAAATTGGCAGTTGTGTTTTTCGAGAAAGTCGAGTATATCGTGTAAATCACGTACGCTTCGTGTGAGTCGGTCCAATCGATAGACCAATAGCACATCGATTAACCCATTCTCGATGTCTTTCATCAGTTTCTTTAATGCTGGGCGCTCTGTAGAACGTCCAGAGATACCTTCATCTACATAAAACTTAATCGTTTCCCAACTTTGCGCGACGCAGAACGCTTTTAGTCGTTCACGCTGACCTGAAATAGAGTAGCCTTCTATTGCTTGTTCTTCAGTTGAGACGCGAATATAAAGGCCTATTTTTCTTTCTTTCATTACAATCCTCCTAAATAAAAAAGAAATAAATTCGAATTAGGAACAGAGGTTCTTATAAATTGCATTATACATAGATGGTGATATAATCAAAATGTAATATAAAAAAATTCTAATATTTAGTCATATTTTTCTTATTTCCAAGTTTGTTTGTAAAACATGGATTAAACCAAATTTTATTTCTAAAGTAACAAAAAAGAAGGTATTAATTTCTAGTAGTTAGAATTAAAACCTCCCTTTTCTCATAGCTTTTAGCCAAGGATCTGATTCTTCTATTAATTTATCTTGTTCTAATCGTCTACGTTTTCTTTTTACTTCGTTTTCTTTTTCTTTTTCTTGAATGTTTAATTGAGTTTTTTCACTGAATTTTTCAAGTGAAGTTTCTGATCTTTTTACGGATTTTTGAAACGTTCTCTCTTTTTTCTCTAGCTGTTTTTTTACTGCCAGAGGAAAGAGGTCACGCATGTTTTCCAACGAGCTCACCTACTTTCAATTTAAAAGGAGTGTTTTATGTGCCCAAAAAGAAGAGAAATAATCCAAATGTACAAAAAGAAATGGTAATTAGAAATTATCTCTACGCCGATATGGATTTTATTCATTCGTTTCTAGCTCAAACAGGTCAAGGACTTTTGAAAACAATTCTACATACTAATTCTAGCACATCAATGGACACTGAACATAGAGGCCATGGACTTATAGAAAAAGAAGGTAGCACACTTACCGAAAGTGATGCTGGTTATGAAGCTGAAGGTTCCGTACCAGGATTTGCAAAAGGTAAAGCAACATGGGGAGGCGACGAAAAACAGGACATTAGACTTAAAGAGAGTATCGAAACGCTAAACATTTTGGAGAGTGAGTCTCAAGGGTTAGTTCATGCTCGAGAAGTAGAATTACATGATTATGCTATCAACATGTTTATTCAGACAATCAAGTCTGAAAAGAGCAATGGGTCATTTAATAGCATTTTTGAGATTAATGACAAAGAAATAAAGCTTTACGACTATTCACAAGGTCTTACAGAAAAAATTAAAAAGTTTGAGGAATTTCAAAGTCAACCTCTGATGCAACAAGGGCTATCTTCTGGCGCAATTAAAGCTGAAGAGATGGAGGTAATTAGACCGGCTGTGGAAGCTACACTAGAGCTCTTGATGAGTATTTTACCTTCTCCTTACATGATTAGGTATAATGAGAATCAAGGATATATCTATGAGAAATGGCTTCGAGTAGATATGAAGTCAGTATTTGTGGAATATGGTAATTCATTCGCGGTTCATATGATTGGATATTATACAGGCAAAAAAAACTCTGTTCAAAATCTTAGTGAACTTGAAGATATTACGAAGATGTTGCCATCATTTTCAAGATATTTTGATGCAGAATTAATTCCTATGTTAACGCCTTCTCAAACCAATGATAAATACTTTAAACCAATTCTTATTTATAAAGTTCTATAATTAAAAACCACCTCAATGAACTGCCCCTTAAAGTTGGACCTGAAATCCGACTTTTATGGGGCGATTCATACGGGTGGTTTTTATTTGTGTTTATTCAGTTATTCAATATCAACAGCAAAATAGTTCGTTAGGGTAAGGTAATTTATAACGATGTACCTTAAGCCTGATAATAATAATTCGAACGTTGGAAATAATGGAAATTTATAATAATATTTAAACATAAGTTACCTTTTTTGTGGGTAATTTAAATAGAGGTATAGGGGGAAATGAAGTGAAGAAGTTAGTCGGGATTTTTTGTGCTATGATGTTATTGATAGGAACCTTAGTTCCATTCCAAAAAGCATCTGCAGAAAGTGGCTCAGAAGGTAGTTTAGAAGAAACAGTTCAGGTTGAACTCTATTCAGATGACACCAAAGTAATTATGTCTGAAGTTCCAAAAGAGCACGTAGTGGAATATCAAGCTAAGCTCGAAGATCCAGCGTTTAGAAATTCAGAAATCCAAAAAAGTGTAGGTCCAGAAGAAAATCTAACTGCTCCCACAAAGTTAGCTGCTTCTTTATCAAAGTCTAGTATTTCACCAATGGCCGTGGTTCAACCACCATCCGGCGGTACATCTGGTTATGTAAGATATTTTCGTAAGGCTGAAGTGATAAGAGTAATTGATTCGATTGACAATAAGTATGATTGGCCATTTTTTATCTCTAATCCGTTAACAGATAGTGCTGCAGTTTATGCAATTACACGTATTGCTGGTATGTCGAACTTTACGGGTATTGCCGCGACCGTGACTGCTTGGACTGCATCTGATCTGATGAATCGTCAAACTTCGTGGTGGAAAGATTCAGCTATTATGATACTTAAAGGTACGATTACAGGAGTAAAGTTAACAGTTAAACCAAATACGACATCTAATTATCCAGCCGCATACATTACACTTGTAAGATATTGATCTGTAAAAAGTATAGTAAGTATTTGGTTTATTAGGAGGAATTAAAGTGTCTAAAAAAACTAAGATTAACCTAATAGGGTGGCTATTTCTTATATTCCTTGGTATCAGCAAAGCATTTTTTGACGAACAACTTTCTATAATTACTACAGGTCTTGGTGGATTAATTTGTATTATTATTGCCGCATCCATGATTTATTATGGTGGCAATAAGAAACCTAAGATTGTGGATAATTGAACAACAAAAAAGAAACTCATCGCATATGATGAGTTTCTTTTATTATGAGAAACATAATAGTTATAAATCAGCCTGATACATTAGCGAAGCCTCGGATGCGAGAGACTAAACTATCCAGGTTGATTGTCGGCACATTACGAATAGTATATTTTTTAGATCCGAATCCTTTTTTATATGTAATGTGGATTTCACCTTCGTTTACATTGAACGGATTTATAGGGGCAGGGATAATGTCGAAATCTACTTCAGTAATTTTATTCATCGGTATTCGTTCCAGTGTTGCGCTAGGCATTAATCCACCTTTATGAATAGAGAGAATGATTTCGTTTTGCAATAGAACGAGAAAACCCATATGAGCGAATGTTGGTTGGACACCTTCAAATCCAAAAATTTCGTCTGTTGGTTTTAAAGACTTTTTCAAAGCCTTTAGAGTGATTTCGTAAAAAGTACGTTCAGACTTAGGAAACTCCATCTTAATTTCGTCCATTTCTTGTAATGTAATAGGATACTCCACGATAGCAAAACGGTGATTAATTTTTTCGAACTTACCCATCGATTTATACACTCCCTATTAATTTTATTTACTTCCGTTATTAATACAATCATATCAAAATGTAAGAATATAGTTACCTAACGATATTGGCTTGCAGTAGGAATGATTCGACAAATATCTTCAATGCTGTCGAATAAAAAAGACGCCAAGTGGCGTCAAATGCAATACTTTTGCTTTAGAGAAATAGAACGTAACGAAATCAAAAAGTATTTGAATCGCGTATAAAGGACAAAAAATACTTTTGTAATTCGTTATTATTTAGAAAATATTTAAAACTTAAAGTCCGGCGGCGACATAACGGCCACCAACTTGCCAATCACTTTAATGTCCTTAGCTTCCTCATCGAGATACATCTTTGGCGTATGTTCCGGATTGTAACTTGATGGCTCCAGCAAGACTCCTCGATCTAACAAGATGACGCGCTTTAACGTAGCGTCATAACCATTCACGATTACCGCAGCCACTTCACCAGACTCCACACGATCCGTCTTGCACAGGATAGCGTAATGACCATCGTGGACAATCTTGTTCATCGAATCACCTCTTACAAGCAGACCAAATAGATTATCTTCTCCATGCTTGAGAATAACGTGATCCGGAACCGACGTCTCCGTCAGGTTCTCGATCGCCTCGAGCGGGATGCCAGCCGATATGCTGCCGTACACTGGGATTTTATAATTCGATGAAGTGATCCGAGTGATGGCGTCGGGGGGGAGGGAAGCATCGATTGCACTTTTTCCGATTAATTCAGAAACTTTAATATCAAACTTCTTTGCAATTTCTTCGACTCTTCCCATTCTAGGTTCATTTCTTCCAGTTTCCCAATAGTGAATTGTTACATCGGATACCTGTAAAAAATCGGCCATTTCTTTCTTGCTCCAATTTTTCTCTTCGCGTAATTTCTTAATATTTTTTGCGAAATCCAAACTATCACCTCCTAATTTTAGATTAAGAATAATATGAATGAAAGTTAGAGTAAAGTGTTTTATCATTAATTAAAAGTTAGTTTTTATGATTGACACCTAACTTTATGTTAGGTTATAGTTTGTTCAAGGGGGTGATACGATGAAACGTACACTTAAGGAATGGCGTGCTCATCATGATCTGAAAATGGCAGATGTAGCAGATTATTTAGGTGTTCACTATGTAACTTACTCTAAATTAGAGAAGAATCCAGAATTAATTACTATTCGTCAAGCACTCTTATTAGCTGAATTATTTGAGTGTGAAACAGATGAGATTATTTTTTTTAGAGTTAAACCTAACTTTAAGTTAGATAAATGTGTAGCGATTTAAAGAAAGGAGTTTTATACATGGAACAACGTCCATTGAGAAAAAGCCCTGCAGACTTTGGTATTTCACCTCAGACGGCTAAAGCGATGGTCCAGTTTTTTAAAAAGACCTCGGCTCCTCGTCTAGCTGCGGCCAAAGCTCGGGAAGAAGAGAAGCTGAATAAATGAACAAAAACTAAGAATGGAGTGTGAGGCGTTGAATCTAAAGAAAATTGTAATGATTAGCGGCGACATTTACGAAAATGTTGAATTAGTCGCTGATATACCTGAGGAAATCAAATCGATCTCCGAAGACTTGATTGGCATCCGTCAAGGGACCGATTTGATTTGGATTAATAAGACATTAATTGACTCGCTAGTTACTTTTTCTTACGCGCCGTTTTTGCTTGAGCAAGAGCACTAGCAGCTACAGTTTTCACATTTTTGCTGGTGCCTTTTTTGGAGAGTAGCTTGCTAGCTTTCGACGCTACTGACTTTGAAGTCTGCTTTTTGTTAGGCATTAATTCACCACCTTCCAAGAATAGGATATCACGGAAGATGAATGACTTTAATTGAAAAATATTGAACAAAAAAAGACCGGGCATGCGGAGCCGGTCCGGAAAGAAGTGATATAGCTGTGAATGAACTTTTAGATAACGCCCTACGTGGCATCGTAGAAGAACGTCTGAGTCAAGGTCGCGAAGGATTGGACTATTTGGTCAACCTAATTGTCCTTGATGAAGATCAAGCACGTAACTATATCTTATGGAGACAGTATACCACGTGCATGGCCGAGCTGAAAAATGAAGAGATGTTTTGCACGGACGCATTGACGCTCTCTCATATGGAGTTCAACCATAAATACAAATTTGTTGATTGGTTGGCAGCCGTCGAATATGCACTTGTCACCTTGGCTACCACACGAGAACGCTCAGAAGGACTATATCTCTTGAAGGTAAGAAGACTGTTTGAAATTCCACGCCAATGCCCAACTGAAAAGGAGCGGATCGACATGAGAAATAGTAGCATTCGTGTTTATCGAACGGACCGTGAACATGATGAGTTCATGTCGTGGGAGGAAGAGCAAGAATACATTCGGAAAATCGAGGAGGATACCAAATGAATAACGTGATTGCACTGGCGAACGTGAGCGGGATGAGTCGTGATGAATGGTTAGAAATGCGCCGCAACGGGGTTGGCGGCTCAGACATCTCTGCCATCGCAGGGTTAAACAAATACAAGTCATCGATGAGCGTCTATTTAGACAAGGTCGGAGAAACCGAGATCGAAGACGTCGCAGGGGAGGCCGCTTATTGGGGCAATGTTCTTGAAGACGTTGTCGCGAAAGAGTTTCAGTCTCAGACAGGGCATAAGGTACGTCGGGACAATCGAATGCTTGCACACCCAAACCATCCCTATATGATTGCGAACCTAGACCGGGTCTTGGTCGGTAAGAAAGAGATACTCGAGTGCAAGACGTCTTCTGTTTACCGCTTGAAGGAATGGGAGGCGGACGAGATACCAGCAGAATACATTATCCAAGTTATGCATTATCTCGCGGTTACTGGATATGAAGCAGCATGGATTGCGGTTCTTGTCGGTGGTCAAAAGTTTATCTACAAACGTATCGAACGAGACGAAGAAATGATTCAGTTCATCATCGAAATTGCTTCTGACTTCTGGAACAACCATGTGCTCAAGAGAGTGCCACCGGCCTACGATGGTTCGAAAGCATCGAGTGATCTACTTGGCCGGATGTTCTCGACAGCAGAACAAGGTTCGGAAACAGAGCTTCCAGATGAAGCAGAAGATTTGATTAAACAATATCAAGAAACAAGCGAACAATTGGAAGAATTGAAAGTGCAAAAGACGGAAGCAGAAAACAAACTCAAGGCATTGATTGGTGAAGCGGAAATCGGTATTGCTCAGAATCATTTTGTTGAATGGAAGACGGTCAAACCACGCGAAACCATCGACTCGAAAAAACTGAAACTCGAGCATCCGGAAATCTACACACATTGCATCAAAAGCGGAAAACCAACAAGACGATTTGCAATCAAGGAGGCTAAATGATCATGGCAAAAACAGCAGACGTAAAAAATCAGTTAGCGAATCGAAGCGCACAAGCGCCGGCGCAAGCAGGGGATAACGAACGAAGACTCAAATCGCTCATCAACGACAACTATAAGGCAATCCAGTCGCTTGTTCCAAAGCATGTAACACCCGAACGCTTGGCACGTCTGACAATCAGCGCCGCAACTCGGAACCCAAAGCTATTCGAATGTGACGAGATGACCCTCGTCGGCGCAATCGTCAACTGCGCGGCACTTGGAGTCGAGCCGAACCTCATTGGACATGCTTACATCTTGCCATTCTATAACGGAAAGACGAAGCAAATGGAGGCGCAATTTCAACTGGGCTTTAAAGGGGCGATTGACTTAGCTCGTCGCTCTGGCGAGTTGAAGCAACTGTATGCACATGAAGTGTATGAAGGAGACGAGTTCGAATATGCATATGGACTCAATAAAGATTTGCATCACGTGCCTTGTGGAGAATCAGACCCGGATAAGGTCACTCATGTGTATGCCGTCTATCACCTCAAAGATGGCGGGAATGACTTCGTAGTCATGACTCGAGAGCAGATTGAGAATCACCGTGACCGGTTCACCAAATCCAAGTACAACGGTGCAGTCGTGGGACCGTGGAAAGACCATTTTGTCGAAATGGCCAAAAAGACCGTCATTATTCGTCTATTAAAAACGGCCCCTCTGTCCATTGAAAAGGAAAACGGAGAGGTGCAGCATCTTGGTGAGCTCATTAATGCGGATAACAGCGTATCTCGAGTACGTCAGTCAGCCGTAACTAGTCAGGCCATCATTGATACTTCATTTGTCGATAACGGAACTGAAGCTACAATCGTCGACGTGCAGCCAGAAGAATCAAAATCAAAAGCTGTCGAAGATCCGTTCTTGTGAGGTGTAGATGATGGGACATGGACGAATTAATCGAGTCAGAAAAGAAAGTAATTTCGTGATGATGGACAAGGGGTTCCTACAGAACCCCGAGTTATCTGCAAAAGCCAAAGGTGTACTTGCTTATATTTTGAGCCTTCCAGACGATTGGGTCATTTACCAAAAGGAACTAATTCGTCATTTTAAGGATGGTCGTGTATCTATTGAGACAGCGTTAGACGAACTAGAGATGCATGGCTATCTAGCTAAAGAACGGACTCGTGATGAAAAAGGACGTTTGGGCCACTATGATATCACCATTCACGAGATACCTATCCAGTGTAGATTTTCTACAGTAGAAAACCTGCAGCAGAAAAACTACAGTAGAAAACCTGCACCTACTAATAATGATTTAACTAAGAATAACTTAACTAAGAATAATACGACTAAGACGACGACTAATCCTTTTGCAAACGACAGCAACTCTTACGACGAAAGCCGTCAAGTCGTCGTCGACTTTTATCAAAGTCACTATGGGAACATCCCTCCTCTCGTAATAAAGGCAATTGAGATTTACCTGCAGCAAGAAATAGAAGGGCCTCTCATTATCAAAGCGATTCAAATCGGCATCGAACGCGGTAAGAAATGGGATTATGCTGCGGGCATTCTCAACAACTTAAGAGATGAGCATGGCATTAAAACCTTGGAACAGTACGAAGCCCGTCAAAAACAAGACAAACAAATGAAGAAGGGTGGAGCGCCTTCGACGTTCAAACCAACTTTCGATTAAGGAGGACTGAATGATGGAGCATGTTAGCAGAATATCAACCGGTTTGGTGGGTCGATTCAAGTTCGAGAATTCGAATCAGTCTTGTTGCCTGCGCTGCAGATCCGAATATCACTTCACTAAATTCTATGACCCACGAACACAAGAACGAGTAGAATCGTGGACACCTTGCGGATGTGAGGTGCTGGACTATATGCAAGAACGTCAGCAAGAAGCAAAAGCCAAGAAGATGCAGAGACATTTGAAGACCTTCAACGAGAACTCGCTTGTGAACGAGAAAATCAAGGACGCCACGTTCAGCAATTTTATTACCACCGATGAAGATTTCCGAGAAGTTGCTCGCTCAGTGCGGAGATATGTGAGTGAGTGGTTACCAGGAAACGTGCTCCTATATGGGTCGTACGGTACCGGGAAAAGCCACTTGGCCATCAGTGCCACGAAATTAGCCATCAACAACGGGCATACCGCGCTCTTCATCAGCGTCCCGAAACTGTTCAGCAAGATCAAGGAGACGTACAACCGAGATTCTACAATCACCGAAGATGGACTAATCGGGCTTATCAATAGCGTAGAGCTACTAGTGCTCGATGACATCGGGGCGGAGAGCGGTCGCGAAGCGTGGTGTCAGGACAAGCTTTTCTTAATCTTAGACGGCCGCCAAGGGAAGCGGACCATCTACACGACAAACCTCGATGCAGAAATGCTGGAAGAGAAAATCGGAGGTCGCAACTATGACAGGATGGTCGACGACTTGAAACGATATTCGATGGTTGGAGCGAGTCATCGTCGTAAAGAGAAATTGGCGTGGTAAAGGAGAGATAGATATGGACCTATTTGAATATACAGTAGACGGCAATTGTTGGGCTTATAAGCCCGTGATTGAAACGGACCCAGAGAAGATTGCAGAGGCAGAGCGTCGATTTGACGAACTGTTGAAGAGACTGGAAGAGGATCGAGTCGCATGACGATGTTGGGAATCATGGCAGCGGCTGCTATCGTGGCAGTCCCTGCCGTTACATTAATCATTATCCTCGTTTGGTCGTATGAACACGTTCAGGAACTTGAGAGATGATTGATTCTGAGACGGAATTCGTGATAGCTGGAATTGTCATCTGTGTTGGATACATTGCTTGGAACATTCATGAAAAATGGAGGATGAAATAATGGATATCCAGGAAAGGGTTAGGCATTTGGAAACAGAGAACGAAATGTTACTCGATGCACTGCAGCTACTGCAACTGAAAGAAAGAGAGTGTGACGTTCTGACAAACGCAATCAATCATATCGAAATGATTGTCAGGAACGCAGAAAGCTCACCCTCACGTGCCATCATGGCCGAACTAGCTACGACTCGCGTGATGTTGCAGGTCTTGGAAGAGAGGTCGGAATGATTCAAATCATCCCTAATAAGAGACTCAAAAACCGAGTCACCTTCATGTATAAGGGTCACCCTGTCGCAAGCGGTATCGATTTTAAGAATGGCTACTACGAAGTCATTCCTCGCGCGACATACTTTCAATCACTAGATCGACTCGTCAAGATGATGACCATTGAACAGATTGAATCGTTATGCGGACGTTCTCTCGTCAAACACCATGAGGAACAAGATTGATGTTCGTCCGGATCTATTACGTCAAAGATGGGCGTCACGAAAAGATAGTAACATGGAAACGGTCGAAAGCAGAGTGTGAGCAGTTCATTCAACAGAAAGGCGGCGAAATGCTGAAGGTGATTAAGTATGAGGGATGAGTGAAATAACTAATCTTAATCAATAAAAGTACAAAATGAAAAGTACATTCCGAATTAGAATGTACTTAAAGCTGTTTTTTAATCAACCCAACCATTACTTCTGTTGCAATCTTTGAAAGAATATCTAAAGAGGCACTAGTGAAAGTCTTAGCAATATTTTTAGTTTCTCGCCATACTTTCTCATCCCGGATGGTATCAAGGAATTGATGACCTTCCCAAGTTATTGAATAAATCATGTAATCAATGCTGTCAAAAGTTCTAAGAGGTTTTGCATCGATGAAATTCGCGTAGATTAATGTTTGAACTGTGTAAATCACATCGTCTTCGGAGTAATCAGTTAGTCGTGGAGAGTCTAATAAATCATTTAGCATCGTTGGTCTTACTGGGGTATTGATTTCTTCTAAAGTCAGAAGAACACTTCGAACACATTCCTGGTTTAACCGCATTGTTTTTTCACCACCTTTCATTTAATCGTACCAAAGTTATTAATTGAAAAAAATAAAAGGAGGGTAAAAAGTTGGCACAATTAAAGTGGATTGAAACGCGTGTCAAAGACGACAAGCGATTACGCAGACAAGTAGATGAATTGCTTCATCGATATTTCAGACTCCCTTTGCTAATCCAACAGGCAGAGGAAACCATCAATGGTGGACCGGAGATAAGTCTTCGGTCCTATCTGACTGTTAACTATGCTGCCAGTGAGTCGATGAATCATCCACATCGTTTAAAAGAACAGCAGCACTATGATCAGATGATTGTTGAAGCTGAACGAGAACTGGTTGTACTTAAAAGTGAATTCGAAAAGATGAAAACTATACGCAATTACTTAGCCGAGGACGAGTTGACCGTTTGGGATTACAAATACAAAAGACGCCGGCGCAAGGATATCCATGTCCGAGATGAGCTGGGGTGGGGGAATGATCGGTACTACAAGGCATTAGATGGACTTCGAGGGCAAATAGCTGATGTGTTTAGGCTCTGGTCATAAAAATAAATAATTGATTAAACTTATATACCACAAAAAAAAGATAAATAAAAGAATTGATAACATTTTTTCCCATGGGAAAATTATAGAAAGGAGATGATAAAAAATGAGCAACATTAAAGAATCAATAATTCCGCGTAACGAATTTTTAAATGAAACATTAGAATTGGCAGATTTACATTTTTCAAGATACTATCTAGGGGATTTAAGAAGGACGTTTGAGGTTTTGAAGCAAGGTTTTGAAGAATTGGTTGAGTTATCTGACGGTACTCTAAAAATCGGAAAAGTGAAGACAAATAGCTTTAGTATTTTCATTAGTAGCGAGGAAGAAAGTAGTTATAATTCTGTTACAATTTATAACTCTTTGGATCAAAGTTTGATCTCAGTAACTTTATCAGTGCGTGATCAGAATGGGGAGGAAGTAAAAGAAAAATATAATGTAGCCCGAAACGAAGTAAGGGATTGTTTAAGTTTAGATCCAACAGGACCGAATAATTTTAAGTTAAATGGTATAGATTTAGATAAAAATTTCTACGTCACAGTGGTAAATGCTTTTCTCGAAAACATTAACCGAAGATTTAGATAAAAAGCAACAAACGATATTTTAAACAAATGCTAGAACCAGGTATAAAACAGTATAAAAACAGGGGAAAGATAGGAATTCTTCAAGCACCAACCTATCATATACTTGAATAAATCGAGATTTGTATTTTTATAAGCTACCGGCGTCGTCGGTGGCTTTTCTTCGTAAATAGTTTATATAAAAGCACGAGTCGATTAAGTGCGAGATATTTTCTTCTTATGGCAAAAAAAGTGAAATGTTAGGCGAAAAGAATAAATCTATAAAAATAATTTAAGGAGTCGATTTTATTTTGGAATTAATAAAAATAATATCTCCAATAATTTATGCATTATCTGGGGCAGTACTAGGATACTCATTTAGAAGGTGGGGTGATTGGAGGAGTTTTGATTTTTCTCAAAAAGAAATTCTTTTAATTAAAGTTTATAATCCAATATTTAAGATATCTGAACAAGCGAAAGTTTCTAAAGATAAAGATGAGATTGGATATACTCATTCAGAATATATGGAAGTTTATACATTACTTTTTAACTACGCGCACCAAGTCCCTAAAAATATAATTGACTCAGCTCAAAACGAATTAGATGAGATAATGAATGGATTCGCTGGAAGGCTTTTAGGCTCTTCCATAGATAAAGGTAGATATTTCGATATTAATGGATACGTGACTCGGGTTGTGATGGAAGAAAGGGAAAGAATAATTAAATCATTAAAGCCAAGAAGATGGTTTTTTTAACTCTCTGGGTGCCTATGGGCACCTTTTTTGTTGTCCTAAAACCGTTTTAGATGGCGAAAAAACTTTCACGTCCTCCTATCGTTTCATCGGGAGTGGTTTTAACGTTACAACTCAAAGGAGGTGGATGGACATCATGAGGAAGTTGAACGACAAACAAAAGCGATTCGCTCGTGAGTACGTCATCGACCTCAATGCGACACGAGCAGCCACTCGAGCTGGTTATAGCGAGAAAACTGCAAAAAGTCAGGGGCAACGCCTGTTGACCAATGTTGACGTTTCAGAATTCATTAAGGAATTGATGGACCAGAAGGACGACGAACTGATTGCGAAACAAGATGAGGTGCTTCGCTATCTCACGAGAGTCATGCGTCGGGAAGAGAAGGAGCACACCGTCGTCACACTGATGACTGAGGAGCACACTTACAAACCGGACGAGAAAGGGACCATGCGAAAGGTCATCAACAAGAAAGAGATTCCGGAAATCATCGAGATTCCATCGAAATTGTCGGACTCGAACAAAGCGGCCGAATTGCTCGGCAAGCGGTACGCCTTGTTCACGGACAAAGTCGACCTCGATGGGAACGTGGGTGTCGTCATCGTGGACGACGTGGTCCTGGATGAATAAACTGCAGCAACAAAAACGGGTCAGCATGAACGAACTCATCACGGACCATTTCAAACGATTTTGGGTCGTGTCCCGCTGCAAGGAACATCTTCGATACGTACTAAAAGGCGGACGCGGTTCCGGAAAGTCGTTCCATATCCCGTTGCGTATTGTCACGGACATCATCGAGTATCCGGTATCTGCTCTTGCTATCCGGAAGGTACAGAACACGGTGGCCAAGTCAGTGTTCGCACAGATCAAGGCCGCGTGTATCGTCATGGGTGTCAGTCATCTCTTTAAGTTCGTTCCGTCTAAACTCGAGATCACATACAAACCTCGGGGTAACAAGATTTATTTCGCCGGAGCGGACGATCCAGAGAAGTTGAAATCCATTAAAGACGCAGAGTTCCCGGTCGCCATCCTTTGGATTGAGGAGCTCGCGGAATTCAAAACAGAGGACGAGGTCACGACAATCGAGAACTCGGTCCTTCGTGCTGAATTGGAAGGGACCATCAGCCCAGAGTCCAAGCGAAAGAACTATTTCGATTTCGACTACTCGTTCTATTACTCATATAACCCACCCAAGCGCAAACAGTCCTGGGTCAACAAAAAATATGAGTCGGCTTTTATTCCGCCCAACACGTTCGTCGACCATTCGACATACCTGGACAACCCTCATCTATCCAAACGGTTCATCGAAGAGGCAGAGAACGTTAAGAAGAAGAATTCGGCCAAATATCGTTGGGAGTATCTCGGCGAGGCCATTGGGTCCGGCGTCGTACCGTTCAATAACCTCACGTTCCGCAAGATCACGAACGAAGAGGTCAGTCAGTTTGACAACATCCGCCAAGGTATCGACTTCGGTTATGCTACGGACCCGCTTGCTTTTGTCCGTTGGCACTATGATAAGACAAGGCGACGCCTCTACCTCATCGACGAGTTGTATGGCGTCAAGCTGTCGAACCGCCAACTGGCTGAATGGGTCATCTCCAAGGGCTATCAGACCCACGAGATTATCGCGGACTCCGCAGAACCGAAATCGATTGCTGACCTCCGCTCACTGGGCTTCTCTCGCATCATCGGGGCCAAGAAAGGGCCGGACAGCGTCGAGTTCGGAGAGAAGTGGCTGGACGACCTGGACGAGATCATCATCGACCCAGAGCGGACACCACAGACGGCCAAAGAGTTCGAGGACATCGACTATCAGACGGACCGAGACGGAAACCCGAAGGCCAAGCTCGAGGACAAGAACAACCACGCAATCGACTCAACCCGCTACGCAATGGAGCGGGACATGAGACCACAAGCCGCAGCGCTAAAAGTAAGGGGGTAAGCACATGCCAGACAATTTTGAGATTGGTGGCGACTTCGTTCCACATCGTTCGGCCCAGGGCTACACGTTCGAGGTTCCGGACTACACGGACGAAATCATCGCGCTCGATCAGGGTGAAGATCGTCGCAAGGTCATCCTGAAACTGATCGAGAAGCACAAGCCACAGCGGGACCGAATGCTCATGAACCATCAACGGTATAAGACCGATGCGAGCGGTGTTCCCGTCTTCCATCGGATATTTGAGCGGGATGTCACCATCGACAACCGCATCAACAACGACTATTTCTCCGAGATCGTCGACATCAAGACCGGTTATTTCGCCGGGAAGCCCGCAGCGTATGCATATGACAAGCAGGAGCAGGACTTCGAGCCCGTCTCGCAGCGCATCAAGGACTTCCTAGAAAGGAACCGCATCGCCGACGTGAACATGGAGACCACGAAATATTGTGCAATCAGCGGATATTCCGCTCGCTTGCTCTACATCGACACGGCAGGACGTGAACGGATGATGTACATTCCAGGCCACCAGGCCATCCTGCTCAACGAGGACGGCAACATCATCGAGACGAGATACGGCGTCCGCTATTATGGCCAAGAGGGTCGTTACATCATCCATTTCTATGACGGGTTACGCCGTTACAAGTACCAACAGGACGGAGCAGAGCTGAATCTACTCGAGGACAACATCCATACCTTCAAGCTCTGTCCGCTGTTCGGCTATCCGAACAATGACGAGCTCATGGGTGACCCGGACAAGGTGCTCGGCCTCATCGATGCCATCGACCGCACCATCTCGGACGTCAACAGCGAGATAGAGGCGTTCCGTTTGGCGTATCTGTTGTTCCTCGGTGCACAGGTGGACCAGACAGCCGTCGATGAAATGCGGAAGACGGGCGCAATCAGTATTCCAGGGATGGGCGGCGAACGAATTGACGCTCGATTCCTCGAGAAGAACCTCAACGACGGAGCAATCGAGAACCACCTCAACCGAATCCATGACAACATCTATCGTTTCAGCGGGACTCCGGACCTTGCTGACGAGGCGTTCAGCGGCAACCAGAGCGGAGAGTCGCTCAAGTTCAAATTGTTCGGACTCGAGACGAAATCCGCTCGCTTCGAGCAGAAGTTCAAGGCAGCAGACACTCGGATGTTCGAGATCATGTCGACCAAGTGGGCAATCGAGAGTCTCGTCGTCAATCCGTACAAGGTATTCGCAGAGTTCAAGCGGAACTTCCCGCAGAACCTTCTCAATGAGGCGGACATTCAACAGAAGCTCAAGGGACTTGTGTCGGAACAGACGCGGCTCTCGCTCGCTTCTTTCGTGGATGACGTGGAGTATGAGCTCGAACTCATGGAGCAAGAGGCGAACGGCATCGAGCCGCTCGACCTGGAAAGCGACGCCGAAATCATAGAGGGTGAGACCAATGCCGTCATTTAATGACAAACAAAAGGCACTGGAAAAGGTACAGACTCGTCGTCAGCGCGTCTTCGAACGTGAGACAAGGCGAATGTACCAGGACATCATCAAGAGCGTTCTGGGCGAAGTATCGACGATATATGCACGTCTCGAGAAGGACGAGCTCACCTATGAGGACATGGCCAAATTCAACCGCCTGGACTCGCTCATCAAACGGATCGAGGCACAATTGAAGCTGCTTACGCAGCGGAGACGGAATTCGCTGCTGAAATATCTTTCCGACGCGTTCCGCTATTCTTACGAGTTCATGGCCTTCTCCATCGAGACGGCAGCCTTGTCGTATCTGAATTACACGAGCGTGACCACGGAACAAATACTTGCTGCAGTCAACAATCCAGTGAAGGGACTGACGCTGAATGAGACGTTGGAAAAGAATCGTCGTGAAATCATTGCCACAATCCGGACCTCCGTGACACAATCACTCGTTCGAGGGTCCAGTTATTCGAAGATGGCCAAGGAACTCAAGACCGTGTTCGACGGCGACTACAAGAAGGCGATCCGTGTCTCTCGGACGGAAGTCCACCGGGTCGTCGAACAAGGAAAATCAGATGCGGTCGAACGGGCAACTCGCCAGGGAATCGTGATGATGAAGAGATGGAACTCGTCCCGTGACAGCCGAGTCCGGAAGACGAGCAAGGCCAACCATCGCAAGATGGACGGTCAGATGGTCCAGGCGGACGAAATGTTCGAACTGGGAAGAGGGGTCAAAGCGAAAACGCCGGGTCAATCCGGTGTCGCCGCTCACGATATAAATTGCCGCTGTTTCGCGACCTACACGGTCGAACGTGTCGACAAGAAGGCCCACGCCGAGCATGCTGACATGACCTACGAGCAATGGCGCAAGGAACGACTGAAAGCAGTTTAACAAATCACAAGCGGCTCGATTGACGTGATACGAGGTGGAAACGCATGTCGGCTCCTAATCGGCTCGGTGATTGATACGCATCAAGGGAGACATCAACATGTTAAAACCATTCGAGACAGTAAGACCAACAACGAAATACCCGCTCACACTCGACATTCAATTCTTTGCTAAAGGCGGAGGAGAGGGTGGCGGTGCTGGTTCACAAGGCAGTGAAGGCGGAAGCGCAGGAGAAGGCGCACAGAGCGGCCAAGGCGCAACGGACCCGATTTTCACACCGGAGCAACAGGCACAGATTGATGCAATGCTTAAATCCGCTCAAGACCAAGTCCGGAATGAGTGGGGCAAAAAAACGAAAGACCTTCAGACGACGATCGATCAGCTGAAGAACCAAGGCAAGTCTAAGGAACAACTCGCTCAAGAGGCCGAGGACAAACTCATCCAAGGGCAACGTGAATTGTTGGCACAGAAAAACAAATTTCACGCTGTCCAACAGTTGGCCAAGGAAGGACTTGATTCGGAATTACTCGACCTAGTCATCGTAAACGAGGGCGACGACGAAGAAGCCCGCAACGCAGCAACAGACGCACGAATCAAAATGGTCAGCGACATCATCAATACTCTCGTCACCAAGAAGGTCGAAGAGAAAATCAAAGGCGCCGGATATAACCCGGGGAGCGGGCACAATGGCGGCTCAAATGGCTCTGGCTTTAAATCAATGGCGGACGAGATTCGCAAGCATCAGATCAAAAAATAATCGAAAGAAGGTAACTTAAATGCCAACATTCAACCCAGATAACGTATTACTAATGAACGCCCGTGACGGGATGATTCCGACACAATTTGCGTCAGAAATGGTCGGTGAAGTCGTTCGGAATTCTGCTGTCATGCAGCTCGCACAACTTGAGGATATGACCGCTCCAAAGAAAGTCATCACATACCTCGCGGAAGGTCCTGGGGCTTACTGGGTTAACGAGGCCGAGCGCATTCAAACGTCGAAAGCCACATGGCTCAAGGCGGAGATGGAAGCGAAAAAACTCGCCGTCATCATCCCTGTATCAAAAGAGTTTCTCCGCTACACGGTCACAGACTTCTTCCAGATGATCCGTCCGAAGATTGCCGAGGCATTCTACACGAAGTTCGACCAAGCCGCATTGTTCGGCACAAACTCACCATACGCAGCTGGTCAAAACATTTTGGCAGCCGCAACAACAGCAGGAAACGCCGTTGCATTGGATGACGCCGAAGCACTCTACGGACAATTGAACGGCCTTCTCGGTTTGGTCGAGGACAATGAGATTGATCCAGACGGAATCGCGACGGTCCGCTCCATGAAACAAAAATTCCGTGGTGAACTTGACTCGACTGGCCGTCCGATTTACGTGAAAGGCGACGGAAGTGCACCAGACGACATACTCGGATTGCCGCTCGCTTACGTCAACGGCAAGTCGTTCGATAAGACGAAAGCCGTGGCGTTCACAGGTGATTGGGATTACGCTCGATTCGGCGTCCTCCAAGACTTCGAGTACGAGGTATCGACTGATGCGACACTCACAACAATCGCTGACGAGACTGGTGAACCGATCAGCTTGTTCGAACGCGACATGTTCGCACTCCGTGTCACTGCACACTTCGCATTCATGGTCTTGAAAGACGAGGCGTTCGCGGCATTGACTCCGGACGTGACACCATAAGGAGGTTTTGAATCATGGCTGAAAAGTTAGTGATTATCAAAAAAGAAGGCAAGAAGGCGCTTGAAGTAACCGAGCGCCTTTATCATGTTTACTACAAAGGATTGGGCTACAAGTCAGTCGAATCCGAGGAATCTGAACCGGTTGACAATAACAACCAGGAACCAGACGGAACCGATGGCGGCCAAGATAACGGCGAAGGTCCGGACGTCGATACTGATGGCTTTGACAACGTTTTGGAAGAAGGAGAAGCCGAGGACCTTCCGCATTACAACGACATCACCAAGGCCGAAATCATCGAGCAGTTGAAGCAAGGAAACATCGAGCACAATCCACGCGATTCGAAAGAGGTACTCTACGCATTGTTAAAGGGTGAGTGACATGACGCTCGATGAATTAAAGGTGTTACTCGGCATCCCGGCTGAAGACACGAGCCGAGACATTGAACTGGCACTGATGTTGGAATCCGGGCTCGTCGCTGCTCAAGAGTATTGCGACAAGCTTGATTTTCTGACGTTGGTCGAACCGGTCAGCGGATTACTCGTGCTCCCCGCTGCCGTGAAACTCGGAATCTATGAATGGGTGAAAGCGAGCCGGACCGTCAGCCGACGCCAGGGTGTGACCGCCGAATCAATCGGAGGGCTTTCGCAGTCGTTCAGTGGCGATGCCACTGCCGTCTATTCGTCCGCTCATACACACTGGGCACCTTACCATTCAGCGGTCCGTTTCTTCCCCGTGGGGCGTCGTTATGGGCGTTAAAATCCGGCGGCGTAACCCAGACCTGTTGAAAGACATCATCAAGCATGCTCGAGCAATCGACGGCAAGACGATGCGTGTCGGCGTCATGGAGGACGGAGAGCTCGGCATGATCGCGCACGTCCATGAATATGGCTGCGACATCCAGGTGACCGACAAGATGCGGGGCTATCTCCACTCCATCGGCATCCATCTCAAGAAAGAGACGACCGTTATCCGGATCCCGGAGCGGTCTTTCATTCGTGCCGGTTTCAACGAGCACGAAGCGGGATGGCGCAAGAAGGCGGACGAGATGATCAAGGAGGCGGTCACTGGAAACATTCCGGTCGATGCGATGTTCGACATGCTCGGCCTCGAATTGGCCGGGAAAATCCAGGAGTTCGCAAGTGACCTCAAGAGTCCGCCGAACAGTTCGGCGACGGTCAAGTTGAAAGGTTCGAGTAATCCGCTCGTCGATACCGGCCGCATGATCGGAGCCATCAAACACGAGGTGGATTGACATGATTTTTGATTTTGTGAGTCTCATAGAAAGATATGAGGTCGGCGTCCCTTACACGGTTGAGGCGGCGGGCTATCGTGACCCGGCAACAGGGAGATGGGTGGAAGGCACTCCGTCCACCACGATCGAGCGCATGGCCGTCCTCCCGGCGGACAAACAAGCCGTCTATGAGAGTGGCGGGCGCATCACCTCGGCCAACCGCATCATCTATCGGCGAGGGACTCCGCTCGATGCCCGTGGCAGTATTCAATTCGAAGGTGCCAGATGGACCATCGAGGTATACGGAGACTACACCACGTATTCGAATTTCTATCGGTATGTGGCGACGAGGGAGGCGAAGGCGTGAAAACCTATGATTCTATCATCCAAGGATTCTATGCGCCGTTACGGGACTATCTGGAGCATGAGGTCGTTCCCCAGAACGAGACCGCTCCCCGTCCGGTACTCCCGTTCTGCTCATACAACATCCTCAATCCCCGGCTCGTCAAAAACGGACCGGAGAGCGGGCATATCGTGACGGTCGTCGAGGGAGAAGTGACCAAGGAGCGGAAGGTGACCGATGTCGAAGTCGTGTTCTCCTTCAACTTCTATGGAAAATCGGACACTGAGGCGATGGCACTCGCCGCGCTTGGTGAGGAGTTCTTCGATTTTGTCGGAGAATCCGAATTGGCTGCACGACAACTCGTGATCGTCGAGGTCACGAACATCCAAGACCGGACGCTCTACCTGGGGGATGCATACGAACACCGAATCGGGTTCGATGTGCGGTTCCGGATGAGCGAGATGAAAGAGCGTGTCATCACCACGATTGACACGGTCGAAACGGAACAAATTTAACGAGGAGGGCAACACATGGGTCTCATTAAAGACGTGAATGTCAACATTGACGTGTTGAAACCGACAGGCGCGGTCACATCGACCAACGTCCTATTGGTCGTTGAGAAAACAGGCGGATTCGCCTACAAGGAATATGCAGGGGATGACGCGCTTGACTTGGTCAAGGTGGACTTTGCAGAAACGACGGATGCCTACAAGATGGCACAAGCCGTCCTCACACAGGACAACCGTCCGGAGAAGGTGGCCATCGTCGGCTATGATGTGACGGGAACAACGGCAGAGGACGTCATCGAGGCGAACTTCAACCGTGATTTCTACTATGTCGTGCTCGATTCGGGAGATACAGCAGACCAAATCCCTGTGGTCCAATTGTTGGACTTGAAAGAGAAGAAGGTCGCGGTTCTCCGCTCGAACGACATCGCAGACGTCACCGCACTCAATGCGGCCGACATCGAACGTTACTATGTTCTTTACACGCCAGAGGTGGACGAGTTCATCGATGCCGCTTTCGTCGGTGAATTTGCCGCTGACCCGGCAGGAAGTGCCACAGCGAAGTTCAAACAGCTCAAGGGCATCACACCTGTCGACATCACTCTTGCCGATTTCACAACGCTTGAGGCTGGCAATGGCTCGACCTTTGTCGTGAAGTTCGGAGAGCCACAGACGACAGGCTCGTTGCTCGGAGGTGGTGAGCATCTTGATGTCGTGGCTGGGAATGACTGGGTCATTGCGACCCTTGAAGAGCGAGTCCAAGCACTCTATCTCAAGAACCGCAAGATCAACTACATTCAAGGGGGTGCAAACCTCATCGGGTCAGAGGTCGAGGCGACTATGAAACTCGCGATCGATCGTGACATCATCGCAGAGGATGCAGAAGGAAACGGATTGTTCTCGGTGGTCATCCCAGACGTTCAAGCCATGACCGAGGCAGACCGTGCATCTCGTAAGCTCAAGGGCGTGAAGTTCTCGTATCGCCTCGCAGGCGCCATCGAGGAAGTCGACATCAAAGGACAAGTATCATTCTAAGGGAGGGTTTAACTTATGGGCGAATACGCATCTTACAACGCAAAAGACTCGTCAGCAATCGCTGATGGGGTGTACCTCACAGGTTTCGGTGAGGACAAATTGGAGTTCGAGCCGAACGAGGATTCGTTCGAGTACGAAACAGGAGCGGACGGAGACGTCATCGTCTCTGAATCGAATGACCGCACGGCGACGATCACGGTGGCGCTCCAAGCGACCTCCCCGTCGAACAGACATCTCATGAATCTTCATAACAGCAAAAAGACGTTCCCGTTCTTCGTCATCTCGAAGCGTGGTGGACTCGTCGAGAAAGCGGGCGGTGCTCGTGCACGTGTCCTCAAGGCGCCAACGGGTACGCTCGGGAAGACTGCCGAAGATCGAGAATATGAGATCATCGTTTTCGATTACGAGAACAAGTACGAATAATCAAGGGGCGGGAAACCGTCCCTTTTTCTTTTGACAACAATCAAACCAACGGAGGTTTTCAAACATGGCCAAAGCATTCGAACAACGAACAGAAGAAATCAACGGTACGACTTATGTATTCCAATTCCCGGGCATCCGTGCAGCAAACGAAATGTCTGACCGCTGTAAGAACCAACACGGGGTCGTGATGCAGACGAAGATGACGGAAGAATTCTTCAAGCACGTCATCGTGGAACCGAAAGTGAACTGGGACTATTTCGAAGAGAAAGCAGAAGATTTCGCTGAAGTGATCAAGGTCGCGAACGAGGTCTTTCAAGGTCCATTCCAGGGAAAGTAAGGGCTATTATCGAGAGAAAGCGCAGCGGGATCAACTCCTCTACCGCCCGTTACTCGCAGAAAACTGCTCGGCAACGTACACGGAGCTCTCGCAAATGAGCATGGACGAACTTAGCACATTGAACGCCGCTCTCGACATCTATCAAGAGGAAGTCGAGAAGGCTCGCAACAAGAAGTAGAAAAGAGGTGAATATATGTCTGGTCGGGACACTGAAATTCAAGTGGACTTTAACGTCAGTGGCGTCGAACAGGTCGAACGTGGTGACAAGGCGCTCGACAAATTGGATGAGACGGCGAAGAAGGCTGATGGTGGCATAACAGGTCTCGGTGAACGAATGACCGCCTTCGGTGGCCAGATGCAAGCAACGGGTGCGAACATCACAGCGGCAGGAACGGCGATGGCCACGACTTTCGGGGCAGGCGCTTTGGCAATGGGTGCCGCACTCGGTAGCTCGGTCAGTGTGGCCATGGATTTCGAATCCCAACTGTCGAGGGTCGGGGCGATCGCAGACGCAACCGCTCCCCAGATGGATGCACTTCGAAGTTCCGCGCTCGATCTCGGGGCGAGCACATCCAAATCCGCATCAGAGGTCGCGCTCGCTCAAGAAAACCTAGCGGCGTTAGGCTTCACGGTCGATGACATCATCGGGGCAATGCCCGGTGTCATCAGTGCGGCCGAGGCATCCGGTGCCGACATGGCACAGACGGCTGACATCATGGCGTCCGCCATCAACATCTTCGGGCTAGAGGCATCCGAGGCGACACGAGTCGCGGACATCTTGGCTCAAACAGCGAACGTTTCTGCCGCTGACATCAATGACATGGGCTATGCGCTCAAATATGCCGGTCCGGTAGCATCTCAACTCGGTGTATCGATGGAAGAGTTATCCGCCTCCATCGGGATCATGACCAATGCAGGTCTTGACGGCTCGAGCGCCGGTACCGCTCTCCGTGCCGGTTTGCTCTCACTGTTGAATCCTTCAGAAGAAAATTCGAAGATGATGAGCGCCATGGGAATCGAGATGACGGACGCAAACGGCAAGTTCATCGGACTCTCTGGAGTCGTCGAGAACTTGAGCTCGTCAATGGAAGGGATGACCGATGCACAGAAGACCGCGACCCTTGCCAGTCTGGTCGGAACCGAGGCATCTTCCGGATTCCTTTCCTTGATGTCGGCAGGTCCGGCAGAGATTGACAAGTTCACGAAGTCACTAGAAGGCAGTGCAGGCGCATCCGGCACCGCTGCCACTCGGATGATGGATAACCTCAAGGGTTCCGTCGAAGAGATGAGCGGGGCATTCGAGAGCGCCCAGATTGCAATCGGTTCCGCCCTTTCCCCGGCACTCCGAGGATTGGCAGACACCGCAACGGGAGTCATCAACAAGTTCAACTCACTATCCCCGGCTACACAAAAGATGATTGCGTTCGGTGCGGCAGGAGCGGTGGCATTCATGGCACTCGTTGCAGTCCTTGGGATTTTCCTCGTCGTGATCGGGAACGTGGTCATGGCAGTCGGGGCAATCTCGACCGTCCTCGGTGGTCTCATCACGACCTACGGCTCACTCGGTGCGGCCGCAAGTGCCATACTCGGACCCATAGGGCTCGTCATCGGGGTGCTCGTGGCACTCGGTGCGACGTTCTATCTCCTATGGACCCGCTCGGAGACATTCCGAAACGGGGTCATCACGCTCTGGGAATCGCTCAAGTCACAGTTCATGACGGCGCTAAACACGGTCGTGTCAAGCTTTCAAGCGTTGGGTGCCCAGCTCCTTGCTTGGTGGCAGACAAACGGCACGATGATTATGGCGGCGGTTCAAAATGTCGTCAATTACACCGTCCTTGTGTTTCAAACTTGGTTGCCTGTCTTCCAAGGAATCTGGGCTGTTGCATCAGCAATCGTCTCGACGGCGTGGTCCATCATCACCGCGCTCATTTCGGGAGCGATTTCCGTGATCACTGGCATCATCACGTTCTTTGCCGCCGTATTCACCGGGAATTGGTCAGCGGCGTATGATGCGGTCGCTTCAATCGTGTCTGCAGGTGCCACATTCTGGACCACGGTCATCGATTCGGCTATGAATCTAATTTCATCAATCGTCTCGACGGTACTCGACACGGTGTATCAGACGTTCCAAAATATCTGGAACAACATCACCGGTTTCCTCGAAGGTATCGACCTGTACAGCATCGGTTCGGACATCATGAGTGGTCTTTTAAACGGGATTGCGGACATGGGAGAGAGCGTCTTGAAGAAAGCGCAAGACATCGCCTCGAACATCGCAAGCACGGTCGCCGGAGTCCTCGGAGTCAAGTCACCGTCTCGGGTCATGATGGAAATCGGGATGTGGACGAGCGCAGGGATGGCCATCGGGATGGAAGAGGGCGCACCGATGGTCGAGAAGTCTTCGGCAATGGTAGCAGACTCCGCCATCTTCGCACCGCCTACCCGACCGGTATCCAACACGTCATCGACATCGACCTCATCGACGGTGAACCGCCCAGAAATCACAATCAACATCAACGGGGGAGGCAATGCGACGGAAATCGCATCTAACGTGAGAAGTGAACTGGAAGATTGGTTCGCTTCACTCGGCAGTGTCAGCCCACGATCAATCGAGGTGTAAGGTATGGCGAAATTAGGCACGTACCAGATCAAGGTCATCGAAGAGTCTAGTTTCTTCTCGGTCAATGCCACAGAGCATGAGGTCGAGAAGGGCGTGAAGCTAACGGACCATGTCAAGGCAAACAATGCGACATTCAGCATCACCGGAAAGGCGGTCGGCTCATCGCAACATGTGGCCCGGCTTGAGAAGTATTTCATGGAATCGATGGAGAAGGGGCGTGTCTTGACCTATGTCGGGCGCTCCCGCTTCACCAACGTCATCATCCTGTCTTTCAACAAGAGACAGAATTCGAAGATCGCGAACGGGTTCGCGTTCGACATGCAGCTACGTGAAGTCCGGATTGCCCGCTCGTCGGTCAAACGAAATTCACAGACCGCCAAAAAGCAAAACGGCGGTACCGTCCAAAAAACACAATCCAAACAATCGACCAAACGCTATTACACGGTCAAGAAGGGCGATACCCTCTGGGCGATCGCAAAGAAATATTATGGCAAGCCTGATTATGCTCGAATCTACAACGCGAATCGGAACAGCATCAAGAACGTCAATCTGATCTATCCCGGTCAGCGGTTTTTAATTCCCTAGGAGGTGGGCGCATTGGAACAGACTGAACAATATGGATACATCGACATCGACAAGGCGCTCATCCCGTACCGGTTCGACATCACACTCGCCGGAGAGGTCTTCTTCTTCGATGTGAGATATGCCGAGCCGACGGGACTCATCACCGTGGACCTGTATGACTCGGATGAGGAGCCGATTGTTTTCGGTGAACCGCTCGTCTATGGACAGCAGTTGTTCGACGATGTCGTGGATGAACGGCTCCCGCTCAATCAGCTCGTCCCGTTCGACCCTTCCGGAAAGATAGGGAGCATCACGTTCGACAATCTCGGAGACACGGTGTTCCTGTTCGATGTATCTGAACCGATCGTCGATGACGAGGGAAGTGGTGCCCTATGACAACGACATTCGGCCGCACCGCCATCCTTGAAGTCGGGAAACGGGTCGTCATCGACTCGGACGAACTGACCTTGCGTTTCGAGGTCGTGTTCGATGATGACACCGACCCGAACGAATCCGTCATCGAGGTCTTCAACCTGTCGAGCTCCACAATCGCATATTTGAAGCGTAACGAACGGTTGTCCCTCACGGCGGGTTACAAGTCGGACGGGAAGGGCGTCATCCTCACATCCCGTGTATCGTCTGTGAGGACGGTCATGAGTGGTGTCGATAAAATCACACGGATCACCGTCATCGATGGTCCGAGCCTCGATGGAATCGAACTGCCCGAACGGACAGAGGTGATCGGAAAGAAGAAAAAGAAGGTCAAGAAGACGAGGAAAAAGACGTATGCGAAGAACACGAAGGCATCCCAGATTGTCCGCGACCTCGTCCCTTTGCTTGGCGTGGCGGTCGGGAAGATTCGTGTCCCTCGTGACGTGACGTTCTCAAAAGGATATACCGTAGAGGGTAAAGTGCTCGATGAATTGAAGAAGTTGGCCAAAACATGCCGGGCGCAAGTGTTCATCCACAAACAGCGCCTCTATTTCTGTACGGTCACGGAGGTGGCCACATCGACACAGTTCACCTTCTCAAGCGATACCGGGTTGATCGGTTCGCCAGAGTATTATGAGAACGACGAGGAGAGCGGGTACAAGGTCCACGCCTTGCTCCAATTCCGTGTCGGTGTCGGCTCCCTCATCAGCATCGACAGCCGTTCGGTCAAAGGGCGGTTCCGTGTCAAGCGTGGCCGTCATTATTGGAACGGTTCTGATTTCATGACAGAAATCGAGGTGGTCAAGGCATGAGCCGATCAATCCGAGTGCTCGATGATTACATCGAACAGAAACTATATGAATTACGGACGACGACGGTCGGTCGTGTGGAGCGGGTCAACCCGAACGGGACATATGACATTCAACCGCTCATCATGACCATGGAACGGGGTGACGAGGACGGTGAACCGCTGCCACTCTTGATTGAGGTGCCGGCCATCGTCCAAAAGGTCAAGATTGATGGTGTTTCGAAGACCATCGAGCCGGACTATGAGAAGGGTGACAAGGTCGTCATCAGCTTTTGTGAGCGGGACATCGAGAACGCCTTGCAAGGACGCCTGTCACTCCCTCAAGACTTTCGTCGTCACAGCTTGAACGACCCGATTCTGATAGGAGGGTTAGCATGAAAGATTTGAAATTCACGGACAGCGACCTCGTGATACAGGGCAACGATTTCATCATGGTGGACGGTATCGACGAGATCGGTCAATGCATCGAATCGACACTCGGAACTAATCTGGGCGAGTTCGTCCTTGAGCCGGAGCATGGCATCGAATATCTGAACATGCTCGGGAAAGGCGTCACCGAAGAGGACATCCAAGCGGAGGTCTTCGCCGGACTCTCACAAGAGGAACGAATCGAGACGGTCGCGGAAATCGTCGTCACGAGAGATGAGCAGAATCGGAAAGCGAGTGCCCGTTTCACCGCCATCGCCGAATCCGGAGAAACGATTGAGAGTGAGGTGGACTTGAATGTTGGATGAGACAGGGTTCCGTCGAAAGACTTATGACGATCTGTTGCAAGACATGGAAATCAAGGCCCGTGAATCGTTCGGGGCGGACATCAATACGTCCGCTCGAGCGTTCTTGGGTCTTTTATTACGCCTGTTCGCATGGTTCTTGTCCCTGGCATGGATCATCTTGGAGAAGGTGTATTATAGCGGCTATGTATCGACGGCCACGGGCGTTCAGCTCGACCGTCTGGCCAAGTTGGTCGGTATCCGGAGACGAGGGGCGACACCTGCAAGCGGGTCCGTGACCATCATCGGGACAATCGGCAAGGTCATCCCGCTCGGAACGGAACTGACAGGCGAATCGGAAGGCTCGCCGATCTATCAGACCACCGAAGAGGCGACCATCGGCGCAGGCGGGAACATCACCGTCCCTGTCGAGGCGTTGGAATCCGGAACGGCGTTCAACGTGGGGGCGAACGTGCTCACCCAGCTCGTCGAACCGGACACGGAGTTCACGAGCGTGAACAACACACTGACCATCACGAACGGGCAAGACCGGGAAGAAGATTACGAGTTTCGTGTCCGCATCATCGAAGCGGTCGCAGGCGGTGGGACGTCCAACATCCAGAACGACCTTCTGGCGGTCGAGGGTGTCCGAGCCGCGACCATCTTCGAGAACGACCAGAACGAGGAAGTCGGTGGGATGCCACCTCATTCGATTCGGGCTGTCGTGCTCGATGGGGATGACGAGGCAATCGGAACCGCTCTCCTCGGAGCAAAGCCCGCGGGCATCCAGACGTTCGGCACAGAGTCCGTGACGGTCAAGGACATGAGCGGTCGGGACAAGGTCGTGAAGTTTGACCGAGCGGAAGAGGTGGACGTCATACTCCGTCTCACGATCACTCGGAACGACGCGTTCCCGTTCGATGGTGAGGCTCGGGTCAAAACATCGCTCGTCCAATATATCGGTGGCCAAGATGCAGACGGTCGTCTCTATGCAGGTCTAGGCATGGGGGGTGACGTCGTCTTCTCTCGTCTCATCGGGACCGTGTATGCGACTCCCGGTGTCTCTGACGTGATTGTCGAGACATCAACGGACGGCCTCATCTTCACCGAGCCCTCTATCACCATCGATGACTCACAGGTGGCACAGACGAGCCATGACAAGATCGAGGTGACGTTAGAATGACGAACGGCGGGAAAAAGATTGTGGCCATGTTGGCCGACTATTGGAACAAGACGCCCGGCTCGAACATCTCCAAGGTGTTCGAGATTCTGGGCGGTGAGCTTGACACGCTGACGAACACGGCCGAGAAGGTCGAACAGTGGCGTGACATCGACCAAGCGAAAGGGAAACCGCTCGAACAACTGGCGGGGAACATCGACCAACAGCGAGGGGCATCGACGGACGAAATCCTTCGGCTCCTCGTCAAATCGAAAGCGGCAAGGGCTCGTTCGAGAGGGACGATTGACGACATCATCGGCACGATCGCCGTGTCTCTCGATGTTGAACCGTCACTGATCAACATTGAAGAGATGCCGGACGACCCGCTCGAACCGGAACCCGCTGCCATCAAGATGGCCGGGCTCCCGCTCGGTGAATTGTTGGCCACAGGAATCTCACCATCCCAGTTCGGTCGTATCGTGAAACGTGCGGCAGCTCCCGGCGTGAAGGTCGCATCCATCGAGCTCACAGGGACGTTCACGTTTGCGAGCGGGTCCACACCACAGTCGAGCACGCTCGGATTCGCGGATGTAGCAGAGACGACCGGAGGGACGCTGTCCGGGCTATTGATTCCGGACAATGATCAAAACCTACCACTTTAAGAAAGGATGAACGCTATGCCTTACTCACAACAGATTCCGGAATGGAACGCCCCTGGCGTGAATCCTCCACAATCGCTCAAAGATTCGGGATGGTCCATCAACCAGAGACCGCCTGCAGACTATTTCAACTGGTTCTTCTACAACACGTCGAAAGCGCTCATCGAGCTTCAACTTGAGGCCATCAACACGGACCAAAAAGGGGTGGCCAACGGGGTCGCATCATTGGGCTCGGACGGGAAAGTCCCTGCCACCCAACTGAACATCTCGGCGCCTACAGATGCATCGACCACGATCAAAGGGATCGTCGTGCTAGAGGATTCCGTCGCTTCAACAAGCACGACCAAAGCGGCAACGCCGAACAGTGTCAAACAGGCGAACGACAATGCCAACGGACGCATCCCGACCTCTCAAAAGGGTCAAGTGAACGGCGTGGCCACACTCGGGGCAGACGGGAAGGTTCCGACCGCTCAACTCCCGACGATTGCCACGACCGCAACTGACATCACGATTACCGATGCTGGGAACTATTTCACCTCTGGGAACGTCGAGGGTGGGATTCAAGAAATCGGGCAGGCGCTCGCCGGGACACTTAGTTTGGCCAACGCAACAACACAATGGTTAGGAGGCGCATAAGATGCCGACAATCTCGAATGAAATCATGATGCCGGGGACGTATCAGACATATAAAAATGCACGTCCCCAACTCCTTTCGAACGGATGGATTTTGGCGGCGGTCTATGCGCCGTCCGTCTCGGTACTCCGGTTCCGGATCAAGAAGACGCCGACAAGCGAATGGGAACCGCTCGCCTTCATGACGACCTCGAACGTCCTCTCATGGTCGTTGGCCATCAAAGGGACTCGGGTCTTTGCAACACTCCACACGTCATCGTCAAGCGCCACATCGTTTCTCAACTTCGATGCGCTGACCGTCAACTCGACTGTCAGTCTTTCGGCGGTATCGATTGACAACTCATCGAACAGCGGTCAGTTCAACGGTGAGGATTTGCAAATCAACGATACAGGTACGGAATTGCACCACGCCTTCAGTGCCAAAACACCAACCTATGCGAACACGTTCAACATCCGCTATCTCAAAGGTACGATTGCAGGTGACGGTTCGGTGACCTGGACCACGGCTGAATTTGTAACGTCCCATAATCAATCCGGCCGCATCGGTTGCATCCAACCTGTAATCGTCATGTATAACAACGAGCCTAGAATCATCTGTGTTTTCGACAACAGCGGTTTCAGCCAAAATGACATTCAATTCGCGTACAGAGTCGGAAACAACTGGAACGGTATGTCTCCGAAATATCTCATTTTCAACAATTCACGTCCACAGTTGGCTCCAGACGCCAAGTTCATTCCAAAATCCATCAACGGGCTTTCGAACGGCCGAATTTGGGCAACATGGCACGGGAAGGATGCGACGGACACAGCCAAGTTCAACATTTTCACCGTATTCTCGGATGATGGTGGAGATACGTGGTCCGTGCCTCTCAAGCAGACGAACGGAAATCTGTACGACCAGACAAACGCATCACTCACAGCAGACAAAACCGGAAAGGTCATGTTGCTCTGGGATAAGGTAGAAAACCCTGCAGGGACGAACGTCACCGTCACGGGTATCAAGAGCTATGTCGGTTCATCATGGGGTGCCGCCTCTTCTATCAACGGTGATGATTACTTCAATCCTGCCGTCCTGTTCGACCGTTCGTTCAGTCTTTTCATGACGTTGCCGCCGTTGATTCGTTACTACGGATCAAATGCCTATTTCAGTGGGACGTATTTCACAGGTTCGAGCACCTCTCCTGTGTCCGACGCTCTCGGGAACAAAGAGACACCGACAATCACGAGTTATACTGTCACCCCAGAGGAGAACTCGACCATCACACAAATCGTCGAAAAGTTGAACGGGACGACACTCAATACCTTCAACAACCCGGCATCACTCTCGCGGACATTGGTCATCCCTCAAGCCAATTGGGACGCACTTGCTTTCTGGTTTGTAAACACAATCGAGGTGATCGTGACGGATTCGAATGGCACCACGATTACAACGACGTACACGTTCAACAAGAAATTGAAAACAACAGCCGGACTGATTGAGACGACCAAAGCGACCGCCGATGCAAAAAAACGTATCTCTCAAAAGCGGGAGACCATTGCCACACAGGTCGGTTTGCCTGCCGGTTCAACGTTTGACGCGATTATCGCGGCGACATTGAGCGGGACGATCATGAAAGTCTCGAGAGGGTCTTTTAACTCACTCAACTCCGGAATATTGCAATCTGTCACGAATCTAGCGTTTCGTCCGAAGATCGTCATTATTTTCTGCGCACCACCAGCTACACCGGTCGCGAATACTGGAACATTCTTATACTTCATCACAGAGGATTCTCAACTGATCGGGAACAGCGCAATCCAAAACCTGTCACTTGGCATTTCGAAAGGCGATAACGGATACACGAGCTCAAACAACGCGGATCGCTCAATCAACCAAGTCGGCACACCGGGACAATATGACGGTCGGATTCTCGAAACTGGTTTCGAGTTTGTTCCATTCTTCAACTCAGGTGTCACACCGGCCAATTACATCGCATTAGCATAAGGAGGCGTCATCATGCCAAAAGTGAATGGAAAAATCTACTACAATCTCGTCACAGGTGATGTGCTGTTGTTCATCAATCAAAATGAAGACGCATGGATTGTTGAGAAGACGTTGGAGCAGGACATCGCTTCACACAATCAACTCCAAGCTGTCGACAAGAACGTGATTGGTCTCATCCGACTTCAATGGGACCAATACAAAGACGAGCTCTCGGTCTCTGACCCTGTGAAAGTCGACAAAGGGAAAGTCCTCTGGCGCGCCAAGGGACAATTACCGACGACACAGCCGGAGGAATCTTTCACGAATCGCATCAAAGAACTTGAGGCGGAAAAGATTGCAAACGATAAGAAAATGAATGAGATGCGTTTGGACATGGCACGTTCAAACGCCGAAATGTTTGAGACCATGATCATGTTGATGGGAGGTTAAGGGGGTGTTCACCAAAGAAAATAAGGTTGTACAAAGTTATGTCTTGCTTATCCAAGAAGGGGAGAAGACGATCGATGACGTTCCGGACTATCAAAATCTACGTGAAGTCGTCTCAAGTGTACTGGCGCAAGCGAATTAAACTTATACTCAAACTAACAAAGGAGTTGTTCAGAATGGTATTCACAACAAAATCACGTATTGCTCAATCGTATGCAGTTCTAATCCTTGCAGGTGAAATGACAATTGACGATGTTCCAAATGTCGGCAATCTTCGTGAAATCGTCCTTGAAATCTTAGGTGCAGAACCACAACCCACAGCATAAGCAAGCGAAGGACGTCCAAACGGGCGTCCTTTTTGTTTACATCACAGTTATCGCACACAGCATACAACGCATCTAAAAATCGCAACAAGGGGGTCATCGGAATGGAAGGGGCTAACACTATGGATTCGATCATTCAAACAGTCCAAAACCACGGGGAGCGGATCGCGCTCTTGGAGAAGTCAGACGAGAAGATGCGGGACGATATCACGTCCATCAACAAGAAATTGGACGCGGTCGAGAAATCGCAGGATCAATTGAAAATCACGTTGCACGAGGTATCGCGTGAGACCAGAGAGGTCATCCGTGATGGCCAAGAGATGACCAGAGGATTGTTCAAGACACAGGAAACGGTCATCAGTCAGTTGGCCACCGCTCTCGAGAACAAAGAAGAACGTAAATATAACAAGGACAAGCTCGAAATAGAGGTCCAAGACAAACGCCACGACCGTGTCATGCAGACCATCGGGAAGTGGTCGCTCATCATCGTCCCGACGATTGGTGGCGTGACGACTTTGCTCGGGCTGTTACTTAAATAAGGGAGGCATTCAAATGACTAAAAAAATCGCACGAGACGATGGCCATGGTCTTGCACCATTGACGCCGGGAAAACGGACGCCATTCATCAAAGAGATTGGCCGATTCATTCCAGAAAACGAGTTTAACAAGGCGGTGTGCCATTTTCTCGGAGAGGAGCTTCATCGTTGTGGGTTCGATACGATTGAGACCGCGCCGGGAGATGCGGACCATTCGCTCGAATCACGTGTCAAACGGGCGAACGATGCCAAAGCGGACCTGTTCATTTCGATTCATTACAATGCAATTGATGGGAAATTTGACGGAGCCGGAAAAGACCCGGAAGGATTCTCCGCTCATATCGACCCATCTGGTGGCAAGTCAGAGGAGTTCGCGAAGATTGCGCTCAAGCATTTGGCCAAAGGGACGGTTCAGAAAAATCGTGGCGTTGTGAAACAACAACTCTATGTCACGGCCAACACGAAAATGCCTGCAGTCTTGTTCGAGCTCGGGTTTATGGATAACAACCGAGAAGCCTTACTCATGATTGACAAGGCGTTCCAGCGTGAATGTGCCGTCGAAATTGCTATGGCCGCTTGTGAATTCTATGGTGTCCCGTACAAAGGTTCAGCAAAACCGGAAGTCACAAAACCTGCTGCTCCACCTTCCATCAAACCACCTGCAGCTACAGTTAGAATCGGATCGTTGATTACTAAAAAAGTCGTACATGCATATGCACGTCCGGAATGGGGAACACAAACCGGCGCAATCGTCGAGAAGGGACAGACCCGTCATGTTTACGCCAAAAAGAACGGATGGTATCAACTGTTCTCTGGTGAATGGTTGCCTGCTCAATCCGGTGATAACTTTGATTATATGCCCGTGAAAACGCCTGAACCGACTACCGGCAAACCAAAACCTAAGCTCAAGCGAGTGGTTGTGGATGGGAAACAAGTCGGTGCGTTCTCTGCTGACGAAGGGATTGTGCTTTCGGTTTCAGATGCACTGAAGAAAAACGCTAAAAAAATCAACGTGGAGGAAATCTGATGCAGAATCCAATTATAGCGGCGTTGCTACGTCTAATCGTCCCTTTGTATGGACTTCTCAACTTGTTCTTGATATCGAAAGGGCTAAATCCTTTACCGTTCTCAGAAGAAGAGGTCGCGACGGTTTTTTCGGGTATGGTCACTTTTTTAGGTATCGTGTGGGTGTGGTGGAAGAACAGCAACATCACGAGAAAGGCCCAAAAGGCTCAGCTGTATCTTGATGAATTGAAGAAGCAATGACGAAGCCCCACTCAAACGAGTGGGGCCTTTTTTATTGGGCAATGTCTTTTTCAGGAACAGGCAAATCTATTGGTCGTGAAAAACGACCTGTCATGAAATTGAAGTACACAGAGCATAGGTCGCCATCACAGCTGATGTGCAATAAAACTCGACCTTTTAGGATTTTTTCAACGCTGAAGATGACATCATTTCTCTCGAGAGAGGTTGATAATCTTTTATAAATCCATGTTAATTCTTCTTTGCTCGCTCGCCGCATGTATTTTTTCTGTCGTGACATTTCATCACCTCTCCATGAGTTTAATTCAGCAAAAAGCTAAAGTCATGTGAAATTAAGTTGAAATCCGGATGTGTAAATCATCATTACTAAAGTACAGTAGGAAGTCTAATACACGACTTGTATTTCTCTAAAACAGAAAAAATGATGTTAATCACTAATAAATGATGGCAAACACTGTTAAAAAATTATGGTACACTATGTAAAAATGCCCAATAGATAGACGTGAAAATATGCATGAAATGAAAAGAGTCTGCCATGATGTAGTCTATTGATATATTATGTTGAAGTTATATATCTATTAGAATTCTAAGGACGTCTGCCAAGGATTCTTTTCATTTAAATAGTCTCTCGTTGGTTTTCAGGAGGAATTACGAATGAATCATGTGTTATTCAAGCAGGTTGTACCGAAAGATCGTTTGGAGCACCACATCAATAAAGAACAAATAATTAGCCCAAAGAATAGTATTGACGCTATGTACAAAGATTTGATTACACATAGAAAATCTCTAGTTGAAAGCATCTTTCAAGAATATCAATTCGCTGGAATGATTTCTTTGAATGTTTTCGAAATCAGAAATTTCCCTCAAGAATTTAATGGGAAAACGAAATTCCTTGAACAATTAAAAAGAAAATTAAAAACTTCTAATGTTCTTAATACATCTATGAAACCTGAGATAGACAAAGTACCTCAGATTGATTTGATACAGGAAATAGAAAATGGTTTAAGAATACAATGGATTTCAGGTGTGAGAGTAGAAGTCGCAGATGGATATGGCATCATTACTCGAATAGACACCAGAAGAGTTACTACTATAATTAGATTCGGTTCTCCTTTATTCATTGAAGTGAGAGCAGGTTATAAAGCTTCCACTACATATTTGAAGTTGATTCAGGGACTTGTTTCTGATGATGTAAAACCTTTAGAGTTCGAAAAAGTTCCTCTGACTAAAGTTACTGAAAAAGAGACAGAAGAAATTGCAAGAATTCTAAAAGCAGGCTTACTTGAAGGAGAGCATTTAGGTAGTAACGGTATTGGTAGATACGCGGTATCTGCTGATCGTGATACAAAAGATTTGAGAGATCTAGAAGAATACAAACAATCTTACATGACTAAACAGTACCTAGCACAGACGCTAAACGTCTATTATGAAGAACAAGACTCTGGTTATTCTACAAATGTAAAATTTAAAGTTAATATGAACGGTGGATTCCAATTCAAAACTAAGGTCAGTGAAAAAATAATTAAAAGGATTTTTGATGTTTTCGCCGAAGTACGATATAAACAAGTAGTTACTGTAGAATAAATTTTGATGAGAAGGGAGTGATTTGAATGAGCATTGACGTAGGGATGGTCGATAGAGTCTTAGAACATTTGGCTAAGGATAACCATAGACGTTTTAACGCTTATCAAATTAACTCTGCGTCTCATCAGTCCGATGTAGAAAAAGTAAACGAATACTTGCTATTTAGAAGTAAAGGTTCGTTCGCCATTTTAGAAGCTAAGATAGAAACTTTGTGTGAAGAGAACAATCACCCGGATGAGCATTTCGATATTGACGAAAAAATTCCTGAGTACGAAATTGAATGTCGTATATGTGGAAATGAATACGTCCCTGATTTAGAAAATTCTCATTTGGTTTTCTACTTTAAAGATAGCTATTTAGAAAGCGTAAAAAAAAAGTTGACGATACAGAATTCTCTAGTAGCGATTTAACATTATCTCCGATGAATGAATTTGTGCTTATTTCGGACTTAATTAAAAAAGGAATATTATTTGTTACTATTAATGGAGGCGTTCATTTGAATAAGAATGTAATAGGTAGTATATCTGGAAACAACTTTGCCGAGAACACTGTAATACAAGGACAAAATGTGAACCAAAATATGAATAATAATCGAGAAGAATTTGCTCAAGCATTTGAGGTCTTGTTAAAAGACATAAAGGGAATTCAAGACGAAACAAAGCGAGAACAAGCAGAGTTTTACGCAGACCGACTTAAAGTAGCGAATGAAAGTAATGATCCGAGTACGGCAAAGAAGATGATAAAGTTTCTTATGAATAGTTTGGGAACGGTAGGTTCGTTAATTTCAATTAGTGAATTGATATCAAAATAAGCGATAAGGACCTCACTCAATATACAGTGAGGTCCTTTTAAATAGTATTATATTGCTTCTGACTTTCTATGATTTTCAGTTTTACTATTTAATATTCTCCTTATAAATAAGCAATAAAATCATGAACTAAATAATTGTGTTTTATATCTAGTAAAGATGTTTGTATTTGAATACGAAGAACCAACTGATTGCTTGGAAGACGCTCTTTGTCGGAGGGCTCAATTCGTCAATCGTCCACCCGCGCGATGTGTTTCGTGAGGCGCTCAAGTTGTCAGCGGCATGCTTTATCGCCGTGCACAATCATCCGAGCGGGGACGCGACCCCAAGTCGGGAAGACATCGAGGTGTCCGAGCGATTGGTCGAAGCAGGCAATATCGTTGGCATTGCCTGTCTCGACCACGTCATCATCGGGGAAGACCATTACGTCAGCATGAAGCAGCGGGGATATATGAATGGGTGAGAAGTAGAGAGCAGGCATCGTGATGTCTGCTCTTTTGTGTTTACGAGAGCACTGGAACCTCATTAAATTTTGGATATAGTTGGAAATCGATGAATGGAAGTGTAGAATTTGAAGAGCGTAGAAATAATGATGCATAAGTTTGTACATAGGAGGTTACCGAATGTCGCGAATCACGATATGGAATGTGATCGGATGGGGATTTCTTCTTTTCTTAGCAGTCAGTAAATCCTTTTTTAGTGAGCAATTGTCTTTGATCACGACTGGTCTGGGCGGATTGATTTGTTTGATGTTGAGTTTGTGGATGATCTATTCCGGAGAAGAAGAGTTATTACAACATCCGAATGAAAGGTCTGAATGAACAACGCTATTTAAACTGTCATTTGGCCAAAGAGTAGATGATGAATCAAATTGAGAAGAGCGGTGTACGCATATGAATGTACTGTCGGAAAACGAATTAAAAGAAGTCCTCCAGGTGATGAAAGATGGGGATTTGACGTATTACGAAAAAAACAAAGAAGCCATTCTCACAAGTATGGTTCAGCATATCGGGTCACCGGACGGCGAACTCCGTGATCGACTCATTTACACGATGTTCTTTCGCCTCATCATCGAACAAAAAGACATCGATTTCGACAAGATGAGTGAACTTCTTGAGACGTCATCGCATGATCTTTTATTTCATAGAATTAAGGAAACGCAGTCGGACGCTGTCTTCACGAGAGCGTTCACGACTCTATTGATGGCTTTGATTCTGCATCGAGACGTTGAAGAGGATTTTTTAACAAAAGACCAATTCCAGCAGGCAGCGGAAGGTTTGATTCGATATCTTCAGCTCGAGAGAGATACAAGAGGTTATGTGAATGGCAAGGGATGGGCCCATTCGATTGCCCACGCGGCAGATGCGGTGGACGAACTGATTGCAAATCCGAAACTGGATCCAGTGTCATTTCCGGAACTCTTCCACGTCATCATCCATCAAATCATGCGTTCTGAGGTATTGGCGCATGATGAAGACGAACGTCTCATCCATCCGTTCCTACGTTTACTCGAACGAGGGATGGATTCTGAAGTCATTCATCGCTATGTAGAGCAGCTTCCACATCACTTAGAAGAATGTAAGCAACATCTTGATGATGAGGAAAAATATTGGTACGTCGTCCATAATGTGAAAACATTCTTGAAGAGCCTATATGTCCGTTTAAACGAAGAACAGCGGCATGATCTGATCCAACAATCTATTCTCGTCACACTGAAAAAGTTGTGATGTGATCAATTAAAGTAGTTTTCTCTAATCGAATCAAGATGTTGATTAGAAAACAAATGAGGTGTTTTTATGGAAAAAATAATTTGGATCCTGATGGTCGGATTATCGCTTTTTGTGAGTTACATACATCTAGAACCAACCATCTTCTCGATCGTTGTGTTCATCCTGTTTTTATTTGTGAGCACAGCGCTGTTTATGCGGTTCGATCAGGACCACTGGCTCGACCGCGTCTCGCCGCTCGTCGGTGTTGGCGTAGGAGTTCTATCGCTCATCGCTTATCTCGGTATGATCGTGCTCTCTTTCAATGAACTCAATCAACTCGGCATCTGGACGGTACTCGTCCGCCTCCTACTCATGTACATCGGAATTTACATTTTCGTCGTGACGACATCGAGCTTTTTGGCAGGAGCGACCCGACTCAAGCCATCCCGCTTCTTTCGGCCGGTGTTGATTTTCTCGGTATTCTTTTACGGAGCGATGTTACTGCTTCCGCTCCAACCGGGATTGTAACCGTTCTCTCCTTAGGCAGACGCTCACTTGCGTCTGCTTTTTTGATTTGCCTTTTTGCCGAAAAGAAGGCAAACTAATAGACGGTGAGACAGGACTGAGATGCGGTTATTGTAAATAACCTGTAATCGAATGAACGTTTTCAAACATGATTTTTCCGTTATAATAAAAAATAGTGTAATGAAGAGAGGAGCAACACCTATGTTTCGTAGTTTTAACCGAGAAATCGGAATCGACCTTGGAACGGCTAACACGCTCGTTTATGTAAAGGGTCAAGGAATTGTTGTTCGTGAACCGTCCGTCGTGGCGTTCCGCACAGATACAGGTAGAATTGAGGCCGTTGGTAACCAGGCCAAAGATATGATTGGACGTACTCCGGGGAACGTCTCTGCACGTCGTCCGATGAAAGACGGCGTCATCGCTGACTTCGAAACGACAGCGACGATGATCAAATACTTCATGGAGCAAGCTCAAAAATCAAAAGGCGGTTTGTTCTCATCGAAGACGAACGTCATGATTTGTGTCCCAAGCGGTATCACGTCTGTTGAAAAACGTGCCGTGGAAGACGCTGCGAAACAAGCAGGCGCTCGTGAAGCATACACAATCGAAGAACCGTTCGCAGCAGCAATCGGTGCAGGCCTCCCAGTTTGGGAACCGACTGGCTCGATGGTCGTCGATATCGGTGGCGGTACGACCGAAGTCGCAGTGATCTCACTCGGCGGCATCGTGACAAGCCAATCGATTCGTGTCGGTGGTGACGAAATGGATGATGCCATTATTCGTTACATCAAGAACAAGTACAACCTCATGATCGGGGAGCGTACATCTGAGACGCTCAAAATGGAAGTCGGTTCGGCGCGCATCGATGCATCGAACGAAGCGGAGAAGATGGAAATCCGTGGTCGCGACCTCGTAACAGGACTTCCAAAACAAATCGAAGTCACGTCTGCAGAAGTGTGTGAAGCTCTTTCGGATACAGTTGAAGCGATTTTAGCAGGGGTCAAGCAAACGCTTGAGCAAACTCCTCCAGAACTTGCGGCTGACGTTATGGACCGCGGAATCGTCTTGACTGGCGGCGGCGCCCTCCTCAAAAACTTGGACGACGTGATCTCAGACGAGACACACATCCCGACACTCGTTGCGGATGAGCCACTCGACTGCGTAGCGGTCGGGACTGGAAAATCTCTTGAAATGATGGACGTCCTCCGTTCGAAATCAGGCATCTCGTCACGTCGATGAGAGGTGAGACACGATGAGCCGATTCGTACGTAATAAAAAGCTCATCATCACGCTAATTGTACTGATCTTGTTTTTCGTCATTTTAGGTGTTTCGATTCGAGGACGATCGGAATCAGCCTGGTACCAAGATGTCACGCGTGATGTGGTCGGCACGTTCCAGCGAGTGTTCGCGGTACCAATCGGGTGGATGGACTCAACGGTCTCGTCCATCTCAGATGTCCGCGATATCTACGAAGAGAACCGCCAGCTGAAAGAACATTTGGCGAAGTACGCCGAGGTATCGGTTGAAGCGGATGATTTGCGCCGTGAGAATGAGGAGCTTCGAAAGATGGTCGAAGCAAGAGACGAGTCGTTACGTGACTTCGACCTCATTCCGGCGGAGGTCATCGGTCGGACACCGAACGATTGGCAACGCTACGTCACCATCAACGTCGGTTCAGAACGCGGCGTTGAAAAGGGCATGGCCGTGACCGCAGCGAGCGGGATGGTCGGTCGTGTCATTCAGACGAGTGCTTATACGTCGCAAGTTCAACTGCTCAGCGACAACAACCGGACGAACAACGTCTCGGCTGTGGTCAAAGATGCGGACGGCAAACCGACGTATGGGACGGTTGACGGATTCGACACGGAGACGAATGAATTGTTCTTCACAAAAGTATCGAATAGCGTCAAGCTGAAAGAAGGAGAAATCGTATCGACGTCTGGACTCGGTGGACGTTATCCGGCTGGACTTGTCATCGGTACGATCGAATCGATCGAGACGGATGAATATGGCGTCTCACAAGTCGCCCGGATTAAACCGGAGGCCGACTTCAATGAGTTCTCACAAATGTACGTGATTGATCGGACACTAGACGAACCGTTTTTAACGGGTCCCGAGGAAGGAGGAGCAGCGGGTGAGTAACATGAAAGTGTTCATCGCCCTGTTCCTCCTTTTTCTTATTGAAGGAACATGGGCATCGATTTTTTCTTGGCACTACGCCACGCCGTTTCTTTTGTTGACGTTGATCGGGTTGATGTTTGTCAGTCTGTACGGTCGATGGGAGACGGCACTCGGGTTTGGGCTTGTATTCGGACTGCTGTATGATATCGTCTACACCGACCTGATTGGAATCTATGTATTTACTTTTTCACTCATTCCTCTCTTAGCCAGCTTCGTGTTAAAATATATAGGTGAGAACTTCTTCTCCGTCACCATTACGTTCACGTTTATGATTCTCGTTTTCACCTTTGCGATTTACGGGATCATGGCGGCGATTGGTGGGACGTTGATGACGATTCAAACACTATTGGTTGAACAGATTCCAGGGACGATGCTCGTCAATGCCATCGCCATCGTGATTCTTTATTATCCGATGACGCGTTATGTGACGACACGCCCTGTTGCGAAAAGAGGGTAGCCATGATGGAGCGTAAACGACACATTACGATTAAAGGACATCGCAACGGCATTGCCATTCACTTCAATCCGAAGAGTGGCATCGACGAGGTGCTTACGGACTTAGAAGCGACATTACAAGAAATGGAGCCGCCGTCCGGAAAGATTGCCCTGAAGTTGCACGCGGGTACTCGTTATATTGACGAGGAGCTGTCACGTCAAATTCGTGAGGTCGTCGCTCGTCATGGCGTTTTTTATATTGAAGACTTGTCGAGCGATGTCATGTTGACAGAAGAAGCGAAAGCGACGTACGGCAGAAAGACATTCCACTATCACAGCGGGACGATTCGGAGTGGGCAAGTGTTGACGTTTGACGGTTCGGTGCTCGTGATCGGGGATATCAATCCCGGGTCAGAGGTCCGGGCGACAGGAAGTATTTATTGTTTAGGGACGATACGAGGAAATGTGCGCGCCGGTGTCGAAGGATGGGAAGAAGCGGTCATTACCGCGAGCCTGCTCCATCCGAAGTTTTTAGCAATCGGTGAACATGTACTCACAGCCGATGACGATGAAGAACTTCCTGAGATTGAGATGGGTTGTGCGTATCAGACGAGTGATGGGATTGAGATGACACGTCTCCGCCACGTCATGACAGGTCTGAAAGACGCATATGCAATGGAATTACAGAGAGGGTGAGTGGAATGGAGCAAGTAGTGGAGCCTGTACATACAGAAAAAGAAGTTAAAAACGGCAGAGCCATCGTCGTGACATCAGGAAAAGGGGGCGTCGGCAAGACAACGACGACCGCCAACATCGGGACGGGGCTCGCCTTGTCTGGACACTCGGTCTGTCTCGTCGATACAGATATCGGGTTGCGTAACCTCGATATCATTCTCGGTCTCGACAACCGGAGCATTTATAACCTTGTCGATGTCATCACGGGTCAATGTAAGTTGAATCAGGCGCTCGTCCGCGATAAACGCTTCGAGGAGATGTATTTACTCCCGGCCGCACAGTCGAAAGACAAGACGTCAGTGAATCCTGAACAAGTGAAGGAAATCGTTGACCAGTTGAAGACGGAATATGATTTCGTCTTGATTGACTGTCCTGCTGGAATCGAGCAAGGGTTCATGAACGCGATTGCCGGTGCGGATGAGGCGATCGTCGTCACGACACCTGAAAAGGCGGCGGTTCAAGATGCAGACCGAATCATCGGGATGCTCGAACAAGCGGAACATATCGATGCGCCTAAACTGATTGTCAACCGAGTCAAGAATCATCTCGTCGAATCGGGCGACATGCTCGACATCGATGACATCATGCGCATCCTGTCGATCGACTTACTCGGTGTCGTCATCGACGATGAGGAAGTCATCGCAGCCGCGAACCGCGGTGTCCCGGTCACGATGAATCCGGATAACTATGCCGGGCAGGCGTACCGGAACATCACGCGCCGTATTCTTGGCGAATCGGTCCCGCTCATGTCGATTCAGACGGAGACGGCACCGGTCGGCTTCTGGGCACGACTCATGATGAAATTTGGAATGAAAAAAGCGTAAAGGCAACGGAAGTTGCCTTTTTCTGTCGAAAGGAGTGATGCAGATGAAGCTAATCTACGAACGAACACCTTCCATCGAACGGGCGATGCTCGTGGACGGCGAACGATTACTCGAAGTCGAGGAACGGTTTGTCGACCAACTGTCGGTCGGGACCATCGTCGAAGCCGCAATTGAACGGATCCACCCGTCACTCGGGGCAGCCTTTTTGACGGATGGGGAGACGACATACTTTCTCCCGATCGCAGAGACGCTCCGTGCGCTCGCCTCGTATCCGGAAGTGCCCGCCATCGGGCAAGCGGCAGTCGTCGGAGAAAAGCGACTCGTCCAAGTGACAAAAGAAGGAATCAACGGCAAGCATCATAAAGTGACAGAGAACATTCGATTCGGTGGGCGATATCTTGTGTATTTCCCATTTGGACGTCGTCAACTGTTCAGCCGGAAACTCGACCTCGTCACGCAGGACCGCCTCTCAAAGGCGCTCGACTTAACGGAAGAGGAAGGGGTCTTATTTCGGACGGAAGCCGGACAAGTGGCCCCGGAAGCGTTACAGGAAGAACTGAATCGATTGCGTAACCGTTCAATCGTGGTGATCGAGCAACGGTTCGGGCAAGACGAGCTACTATGCGAACAATTCGTGAGACGTCATGCAGTCGAGTCCGTGCTGTTGAATGACAAAGAAGGGCAAACGCGACTCGAACGATTGGATGTCCCCGTGAAACGTCATATCGGAAAAGGGCGGATGCCTGAAGCGAAACGTCTCGATGGAGCCATCGAGAAACTGGAGAGTCGTGCCGTCTGGTTGGATGGTGGGGCGTTCGTCTTGATCGAACAAGTCGAGACGATGACCGTCATCGACGTGAATAGTGGCAAAAATGTCGCCGTCAAAGACAAGGGGCGTGCGGCCGATACCATCAATGAAGCCGCGCTCTATTCGATCATGGAGCAGTTGCGTCTGCGAAATATCGGCGGCATGGTCATCATCGATTTCTTACGTGGTTCAAAGGAAGGGCAGACCCGTCTCCTTAAAAAGATGAAAGAACTCGGGGCGCGTGACCCACGTCGGGTCGAGGTGTACGGCTTCACACGAATGGGGCTGTTCGAGCTGTCGCGGGAACGGACCGGTCGCTCGATTCAAGACCGGATGTTTCATGCCGGCAAGCCTTCAAAATTGGCCATCTTCTCACAGTTTGAACGGTCGCTCCTTGATTTGAATGATCAGTACGAAGCGGTCGTGCTCTCACTCCCTAAGAAGTGGCATGACGCTTCCTGGCACGAATTTGACATCGAGGTGCATCTCGTCGAAGGGGAGCCGGAGTTCCTCTTTTATGGGACGTCCGAAGAATGTCAGAATTTCTTATCTCGTCGTTGACAATGATTAATCGAGAATGGTATTATCTATAACGTTAGTTCGTTTGGAAGCACCCAAATGGCTACAACCGCACAGAACGGGTTTTTAAAGGTTTTGCCCTGCCCAGGATGGCGAGTCTGAGTTTAACAAGGAGGTGCACGTATATGTACGCAATCATCAAAACTGGTGGTAAGCAAATCAAAGTTGAAGCAGGTCAAGAGATCTACATCGAAAAACTCGATGCTGATGTCGAAGGTACTGTAGAATTCGGTGAGGTTCTTTTCGTTGGTGGTGACGATGTTAAAGTCGGCGCTCCACTCGTAGAAGGCGCTAAAGTTGTCGGTACTGTGGTAAAACACGGCCGCGCTAAGAAGATCACTGTCTTCAAAATGAAAGCTAAGAAAAACTACCGTCGTAAGCAAGGTCACCGTCAGCCTTACACGAAAGTTCGCATCGAGAAAATCGAAGCGTAAGCTATGATTCGGGTCAAGGTAAGACGAGACGAGGCGAAGTCGATTCGCTCCGTCGAAGTGACGGGTCATGCCAATTTTGCAGAACCTGGTTCTGACTTGGTGTGCGCCGGTGTTTCAGCCATCATCTTTGGTGCCTATAACGCCGTCGAAACGCTTGCGGGTCAATCGCTTCTTGTAGAAATGGCAGATCAAACAGAGGGTGGTTACTTTTATGTCGAGACGTATCCTGACTTATCACCGCAGGATATGGAACGCACCCAACTGTTATTAGAAGGGATGCTCGTGCAGTTAGACACGATCGCCCAAAGCTACGGTGAATATATCCAAATTGAACAATAGGAGGTGGACCTCATGTTACAATTGAACCTTCAGTTCTTCGCTTCGAAAAAGGGAGTTGGTTCGACTAAAAACGGTCGTGACTCAATTTCGAAACGTCTCGGTGCAAAACGCGCTGACGGACAAACAGTTTCAGCTGGATCAATCCTTTACCGCCAACGCGGTACAAAGATTCACCCAGGTGAAAACGTTGGCCGTGGTGGCGACGACACTTTGTTTGCGAAAGTTGACGGCGTAGTACGCTATGAGCGTCTTGGTCGCGACAAGAAACAAGTGAGCGTTTACCCAGTCGCGTAAGTTGAACGACGCAGAAGACTCTAGCCACTTATTTGGTTAGAGTCTTTTTTTCTAGGAGAGGATCTAAATGGATTCAGAACAGACACTCGAGCTCTTATCGACCGTCCGTCACGAATGGATGAATCGGCTTCAATTGATCTCGCTCTATGTGGCTCTCGATCCGACTAAGCTCGAGGAACTTTACGAACGCTATCGGAAACAGGCCGACGAAGAGAGTGCGCTCGTTCGTTTGAACGTGCCACAGACGAGCCTAGTCGTGATTCAAGCGAATTGGGAGGGACGGATGACGTATACGATTTCAACCGACCAACTCGCCATCGATGACGCGCGAGTGGCAGAGATGCTTGTCCGCTTGTTAGACAACACGGATGGGCCGATTCATGTGACGTTCACGGACGGACTGATGATTCGCGTCACGGGCACTGTCCCGGACGATGTGAAGGCATCAGCCGATGTGTACGAACAGAACGTAGATACTACTACGTTTCACATAAAGGAGGGGAAATAAATGTTTGTCGATCAGGTTAATATTTTTGTAAAAGCTGGAGACGGCGGAAAAGGGATGGTCGCTTTCCGTCGCGAGAAATACGTTCCAGACGGTGGTCCTGCAGGTGGTGACGGTGGTCACGGTGGGGACGTCATCTTTGAAGTAGAGGAAGGATTGCGGACGCTCGTTGATTTCCGCTATTCGAAGAAGTTTATCGCCCATGATGGCGAAAAAGGGATGTCAAAAGGGATGCACGGACGTAAAGCGAAACCGCTCATCGTCAAAGTTCCACCTGGCACGATCGTGTTCGACGCCGAGACGGATACCGTCATCGCGGACTTGACCGAGCACGGTCAACAAGCGACGATCGCGAAAGGTGGTCGTGGTGGTCGCGGGAACTGTCGTTTTGCGACACCTGCCAACCCGGCTCCAGAAATCGCGGAGAACGGGGAACCAGGTCAAGAACGTGAGTTGCGTCTCGAGTTGAAACTCCTCGCAGACGTCGGTCTCGTCGGATTCCCGTCTGTCGGGAAGTCAACGCTTCTCTCGGTCGTCTCGTCGGCGCGCCCGAAAATCGGTGCGTACCACTTCACGACGATTACACCGAACCTCGGTGTCGTCAAGACAGCGGACGACCGTAGTTTCGTCATGGCCGACCTTCCAGGTCTCATCGAAGGAGCGAGCCAAGGCGTTGGTCTCGGTCACCAGTTCCTTCGCCATATCGAACGGACGAAAGTCATCGTTCACATGATCGATATGAGCGGTATGGAAGGACGCGATCCGTTCGAAGACTACACGACGATCAACCGTGAGCTCGAGTCGTACAACTTACGTCTCCTTGAGCGTCCACAAGTCGTCGTGGCGAATAAAATGGATATGCCGGACGCAGCGGAACATCTTGAAGAGTTCAAGAAGAAGGTAGGGGACGACGTCAAAGTCTTCCCGATCTCGGCACTCGCTCAAGACGGTCTTCGCAACTTGTTGATCGAAGTGGCGAACTTTGTCGATACGACACCAGAATTCCCACTCGATGAGCTCGAAGAGAAGACAGCGACGCCTCGTGTCGTGTATCGTTATGAGAAGGAAGAGAAAGGCTATCAAATCCACATCGATGAATACGATCGCTTCGTGATCACGGGACCTCGTATCGAGAAGCTCTTCAAGATGACGAACTTTGACCATGATGAGTCGATCAAACGATTTGCTCGTCAAATGCGTCAAATGGGCGTCGATGACGATCTTCGTAAGTTGGGTGCCGAGGACGGTAGTGTCGTGGCAATCCTCGACTTCGAATTCGAGTTTGTGGAATAAAAAAATTACTTGTTAAGAAGAAACGGAGTGTGAAGCTAACGTGGACCCTGTGCCCTCGTCAAGTATAATTCTATATGTAGTTCTCGTCATGTTGTCAGCGTTTTTCTCATCAGCAGAAACGGCGCTCTCGAGTGTGAACCGGGTCCGGATGATTCGGATGGCAGAGGATGGCGACAAAGCCGCAAAACGTGTCCTCAGTCTCGTCGACCGTTTTGATGATACCCTCTCGACGATTCTCGTCGGGAACAACATCGTCAACATCGGTTCGGCGACGGTGTCGACGGCCATCGCCACATCGATTTTCAGTGGGGGAACCGGTCTTCTCGTGTCAACGTTCGCGACGACGGTCATCATCTTGATTTTTGGTGAGATTTTACCGAAATCGCTCGCGAAAGAGTTTGCGGAGAAGTATTCGCTTCTCATCAGTGGAATCCTTGTGTTCCTCGTTAAAGTCCTCAAACCGGTGACGATGATTTTCACCGGCTTGAAGAAGTTGACGCTGCGGATGATCGGGATGAAAGACAAGGAGCCATCCGTCACCGAAGAAGAGTTGAAAGTGCTCGTCGATATGGGAGAAGAGGAAGGTGTGCTCGGAGAGACGGAAGCAGAGCTCGTCCATAGCGCCTTTGCCTTCAACGATATTACGGTCGATGATGTGCTGACGCCACGAATCGATATTCTGGCCGTCGACATCGACGATTCGCTCGATGAAATCAAAGACACGATTTTCAGTGGTGGACATTCGCGTTTACCGGTCTACAAAGACTCGATCGACAACGTCATCGGTGTCTTGTCAGAACGTGACTTCTTGCGTTCGATGATGAAGGATGAAGTGACGGATGTCCGTTCGCTCATCCGACCGCTCACGTACGTGTCACCGCAGACGAAATTGATTGAACTACTTCCGATTCTCCAGCAGAAACAATCTCACATGGCTGTCGTCCTCGATGAATTCGGGGGCACGGCGGGTCTCATCACGTTAGAAGACATGCTTGAAGAACTCGTCGGCGACATCTGGGATGAGCACGACGAATCCGTCGTCTATCTCAGACGTCTCCGTGAAGGGGTCTATGAGTGTATGGCTGACATGAACGTTGATGAATTCGCGGAAGAGATGGGGATTGCAGAACCAGACGTCGATTCCAACACGATGGGCGGTTGGTTCGTTGAATTGCTCGGCGACATCCCGGAGAAAGGTGCACAAGTCACGTATCAAGACATGACGTTCACCGTTCTCCATGTGGAGAAACGCCGTGTCCGGAAACTGTTAGTGGAGACTGGACAATCTCAGCAAGAAGACATGCAAGAAGCATAAACAAAAGGGATGATTCGCACATGGCGGATCATCCCTTTTTGCGTCATACGGATTGGCGTTCAATGCGCTCAATCAGTTCATATGGCCGTACTTTATAAATGGCGTAAGGCATGTATACGGGATCGATCGCATCGAGGAAGCGCATTTGGAAGTGCTCCCGTTTGATGTAGTCACCCACGTTACTTGCGTCGACTTTATAGAAGCCAACTTCCTGTGTCTCGCCAGCCTGCGGTCTGAGGTCACCGGATACATATTTTGCGCGGAACGTGACACAGAGGACGCGGGAGGACACGTTTTGATAGATTCCCGTGATGCCTTCCACCTCGATTTTCACGCCCGTTTCCTCGTCCACTTCACGATGGATGGCGTCAACGAGTGACTCGTGTTCTTCGACTTGTCCGCCAGGCATCTCGAACGAGTCGTTCCGATGCATGTTTTTGACGAGGAGAACCTCACCCGCTTCATTCGTGATATACGCTGTCACACAGACAATCGCACGCGGTGGCGTATAGTGACCGGTCGGCATCATGAACTCTTCGCTTGACTTGATATACAGCTCTTTTCCAAGGCGAGCCCGCTGTTTCATGGCGTCTCGTCGCAACGTACTGCCACGATAATCCCGCTCGACTTGCTCATAGTGTTCACGGTCCCGATATTCCCATAGTGCCATGACCTCGGACTTGTCTTCGGTCACCCAGCGTCCGACGAGACGGGCGCCATGCGACGCCTGGATCGGGTAAATGTATGTATGGAAAAAGTCGGTGAATTCTTGCAGGCGTTCAGGTCGAATCGTATACGTTTTACGGCGATGGAACATGATGATTCCTCCTTTTTCGTTGTGCGGTGTCCTATATGTGTGACCGCGATTCGCTTACATGGTTCTTATTCGACAGATGTGAGCGTTTCCCTTTCCAACAAAAAAAGAATCAGCGCAAGTCACGCTGATTCTTTCACACGTTTTGGTTGCTGACGAACATGTCGAACGACGAGGATAATCCCGACAGCAAGAGCCAAGAAGGGGATGACATCGTCCATGAAGTGGCCGATCATGCGCCAGTTGCTACCAAGCATCATCCCGACATGGATGAAGATGAATGACCAGACGGCGAAAATCAAGGTCGTCACCGACAAAAACTTACGGAACGATAGACGCATCACGCCGGCGCTCACGGCGAATAATTGACGCCAAAACAGGCTGAGACAGACGATCCATGCACCGTATTTCTCAAACCAGCGCTCGGCCCGGAGTTGCTTGTCTTGCCGAATTCGAAAATACCGATACAGTTTGAGCGCGACGGGACGCCCACCATATCGACCGATCCAGTATAGACCGATTTGGCTGAGCGTGAAGGAGACCCACGCCAGTAGGAACGTCAGGAAGAAGGGCGCGTCATGCGAGTCGACGAGGAAGCCGCCGTATGCGAGAACGAGTTCGTTCGGGATGAATTGGACCAAGATACCGATGGGAATGCTGAAGACCCCACAGACGGCGAGTAGATGCTCGAGGACGTTCAAGACGTAGCCCTCCTTTCAAATGATTTCAGGAAAGATGTTCCATCCATCAGTATAACGGACATGACTGAAAAGAAAAAGAAGAGATGTCACATATTCGTGACGTCTCTTCAATCTAATTCGGATACGAGAATCCCGAGGCGGTCCAACTCTTTCACCGCAGCATCGATTGCCTCTTTATGGTCTGATTCGAGCGTATGGATATGGAAACCACCCGTCAACTGGGAGAGTGGGGAAGCCCCATGCGTCTTCACACGTTCGAGGAAGGCACGGACGTCGCGGCGACTCTTCACCATGAGTTGTCCCGTGATGGACCCGTATACAGGATGGTCGATGATGACGTCTTTGATGGTGACTCCTTCATCGACGATGGCGTTCATCTCCGCCTCCATCTCTTCTGCCGTATGACGACAGGCTACCTTTTTCGAATAGGTGGATGGGGTGAGGTCTCCGTGCAAGTAGACGTACCCACGAGCGGTCGCAACGATTTGATGGCCTTTCGCTTTTAGTAACGATAGGTCTTGGACGATGACCTGGCGACTGACGGATACATGTCTTGCCAGTTCAGATCCTGTGATCGGCTCATTGCTCGATTCAATCAATTGTAATAGTGTGCGACGGCGTTCTTCACCGGCTAAACGTTTGTTCATGATGTTCGACTCTCCTTGCTAAAATGACGATGGCATCGGCGAGGGCCGATGTGTCTTCGGCGGTCGTTTGCGCGCCGAAGGAAATGCGGACGAGTCCATGACAGGCGCTCGTCTCATATCCGAGTGCTTCGAGCATGCGATTTGGTCCATTTTGACCTGCTCGACATGCCGACCCAGCCGATACTTGGAACCCGAGATCGTCGAGCTCGGTCATCCACCATTGTCCGTCGCGTTGATGGGAGACGAAGGAGAAAATGGCGGGACTTTGTTCATCAAACTCGAGCCAATGGACATGCGCTGACGTCTTCTCTTTCAAGATAGCACGAAACGCCATGAAATTTCTCTGAAAACGTGTCAATTGTTCCTGACGTTCTCCGAGTGCTTTTGCAAAGGCACTGATTCCAGGAACGTCAATCGTTCCGGGACGAATCCCGTATTGATGATGCCCCGGATAGTATGGGGGAGGAATCAGACGTTCCATGTAGAGGGCACCGACTCCTTTCGGTCCACCCACTTTGTGGGCACTGAACGAATAGGCATCGATGCCTTCGACAGAAATCGGGATTTTCCCGAGTGCCTGGACCCCGTCCACATGGAAGAGGATTTTCTTATATTTCAAGAGGCATTGGATGTGGTGGAGCGGTAACACCCAACCCGTGTCGGAATTGACGTGCTGGAGCGTGACGAGCCCGATGTCACGGTCGAGTAGGTGGGTGAACGCATCCAAATCAAACTTCCCATCCTTCAGTTTCAACCGATGAACGATTATCCCTTCCCGCTCCCATTCTTCAAGTAAGAGGGCGACGGAATCATGCTCATGCCAAGACGTGATCACCTCTTTGCCCTTCATCCGTTTACGCAAGCTTGTCAGTGCGATGTAATTGCTCTCCGATCCACTTCCAGTGAATAATAATTTTCCTCGTAACATATCAAGCCCGAGCGCCTGTTTGATCAAGCGTCGTGCCTCTGTCAAATAATCTTCTGCCATATAACCTTGGGTATGGAGTGATGATGGGTTCCCATAAACGTTTTTGGCCATCGCCACGTAATGGTCTAATGCTGCATGTGTCATCGGGTGTGTAGCGGCGTAGTCGAAGTAGCGGTTCATCATGGACTCCCCTTTTCTCATGTTGTCTTCTACACAAAATTATGCGAAACTAGTTTACAAGTCAACATTACATATGAAAAACAGGTGATGTACAAGTGTCTTTACACATAGAGAAAACTGACATTTTGATTATCGGAACGGGACTTGCCGCCGTCGCAACGGCTTTGCATCTACCAACATCATTCTCTGTTCTTCTCGTCTCGAAAGGTGAGATGACAGAGAGCAACTCCGATTTGGCACAAGGCGGGATTGCGAGCGCGTATCTTGAGAAATCGAGTACGGCCCATAAAGAAGACACGATGCTCGCCTCTAAAAACACATCGTGCGCTGAGCGCGTCGACATTCTCGTAGAAGAAGGTCGTCAAGCGATTGAAGAAATGGAACGATTCGGTGTCCGGTTCGACCGTGAAGAGGACGGCTATGCCCTCGGACGTGAAGGCGCGCATCGATTGAATCGCATCTTTCATGTCGGTGGCGACGAGACGGGACGCCATGTCATGAGGCAATTGCGTCACTCGTTACCCGATAACGTGAACGTATTGGAACGGGTGCTCGTGCACGATCTCATCACGAGAGACGGGAAAGTCGTCGGCGCGATGGCGTTTCGGGATGAAGTGCCCATTCGAATTGAAGCCGGCGCTGTCGTATTGGCGACAGGTGGCATCGGTGGGCTGATTGATTGGACTTCAAACGCGCGTACCGTGACCGGTGACGGTCTCGTTCTGGCAAATCGATGTGGGGTCAAGCTGACACATTTACAGCGGATCCAATTTCATCCCACCTTACTGGCGACCGACGAGCCTCATCTCGTGACGGAGGCACTCCGGGGAGCCGGAGCGACGCTCGTTGATGACGAAGGGAATCACGTGATGGCGCATCATCCGCTCGGGAGTCTCGCTCCTCGTGATGACGTGGCGCGGGTACTGACAGAACGAATGGGAACGGTGTATCTCGATACGACAAACGTGACACGGCTTCGTGAACGGTTTCCGAAGCTTGCGTTGACATGTGACAAACTCCAGATCAATCCTCGCCGCATTCCGGTACGTCCTGGCCTCCATTTTCATATGGGTGGAATCGAAGTGGACGACATGGGACGGACAGACGTTGACGGATTATATGCCGTCGGTGAAGTGGCGGATGCGGGCATACATGGGATGAATCGTTTGGCCTCGAACTCACTTTTGGAATGTTGGGTGTTTGGAAAACGAGTCGCGCGGGCGGTGCGATTGAATCAGACGACCACGGCGACGAAGGAGACGTTGGTGTACGACATCTCACCTGTGGCATTTCAAGCGTTACGTGCTCAAATTAGAAGATGGTTGACGATTTCACCAAGTCTTAATGAATTGAAAGGTTTCTTACAAAATACCCAAACGTTGACCATGACGAAACACGTGACAAGACAATTAAGTGAACAAACTTTACAACTCGATGCGGCGCGTCTTCTCGCGCAAAGCATCCTCGAAATGGAGCGGAATGATGAATACGATATACCTACGCGAACAGCTACGTCAGTTCTTGATTGAAGATATCGGGTATGGGGACCTATCGAGTGCGCTGATTGATGGACAGGACGAGTCGGTCGCAACGATTGTCGCCAAAGAACAGGGCATTTTCTGTGGGAAGCCGATCGTAGAAGAGCTGGCAACCATGCAGCGGCTTGAATTGGTCTCTTGCCAAGAAGACGGGAGAGCGGTGACCCCTGGAGACGAACTCATCGTCTTGAGAGGGAAGACGCGCGCGATTTTAGAGACTGAGCGCGTGCTGTTGAATGTCATCCAACATACGAGTGGGATTGCGACGATGACACGACAGTGCGTGGACGCGTTATACGATGACGCGATTCACGTGACCGATACACGCAAGACGACCCCGGGACTGCGGATGATTGAAAAGTACGCCGTACGTGTGGGCGGGGGATACAATCACCGTCTAAGACTCGATGACGCCGTCATGATCAAAGACAATCATATCGTCGCACTTGGTGGCGTGACGAACGCGATTCAAGTCGCACGAGAACGTGTCGGCCATACGACCCCGATTGAAGTCGAGGTCGAGTCGTTCGAACAACTGATGGAGGCGGTTCAAGCCGATCCGGACATCGTGATGCTTGATAATCGGACGCCAGATGAATTGAGAGAATGGGTCCGTCATATACCGACGCACATCAAAATTGAAGTGTCTGGTGGCATCACGCTCGACACGATTGACGATTATCGAGGCATTCGCATCGATGTCATCTCGCTCGGGCAATTGACTCATTCGGTACGCGCGTTCGATTGCAGTTTGAATTTACAAGGAGGAATGAAAGATGCAACTACTCGGAACACTCCCACCGACGTACGCTAACTTGTCGGTGGAGGAGATGGAGACTCGGATTCAGGCGGTCAAAGACCGACTCGGGACTCGTCTCTTTTTACCGGCCCATCATTATCAAAAAGACGAGGTCGTTCAATTCGCGGACGCGACAGGGGATTCGCTCCAGCTCGCACGACTCGCAGAACAGATGAGCGAAGCCGAATTCATCGTCTTTTGTGGTGTCCACTTCATGGCAGAGACGGCAGACATGTTGACGCGGGACGACCAGATTGTCGTCTTACCTGATATGCGTGCCGGCTGTTCGATGGCAGACATGGCCGATATCGATCAGACGGAGATTGCTTGGGAAGAACTGACGGAACGATTTGGAGAGGACATCATCCCGATTACATACGTCAATTCAACAGCGGCCATCAAAGCGTTCGTTGGTCGTCACGGTGGGGCGACCGTCACATCGTCGAACGCCCATGAAATCGTCCGGTGGGCGCTTGAGGCAGGTGAACGCATCTTGTTCCTTCCCGATCAGCATCTCGGGCGGAACACGGCGTTCGACCTCGGCATCCCGCTCGAGGCGATGGCTGTTTGGGATCCGCTCCGTGAAGAATTGGTCTCAGAAGGCGATGATGATCAAGTGAAAGTCATCTTATGGAAGGGACACTGTTCTGTCCATGAGAAGTTCACGGTATCGCAAATTCAGGCGTTCCGTGAGCGTGAGCCGGATCGTCGCATCATCGTCCATCCGGAATGTACGTTTGACGTCGTCCAGGCTGCGGACGAGGCGGGATCGACATCGTATATCATCGACAAGATTGACGCGAGCGCACCGGGGACGAAGTGGGCGGTCGGAACGGAGATGAACCTCGTCAACCGTCTGGCGGCGACGTACCCACACCTCGATATCGTTTCATTGAACCCGTTCATGTGTCCGTGCCTCACGATGAATCGAATCGACTTGCCACATCTATTGTGGGCGCTCGAGTCGCTCGAGACGGCCCCTGTGAACATCATTCGCGTCGATCATGAGACGACAGAGTTCTCGAAACGTGCACTTGAACGAATGCTCGCGCGATAATTGCTTGAGGACAGGAAAACGCCTGTCCTTTTTTCGTGTCCCCCATTATGGTACAATAAATGCAGTTTTTCCGACCGAAAAGGAGAGTACACCGTGATTGAATTCGTAAAAGGACCCGTCGCCTATGTGTGTGCGGAATATATAACGTTAGATGTCTCGGGCGTCGGCTACAAAGTACATGTGCCTAACCCGTTTTTTTATCGTGAACAAGACGAACATGTAATCGTGTTTACGCATCATTACGTGCGAGAAGACCAGCAGATGTTATACGGTTTCCGTTCACGTCGCGAGCGTGAGCTGTTCAATAAACTCCTCAGCGTGAGCGGGATCGGACCAAAAGGTGCGCTTGCCATCGTCGCGTCCGGCGATATCGACGCGTTGATCGATGCGATTGAAACCGAGAACGAGAAATATTTGACGAAGTTCCCGGGAGTCGGCAAGAAGACGGCCAAACAGATGGCACTCGACTTGAAAGGGAAGTTATCCGAGCTCGCACCGGATTACGTGCCGAACGAAGGGTTGTTCGCACAAGGTGCATCTGAACTCGATGAGGCGTGTGAGGCGCTCGTCGCGCTCGGCTACTCCGAACGGGAAATCGCAAAAGTCCGCAAAGCATTAAGCGGAGAAATCTTGACGACCGACGCGTACATAAAACGCGCGCTACAGCTGTTACTGAAATAAGGAGGAAGCTATGGACGAACGATTGTTGTCACAATCTCATCAGCAATATGAAGACTCTGAAGAGTGGAGCTTACGTCCGCAGCGCTTCGAGCAATATATCGGGCAAGAAAAGGCGAAAGGCAATTTGTCCGTCTTCATTCAGGCCGCCAAACTTCGAAGTGAGACGCTCGACCACGTGCTCTTATACGGTCCCCCGGGACTCGGGAAGACGACGCTCGCCCAAATCATCGCCAACGAGATGGGCGTCGGGATCAAGACGACCGCCGGCCCGGCGATTGAACGACCGGGTGATTTGGCTGCGATTCTCTCGACCCTCGAGCCGGGGGATGTCTTGTTCATCGACGAGATCCATCGCTTGAGCCGGACGATTGAAGAAATTCTTTATCCGGCGATGGAAGACTACTGTCTCGACATCGTCTATGGGCAAGGGGAGATGGCTCGTAGCGTCCGCATCGACCTACCACCGTTTACGCTTGTCGGCGCGACGACACGAGCAGGGATGTTGTCGGCGCCTTTACGTGACCGTTTCGGTGTCACGTTGAAGCTCGAATATTACGAAACACATGAGTTAGCGGCCATCGTCAGCCGGACGGCCCAGTTGTTCCGTCTCTCGATCTCACCTGAGGCGAGCGGTGCGATTGCGAAACGCTCACGAGGGACGCCACGAGTTGCAAACCGTCTCTTGCGTCGTGTCCGTGATTTCGCACAAGTGGCTGGTACGAAAGAAATCGATCCCGTGCTCGCATCTGATGCGCTCGACCGGCTACACGTCGATGCGCTCGGACTCGATGAAGTTGACCATCGATTGCTTCGGGCCATGGTGGAGCGGTTCGGAGGTGGACCGGTCGGGCTTGAGACGCTCGCTGCGACCATCGGTGAGGATGCTCAGACGATTGAGGATGTCTATGAGCCCTATTTATTACAACAAGGATTCTTGCAGCGCACGCCGCGAGGACGGATGATCACACAGTTTGCCAAGTCGCATTTTGGTTATGAAGAGGAAGAGGAGTAAGGTATGCAAGACATTCAATTGAACGTAAACGATTATGATTTTGAATTGCCAGAAGAGTTGATCGCGCAAGTCCCATTGCTCGATCGGACGAGCTCACGCTTGCTCGTATTAGACCGCGAGACAGGGGACATCGAGCATCGTCATTTCCGTGACGTGCTCGATTACTTGAACGAAGGGGATGCGCTTGTCGTCAACGATTCGCGCGTCTTACCGGCACGTCTCTTTGGGGCGAAGCAAGAAACAGGCGGGAAAGTCGAACTGCTCTTGTTGAAGCAGACGGAAGATGATGTATGGGAAGCACTCGTCAAACCAGCGAAAAAAGTTCGTGTTGGCTCCATCGTTGAGTTCGGGGACGGTCTTCTCCAAGCGGAATGCGTCGAGGAGCTCCCAGAAGGCGGACGTCGTTTCAAGTTTGACTACGACGGCATCTTCTATGAGATTTTAGACGAGCTTGGAACGATGCCGCTCCCACCGTACATTCGCGAACAACTCGATGACCAAGACCGTTATCAAACGGTCTATGCCCGTGAACGAGGCAGTGCGGCCGCTCCGACAGCCGGTCTTCATTTCACCGAGGAACTGCTCGAAGCAGCGAAAGCGAAAGGGGTTCGGTTGATCCCGCTCACCCTTCACGTCGGTCTCGGGACGTTCCGTCCGGTGACGGCTGATTCGATCGAGGAACATACGATGCATAGTGAATATTTCGAGTTGTCGGCTGAATCGGCAGCTGCGCTTCGAGAGATTCGAGCGAATGGCGGTCGCATCTTTGCGGTCGGGACGACATCGACGCGCACGCTTGAGACGATCATGCGAGATCACGGGGACTTCGTCGAGTCATCGGGCTGGACGGATATCTTTATTTACCCTGGTGTTGAGTTAAAGGCAATCGATGGATTGATCACGAACTTCCATCTCCCTAAATCAACGCTCGTCATGCTCGTCTCGGCGTTCGCGACGCGCGACATCATCTTACACGCTTATCGGACTGCGGTCGCAGAACGATACCGCTTCTTCAGCTTTGGAGACGCGATGCTCATCACGAGGAAGGAAGTATCAAAATGACAAAACATGCAGTCACATACGAACACATCCACACATGCAAACAGACCGGAGCGCGGCACGGAATCGTCCATACGCCGCACGGGTCGTTCGAGACACCGGTCTTCATGCCGGTCGGGACGCAAGCGAGCGTCAAAACGATGGCACCTGAACAGGTCAAGGCGATGGGTGCGAACATCATCTTGTCGAACACGTATCACCTTTGGGTTCGTCCAGGACATGAGGTCATCAAACAAGCCGGTGGACTTCATAAGTTCATGAACTGGGACGGGGCAATCCTCACGGACTCGGGTGGATTCCAAGTGTTCTCACTGGCCGACCTCCGAAACATCCAAGAGGAAGGCGTACATTTCCGTAACCATTTGAACGGAGACAAGTTGTTCTTGTCACCAGAAAAAGCGATGGAGATTCAAAATGCCCTCGGCTCTGACATCATGATGGCATTTGACGAGTGCCCGCCTTATCCGGCGACACATGAATATATGAAAAAATCGGTCGAGCGGACGAGCCGTTGGGCGGAACGTTGCCTCGAGGCACACGAACGTCCAGAAGACCAGGCGCTCTTCGGCATCATCCAAGGTGGAGAATATGAGGACCTTCGTCGTCAAAGCGCCCAAGACCTCGTCTCACTTGATTTCCCAGGATATGCGGTCGGTGGTCTCTCGGTCGGTGAACCGAAAGACGTCATGTATCGTGCCCTCGAATTCACGACGCCGCTCATGCCAGAGAACAAACCGCGTTATTTGATGGGCGTCGGCTCACCGGATGCGTTAATTGAAGGATCGATTCGCGGAATCGACATGTTCGACTGTGTCCTTCCGACACGTATTGCACGAAACGGAACGCTCATGACGTCGAAAGGTCGCGTCACGATCAAACAAGCGAAGTACAAGACGGACTTCGGTCCAATTGATGAGAAGTGTGACTGTAATACGTGTAAGAACTACTCGCGTGCGTACGTTCACCACTTGATTCGTGCGGATGAGATGTTTGGTCTTCACTTGTGTACGACACACAATCTTCACTTCCTCGTGAAGTTGATGGAGCAGGTTCGTCAAGCGATTCGTGAAGACCGCTTGCTCGATTTCAAAGAAGAGTTCTTCGAAGAATACGGCTACAACAAGCCGAACGCGAAGAATTTCTAAGCAATCATGTCGGACATTGTGTGACAATGTTTCAGTTTCACGGTATAATGAACCTGATATTGAAGGAAAGGGTGAATGTTACTCATGGAAACACTCGTTGCGTTATTACCAATGATCTTGATTTTCGTCGTATTTTACTTCCTTTTGATTCGTCCACAGACGAAACGCCAAAAAGAAGTACAAGCGATGCAAAACGCCCTCAAGCGTGGCGACAGCGTTGTCACAATCGGTGGTTTACACGGCGTCGTTCATCAAATCGAAGACACACATGTCGTTTTGAAATGCGATCAATCGCTTCTCCGCTTCAACCGAAGCGCAATTGCGGAAGTCGTGAAAAAAGCGAATGCCTCATTTGAGGAATAAGCAAGTAAGCGTCTGACCATCATGGTCAGACGCTTTTTTGTGTGGCTAGAAATTGGGGGAGGATTCTTCGAGCGGCTTCTTGTCCGCCATAGACGGCTCTTGCGAACGGACCAAGAATCGTGATGCACTCGGGTCGAACGTAGGTGCGACATAGAGATGGATGAAGTTTGTTGTTTCCAGTTCGATAACGGGTAAGTGAGACGGTCGACAATAATCAAATCCTCCAAGCACCCGCCTTGTTCCATATATGAGATGGCGAGGGTCATTCCGTGTACACCAGCACCAATGATTAATAACTTCGTATTTTCCACAATCATAGAGAATCCTTTAAAAACGTAATTATTACGATTTAAAGTATACAAAGATGACTTCTTTTTGTCAAAACGAATCCGATTCAAAATTTATCCACCTCATTTCGAAAAATCGATTTGATTAATGAAAACGTTTGCACTAATCTCAAGTTGAGAAGAAATCCGAGATGAAGGAGAACGAATGACATGGACGTGAAACGATTGATTAAACAGATGAAGAAGTGGAAAGGATGGAGCATAAAACGAAATGGTACGAAACAGAAAGGACGCTCGTCGCTGAGACGACGGATGTCCATCGCGCTCATTCCGACGATCATTGCGCTCGTCATTGTCGGCGCGCTCGGATCTTATCAATTGAGACAATCGACTGCCGCCTATGACCGGGTCCTCAGTGAAGGCACGCAGGAGATGCTGCTTGCAGAGAATCTATCATTAGCGGTGACGGATGCTGAACGCTACTTGAACTACTATATGCTTGTAGCCAATCCGAAGACGCTCATCAGTCTCCAGGGAGTTCAAGAACAACGAGACGAATTGATGGCTTCACTCAAGGCATCTTCTTCAGATGAGAAGATCTTGTCTTGGTTGGGAGATTTGGAGAAATTTAACGAGCTATTAGACCGTGAGATGAATCGTGCCGTCGAACTTCGTCAACAACAAGACGAAATCGGCTTCAAAACCGTTCTCAACACGAGTGTGACACCGACGACGGATCGGGTACGCATGACCGTGACCGACCTTGTCGAATACAAAGGGGAGCTCCTCGAGTCTGAGACGAAAGCGGTACAAGCAGATGCAGAAAGTTCAATCCTTTGGATGCTCCTCATCAGTGTTGGTGGTGTCGTGATCGGGATTCTTTCCTTACTTGCGCTACAACGGCTTTTCCTAAAACCGATCAATCGACTCGGTCGTCAAGCACGCATCATGGCAGAAGGGGATTTGACTGGAGAAGATATCGAAGTCGCCTCAAACGATGAACTAGGAGACCTGGTTACGGCGTTCAATGAAATGAAGCATAATCTGGTCGGCTTGATTCGTCGGGTTGGTGAAGCGTCGGACAAAGTGACTGCATATTCTGAAGAACTTTACGCAAGCACAGACCATGTCGCGACAACGACCCAAGGCGTGTCCCGGTTGTTCGAAGAAATGAACGTGGCTGCGCAAGGATCCTCGAAGCGAGCAGAAGAAGGGACGATTGGCGTCAATCAAGCGGTGGATGGATTGAATCAAATCGCTGCGGCCTCACAAGGTGTGAATGAGCAGACGATACATACACTTGAGGCGGCGAACGGTGGACTTGAGACCGTTCAATTGGCAGAGAAACGGATGCAAGAAATTCGCCGTGCCAACGAGCTCACTCAACAGATGGTGAACCGTCTATCGAACCAATCGCTTGAAATCGAGAAAATCACCCGTTCGATCACGGCGATCACGGAACAGACGAACTTACTTGCCTTAAACGCGGCGATTGAAGCAGCACGTGCGGGTGAGCACGGAAAAGGGTTTGCCGTCGTCGCGGCTGAAGTCCGGAAACTCGCCGAGGAATCGAAACAATCCGCCATTCAAATCCAGACCGTCGTCCGCGACATTCAACGTGACACGGAGCAAGTCGAATCGGCGTTCGAAGAATCGAGCGTACATGTGGAGAATGGGGTATCGCAAATGGGAGAAGTGGCCGAGGTGTTCCGTGAGATCGTATCGGTCATCGAAGAGACGTCCCGTCAAATGAGTGAGATTGCGGCAGCAACAGAAGAAGTGAGCGCCAATACGACTGAAGTTGCCGTCTCTGTTGAAGATATGTCGACAAACGCCGTCTCGACACAGCGAAGCGTCGAAGAAGCCGGTGCGAACGTCGAAGAACAGCTTGCCGCCATTCAAGAAATCAACGGCATCGCTGAAACGATGAGTCACATGTCGTCTGAATTAAAAGATGTCGTCCATCTGTTTAAAACGACATAACAAATGCCCTGACGCGCGTGTCAGGGCATTGTTCGTTACATTAATAGGATTAGACTTGTCGCCATGACGATCATACCAGCAACCATTCCATACATGGAATGATGGGCGTGTCCGTATTCACGGGCGGCAGGGAGCAATTCGTCAAGCGAGATGAAGACCATGATGCCACCGACCGCCGCGAACAAGAGTCCGAAGACGGTGTCGCTCAAGAACGGCATGAGTAACAAGAATCCGATGGCCGCTCCAGCTGGCTCGGCAAGCCCTGACAACATTGAAAGCTTGAACGCCTTCTTCCGTGAGCCCGTCGCATAATAAATTGGGACGGAGACGGCAATCCCTTCCGGAATGTTGTGTAGGGCGATGGCGATGGCGATAGCTAAGCCGACGGTCGGATCATCTAGTGCCGAGACGAACGTCGCAAGTCCTTCTGGGAAGTTGTGAATCCCGATGGCGAGTGCCATGAAAATCCCCATTTTTTTAAGTCGATTTTGTACCTCCGGATGATTGATTGGAGCCGCTTCATTTGTCGTCGTTGCGAGTTCATGTGTTGTCGGGTCATTCTGCATCGACTCGACGAACTTGACTTCGTGTGGATTCTCCATTTTCGGAATGAACTTATCGATCATGCCAATCAAGAACATCCCACCGAAGAATGCGAGGACGGTGTAGATTGTACCCGTATATTCTCCGTGTGCGCCGACGAGTTCCTCGAGCGCTTTCGGGAAAATCTCGATGAACGACACGTAAATCATGACGCCTCCGGAAAATCCAAGCGAGATGGAGAGGAATGCCGTGTTCGTCCGTTTCGCAAAGAATGCGATCATACTCCCGATTCCGGTAGCTAGACCGGCGAATAGAGTAAGGAGAAAGGCATAAATAACTGTGCTGTCCATATGGAAAGACTCCTTTGATATTTTGATGGTAGCTACATCATACATGAAGTTTTGCCCGTGCGCAACATTTAGTCTTATACGCAAACTCAGTCGAACAATCTGTGAAGGGCGTTACAATTTTAGGAAAATGATTGATAAATGTTTAGAAAATTTGTAATGTTAACGAGAGAAGTTTTTATCAAGAACAGTGGTTTGGAAAGGAAATAGTCGTATGTACAAAAAAGGCAACATTGCGATTTTTGCGATCATCATGATTGCGACAATCCTGCTCGCAGTGTTCACGACACCATGGGTCGTTAAGAACACGAACCTCGGACTCGACTTAAAAGGTGGATTCGAAGTTTTGTATGAAGTACAACCGCTCGAAGACGGCGACGTCATCGACAAATCAGCGATGAATGCAACCGTTCGCGCCATCAATAACCGAATCAACGTCCTCGGAGTTTCTGAACCGGACGTTCGAATCGAAGAAAACAATCGCATCCGCGTCCAGCTCGCGGGCGTATCGAACCAAAACGAAGCGCGCGAGGTTCTCTCGTCTACGGCACAATTGACATTCCGTGACGTGAACGACAACGTCTTGCTCGATGGGAAAGACTTGGCGCCGCGTGGGGCAGCGCTCAGCTACAACCAACAAGGACAACCGGTCGTTGAGTTGACGCTTCAATCGGCTGAAAAGTTTGGTGAAGTGACATCCGAGATTGCACAACGCCCAGCTCCTGAGAACCGTCTGGTCATTTGGCTCGACTATGAAGAGGGCGACACATATGAGGAAGAAGTTCAAAAAGAGAACTCGAAGATTGTGTCAGATGCTTCGGTAACGAGCCCGATCCTATCGGATAAAGCCATCATCTCAGGTGGTGGAATTGACGCGGAAAGCGGTCAACGCCTTGCGGACATCTTGAACGCAGGGGCGCTCCCGGTCAAATTAGATGAGATTTACTCGACATCCGTATCGGCCCAGTTCGGTCAAGATGCTTTAGAAGAAACGGTATTTGCCGCAACAATCGGAATCATCGCTGTATTCCTCTTCATGTTGTTCTTCTATCGTCTCCCAGGACTCGTGTCGATCATCACGCTTGTTCTGTACATCAACTTGATCATGTTGTTCTTCAACGGAATCAATGCGGTCTTGACGCTCCCAGGGATTGCGGCACTCGTCCTCGGGGTCGGTATGGCAGTCGATGCGAACATTATTACCGCGGAACGAATCAAAGACGAACTCCGCTCTGGAAAATCGGTCTTATCGGCATTCCGTGCAGGTAACCGTCGTTCCCTCAGTACGATCATCGATGCTAACTTGACGACGCTCATCTCGGCTGCGGTCTTGTTCTATTTCGGACAAAGCTCGGTCAAAGGATTTGCCGTCATGCTCATGATCTCAATCGGGATGACGTTTATCTCGAACGTATTCATCTCACGTTATTTGATGCACCTCCTTGTCTCAAGTCGTCTGTTCGACAAACGCAAAGGATGGTTTGGTGTGAAGGAGAGTGAAATCCGTGAACTTTAAGCTTACTGAATGGAATTACGTGAAACATATGCGCACGATGTTCTTGATTTCGACGGCAGTCGTCGTTCTCGGAATCGGTCTCTTGTTCTTCCGTGGGTTGAACCTCGGAATCGATTTTGCTTCAGGGACGCGGGTCGAAGTACTAACGGAAGAACGTGTATCGCAAGAAGAATTCACGAAAGCGTTTAACGATGCCGGAGTTGACCAAGAGATTTCAAGCGTCCAATATGCAAATGAAGGTCGCTTGGCATACGTGACGTTCGTCGGTCAATTAGGGCAAGAGGAAGTCGCGAACGTCAAGACGGCGTTCACTGAACAATTCGGGAACGACCCGAACATCAGCACCGTCTCGGCTCAAGTCGGTCGTGACTTGGCGAAAAATGCTTTGTATGCGGTAGCCGTCGCATCAATCGGGATTATTCTCTACATCACGGTGCGTTTCCAATTCTCATATGCACTTGCAACTGTTATCGCGATGTTACACGATGCCTTCTTCATGATTGTCGCGTTCTCGCTCTTTGGGATCGAGGTCAACTTGTACTTTATCGCCGCGATCTTGACCATCATCGGTTACTCGGTCAACGATACAATCGTAACGTTCGACCGGGTCCGCGAGAACATCACGTCGTATGAAAAGGAACGAAAAATCAAGTCGATGGACGTCTATGAGTCGATCATCAACAAGTCGATTCAAGAGACAATCGTACGGTCCGTGAATACGGTCATCACGGTACTCGTTACAGCGATTGCCTTGTACGTGTTCGGTGCCGAGTCGATTCGCAGCTTCTCGCTCGCGCTCATCGTCGGACTTTTCATGGGGATGTATTCTTCGATCTTCATTGCATCGTATTTATGGCTCCTCATCAAACGCACGACAATCAACAAGAAAAAAGATACGCCGGTCACAGAGGCGTAACAAGTGGGTCTCCCTTCAATCGGGAGACCTTTTCAAATGTCAAGACGGCACATCTTTCACGCGGTCTGCTATAATCTACAATTGATTGGAGTGAAGGACATGTACCATTCGAAAAAACAGTGGCTCTATCCGGAAACAAATCCGGACGACGTCACGCGTTTACAAAACGAATTAAATATATCAACACAACTGGCGACGTTGCTCGTTCAGCGTGGTCATCAAGACGTAGAAGCGGCCAAGGCATTCTTGTATGCCGAGGAAGAACTCGTCTTTCATGACCCGTACTTGTTTGAACAGATGGAGAAAGTCGTCACCCGCATTAAACAGGCGGCAGACGATGGGGAGATGGTGCTCATCTATGGTGACTACGATGTCGACGGGGTCAGTGCCTCATCCGTCATGTGGCACGCGTTGACCGAAATCGGTGTCATGGCCGAGTGTTATATCCCGAACCGTTTCACGGAAGGATATGGACCGAACAAAGAAGCGTTCCAATGGGCGGCGAACGAGGGATTCACCTTGGTCATCACGGTGGATTGCGGAATTTCAGGGATTGAAGAAGCGACACTCTTAAAAGACCTTGGCGTCGATTTGATCATCACGGACCACCACGAGCCGAAAGAGACATTGCCGGACGCCTATGCGATCATTCATCCGCATATCGACCCGGGGTATCCATACGACAAACTCGCCGGAGCGGGAGTCGCCCTCAAAGTGGCACACGCCGTTTTAGGAAGAATGCCGGAAGAACTCCTTGATTTGGCCGTCCTCGGAACGATTGCCGACCTCGTCCCGTTAGACGGTGAAAACCGGTTGCTTGCGAAGAAGGGGATTGCCGCGCTCGAGGCTTCAAAACGTCCAGGTATTCTAGCATTACGTGAAGTATGTGGTCTCGGTGACAGCGTATTGAACGAAGAGTCGGTCGGTTTCGCGTTCGGTCCACGCATCAATGCAGCGGGTCGACTCGATTCAGCGATGCCGGCATTACAAATGCTCCTGGCTGAACATGTCGAGGAAGCGCTCGAGCTCGCAAAACAGCTCGATAAGCAAAACAAAGAACGTCAAGACATCGTCAAGACAATCGCTGCTGAAGCGAAAGAACTCGTTGAAGCATCGATGACCGAGGACCGTGTACTCGTCGTGGCGAGTGAGAAGTGGAATCCTGGCGTTGTCGGGATTGTCGCATCTCGTCTCGTCGAGGCGTACTATCGTCCAGTCATCCTCCTTTGCCACGACCCTGAGACGGGTAAGGCGAAAGGATCGGGGCGCTCCATCGATGGATTTGACCTCTTCAAGGAACTTTCGAAGAATGAAGATATTTTGCCACACTTTGGTGGACATCCAGCTGCCGCCGGGATGACCCTTCAGTCGGAACATGTCGCCGAACTACGAGAGCGGCTGAACCGTCAAGCGGATTCTATCCCTGATGACGTGTTTGTGCCACGGGTGAACGTCGACTTGAAACTCTCCGTCAACGACGTCTCGCTCGACTTGATCTCAGAAATCGGAAAGCTCGCGCCGTTTGGTATGGGGAATCCATCCCCTCGTGTCGTCGTCGCAGATGCGAAACTGCGAGATATTCGCCAAATCGGACGGGATGCCACGCATTTGAAAGTACAGCTCGCCGGAGACAAGCGTGAGCTCGATGGCATCGGATTTGGATTCGGGCACGTCGTTTCAGAGATTTCAAAGATGGCTCATATCTCGGTGATGGGAAGTCTTCAAGTCAACGAATGGAACGGAATGCGTAAGCCCCAGCTCATGATTCAAGATTTACGGGTCGATGACTTCCAAGTGTTTGACTATCGTGGGAAGAAAAAATCAATGCAAGATTTGAAAGATTTGCCGAAAGACCAGACGTCATTTTTATCTTTCCGAGGGACGAACGAAGATTTTCCACTCCATGAAGGAGATGAACCGCTCAACCGTTTCGTCGTTCTGCTCGATCTTCCGGACGATGAAGAGGTGCTCGCAGAAAAACTTCATGAGGGGATCGAACGTATTTATTGTGCCTTCGGTCAAGGAGACTCGTTCTTTGAACGTCTTCCGTCCCGTGAGGATTTCCGAACGTATTATGTCCATATGGCAACGTGCGAACGGAAAAATCTACGTGAAAACCTGATTCGTCTGTCAAAAGAGCGAAAATGGTCAAAAAATACGATTCAATTTATGCATCAAGTATTCTCTGAACTCGAATTTCTTGTTACAATGGAAGACGGACTGCCTGGAGTCAATCCAGAAGCACCGAAACGCGATTTGACCGAGGCGCCGTGCTATCAACGCCGGATTGGGCGCCAACAACTCGAAGAGCGTTTCGTATACGCGTCATTGGCGGAGCTCAAAGAGCGGTTACAATCGTTGCGATCGAACAAGATGCAGGAGGCATACACATAAAATGGATTTCAAACAGCATATTAAAGAAGTAGCAGATTATCCGAAGGAAGGAATCAGCTTCAAAGATATCACGTCACTCATGCAAGATGGCGAAGTCTACAAGAAAGCAGTAGATGAGCTCGTCGTTTATGCACGTGAACGTGGAGCGGAGTTGATCGCTGGTCCGGAAGCACGCGGATTCGTCGTCGGTTGCCCGGCAGCGTATGCGCTCGAACTCGGGTTCGTACCAGTACGTAAAGAAGGAAAGTTACCACGTGAGACAGTACGAGTTTCATACGGTCTTGAGTATGGGACGGACATTTTGACAATGCACAAAGATTCAATCCAACCTGGACAACAAGTCGTCATCTTGGATGACTTGCTCGCAACAGGTGGTACGATTGAAGCGACGATTAAAATGATTGAACAACTCGGTGGAGTTGTTGCGGGAATCGGGTTCTTGATTGAACTCGATGGACTTGGTGGACGTGAGCGTCTCGAAGGATACGACGTGTTCTCACTCATCCGCTACGAAGACTAATTTGAACGGGAAGCGACATGCTTCCCGTTTTTGAATAGTTTTTAAGGAAAATAACCTACAACCTTTGACAGGTCGTCAGATTTTTTCGATAATGGTTATAAAAATCATAGAATCTTGAATACAAACTACTACCATGCTGCGACGAATCCGAGGCGATTGGAGCGGTTAGAAAAAGGGTGTCGAATGTTATGACCAAAAAACAAATCGTAAGTATTGAGGATCTTCTCGACGCGCTCGGGGAGTATATGGGTGACGACGATATAGCCGAAGTGAAACGCGCTTACGAATACGCAAAACTTCATCATACCGGTCAGTTCCGACGTTCGGGCGAGCCCTATATCCTCCATCCGGTCCAAGTGGCCGGCATTCTCGTTGATATCGGCTTAGACGCCACAACGATTGTTGGAGCGCTCTTGCATGATGTTGTTGAAGATACGGATATTTCGTTACAGCAATTGACGGACGATTTTGGTCCAGACGTGGCCATGCTCGTCGATGGCGTCACGAAACTTGGTAAGATTAAATATAAATCGAAAAAAGAAGAACTTGCTGAAAACCACCGGAAGATGATTATCGCCATGGCAGAAGACGTGCGCGTGATCCTGATCAAACTTGCGGACCGGCTCCACAATATGCGGACGCTTCAGCATATGCCGAAAGAAAAGCAAGTTCAAAAAGCGGAAGAGACGCTCGAAATCTTTGCTCCGCTCGCGCACCGGATGGGGATCTCGACAATCAAGTGGGAGCTCGAAGATATTTCGTTACGTTATATCAACCCGCAGCAATACTATAAGATCGTCTCGATGATGAAACAGAAACGGACGGAACGGGAAGCACTCGTCACCTCTGTCATCACGGAAGTGAACAGGGTTCTTGAGGAAGTGCATATCGATGCCGACGTGAACGGTCGACCGAAGCACATCTATTCTATCTATAACAAGATGGTGAAGCATAAAAAAGAGTTCAATGAAATTTACGATTTGATGGCGGTCCGCATTATCGTCGATTCGATTCGTGATTGTTATGCCGTGCTCGGAATCATCCATACGCAATACAAGCCGATGCCGGGACGTTTCAAAGATTATATCGCCATGCCGAAGCCGAACATGTATCAGTCGCTCCATACGACCGTGATCGGTCCGAAAGGTGAGCCGCTCGAAGTCCAAATTCGGACGAAAGACATGCATTTCATCGCTGAGTTCGGGATTGCGGCACACTGGGCGTATAAAGAAGGGAAAAACGTCTCGACGAACGGATTCGACGAGAAGATCGCCCACCTTCGTGAAATCCTCGAGCTGCAAAAGGATACGACGGATGCCGAGGAATTCATGGAGTCCCTCAAAGTTGATTTCTTTAGCGACATGCTGTACGTCTTCACACCAAAAGGAGACGTATTCGAGTTGCCGAAGGGCTCAGTCCCGATTGACTATGCGTACCGGATTCATACGGAGATCGGGCACCGGATGACGGGTGCGAAAGTGAACGGCCGGATGGTACCGCTCGACTACAAACTCGAGACGGGTGACATCATCGAAATCATCACGTCGAAGCATAGTTACGGACCGAGTAAGGATTGGTTGAAGCTCGCTGTTTCGAGCCAGGCGAAGAACAAGATTCGTCAATGGTTCAAACGTCAACAGCGTGAAGAAAACGTCGAGAAAGGGAAAGATCTCGTCGAGGCAGAAATCAAGAAACTCGGTTTTGAACCGAAAGAAGTGATCGATGAGCCGGCACTCAGTATCGTCGTCGAGAAGTTCAACTTCGGAAACGAGGAAGAGATGTATGCCGCAGTCGGTTATCAAGGCATCACTGCCGCTCAAGTTGCGCATAAGTTGACGGAGAAGCAGCGCAAAGAGCCGAAACTCGAGCTCTCTGAAGCCATCAGCGAATTGAAAGTCAGTCAGGCGCCGAAGAAGAAAACGGCAGAGGCGGGCGTGACGGTCAAAGGAATCGACAACATGCTCGTGCGCATGAGCCGTTGCTGTAACCCGGTACCGGGAGATGAAATCGTCGGATACATCACCCGTGGACGCGGCGTCTCGATTCACCGGAAAGACTGCTTGAACATCGTCAACGAACAACATCCGGAGCGTCTCCTTGACGTCGAATGGGAAGTCGGACAGGCGAAAGAGAAGAACTATAACGTCGATATTGAGATCACGGGATATGATCGTTCAGGTCTCTTGAACGATGTCCTTCAGGCGGTATCGGCGACGAATACGAATATCGTGGCCGTCAGTGGTCGGGGCGACCAAAATAAACAAGCTCGCATCTCGATGACGATCTCGATTCCGAACGTGAATCACTTGCAGAAAGTTGTCGAGCGCATTAAACAAATCTCAGACGTGTATTCGGTCAGCCGAGTCATGATGACGTGACGAAAGGAAGAGGAACGTGCGTGTATTATTGCAACGAGTGAAAGAAGCATCGGTCACAGTGGAGGAAGAAGTCGTCGGGGCAATCAACGCCGGATACTTGCTTCTCGTCGGTGTGACACATGAAGATACAGAAGAGGAAGTGAACTGGCTCGCCGACAAGGTGACCGGGCTTCGCGTCTTCGAGGACGATCAAGAAAAGATGAACTTATCGATTCAAGATGTGGCCGGTCAAATTTTGTCGGTCTCGCAATTCACATTATATGGAGATACGATGAAAGGACGGCGACCTGCTTTCACAAAGGCCGCCAAACCGGATATCGCTGAAACGCTCTATGAAAAATTCAATGAGCGACTCCGGTCGAACGGGCTCATCGTCGAGACGGGACGCTTCGGGGCGATGATGGACGTCGCACTTGTCAATGACGGACCGGTCACACTCATGCTCGAAAAAAACGCTTGACAGATGCCGGCTTGATTCGGCATCATGAAGCATATAGTCAAACACCTACGATAAAGAAGAGTACGGTCAACCCACCAGTAAAGAGAGCGATGCCTTGGCTGAAAGCATCGACTGGATGATGACCCGAACGACACTTTGGAGGTGCTCCCTTGAAAGCGAGTAGGGGGAGCCGTTTCATCGGGCGTTAACCGATTTCGAGTGGCAGAGTTTCAAGTGATGGCTCTGCAACGAGGGTGGTACCACGGGAAACTGACACAGGCTCTCGTCCCTTTGCGGACGAGGGCCTTTTTGTATTTTAAGGAGGGAATTGTGATGATGAAAGCACCACGCGGTACACAAGACCTGCTTCCGGGCACGGTCGAGACGTGGCAATATGTCGAGGAAAAACTTCGCGACATGAGCGCCCGTTATAACTATAAAGAAATCCGCACACCAATCTTTGAAACGACGAACCTGTTCACACGCAGTGTCGGGGAAACGACGGACATCGTCCAAAAAGAGATGTTCACGCTCGTGAAGAAAGGGAAAGACGAGTACACGCTTCGCCCAGAAGGGACGGCATCAGTCATTCGTGCGTTCGTGACGAACAAACTATTCGGAAATCCGGACCAACCGACGAAGCTCTACTACATGGGACCGATGTTCCGCTACGAGCGCCCACAAAAAGGCCGCTTCCGTCAGCTTCACCAATACGGTGTCGAAGCAATCGGTAGTAGTGACCCGGCCGTTGACGCTGAGGTCATCAGCCTCGCCTACTCAATCTACAAGTCGTTTGGACTTCAGAAAATCAAAGTCGTCGTCAACTCGCTTGGGGACGCGGAAAGCCGCAACGCCCACCGCGATGCGCTCATCCGTCACTTCGAGCCGGTGGCAGGCGAACTTTGCCAAGACTGCCAGTCACGTCTTTACAAGAACCCGCTTCGCATCTTGGATTGCAAGGTCGACCGTGATCATCCGTCGATGAAGACGGCACCGTCAATCCTTGAATATTTGAACGAAGAGTCGAAAGCCTACTTCGATCAAGTGCTCGCACAACTCGATGCACTCGGTGTCGCCTACGAAGTCGACCCGACACTCGTTCGTGGACTCGATTACTATACGCACACGGCGTTTGAAATCATGTCCGAGGCAGAAGGGTTCGGAGCCATCACGACACTTTGTGGCGGCGGACGTTACAACGGTCTCGTACAAGATATCGGTGGACCGGATATGCCGGGAGTCGGTTTTGGAATCGGATTGGAGCGCCTCATCCTTGCATTGGAGAATGAAGGAGTCTTACCTAAACTCGAGACAGGACTTGATGTCTTCATCGTCGCGCAAGGTGAAAAAGAAGTCGAATTGACGGCGACACGTCTCCTACAACTCCTCCGCATGGAAGGATTCAAGGCAGACCGTGATTACCAAGGGCGCAAGTTCAAAGGACAATTCAAACAGGCGGACCGCCTGAAAGCCAAGTTCACAGTCATCTTAGGGGATGATGAAGTCGAGCGCGGGGCAGCCGCCTTGAAAGATATGACGACTGGTGAACAAGTCGACGTGCCACTCTCGGCCGTCGCAGACAAAATTCGTGAACTATCGGAAGGAGCAGAACAATGATCGGACGCACACATATGAACGGCCGCGTGACAGAGTCACTCATCGGCCAAGAAGTACAATTAAAAGGATGGGTACAAAAACGTCGTGACCTCGGGGGCCTCATCTTCATCGACCTTCGTGACCGCACAGGAATCGTCCAAGTCGTCGTACGCCCGGAAAACGAAGCAGTCCACCAACTCGCGGAAACAATCCGTAGTGAGTATGTCCTCGACGTAAAAGGAACGGTTCTCGAGCGTGAGAACAAGAACCCGAACATGCCGACAGGAAACATCGAAGTCATCGCGTCTGAGATCAACATCTTGAACGCGGCGAAGATGACACCAATCCCAATCGGTGACGAGGCAGAAAACGTCTCAGAAGACCTTCGCCTCAAATACCGTTACCTCGACCTTCGTCGTCCAGCGCTTCAAGAGACGTTCCGTCTCCGCTCCAAGACGTCGAACACGATCCGTAACTTCTTGACAGAGCAAGAGTTCCTTGAAGTCGAAACACCAATTTTGACGAAGTCGACACCAGAAGGCGCACGTGACTATCTCGTACCGAGCCGTGTCCACGGTGGTGAGTTCTACGCGCTCCCGCAATCACCACAGCTATTCAAACAGTTGCTCATGGTCGCAGGATTTGACCGTTACTTCCAAATCGCACGCTGCTTCCGTGACGAAGACCTTCGTGCAGACCGTCAACCTGAGTTCACGCAAGTCGACATCGAGACGAGCTTCATGGATATCGAAGACTTGATGGCGATGATGGAATCAATGATGGGTGAAGTCATGGAGTCATCACTCGGTCGCACAGATACACCGGCTAAGTTCGAGCGTATGACATACGCGGAAGCGATGCGCCGTTTCGGTTCAGATAAGCCGGACACGCGTTTCGGTCTTGAACTCATCGATGTGGCAGACGCGGTGAAAGGTGCCGGCTTCAAAGTGTTCGACGCCGCACTCGAATCAAACGGGCAAGTCAAAGCAATCAATGTCAAAGGTGAGGCGGACAACTTCTCACGTAAAGACATCGACAAGCTTCAAGAGTTCACAGCGGTCTACGGTGCGAAAGGTCTCGCATGGCTCAAAGTGACAGCGGAAGGCTTGAACGGTCCGATCGCGAAGTTCTTCGACGAAACGTACGCACAGAAGTTGATCGAGGCAACGAATTCAGAAGCAGGTGACCTTCTCCTCTTCGTCGCATCGAAACCAACTGTCGTCGCTGACAGCCTTGGCGCACTCCGCGTCAAACTCGGACACGACCTCGGTCTCATCGACGAGTCGAAATTCAACTTCCTATGGGTGACAGACTTCCCACTCGTGACGTTTGAAGAAGAAGACGGTCGTTTCTATGCGAATCACCATCCGTTCACGATGCCAAACCGTGAAGACCTTCACCTTCTTGAGACAGACCCGGCAAGCGTACGCGCCATCGCCTATGACCTCGTCTTGAACGGTTACGAGCTCGGTGGCGGTTCACAGCGTATTTACGAGCGTGACATCCAGGAACGTATGTTTAAATTGCTCGGCTTTACGCAAGAAGAAGCGATTGAACAGTTCGGCTTCTTACTCGAAGCGTTCGAATACGGTACACCACCACACGCGGGAATCGCACTCGGTCTCGACCGTCTCGTCATGATTCTTGCAGGTCGTTCGAACCTTCGTGACACAATCGCCTTCCCGAAAACGGCTTCGGCAAGCGACTTGCTCACGCAAGCACCGAGCCCGGTCTCGGACGCGCAACTCGAAGAGTTATCGATTCGTACGGCAGTAAAAGAGAAGAAGTAAGCACAAAAAACGAGGGTTGCCATGGCAATCCTCGTTTTTGTATGGGTGAAACGGGTTTTGGATTTAACACGATGGTAGAAATTTAATGGGACACTTCCTCTTGTTAACGGTTATCCTCTTCTCGCTGCATATATTTCGCTGTTCGTTGCAACGCGAAACCAAACGCAAACAGCGAAGCGATGACGGCGGACATCGTGTATACCGAATCGATGAATGCCAGATAGATTCCGAACAGTCCAAGACCGAAACTCAAGAAGAAGAGAATGAGCAGTCTCGGATGTTGTTTCAGCGTCTGTTTCATCGGCTCGGAACGTTCAACTGACAACCTGTGCCGTCTGTGACAAGAAGATTCGAATTGAACACTTGGCCGTCACTCTTCAAGACGAGCGTACGACGGTCTTCGAGGAAATCGATTTTCATCTGTTCATCTAAAAACACTTTTGTCCAGTTTTTGATTAAGATCGGTCCGATGTTTGATTCGATTTCAACGTCTTCCGGAGTCGTCTCGGTTACGTATCGAATCTCAAAGATTCCGCTGTTCCCACAGCCACAACCTTCTGTCTCGTAAAAGAGGTGCATCTGTCCTTCGCGTTCGCCTTTCAATGACTCGATTCGTTCGAGGGCACGATTTGTAATGTGTACATGCATGTGTATCACTCCTTACTTTTATTATACGCCGTTTGAAAAAAGAATGAAAAAGGGATGCATCCTGTTTTCCACCTTTCGGAAAAAAGCGTACACTTAATGATGAGAAGGGGGAAGAGAGAATGATTTCACGTTTTTTTAGTTATTATCGACCACATAAAAAGTTATTCCTACTCGATTTTTCATTCGCAATTCTCGTCGGACTGCTTGAACTTGGATTTCCGCTTGCCGTTCAATGGTTCATCGACGACTTGTTGCCGGGTGGGGAATGGAACTGGATTATCATCGTCAGCATCGGCCTGTTGATTCTATACATATTGGCCATGATGATGCAGTACGTCGTCAACTACTGGGGACATAAGCTCGGCATCAACATCGAGACGGACATGCGAGAAGAGTTGTTCACGCATATCCATAAACAGTCGTTCCGCTTCTTTGACAATCATAAGACCGGCCATTTGATGAGCCGGGTCACGAACGACTTGTTCGATATCGGGGAAGTGGCGCACCATGGGCCGGAAGACTTCTTTATCGCCATCATGACGTTACTCGGTGCGTTCGGGATCATGTTCTCGATCGACCCTGAACTCGCACTCGTCACCGTTGTCGCAGTACCGTTCCTCATCATCATGATCACGTATGCGAATAAGAACATGAACAAGGCGTGGCAAAAGATGTACACGAATATCGGGGAAGTGAACGCACGCGTCGAGGACAGTGTGTCTGGGGCACGCGTCGTCCAATCGTTTACGAACGAGGCGTTTGAAATCGGACGTTTCCAAAAAGACAACAACTTCTATCGCGGCTCGAAGATTGAAGCGTATCGCGTCATGAGTACGTCACTCGCAGGTATTTATATCACGACGCGTCTTATGACGTTGCTCGTCCTTGTGTACGGGGCGTACTTAACGTACGAGGGTCAGCTATCGTACGGACAACTCGTGGGATTTATCTTGTACATGAATTTACTCATCAAGCCGATTGAAAAGATCACGGCGCTTTTAGAAATGTATCCGAAAGGGATGGCAGGGTTCAAACGATTCACGCAGTTGCTTGATGAAGAGCCGGACATTGAGAACCGAGCGGATGCGACCGAGGTCGAAACGTTGACAGGCGATATCGTCTTCGATGACGTCTCATTCGGCTATTCAGACTACCGCCAAGTGTTGACAGATATTGACTTGTCGATCGAGGCAGGGACGACTGTTGCCTTAGTCGGGACGAGCGGGGCAGGGAAGACAACCATCTGTTCACTCATTCCGCGTTTTTATGACGTCACAAAGGGTGCCATCTCGATTGACGGCATGGATATCCGGAACATGACGAAAGAGAGTTTACGTCGTCAAATCGGAATTGTGCAACAAGATGTCTTCTTATTTGCGGGTACGCTACGGGAGAACATTGCTTACGGGAAACTGGATGCGACCGATGCAGAGATCATGCATGCGGTGGAAAAAGCACATCTCGGCACGCTCGTCGAAGAGCTCGAGCACGGTCTTGATACACAAATCGGAGAGCGTGGACTAAAACTCTCCGGAGGTCAGAAACAACGCATCGCCATTGCGCGTATGTTTTTGAAAAATCCGCCGATTTTAATACTCGATGAGGCGACCTCGGCGCTCGATACGGAGACCGAGGCCATCATTCAGGATTCATTAAATGAACTGGCAGCAAATCGAACGACGCTCATCATCGCGCACCGTTTAGCGACTGTAAGGAATGCCGACCGGATTCTTGTCGTGACGGCAGAAGGAATCGTAGAAGATGGAACGCACGAAGAACTCAGTCAAAAAGGTGGCGTCTTCACGAACCTGTTACAACGTCAACAACTATAAATCGAGGGCTGCCTGATAAAGGGCGGCCCTTTTTTGGCGTGATAACAGCATTTCGTGGGTAAATACTTATGGATGAATGAAAGCGGAGGAGGCAAAATACCATGAAAGCTGTACAAGTCGTAGGATATGGGGACGTTGACCAACTCCAAGTGGTTGATATCCCGAAACCGTCTCCGAAAGCAGGAGAAGTGCTGATCAAGGTACGCGCCTGCGTGATTAACAATACGGAAATATGGATGCGAGAAGGGGCTTATGGAGCTCGGGAGAAGTCAGGATGGCGCCCGGAAGGCGTCCAGTTCCCACGCATTCCCGGTTCAGACATCACTGGTGAAGTCGTCGAGCTCGGATATGGGGTCGACCAAGGGATGATGGGTCGACACGTCGTCTTATTCCCGTTCACCTCGAGCGGACCTGAACGGAAGGAACACTTGTCGGACGATATGTCCTTTATTGGATCAGAGTATGACGGGGGCTACGCGGAGTATGTATCATGGCCGGCTGACCTTTGTTTTGACATGCCGCTTGATGATTTCGTCGAGAGTGCAGTCTTTTCCGTAAGTGGTCTCACGGCTTGGCATATGAACGAGCAGTTACACATCCGTTCCGGTGAGACGATTGTCGTCACTGGGGCAAGTGGCGGGGTCGGCTCACTCAACATCCAAATTGCGGCGAACGTATTCGGGGCGAATGTGTTCGCTATCGTCGGTGATTTGAAAAACGAGCAAGAGTTAAAAGCGCTTGGGGCGACCGAAGTGTTTTCCTACCGTTCTGAGACGCTCGCCGATGATATCATCGCTGCGAACGGTGGCCCGGTCGACGCGGTCCTTGATGTCGTGGGAGATGCGCTATTTGATGTATCTCTAAACATCTTGAAAAAGGGAGGGAAGTTCTGTATCTCTGGTTCGGCGGGAGGACAGACGACCCATCTCGACTTCCGGACGCTGTACTTGAAACATATCGCGATGTGCGGGTCTGTTCTCGGGACACGATATGAATTCGCGGAGATGTTGCGCTCGATCGCCGAAGGGAAGCTAAAACCGGTCATTGACCGGACGTTCCCGCTTGAAGAGGCACGTGAGGCACAGGCGTATTTTAAACAATCGGGTAAGTTCGGAAAGATTGTGCTCATTCCGAACACATAAAAAGAGAGGAGATCTCCTCTCTTTTTCATGCGAATTTTACTTTGAGACGATCGACATAGGCGATGAACAGGCGGAACCGTTCTAGCCAAAACTGGAAGAATGGACCGATGAGGAAAATCGATAAGACGGTCCCGAAGAAAAGTGGCCCGCCGAGTGCCCAACCGATGAGACAAGCGGTCAGTTCCATCCAAGTCCTCATGGCACGGACGGACGTTTGGAAACGGTCTGCTAAGGCAAGCGTCAATCCATCGCGTGGACCGGCACCGTACCCGACGGCGACATAGAGACCAGCTCCCATTCCCATGACAAATATCCCGAACGTGAGCCAAACGACATTTACAAATAAGCCATCGAATGTCGGGAGCCATTGCTCGTTCAAAATCAGGTTCATAAATACCCCGACAAAGACCGCGTTGACGAGCGTGCCAAATTGAGGCCGGATTCGGTCGAGTATGTATTTGAATAGGACGAGTAGAAGTCCCACGCATAAGATGACTGTCCCGATTGAAATCGGAAGATGGTGAGCGATACCGATATGAAGGACGTCCCACGTGGAAACCCCGAGATTTGCCGTGATCATGATGGATGAACCGAGTGCGAGTAAGAACAACCCGGTCATGAAAAGACCCCATTTGAAGAGAATGCGTAAAAGATGGATGGATCGGACGTGCATGAACATCGCCTCGTTTCAATAGAATGATTGATTTATCTTAGCACAGGCGATTGAAAAACATAAAAAAAACGTCTCAGCTTATTGGCTGAGACGTGAGTTTTATTTCTTCGGTGATTTTTTTGCTTTGTTCTTTTTATAGTAATCGTAGACGAACGGTGCGACCGCCGTCGCAATTTTAATCAATGTTCCCATTTTGCCTTTCTTAGCCATTATGCTACACCCCTTTCTCTTCTAGAAGAATATATTCCACACAATTTGATTTTGAAAACATATTTCAAGCACATTCCAGCCTCATGACGGAGATCATAACCCATCATACTATAGAGTGGAGGAGGTCTATCGATGAAAACAATCATTTGGTACCAAAACGATTTACGTGTTGATGATCATTTGCCGCTCGAAGAAGCACTTCGCCATGACGATCCGATCGAAGGTCATTTTTTCATCAGTCCGAATCAGTTTGTTGAAAATCGTTATGGCGTCATTCCACTCGGGAACGAACGACTGCATTTTCTGAAGGAGTCATTAGAGGATGTGGCCGGCTCACTCGATGCACTTGGAATCCCATTTTACGTGCACGTCGGTCATCCGCTCGAAATGCTCGATCCATCCGACCGTCTCTTGTTTCAACGGGCCATCGGGTACAATGAGCGCCGACGTGAAAATGAAGTGATCAAAAAATGGAAAGGGACGTACGAGACGTTCGAAGGATTTACGTTGTTTGAAAAAGAAGATATCCCGTTTGAGAAAATGCCGTTTCTCTTCACGGAGTTTCGAAAAGCGGTCGAATATGATGTACGTCCCCGAGAACTGATTTCCCGTAAGGCGACGGCTGCCACACGCGAGGTGCCGTTCCCATTTTCGATTCAAGAAGTAAAGCAAGACCCGAGGACGGCGTTTCCGTTCAAAGGTGGCGAATTGGCAGCGAAGCGTCGATTGAATGACTATTTGTCCGTGCCGATTCGAACGTACAAAGAAACGAGAAATGGTTTTGGTGTCGATGACTCGACGAAGCTATCTTCTTATTTAGCGAACGGCTCGTTATCCCCACGACGGGTATTCTTTGAACTCGAGGCACATGAACGAACGCATGGGGTAAATGAATCAACGTACTGGCTGTACTTTGAACTATTATGGCGTGAGTTCTTTCAATGGGTCGCACTCGAGCAAGGGAAAAAGTTATTTCGATCACAAGGCATCCGGTCGAAACGGAAAGACTGGCGAGTCGAGGCGGATGTCATTGAAAAATGGCGAAAGGGAGAGACGGGTGTTGATTTCGTAGATGCGTTTATGCGCGAACTGAATGCGACGGGATGGATGTCCAATCGGGGACGACAAATCGTGGCCAACTATTTCGCAAAGGAGTTGAAACAAGATTGGCGTTACGGGGCTTCCTACTTTGAATCGAAACTAATCGATTACGACGTGGCGAGCAATTGGGGGAATTGGGCGTACCAGGCGGGTGTCGGGAACGACTCACGCGACCGCCGTTTCAACATCGAGCGTCAACAGTTCACATATGACTCGGACCGTGCGTTTCGTAACAAATGGTTGTGACCAAACTGTCACGTGAAGTCGGCGTTTCTCATTGACTTCTTTTTACAGAAGCGCTATAGTTAAATCAACAGATGGGATACCTGAGGTGTACGAGAGCCGCCTTCGTTATTTTGAGCCAACACTTTGAATACGGGAGACCGAACTGCTAACCAGATCAACTGCCTCATCACGTGCAGGAGGACTTGTGAAGGAAACGCTAGGTCACCCACCTGCATACGCAGGTTCAAAAGCAAGGCATCGTCACGGCACTCCGGGCCCCATCGATTTTTTTGTAAATACGTCGCGAGACGTCTTTTTTTTGATTATAATTCCGAGTAAAATAGTATGAGAAAATAGAATTAGTTGGAGGAAGAAATATGCTACACCAGTTTTCACGAAATGAATTGGCCATCGGCTCTGAAGGCCTTGATGCTTTAAAGAATAAAACGGTCGCGATTTTAGGCGTCGGCGGTGTCGGCTCATTTGCGGCCGAGGCACTTGCGCGCAGTGGCGTCGGACGCATCGTCCTCGTCGATAAAGATGATATCGACATCACGAACGTCAACCGACAAATCCACGCACTATTGTCGACGGTCGGTCAACCGAAAGTCGAAGTGATGGGGAAACGTCTCCTTGACATCAACCCGGACTTAGACCTCGTCCAATTGAAGATGTTCTATACAGAAGAGACATATGAAGAGTTCTTCGCTCAAAACATCGACTACGTCATCGATGCGTCAGACACGATCATCTATAAGATTCATTTAATCGTAGAATGTAAGCGTCGCGGCATCCCGGTCATCTCAAGCATGGGGATGGCGAATAAGATGGATCCGACACGCATCAAGGTCGTCGACATTAAAGATACGTCATATGACCCGATTGCGAAGATGGTCCGTACTCGTCTACGTAAAGAGAAAATCTACAAAGGCGTCCCCGTCGTCTTCTCGGACGAATCTCCAATCGTGACACGCGAAGACGTGAACGAGGTCGTCGGGAAGAAAGACGCGCCGATCCGCAAAGCGAAGATGCCACCGAGCTCGAACGCGTTCGTTCCATCGGTCGCAGGGCTTGTCGCTGCCGGCTATGTCATTAACGACTTGCTTGAAAAAGCGGGCGTCGAAATCAATCGCATCCAAAAATAAAACGACGCGGGCTCATTTCGAGTCGCGTCGTTTTTCCCAATAGTCGAGCCGCTTTTGGATTTGTTGCTCAAATCCACGTGGCGTCGGTTTATAGTAATTTGGTCGTTTTCTAGCCAAATTCTCTGGCCAGTAGTTCTGAGGAACGAATCCGTCTTTTTCGTCATGTGGATATTTGTATCCGACCCCGTTTCCGAGTTCACGTGCTCCTGGACTATGGGCGTCACGCAGGTGTACGGGTACAGGCCCACCCTCAACTGTCCGGACGTGATGGAGCGCCTTGTCAATCGCGGTGATGACCGCGTTCGATTTCGGTGCGGTCGCCAAATAGAGAACAGCCTCGGCAATCGGGATGCGGGCTTCCGGGAAACCGATGTACTCGCTCGCTCGTGCTGCTGCATCGACAATGAGAAGTGCGTTCGGGTCGCTCATTCCGATATCTTCGGCGGCATGGACGTAAAGGCGACGCATGATGAAGCGTGGCGATTCGCCAGCCTCGATCATGACGGCTAACCAGTAAAGCGCAGCATCCGGGTCAGACCCACGGATCGATTTGATGAACGCCGAAATGACGTCATAATGTCGGTCACCCGTCTTATCGTATTTGATCGATTTCTGTTGAATCGACTCTTCTGCGACCTCAAGTGTGATATGAATCTGTCCTTCCACCTCAGGCGTTGTCAAGACGGCAAGTTCGAGTGCGTTCAATAAGACACGGTAGTCACCATCCGCCATTTTGATATAATGGTCTGCAGCAGCTTCATCCATCTTGACGGGATAACTTCCGAGACCACGTGAGTCGTGTAGAGCACGCTCAAGGACGATACGTAACTCCTCGGCACCTGGTGGCTCAAGTCGAAATACGGTCGCCCGTGACAAGAGAGCGGCGTTCACTTCAAAACTCGGGTTTTCGGTCGTCGCTCCGATGAGGACGAGCTTGCCAGACTCAAGGGCAGGGAGGAGCGCGTCTTGTTGGAGCTTATTGAACCGGTGAATCTCATCTAAAAAGAGAATCGTCCGTTCGTCCTCATAATCATACCGGGACTCCGCTTCACGAATGACGTTCCGCAATTCATCGAGTTTGGCCGTGACGGCGTTCAATTGGACGAATGTCGCTTTCGTGTAATTCGAAATAACACGGGCAAGTGTCGTCTTACCGGTGCCAGGTGGACCATATAGGATAATCGTACCGAGTCGGTCGGCTTCGATGGCACGGCGAAGCAGCTTGCCCTCGCCGATGATATGGCGCTGTCCGATCACGTCATCTAACGTTTCGGGGCGCATGCGGTTCGCGAGCGGTCCGCCATTCGATTGATGAAACAAATCAGGCATACGTAACCATTCCTTTCGACAAACGTTTGTTCGATTAGTATAACAGAAGGAGACTTGAAGATGAAAATATCTACAAAGGGCCGCTATGGCTTAACGATCATGATTGCATTAGCGCGTGAAACAGATAACAAGCCGCTCAGTTTAAAGAAGATTGCCGCACGCCATGAGTTGCCGGAGCATTATTTGGAGCAATTGATCGGTCCACTTCGTAACGGGGGACTCGTCAAGAGTGTACGGGGTGCGTACGGTGGCTACCAACTCGTCAAACCGGCAGAAGAAGTGACAGCGGGTGAAATCATTCGCTTGCTCGAGGGACCTTTAGCCATCGTTGAAGATTCTGAAGCAGATGATGCGGTGAAACGCAAGCTTTGGGATAAAATCAAAGAAGCCATCGATACCGTCCTTGACGAAACGACACTCGCGGACCTCGCTGAAGAAGAGTCAGACGGCTACATGTTTTATATTTAAGAACGAGGTGACCTTAGATGAACTATTTTGATCACGCTGCGACGACACCGATGCGACCGGAAGTCCTTGAAGCGATGACACCGTACTTTTTAGAGACGTATGGGAACGCGTCGAGCATCCATGGGATTGGACGTAACGCCCGGGCGGCGCTCGATTCTTCACGTCGCGTCCTCGCGAAGTGGATTGGTGCTTCACCGAACGAGATTGTATTCACGTCAGGTGGGACGGAGTCGGATAACTATGCCTTGTTCGGTGCGGCACATGCCCATCAGGAAAAAGGTAAACATATCATTACGACAAAAGTCGAGCACCACGCCGTGCTTCACGCGATGGAACAGCTCGAGCGTGAGGGCTTCGACGTCACGTATCTCGATGTCGATGTTTCGGGAGCCGTCACTGTCGACGCCGTTCGTTCAGCCTTACGGGATGACACGATTCTTGTATCGATCATGTATGGCAATAACGAAGTCGGGACGCGCCAACCGATTCTCGAAATCGGTGAGTTGTTACAAGATCAGCAGGCTCTCTTCCATACGGATGCGGTACAAGCGCTCGGTACAGAAGAAATTGATGTGAAGGCGATTCATGTCGATTTATTGTCGGCGTCCGCACATAAAGTGAATGGGCCAAAAGGTATCGGTTTTCTTTTCATGAAAACAGGTGTAAAATTAGCGTCACGTTCTTTCGGTGGACAACAAGAACGTAAACGTCGAGCCGGCACGGAAAATGTTCCGGGTGCCGTCGGATTCCAAAAAGCAGCTGAACTCGTCATGGCAGAGCGTGAAGACCGAGTGACTCTCTATGAGTCGCTCGATTTGGCACTACGTCAGCGTCTTGACGAACTAGGCGTAACTTATGAGGTGAACGGGTCAAATCGTTTACCTCACATCGTGAACTTATACCTTCCTGGAATTGACCTTGAACCCTTCCTCATCATGATGGATATGCGGGGCATGGCGATTTCAAGCGGAAGTGCCTGCACGGCAGGGTCGGTCGAACCGTCCCACGTATTGTCGGCGATGTACGGGGATTCAGAGCGGACGCGTCAGTCTGTTCGAATCAGTTTTGGCCACGGTAACTCGGTCGAGGACGCGAAACGGCTCGCGGAGCGACTACAAGAAGTCGTCTCGACATTTATGAACGGAGTGAGATAGATGAATTTACGCACGAAAGCCCCTGAAGAGACGACGGTCGTCGTCGGCATGTCAGGTGGCGTCGATTCATCGGTGACGGCCCATGTGTTAAAAGAGCAAGGGTATAACGTCATCGGGATTTTTATGAAAAACTGGGACGACACGGACGAGAACGGTGTGTGTACGGCGACAGAGGACTATGAAGACGTCATCGCCGTCGCGAACCAAATCGGGATTCCGTATTACGCGGTCAACTTTGAAAAGGAATATTGGGACCGCGTCTTTGAATATTTCTTAGCGGAGTACCGTCTCGGTCGGACACCGAACCCGGACGTCATGTGTAACAAAGAAATCAAATTCAAGGCGTTCCTTGACCATGCGCTTCGACTCGGTGCCGATTTTGTCGCGACTGGACACTATGCGCAAGTGAAATATGTCGATGGCGAGCACCGTCTGTTACGAGGAAAAGACGACAACAAAGACCAAACGTATTTCTTGAACCAATTGTCTCAAGACCAGCTCGCGCGGACGATGTTCCCGATCGGTCATATGGACAAGAAAGATGTACGTGCGATTGCCGAAGAAGCAGGACTCGCGACGGCGAAGAAAAAAGATTCGACGGGAATCTGCTTTATCGGTGAGCGGAACTTTAAAGAGTTCTTATCGGAATACCTTCCGTCACAGCCAGGAGAAATGCGGACGCTCGACGGTGTCGTCAAAGGACGTCACGACGGGTTGATGTATTATACGCTCGGACAGCGTCACGGTCTCGGAATCGGTGGGGACGGTGATCCTTGGTTCGTCGTCGGAAAAGATGTCGAGAACAATGTCTTGTTCGTCGGACAAGGCTTCCATCACGACGCGCTCTATTCAGATGCGCTTCTCGCTTCGAAACTGTCATGGACGGGAGCCGCTCCTACAGGAGAGTTCCGGGCGACTGCGAAGTTCCGTTATCGCCAACAAGATGTGCCGGTCACGGTCGCTCCACTCGAAAATGGCGAAGTCCTCGTCAAGTTTGACGAGCCACAACGTGCCATCACGCCAGGACAAGCGGTCGTCTTCTATGACGGCGACGTCTGTCTCGGTGGGGCAACGATTGACGAAGCGTACCGCAACGGCAAACGACTCGACTATATCGGATGAGGTGATTGATATGAACGCAAACGAACAAGGCATCCAAGCGATGCAGCAAGGTGAATTCGAACAGGCAGCCAAACATTTCAATGAGGCCATTGAAGCGAATCCGACAGACCCGACTGGTTTCGTCAACATGGGGACGTTGCTTCAGGCGATCAACGATTACGATCGTGCCGTCATCTTCTATGACAAAGCGATTGAACTCGATGGCTCGTTCGGTGCCGCGCACTATGCGAAAGGCGCCCTTGCCTATGAACTTGAGCAATTGGAGTCAGCGGAGGCGTCGCTTCGCCAAGCGCTCCTTTCGGGGATGGACGATGCCGATCTTCACTTTATGCTCGGCTTGACGTACAAAGCGATGGGTGACTTCGTTCGTGCGATGCCACGCCTGCGTGAAGCGAAGAAGCAATCGCCGGAAGACGTAGAAATCACGTTCCAGTACGGACTTGCCCTCGCGCAAAGTGAGCAGCTCGAAGAGGCAGTCGTTGCGTTAGAAGAGACGCTCGACCTTGATGCGAGCCATACGGATGCCCGTTACAACTTGGCGATCGCATATGCGTTCTTAGGTGACCAGGAACGAACGTATGCTGAGTTGCAACGCGTCCTTGAGATGCAACCCGATCACGAACTCGCACGTGACGCCATCGCGAAGATGGATGCACTGCTCGGTAACTAAATTAATATAGCGCTTCTCGCAGTTTTTGCGAGAGGCGCTTTTTGTTAGTCCCAATAATGGAAAATGACGTTACCGACCGTCTCTGGTTCCCAATATTTGATTTCTCCGCGTTCCGCCTTGTTCAGAAACGGCTGTAGCGACAAATCGAACCGCTCATTCAACTCAGCCGCTGACGGAATCTGATAGGTGTCAGGAAACATGTCGGTCAGTTCGGGTACATCGATGAATTCATATTGAAACGGTTCGAGTTTGGAGATGCCGATGACAGGATAGTTTCTGCTGAGCAGGACATAGATGGTTTGCTCACTCCATGTGATACTCGCCTGGTGATAATTCGGAGTGATTTCGTCCCCAATGGTAAAGGAACATATTCCTCGTTTAATCCGGGTGAACTCAAAACAAATCGATTTGAACGTCTTCCAATCTGACCCTGGGGCGGAACAGTCGCCGTATGAAAAGCCGGTGATACATTCAGGGAGGGTGAGCGTCATGCGGACACCTCCCCGATGACCCAAATCAAAAGATTAAAAGTCATCAATACAAGCGTGCCGGAGAGCGCGAGGTAGCTCCACAAGACACGCTTTCCGGACTTGGCTCGTCGTACACCATCCATCAAAATCAGGAAACTCGTCCCGAGTGAGACGAACGCCAACGCTGCAAACGAAGTGGGTCGGTCGAGCGTGGGAAACGCATCGATCACAAAATACAGCCCAAAGGTGAGCAAGCCTAAACAAGCCAAGAAGAAAAGCGGGAAGAAACGCATATAGCACGACCTTTTCCATTTTCTCTCATCGTATCATGTGGGTTGTCGAGCGTAAATGTGAATCAGAGCTGTTTCGTCGTGATTTTTACGGGCTCGCCGCCGAACTCACCGTAGGCCTCGTCCATGTTTTTCGTGTATAGCTCGATCACGTTCTTGCTCGGGTCTTTGAAGTAGGCCGAGCGCTCTTTACCGTTGACCGTCTCGTCCTCGTCCCACGTCCGGAGTTTCGTCGGGATGTTTGATGCCTCTAACACTTCGAGCGCTTGGTCGAACGACTCCATCGGAACGAAAAATGCGCAGTGGACGTGGGCGCCGCCTTCATCATAGAGCGTGTCCCACTCGGTCACGTCCTCTTGGCGGTTCGATTCTTCTTCCGATGTGAACTCTCGTTTCAGCCAGAGGCCGAGACGGGTGTTCCCCCCGACATAGAGCCACGTCGCCCAAGGTTCGTCCGCCTGTTCCTGTGCTTCGCTCGGCTCGGCATCGTCACCGACCCATTGTTCGACGACGGGAAGTCCGAGCTTGCCGTGCCAAAAATCGACGGCCTCGGTCATGTCGGTCACTTCTAACACGAGTTCACACAGGCCACTGATTGGAATACGTTTCATCATACATAGTCCCTCCTTCATAGGTTCACTCGAACAGTTCCCGCTTTGATTCGACGAAAAACGTGCATAGCCGTCCGATTGTTCGGGAAATGGATTAGCAATGTGAGAGGGGAGAAAGCATATGCGGATGTTTAGTTTGGTCAGCGTCGTTATTTTTTTCATCATCGAATGGTTCATGCTCGGTCGTCTGTTCATCGAAGTCGATAATCGTCTCGCGACGGGCGAGTGGACGAATAATCTCTTGTTCCGGGTCGTCGTCGAGTCGGAACGGGCGACGACCGTGCTGTTACTCCTGTTTGCGACATTTTTTGTAATCGGTGTCGTCATGCATTGGATATTGTCGGCGAACAAGTCCTGGTCCGTGACGTTTGGTGCGGTCGGGGTGGCGTGGGTCGTCCCGGCCTTGCTTGCCCTCGTGGCTTGGTTCATCCCGAACCCGTACGTCCAGCTAGGGATTATCGTGTTGCAGCTGTCGTTCATCCCGCTCGTCCCGTTCGTCGGACAGACGGTACGGCTCGGTCACGTCGTGTTGAACTGGGGCGTCCACGTCATCGCCGCGGGACTTGTGCTGTTGATTCAGCGACCATCGCTTGAGCAACTGTTTCGTGTCGAGCGGACCGAGCTGTTCGAGCGGCTCGAAGGTTATGTTAATTCGGGGGAGCTGGAACGGTTCGAACGACTGCTTGAAACCGTGGACTTGGAGCAACTTGAGCGCATCTTGAACCGAATCGATGTCGATCAGCTGATTCGGATTCTTGAACGTGTCGACCTCGACCAGCTCGAGCGCATCCTCAACCTGTTCAGTTAGGCGATTTGTCCTACCGTTCAAACTCGGGCTATAATGGATGATGGAAAAATAGCTGGAGGTGTCGGATATGATGGCAGCACCTTATGAGTTGACTGGAAAAGTCATTCGAGTCCTGTTTCAATCAGAAGAAGAGGCGCATACAATTGCGCTCGTACGTATAAAAGAAAAGAATTTTGAGACGGATGAGACCGAGATGGTCATCGCTGGCGTCGGAGTCGGCATTGAGAAGGGCGAGACGTATAAAGCGCACGGTCGTCTCGTCGAACACCCTCGATTCGGAAAACAGATGAAGGCGGATTGGATTCGCCGTGTCGTCCCGATGACGAAACGGGCTGCCGTGCGATTTTTAACGAACGGGTCTTTCCCTGGAATCGGTCAAAAAACGGCGCAGAAGATTGCGGATTCTCTCGGGGACGATTGTATCGACCAGATTGTGAAACATCCGAGCATCTTGTCCGAGGTAGACGGATTGAAAGAAAAGCAGGCACGTGTGATCACCGAGCGCCTGAACGTTTTATATGGGGTCGATCAGTTGCTTTTGTTTCTCGCTCCATTCGACGTGACGCCACGTCTCGCCTCGAAAATTCATAAAGAGTATGAAGGACGGGCGATGGAGACGATTGAGAAGAATCCGTATGCGCTCATGTACGACGTACAGGGAATTGGATTCAAGACGGCGGATGCCATCGCGGCACATTTTGGGATTCAAGGCATTCATCCTGAACGCATCGCGGCAGCCGTGCTGTACGTATTAGAACTCGAGCAAGGGAACGGTCATCTCTACGTGACGGCGGATCAACTCGAAGCCGAGATGCCTCGAATCATCGGGGCCGATCCGGGTGATGCGCTCGTCACGGCGCTCGAATCGCTCGCTAAAGAAGAACGGGTCGTCATCGAGGATGGGGTCGTCTATCATCCCCGTGTCTTCCGTGCCGAACGGAAGGCGGCAGAAGAGTTGGCCCGAATCATGGCGACATCGACGACAGAGGACGTGGACATGACGACCATCTTTGACGCGGTCGGACGTGTCGAGGAGATGTTCTCGATTGAATATGCCACTCAACAGCGAGAAGCGATTGAACTTGCTCTCAAGTCACCGCTCATGGTTCTTACCGGTGGACCGGGTACCGGGAAGACGACGGTCGTTCGAGGAATCATTCATGCACTTAGCGATGTCTTCGATTGGAAGTTAGAACCCGTTCCGAACCAACCGCTCCCGTTCGTCTTGGCCGCACCGACGGGTCGAGCGGCGAAACGCCTCAGTGAGTCGACCGGGCTACCGGCATCAACGATCCACCGTTTGTTAAAGTTCGACGGTAGTTCGTTCCAAGTCGATGAGACGAATCCACTTGTCGGGAAAGTGCTCATCGTCGATGAGGCGTCGATGATTGACATCTTTTTGTTCCGAAGTTTGCTTAAAGCGGTACCGAACGGCATGAAAATCTTGTTCGTCGGAGACCGTGATCAGCTCCCATCTGTCGGACCGGGGCAAGTACTTGCCGATTTGATGGCGACAGAAGGGATTCCAGTCGTTCGCCTTGACGTCGTCCATCGCCAAGCGTCGGAGTCAAGTATCCTCCGTCTCGCTCATTCGTTGAATGCGAAGAAAATGCCAGACGATTTGTTGGCGTCACTGCCGGACCGGCGTTTCTATACGGCGAATCAAGAGACGGCACTTCAAGCGATTTGTCAGATGGCAGGAGCGGCTCTCCGAAAAGGATATTCACCGTTTGATATTCAAGTGCTCGCACCGACATATCGGGGTGTCTGTGGAATTGATGGGCTGAATGAAGCACTTCAGAACGTATTCAATCCAAAATCGAGTGCCCGTGAAGTGAAACATGGGACGCGCATTTACCGCAATGGCGATAAAGTGCTACAACTCGTCAACAACGCCGAGGAAAACGTTTATAACGGGGACATTGGAGAAATCACGAACATCTTCTACGCGAAGGAAAACGTTGATAAGGTCGACAAGATTTATATTCGATTCGATCAGACAGAAGTCGAGTACAACCGTAGTGAATGGGACCAGTTCACCCATGCCTACGCCATCACGATCCATAAGTCACAAGGGTCCGAGTTCCCGATCGTGCTCATGCCAGTCTTCTTCAACGGAGGATTCCGATCGTCACGAAACTTGATTTATACAGCCGTGACCCGGGCGAAGAAGAGCTTACTTTTGTTCGGTGATGTGCGTGCGCTTGAGGCGGCGACGCGAGAAGAGGAACCAGTGCGACGGACAAAATTGGTCGAACGCTTAGGCGGGAAGTCTTGACGTCTTTCCGAACGCGTGTGATAATGACGAATAGACAACTGAAACGATACAGACGATGAAGGAAATGAGTACGTCGTCACCACCTCTACAGAGACATCTTCCTAGGCTGCGAGAAGATGGAGGTCGGCCGGCCGAAGCTATTCTGGAGTCCCCACTCAACCTGGGCGCCTCATCCACGTTAACGGATGTTCGAGGCACGGTGTATACCGTGCGAACGAGGGTGGTACCACGAAGCGATGCTTTCGTCCCTTTCCACAGGGGCAGGCATCGCTTTTTTTTCGTTTCGTTCAGAAATAAGGAGGAATTGTTCATGAAACCGCTCAAATCATTGACTGGCGCACAAATTCGCCAAATGTACTTAGATTTCTTCAAATCAAAAGGGCACAGCGTGGAGCCGAGTGCTTCACTCGTACCGGTCGAAGATCCGACTTTGTTGTGGATCAACTCAGGTGTTGCGACATTGAAAAAATATTTTGATGGACGTGTCATCCCAGCGAACCCACGGATCGTCAACGCTCAAAAATCGATTCGTACGAACGATATCGAAAACGTCGGGAAGACAGCACGTCACCATACGTTCTTCGAAATGCTCGGGAACTTCTCAGTCGGTGAATACTTCCGTGAAGAAGCAATCACATGGGGATGGGAACTGTTGACGAGCGACGAATGGTACGGACTCGATCCGGACCGTCTCTCCGTCACGATTCACCCAGACGATGAAGAGTCAAAACAAATCTGGATGAACCTTGGCATGCCAGCTGACCGCATCATCCCGCTAGAAGATAACTTCTGGGAAATCGGTGAAGGTCCATCTGGTCCAAACACGGAAATCTTCTTTGACCGTGGTCCAGCATTCGGGGACGACCCGACAGACCCTGAACTTTATCCGGGTGGGGAGAACGAGCGTTACCTTGAAATCTGGAACATCGTGTTCAGCCAATATAACCATGACGGACATGGAAACTACACAGAGCTTCCGCGTAAAAACATTGATACAGGGATGGGACTCGAACGGATGGCGAGCGTCCTTCAAGACGTACCGACAAACTTCGATACCGACCTCTTCATGCCGATCATTCGTGAAACTGAAAAAATCAGTGGCGACGTATACCGTCAAGACAGTAGCAAAGATGTTGCGTTCAAAGTCATCGCGGACCACATCCGTACGGTATCGTTCGCAATCGGTGACGGGGCACTCCCATCGAACGAAGGACGTGGCTATGTCCTCCGTCGTCTTCTCCGCCGTGCGGTCCGCTATGCGAAGATGCTTGGTATCGAGCGTCCGTTCATGTATGAGCTCGTCGACGTCGTCGGTGACATCATGGTCGACTTCTACCCGCAAGTGAACGAGAAGAAAGACTTTATCAAGAAAGTCATCAAGAACGAGGAAGAGCGTTTCCACGAAACGTTGAACGACGGACTCGCGATTTTGAACGAAGTCGCAAAAGCACAAAAAGCAGCTGGGTCAAACATCATCAGCGGTCAAGACGCATTCCGTCTTTATGACACGTACGGCTTCCCGCTCGAATTGACAATCGAATATGCAGAAGACCATCAGATGACGGTCGACGAGGACGGCTTCAAAGAAGCGATGAATGAACAACGTGAACGTGCACGTCAAGCGCGTGCTGACGTAGAATCGATGCAGATTCAGTCGGGTGTGCTTGCAGACATCACGATGCCATCGACCTTCCTCGGATACAACAACCTTGAGACGAACGCAAAAATCATCAGCTTGATTCACAACGGCGAACTCGCTGACGTCGTCGCTGCAGGGGAAGAGGCACAAGTCATCCTCGATCAGACACCATTTTACGCTGAGAGCGGCGGTCAAATCGGTGATAAAGGACAAATCGTCGGAGAAGACTTCCTTCTTCGCGTAAAAGATGTGTCGAAAGCGCCAAACGGACAGAACTTGCATACAGTCACGGTCGAGTCAGGTGTGGCGAAAGCGGAAGTAGCCGTCACAGCTTCTGTCGACCAGGCATCGCGTCAAGCCATCGTCAAAAACCATACGGCGACGCACCTTTTGCACCGCGCACTCAAAGATACGCTCGGGGAGCACGTCAACCAGGCCGGTTCACTCGTGACGCCAGACCGACTTCGTTTTGACTTCTCTCACTTCGGTCAAGTGACATCAGAAGAGCTTCAATCCATTGAGCGTCAAGTGAACGAGAAAATTTGGGCATCGATCGGTGTCGACATCGAAGAGATGAACATTGCGGATGCGAAAGCAAAAGGCGCGATGGCACTCTTCGGCGAGAAGTATGGTGATGTCGTTCGTGTCGTATCAGCAGGGGATTACTCGGTTGAGCTTTGTGGTGGGATTCACGTCTCCAACACGGCTGAAATCGGACTCTTTAAAATCTTGTCTGAATCAGGGATTGGCGCTGGGACGCGTCGAATTGAAGCGGTCACGGGAGCTGGCGCATATGAAGTGATGAACCAGCAAATCGAAACGCTCGAAGCGACAGCGAAGTTGTTGAAGACGAAACCACTTGAAGTTCCTGCACGCGTACAAGCACTTCAAGCTGAAATCAAAGAAGTCGAGCGTGCTTCAGAGTCGCTTAAAGCGAAGCTTGCCAACATCGAGGCATCTTCATTAACGGATGCGATTGAAACGATTGGCGGCGTCCAGTTGATTGCGAAACGCGTCGATGGACAAGACATGGATGCCCTTCGCAGCATGGTCGACGACTTGAAAGGGAAACTCGGCTCTGCCGTGATTATCCTTGGGTCGGCAAATGGGGAGAAGGTCAACCTCGTCGCAGGTGTGACGAAAGACCTGAACGACCGTGGCTTCCATGCCGGAAAACTGATTAAAGAAGTCGCGACACGCTGCGGTGGTGGCGGTGGCGGTCGTCCAGACATGGCACAAGCAGGTGGCCGAGATGCAACAAAACTGGACGAAGCATTGAAGTTTGCTTCACATTACGTCGAATCACTGGCATAATAGAGTGTGAAGTGCAAACGGAAAGAGGTGGATTCTTGTGAGCCAAATGGATCGCACGATGCAATTCAATTTTCCAGAAGATGATCAACGTGCTAACACACGTGAGACGCTGATTACGGTATATCAAGCACTCGAGGAAAAAGGTTATCAACCGATCAATCAAATCGTGGGATACTTACTGTCAGGTGACCCTGCCTACATTCCACGTCATAATGATGCGCGAAACTTGATTCGCAAAATTGAACGGGATGAACTTCTCGAAGAGTTGGTCAAATCGTATTTGAACGATCGTAGAGAGGATTAATATGAAGCGAGTCATGGGACTCGATGTCGGATCGAAGACGATTGGTGTCGCGGTGAGTGACCTGATGGGATGGACGGCGCAAGGTGTGGAGACGGTCTACTGGACCGAACCTGACTTTGACGAAGCTGTCCGTCTCCTTCGTCCGTTCATCGAGCAGTACGATGTGAAAGAAGTCGTCGTCGGTCACCCGAAAAACATGAATGGGACAGTCGGCCCGCGCGGTGAGGCGTCCGAGGCATTTGCCGAGGCGTTCACAGAACAGACGGGTTTACCTTGTGTGTTGGTGGATGAACGATTAACGACGATGCAAGCGGAACGGATGCTCATTTCAGCAGATGTCAGCCGCAAAAAGAGAAAAGCGGTCATCGACAAAATGGCGGCCGTGATGATTTTACAAAACTACCTGGATCGTTCCGGGAAATAAGGAGGAATCTCTCATGGCAGAAATCCGTCGTGAAGAAGAAATGTACCGTATTCCAGATGAAAATGGAGACGAACATTTATTTGCAGAAATTTTCCGTATGACGAGCGACCGTTCGAAAAAGACATTTGTCGTACTTGAACCGGTCGGCGCACCAGAGACAGAAGACGAAGATACGATTGAAGTATACGCATTTGAAATTGAAGAACTTGAAGATGGCGAATTCATCTTGAAGCTCGTCGAAGACGATGAAGACTTCGAAGAGGTCATGGAAGCATTCGACATCGTCAATGACGAAGTCGGTCTAGACTAAATAGGGGACGGGCGGCTAGGGAATGTCCCTCGTCGCCTCTCTTTATAAAAAGAACAGGGGAGAAATGCATGAATCATCCATCTATGTCAGATGAGAAACGTGCCCGCAACCGGATCGTCCGTCGTATCACGGTTGTCATCCTAGCCATCTTCCTTCTCGTCATTGCCACAGGGTCGGCGCTCGCATATGTCTTTGTGAAGCGTTCCATCGAACCGATTGACCCAACTTCGACTGAAACGGTCGAGATTGAAGTCCCGCTCGGTGCCGGTTCGGGATACATTGGTGAATTACTAGAAGAGAATGGGCTTGTAAGGAGTAGCACGATTTTCCGTTTCTATACACGCTTTAAGAACGAATCGTCGTTCCAGGCGGGGACGTATACGTTATCTCCGTCACAATCAATCGATGAATTGATTGAAACGTTGCAAACAGGTAAAGTCATTGTGGTCCCTGATATCAAGCTCGTCATTCCAGAAGGATTCACGATTGACCAGGTGATTGCGCGACTTGCGAAAGTGGCCGAAATCCCGAAAGAAGAGATTTCTGAGCAGTTGAGCGACCGTGAATACATTCAATCTCTCATAAACGAGCATGAAATGTTGACGGAGGAAGTCTTGCAGGAAGGCATCTATCATCCGCTTGAAGGATACCTGTTCCCAGCCACATATGAATTCAATAAAGGCGTAACGCTCAATGAAATCATCGATGAGATGTTACTGCCAACCGAAAGTATGTATCAAGAATACAAAGATCGTATAGCCGATTCAGGACGTACGTTCCATGAGACGCTCGCGCTCGCATCCGTTGTCGAGAAAGAGGCGGTGTCAACGGAAGACCGTAAAGAGATTGCCGGTGTGTTTGAGAATCGCTTAAATGACGGAATGAAGTTACAATCTGACCCGACCGTCTGGTACGGAACGGGGGAAACATCGATTTTCACTTCATTCGCGGACTTAGAGAACGACTCTCTATATAACACGTATCGTTATGAAGGCATTCCGATCGGACCGATTGCGGCCGTGAGCCGTGACGCATTTGAGGCGGTGCTCAACCCGAACGATACGGAGAACATTTACTTCTACGCGCGCCCTCCCCGTGAAGGGTTCCCGAACGGGGAAGTCTTGTTCGAGGTCGACTATGAGGATCACCAACAAAACGTCAATAAGTACCGTTCCGAATGGGAAGCGTTTGAAGAAGCAAACAGTAATTGATGGGACGACCGGAAGCGGATGCTTCCGGTCGTTTGAATGAAGAGAGTTAAGAGGTGGAACGAGTGGACCATGCATCCTATGAGGGATATGTAGAAAAACTGATCAATGACCGCTCCCCGCTATTGACGGAGATGGAGGCGTTCGCGCGTGTCCATCACGTCCCAATCATGGATTTGACGGGTTCGGAAGTATTGCTCTCCTTATTGGCGATGCAACGGCCGACCCGAATTCTCGAAGTGGGGACGGCCATCGGCTATAGTGCCATTCGCATGGCGGAGTTGTTACCCGATGCAGAAATCGTCACAATCGAGCGAAATGCTCGTCGTTTTGAAGAAGCGACGGGATTCATCAATCGATCGGATGTTCGCGATCGGATTACGCTCATTCACGGTGATGCCGTCGAATTGATTGGATCGATTGAAGGTGAATTCGATGCCGTGTTTATTGATGCGGCAAAAGGACAATATCAAAAATTTTTTGATGGGTATGGCGCTTTAGTACCAATTGGTGGTACGATTTACAGCGATAATTTGTTTTTACGAGGGGACGTCTTGCTAGAGGACGTGTCGGTTTTAGACCGACGCCGACGCCGGCTCGTTCGTCTCGTGAAGCAGTTTACTGAGCAATTGATGGCACGGACCGATTATCATACTGCAATTTTGCCCCTTGGTGATGGCCTAGCAATCAGTCGTAAATTACGATGAGGAGGACTTAACTTTGATGCAACATAAACCCGTCATTATTGGCGTGGCCGGGGGTACCGGATCAGGAAAAACGACCGTGGCCCGCGCGCTCGTCGATGCGTTTCAAGGTCAATCGGTCGTCATGATCGAGCAAGACGCGTACTATAAGGATCAATCAGAGATGACCATGGAGGAGCGGTACAAGACGAACTACGACCACCCCTTCGCCTTTGATAACGATTTGTTGATTGAACATATCCAACAGTTACAACAACATCAGGCGATTGAGAAGCCGGTCTATGACTATGCGGCTCACACGCGTTCAAGTGAAACCATCTTGATCGAGCCCGTCGATGTCGTCATCGTCGAAGGAATCTTGGCACTCGAGGATGCACGTTTGCGTGAATTGATGGATATTAAAGTGTTCGTGGATACAGATGCGGACGTTCGAATCTTGCGTCGCATGCAGCGTGATATCAATGAACGTGGACGTTCAATCGACTCGGTCGTGGCGCAGTACACGAATGTCGTCCGCCCGATGCATTTGCAGTTCTGTGAACCGACGAAGCGTTATGCAGACATCATCGTTCCTGAAGGCGGAGAAAACTTTGTTGCAATCGATTTACTCGTGACAAAAATCCGTTGGGTGCTCACTGAGCGCAATCGCGCTTGAGGAAATAAATCGTTTTCAATTCAACCCTAGCTGTAATATACTAGGAGACAATGAAGGAGTGACAGAAATGGCTGAAAAACAACACTATATGACGTTAGACGGAAAAGCGAAAATCGAACATGAATTAAACGAACTGAAGACGGTCCGCCGTAAAGAAGTCGTTGAAAATATTAAGATTGCTCGTGACTTCGGTGACTTGTCAGAGAACGCGGAATATGACGCGGCGAAAGAAGAACAAGCGATGGTCGAAGGACGCATCGCACAATTAGAAGAGATGCTCCGTAACGCGGTCATCATTCAAGATGATGCAGGCGATAACTCGGTTGTCTCAATCGGGAAGACGGTAACGTTCTTCATCCAAGAAGATAATGAAGACGAGACGTATACAATCGTTGGTGGAGCTGAGGCAGACCCGTTCACAGGGAAAATCTCGAACGAATCACCGATCGCCAAGGCACTTCTTGGTCGTACGATTGGTGATGTGGTCACGGTGCAAACACCAGGTGGCGACATGGTCGTCGAAATTAAAGAAATCAAATAAATTGTTGAGCGACCTCCTATTCGGAAGTCGCTCTCTTTCTGAGGAGGAAACGGAATGAAAGTAGGCATCATCGGCGCGATGGAAGAAGAAGTGAATTTACTTCGGAACGAGTTGACAGAACGAGTAGACACTGAAATCGCGAACTATCATTTTTATGAGGGCTATCTTGGAAACATGCAAGTTGTCATCTTGAAGTCAGGCATCGGGAAGGTCAATGCAGCCATCGGCACGACACTTTTGATTGATAAGTTCAAACCGGACGTCGTCATCAATACGGGTTCTGCCGGCGGTTTTAAAAAGGGAATGAAAGTCGGAGACGTCGTAGTCTCGACGGAAGTTCGTCATCACGATGTCGACGTGACGGCATTCGGATATGAATATGGACAAGTACCGGGCATGCCGCCGGCGTATGAGGCGGATGCCAAGCTCGTCAGCGTCTGTAAAGATGTCATTGAAAACTTGCCGGACGTGAACGTGCACCAGGGATTGATCGTGACAGGAGATTCGTTCATCAACGATTCGAAACGCGTGGCGGACATCCTCGGTCATTTCGATGGCGTCGCAGCCGTCGAAATGGAGGCTGCTCCGATCGCCCAAACGTGCTATCAGTTTGGTGTCCCGTTCGTCGTCACACGCTCGATTTCAGACAGTGCGGACGAAGAAGCGAATCTGTCGTTTGATGAGTTCTTGGAGACAGCATCGATCAATTCTGCGAAGATGGTCATGGCTGTCACGAAGCGTTTAGAACAAGCTTAATCCAGTCTACACGAGGAGGATGCATTGACATCCTCTTTTTATTCCCTTATATTAGTACCAGATACTAAGAATAGGGGTCGACGATATGAATATTGGAATCATCGGCATCGGGTCGTTCTTACCGGACAATCGGGTGACAAATATCGATTTAGAAAAACGAATGGATACGAGCGATGAGTGGATTCGTACACGTACAGGCATCGAGGCACGTCATTTGGCTGAGGGTGATGTGACGGTCGCGGATATGGCGACACGTGCCGCTGAACGGGCGTTACAGAGCGCGGGCGTCGCAATCGATGAGATTGAAGCGATCGTCTGTGCGACGGCTACAGCACCAGCCTTCCCGGCAACCGCATGTGTGGTGCAGGCGAATCTTGGAGCGAAAGCCGCTGTCGCCTTCGATGTGAGCGCGGCATGTAGCGGTTTCATCTTCGCGATGGACACGGCGAAGAGTCTCATGGATTCAAAAGGATTGAAAAAGACGCTCGTCATTGGCGCAGAGAAGATGGGAAGTCTAATTGATTGGGATGACCGATCGACGGCTGTCCTCTTCGGGGACGGAGCAGGGGCTGTCGTGCTCGGGGAAGACGAGATCGCTTCAATTGACTCACTTGTGCTCGGAAGTGACGGGACAGGTGGAAAACATCTGTATGAGAATGAAGAAGGTAAAATCGTCATGAACGGTCGCGAAGTCTTCAAGTTTGCCGTTCGGAAGATGCCCGAAATCGTGCTTGAAGCGCTAGACAAAGCAGACAAGACGTTGGAAGATCTTGACGTCCTCGTTCCACACCAGGCGAACCGTCGAATCATCGACGCTGCGATGGAACGGTTACATTTAGAAGAAGAGAAAGTGGTCATGACCATTCAAGACCATGCGAATACATCAGCAGCTTCCATTCCACTCGCTTTGGCCGAAGCGGTCAAGTCTGGCAAAATCCAAGATGGACAAACGGTCGTCATCGCAGGGTTTGGTGCCGGACTCACCTGGGGGGCTAGCTGTCTGACATGGAATCACGCAACCATTACGGGGGGGAATCATTTATGAAACGAGTAGTAGTGACAGGATTAGGAGTCGTATCACCATTAGGAAACGATGTCTCAACAATGTGGGACCGTCTTTTAAAAGGGGAAAACGCCATTGATACGTTGACGAAGATCGACATCAGTCAATATCCGGCCAAGGTCGGTGCGGAAGTGAAGGAATGGAACATCGATCATTTAGTCGAACCGAAGGAAGCACGTAAGATGGACTCCTTCATCCAATATTCTTTACTTGCGGCAGACGCTGCCCATAAGGACAGCGGACTCGACGTGAAAGCCATCGCGGACGATGTCGGGATTTGGATCGGGAGCGGGATTGGTGGCGTCGAGACGATTGACAAACAGTCGGCCATCCTTCATGACCGTGGACCACGTCGCGTCAGCCCGTTCTTCATTCCGATGATGATTCCGAACATGGCGAGCGGACAAGTATCCATCTATCTTGGAGCAAAAGGACCGAGCAACTGTTCCGTGACGGCTTGTGCGTCAGGGACGAACTCCATTGGGGAAGCGTTCCGTGTCATTCAACGTGGAGATGCGATCGCCATGTTCGCAGGTGGAGCGGAAGCGCCAATCACACCACTCTCGTTCGCAGGTTTTTGTTCAAACAAAGCCCTTTCAACGAATCCAGACCCGAACACGGCGTGCCGTCCGTTCGATGAAAACCGTGACGGATTCGTCATGGGTGAAGGAGCCGGGGTGCTCGTCTTAGAGGAGTATGAACATGCAAAAGCACGTGGTGCGAAAATGTACGCTGAAGTTGTTGGATATGGGATGAGTTCGGATGCTTACCATATCACAGCACCATCCCCTGAAGCTGAGGGCGGTTCGAAAGCGATGAGTGAGGCGATTCGAGACGCCGGAATCACGCCAGAAGATGTTCAATACATTAACGCGCACGGAACGAGTACACCACTCAACGATATGCTCGAGACGAAAGCGATTCGTCGTGTGTTCGGGGAACACGCTGATAAGCTCGCCGTCAACTCGTCAAAATCGATGATCGGTCACCTTCTTGGTGGTGCAGGTGGCGTCGAGGCCGTCATCACAGCATTATCGATTCACGAAGGCGAGATTCATCCAACGATTAACTGCGAATCACCAGCTGCAGATTGTGATTTAGATTATGTACGTGAAGGAAATCGGGAACTTGACATTCGTTATGCACTCAGTAACTCACTCGGCTTCGGGGGCCACAATGCGACACTCGCATTTGCAAAAGTGACGAACTGACGGTAGAAAAATCATTCAAAAAAGGTTAGGGTATAAGGGTTGGTCTAACAGAAAGGAGTGCAACGAATGAAAAAGAAATCATTCATCGTGGCCGCCTTGTTAGGTTCAGTCCTTATCCTTTTTTTATTTATTTGGAACGAACAACGAGAGCAGTCACGCGAACTAGTGCCAGTCGAAGAACAACAATTGACGATTTACGGAGAGTCGCTTCCGACTCAGCCGGATGTCATGCTAGCAATCGATCCGTCATCTCAAACAATCCTGTCCCATCTCTATGAAGGCCTATATCGATTCGGAGCAGACGGGTCCATCGAACCAGCGCTCGTTGAGAAGTTAGAGCGATCCGAAGATGGAACGGTCTATACATTCACATTAAAAGAGAGTGTGACGACAGAAGGGAATGCGATTGACGCGCAAACATTCGTCGATCACTTCCAAAAACTCGTGGACGTTGATTCGAATTCACCGTTCAGCTTCTTACTAGCAGATGTTCAATCCGCAAAAGAAATCGGACTTGGCCAACAAGAACCGGATACGCTAGGGGTCAAGGCAATCGATGACCGGACGCTCGAGTTGACTCTTGTCCGTCCGATGGAAGGGTTCGAACAGATTTTGGCGATGCCCGCATTTTTACCTCAACCAAATGTGGAAGCATGGGAAGAACTAGAGACGAACGGTCCATTTAAAATCAAGGCAATCGGAGATACGACCATCTCGTTACATAAAAATGAAACGTACCGAGAAGCTGAACAGGTGACGCTTGAAACGATTACCATTAATAGTGAAGCGAACTTGACGGAAGCGACAGGGATGCAACCCGTCCCATACGATTTTGACGTTTCCACGATTGATGAGGAAATTTTGAACGTACAGGACGTTCTACGAAGTGGAGTCTTTTATTTAAAGCCGAATGTAAAAAAAGCCCCGTTTAATGATGTAGCGTTCCGACAAGCCATCGCATTGACGCTTAAGCGGTCGGAAATCGAGGATTCACTCGCGCGAGCGGAACAGACGACAGAACGATTACTCGTCATCGCCCAAGAGGATTCGATCGCACAATTAGAAGGAAACGCAGACCAATTGTTTGACACCGTGAAGAAACGGCTGAAGAAAGATGAACTCGAAATCGAGCTGCTCAGCTTTGTCGATGACGAAGCGCGTCAAATCTCCGCAAAATTAAAGAAGAATTTGGAACAGTTGGATGGTTTGACCGTTAACATTATCGAGCTCCCCTTAGGAGAAAAAGTTAGGAAAGAAGTCTCAGGGGATTATGCGTTTTCTCTATCAGGCTGGCAACCGGACTATCCGATGTTATCCGCCTATTTGACTCAATTTGAAACAAACGATGTCCTCAATTCGAGTCGATATGCCAGCGAATCGTATGATCAATTGATGGATCAGGCTCGCTCAACAGATCGGTTGGAAGAACGAAATGAGATTTTCCGAGAAGCGGAGGCACAGCTGTTAGAAGAGGCTGTTGTTATGCCAATCTATCAAGCTGGACGTTCTTATGTGATCGAGAAAGGTTATGACCATATCGGTTTTCCGGTCATCGGTCCTTCATATGTCCTAACCTTTGCGAAAAAATACGAAAATTGAGCTAAAAGCCCGCCACTGTAGGCGGGCTTTTTGACTATAGATAAAATTTTTTAGAAAAATCAAAATAAACACTTTGCAAAATTATCAGAATATTGTATTATTGCATCAACGGGATTTTGGTAACAAATACTGTCAGAAGAAATGACTGAATTTTCTACCATCATTCACTTCGTTAAAACGAAAAAATCAGGGGGTCATCGCAATGAATAAGAAAAAAGGTTTTGCTTTAGCATCATCGGTTACACTTCTATCTAGTGCATTCCTAGCTGCATGTTCGACAGGGGAAGAAGAAACAGGGTCTTCAAATGGATCAGGTTCGGAAGGTTCTGCAGACGAAGCGCAAGTCCTCAACTTGCTCGACGGTTCAGATATTCCTTCACTTAACCCGACACTCGCAACAGATGCTGTATCGTTCAACGTCTTAAACAACGTTAACGAAGGTCTCTACCGTATGGACAAAGAAGACAACCCGACTCCGGGTATGGCTGAAGACCACAAAGTTTCAGAGGACGGGAAAACGTACACGTTCAAAATCCGTGAAGGCGCGACTTGGTCAAACGGGGAGCCTGTCACAGCGAACGACTTCGAATACGCTTGGAAAGAAGTACTCAACCCAGATAACGCATCACAATATGCATACGTTATGTCAATCATCGAAGGCGCAGAAGCGTACAACACAGGTGAAGGCGAGCGCGATGCTGTAGGCGTTAAAGCAATCGACGATCAAACACTTGAAGTTAAATTGACAGCACCAGCTGACTACTTCCTCGGATTGACTAGCTTCGGCGTATTCATGCCAAAACTCGAGTCATTCGATAAAGAGCAAGGCGAAAACTTCGGTACATCTGCAGAGACGACTCTCTACAACGGACCGTTCAAACTCGACAGCTGGGAGCGCGAGCAAGGCTGGAAGATGGTCAAGAACGAAGACTATTGGGATGCTGACACAGTTAAACTTGAAGAAATCAACGTTAAAGTCGTTAAAGAAGTTTCAACAGGTGTTAACTTGTATGAAAACGGTGACGTGGACCGTACAGGCTTGACTTCTGAACTCGTTGCTCAATACCAAGACAACGAAGACTTCTCAACTGTCGTTGAACCAACAATCTTCTACCTCCAGTTCAACACGAAAGTGAAAGAACTCGACAACCAAAAAATCCGTAACGCGATTGACCGCGCTTATGACAAAACAGCGATCTCAGAAACACTTCTTGCGAACGGTTCAATCCCTGCAAACTTCTTCGTACCAAAAGACTTCGTAACAGGTCCAGACGGAAAAGACTTCCGTGAAGGCAATGGCGACATCGGTGGCTACAACGTAGAAGAAGCACAAAAACTTTGGGAAGAAGGGCTCAAAGAGCTCGGAACAGACAAAGTTGAACTTGAACTTCTCAACTACGACTCAGAGTCTGCGAAGCAAATCGGTGAGTTCATCAAAGGTGAACTTGAGAAGAACCTTCCAGGTATGAGCGTTTCAATCAAGCAACAACCATTCAACAACAAACTTGACCTTGAAAACAAAGGGGACTTCGAGTTTACGTTCGCTGGTTGGGGCCCTGACTATCAAGATCCAATGACATTCGTTGATCTCTTCGTCACAGACGGACCATACAACCGTGGTAAATGGTCGAACGAAGAGTTCGATAAACTCATTGCTGATGCGAAAGCAAGCACAGACCCAGCTGAGCGTTGGAAGCAATTGCAAGATGCAGAGAAAATCGTTCTTGAAGAGAACGCAATCTCGCCAGTTTACCAACGTGGATCAGCTCGCCTCACGAAACCTTACGTTAAGGGAATCGTTGAGCACGCATTCGGTGCGGACTACTCTTACAAGTGGGCTTCAATCGAAGGCAAAGAATAATCAAGTCATCTTACGAAGAGAGACAGGGACGCCTGTCTCTCTTTTTATGTACATTTTTTAATACAAAAAAGAACTCTCACATGGAGAGTTCTGTCACAACAAGCTTATTTTTTCACTTTGGCGCTTACGACTGAGACCCATCGCTTTTTCAATCTTCGCGAGATTCTTATTTGCGACGGCTTCAGCTTTCGCACGACCGGCATCAAGAATTTCATCGAGTTCTGGAGAGTCGAGCAATTCGTGATAACGAGCTTGAATTGGTTCAAGTAGAGCAACAACCGCTTCCGCCACATCTTGTTTGAACGTCCCATAGTTCGAGTTCTCATATTGTTTGACGAGATCATCGATTGGGGTCCCTGTCGAAAGCGAGTAAATTTCTAACAAGTTCGAAATCCCCGGTTTATTCTCCCGATCAAATGAGATGACACCACTCGAATCTGTGACGGCACTCTTGATTTTCTTGCGGATGACATTCGGCTCGTCGAGCATCGAGATATATCCTTTGGCATTCGAATCCGATTTCGACATCTTCTTCACGGGATTCGTGAGAGACATGATCCGTGCGCCTTCTTTTTGAATGAGTGGTTCCGGCATCGTGAATGTCTCGTAATAACGTTTGTTAAAGCGTTCCGCCAAGTCACGAGTAAGTTCGATGTGTTGCTTTTGGTCGTCTCCGACTGGAACGAGTTCCGTATTGTATAACAAAATATCAGAAGCCATGAGCGTCGGGTAAACGAACAACCCTGCGCCTACATTCTCGCTGCCTTGCGACTTGTCTTTATACTGCGTCATCCGACCGAGCTCACCCATGCCGGCGATACACGTTAGCATCCAACCGAGTTGAGCGTGTGCTTTTACTTCAGACTGTACGAAAATCGTCGCTTTTTCCGGGTCGAGACCGGACGCGAGATAAAGTGCTGCTAATTTTCGCGTGTTGTTCATGAGCTCGACACGGTCGAGTTGAACAGTAATTGAATGTAAATCGACGATACAATAATAGGCATTGTTGTCGTCTTGTAGGTCGACGAATTGTTTCATCGCGCCAAGGTAGTTCCCGAGCGTCACGACGCCGGTCGGTTTGATTCCTGAAAAAATCGTTGCCATGTGTATACACCTCCGAAAAATATAAAAACCGCAGTCGTCTTCCCGAATAAATCGGGACGAATAACCGCGGTGCCACCCAAATTTGCATATACTATGCCACTTGAACGCGTTAACGGGCGTGAACCGTCTCGCCATACTTTTTGTTCAGGCGAGCCACTCCGAAGTCCATTCATTCAATAACTTTTCATCTACTCACAGCACCGTAGACTCTCTGAGGAAAAGGGGAATTGAATTACTTGTCTTCATCCAAGTGTTCTTATTCTTCATTTAGTTTAGCACAGGATTCAAGTGACGAAAAGATTAAATCAGAGCGACGAGAAATGAGAGAGCGATACTTCCAACTCCGACATATACCCAGTTCCAAGCCGATTGTTTACGAAGTTGCCGATCTTCTGGATCTTCTTCCTCATCTTCTTCATAGTCTGCGTCAATTTCCTTCAATTTTGCACGTCGATTACGCTTAAATCCGTACATGATTCCGTCAAATAGACCTGTTGCACTCATATGGGAGAACATCCCGATGGCAAAGATGAGTATACCTGATACAAATAAGCCACCACTTAAGTGAAACGAGAAAGATTCACTTCGGAAATAGGAAAAAATCGACCAAACGGTATAGAGAAGTGTGATAATCCCCCAGACAATCAATATATTTCGAAACTTTTTCAACACTGTAATCTCCTTTCAATCGATAAAAGAAATGTGTCAACATTTCGTGTTTCTTCTATGATACTAGGAACGTAGGGCATAAAGCGAGTAAGAACGTTAAATCAAGTGATAGCGTTTTATTCAATAGTTGACAGTTATATTAAAAGTTTCTTACAATAGCCCTAACGTTCTTTCGTCGAATACTTTATGAAATATTCAGAAAATTAAAGAAAAAGTAAGATGTTTATTCGACGATCGGCTAGCTTTTCAAAATGAAAGGGGAAATCGCAATGAAGAAAAAATCGATTTTGCTCATGATGACGATCATCTTGGCACTCGGTTCAGTTCTCGCGGCTTGTTCAACAGGCGGAGACTCTGATGGCGGCGGTTCTTCTTCAAACGGAGAAAAAGTTCTTCGTTTGACGGATACGTCAGATATCACAACAGCCGATCCGGCTCTTGCTACAGACGCGGTCGCATTCAACTTGATCGCCAACACAATGGAGGGTCTTTACCGTCTTGATAAAGATGGAAATGCCGTACCGGCACTTGCTGAAGGCGAACCAGAAGTAAACGAAGACGAAACGGTTTACACGTTCAAACTTCGTGATGCTGAATGGTCAAACGGGGAACCGGTCACAGCAAACGACTTTGTTTACGCTTGGCAACGAGCTGTTGATCCTGCAACAGGCTCACAGTACGCATACATCATGAACACAGTTAAAAACGCTGAAGCAATCAACACTGGTGACACACCAAAAGAAGAGCTTGGCGTAAAAGCAATCGATGAGAAGACACTCGAAGTTACACTCGAGCGTCCAGACCCATCATTCCTTTCACTTACTTCGTTCGGTACATTCACTCCGATCAACGAAGCATTCGCTACAGAAAAAGGTGAAGACTTCACGACTGGTCCTGAAAACCTTCTTTATAACGGACCGTTCACATGGACTAAATGGGATCGTGAACAAGGCTATGTCTTAACGAAAAACGAATCATATTGGGATGCAGAAAATGTTGCTCTCGACTCAGTTGATGTGAAAGTTGTTAAAGAAACATCTACAGTCGTGAACTTGTATGAAGCGGGCGATGTCGACTATGCTGGTCTCGCATCAGAACAAGTCGCAGCATTCCAAGAGGATGAAGATTACAACACAGGTCTTCGTTCTGCAGTTGGTTACTTCAAGTTTAACCATGAAGATGAACTTTTCTCTGATGTAAATGCACGTAAAGCAATCGCACGTGCAGTCGACCCATCAGGAATTATCGATCAGCTCTTGAACAACGGTTCAGTAGCAACGACGTCATTCATCCCGAAAGACTTCATCAAGTATGAAGACGGAACGGATTATACAGAAGGCGTGGAATACTTCAAAACAAACACTGAAGAAGCTGCTTCACTTTGGGAAGAAGTAACCGGTGGAGAAGCAACAACAATCGAACTCCTCTCGTTCGACAGTGAAGTATCGAAACAAATCTCTGAGTACATGAAAGGTCAAATCGAGTCGAACTTGCCGAACGTAACGGTTGAGATCGCTCAACAACCTTTCAACAACAAACTTGAGCGTGAAGCAAAAGGGGACTACCAAATGTCATTCGCACTTTGGGGACCTGACTACCAAGATCCGCTTACGAACCTTGGTATCTTCACTTCAGACAATGGACAAAACGACATCAACTACTCGTCATCTGAGTATGACAAGTTGATTGATGAGGCATCTGCTGAAACAAGCATCGATGCACGTTACGACTTGTTCAAAGAAGCTGAAGCTCTCTTGATTGAACAAGATCAAGCAATCATGCCTATCTACCAAGCTGGTGTGGCATACTTGATCCGTCCAAACGTCGAGAACTTCAACCGTCAATTATTTGGTGCTGATTACCAGTACAAATACGTTGATATTAAGTAATGGAAGGAGGGGGCATGCTAACCGCATGTCCCCAATTTTCTAAAAAATTCTAGCGAAGTATGAGAAAATACTGTTCAAATGTTTTGTTGGTAAAGTATAATGTAGTAACAGTGAAAATTCAGAATAATCTCTGAAAAGAATTTTCTTTATTTTCAGTCGCTGTACTAAGAGCCTTGAGATGACGTATAAGCTATTCTTTCAGAAAATTCCTTTCATTTTGTGAATTTGAAAAATAGGTCATATGTCATAGTGATGCTGTTGGTGCAAGTAGTAGAAAGAATTAGACAAAACAGGGGGTTTTTATTCATGGGACGTTATATCCTACAACGGCTGACTTACGGCCTCATCACGTTCTTCTTGATTGCCACGTTCACGTTCTTCCTGATGGACCTGCTCCCAGGTTCGCCTTATCAGAACCAGGAAAAACTGACAGAATCACAAATTCAATTGTTGAATGACCGCTACGGACTCAATGATCCGCTTCCGGTCCGCTATGCGACGTACATTGGAAACATGCTACAAGGTGACCTTGGCGTATCGTTCCGTACGGCTAACCGTCCAGTAACTGAGTTGATTATGGAACGTATCGGTCCATCGGCACAATTAGGGGTTCAGGCATTAGTACTTGGAACTCTATTAGGTGTATTGTTGGGTGTTGTTGCGGCGATTCGTCACAATACGGCAATTGACTATGGTGCAATGTTCGTATCGGTAATCGGGATTTCCGTCCCATCGTTCGTCTTTGCAGCCCTCCTTCAGTACTATGTTGGAGTTAAATTACAGTTGCTCCCGGTAGCATTCTGGGAATCACCAGCTCATACGATTTTACCAACCATCTCGTTATCGCTCGGGGTTACGGCATCAATTGCCCGTTTCGTCCGAACCGAGATGTTAGAAGTAACCGGACAAGACTATGTCACGCTCGCGAAAGCGAAAGGGTTGACGGGTAACGCCATCGTATGGAAACACATGGTACGCAACGCGATGATCCCAGCGATCACGATTCTTGGACCGATGACAGCTGGACTTTTAACGGGTACATTCGTTATCGAGAAAATTTTCGCAGTACCTGGTCTTGGAGAATTGTTCGTTACGTCAATCACGTTGAATGATTACTCTGTCATCATGGGCACGACACTCTTCTTCTCGGCCCTCTTCATTATTATCATTTTACTTGTCGACTTGCTCTATGGGGTTGTGGACCCACGTATTCGTCTTGGGGGGAATAACTGATGATTGAAAACAAAAAGAATTACGAACAGTTCGACCAAGACATGTTCACACCAGTTGAAATGAATGAACAGCTTGGTGAGCGGATTGCCGGAAAAAGTTTGAACTTTTGGCAAGATGCATGGATGCGCCTAAAGAAAAACAAGGCGGCTATCATCTCGCTCTCGATTATTTTAATTCTCGTCGCACTCGCTTTGTTTGGACCGATGCTCTCAAGCCGAGATGCATACGAACAGAACATCTCGCAAGCAAAACTACCGCCTAAAGTCACTGGACTTGAATGGGCTGGGTTTGATGGGTTGGCAACACTTGGAGGTCGTGAAATCGACTTCTACGAACAGAAGAATGTAGAAGAAAACTTCTGGTTTGGTACCGATTATCTCGGTCGTGATCTTTGGTCGCGGATTTGGGAAGGGACACGAATCTCCCTCTTCATCGGTTTAGTCGCAGCCATCATCGATACAATCATTGGAGTCGCGTACGGTGGTATTTCAGCTTACTTCGGTGGACGTACGGATAACATCATGCAACGTATTGTTGAAATCTTGACAGGTGTACCTAACTTGATTTTGATCATCTTGTTCATCTTGATCTTTGACCCAGGTGTCTTCACCATCATCCTTGCCATGGCCATCACCGGTTGGATTGGGATGAGTCGACTCGTTCGAGGGCAGATTCTTAAACTCAAAAACCAAGAGTTCGTCTTGGCAGCTCGTACACTCGGTGCTTCAAGTGGACGCTTGATTTTCAAACATTTAATTCCGAACACATTGGGTGCTATTATCATCACACTCATGTTCACGATTCCATCTGCTATTTTCTTCGAGGCATTCCTCAGCTTTATCGGAATCGGGCTTCAACCACCACAGGCATCACTTGGTACGTTGATCAACGATGGATACAAAGAACTACGGACATTCCCGTTCCTTCTTATTATCCCGTCTGTCATCATCGTCTTGCTTATGGTCAGCTTCAACTTGCTTGCTGACGGTTTGCGTGATGCGTTCGATCCGAAAATGCGTAAATAAAAAAGAAAGAGGGGGACTCGTGCATGGAAACGATTTTATCAGTCCGAGACTTAGAGGTCTCGTTCCACACATATGCAGGAACAGTTCAGGCTGTTCGTGGTGTTTCGTTTGATTTGAAAAAAGGCGAGACGCTCGCCATCGTAGGAGAATCGGGTTCAGGTAAATCCGTTACTTCGAAGGCAATTATGCGTCTCATTCCGAACCCTCCAGGTGAAATCACGAACGGAGAAATCATGTTCGAAGGAAAAGACTTGGCGAAACTTTCGGAAAAAGAAATGCTTAAAATTCGTGGTCGCGACATCGCAATGATTTTCCAAGACCCGATGACATCGCTCAACCCGACGATGACGATTTACAAGCAAATCGCAGAAGGGTTGAAACAGCACCAAGGGTTAACGGGTGAGGATGCGAAGAAACGTACGCTCGAATTGTTGACACTTGTAGGGATTCCAAACCCTGAAGCACGCTTGAAACAGTATCCACACCAACTTTCTGGTGGGATGCGACAACGGATCGTTATTGCGATCGCACTCGCATGTAACCCAAAAGTGTTGATTGCCGATGAACCGACAACAGCACTCGACGTAACGATTCAAGCGCAGATTCTTGAACTGTTAAAAGATATTCAGCAAAAGACCGGCACAGCGATTATCTTCATCACGCACGACCTTGGCGTTGTTGCGAACATGGCTGACCGTGTAGCTGTTATGTATGCGGGACGTCTCGTTGAAAAAGGAACGGTTGATGAAATTTTCTACGAACCACGTCACCCATACACATGGGGACTTCTCGGTTCGATGCCACGTCCGACGGATGACCGCAATGAAGCGTTACCGGCAATCCCGGGTACGCCTCCGAACTTGCTCGATCCTCCAAAAGGGGATGCGTTCGCACCGCGTAATCCATACGCGATGAAGATTGATTTTGAGAAAGAGCCACCGATGTTCCAAGTAAGTGATACACACTTTGCTTCAAGTTGGTTGTTACACCCACAAGCACCAGCGGTTAATCCGCCACGTGCGATTCGTGAACTCGCTCTCAAATATCGTCCAGACAGTGCGTTCGCAAAATCGTTTACGAAAGGTGGTGCTGAATAATGGAACGCGAGAAATTACTCGAGGTAAAAAACCTGAAGCAGCACTTTAAAATTGGTCGTGGCCGTGTTGTCAAAGCGGTCGACGGAATCTCATTCGATATTTACAAAGGTGAAGTGCTTGGGCTCGTAGGTGAGTCTGGTTGCGGTAAGTCAACGACAGGACGTACAATTATCGGTCTCTACGATGCGACGGATGGCGATGTTGTGTTCAAAGGCGAAAACGTTCACGATAAAAAATCAAAAGCAGACAAGTTGAAATTCAACCGTGCGATGCAGATGATTTTCCAAGATCCATACGCCTCGCTCAATCCGCGTATGACGGTCGCTGATATCATCGCAGAAGGAATCGATATTCATGGTCTTGCGAAAACGAAAGAAGACCGCATGAATCGCGTATATGACCTTCTTGAAACAGTTGGTTTGACAAAAGAGCACGCAAGCCGTTATCCACATGAATTCTCAGGTGGTCAGCGTCAGCGTATCGGGATTGCCCGTGCTCTTGCGGTTGAACCGGACTTCATCATCGCCGATGAGCCGATCTCAGCACTTGACGTTTCAATTCAAGCGCAGGTCGTCAACTTGATGAAAGAATTGCAACGCGATCGCGATTTGACGTATTTGTTCATCGCCCACGACTTGTCGATGGTTAAATACATCTCTGACCGTATCGGTGTTATGTATCAAGGTCACCTCGTAGAGCTTGCGACAGCAGATCGCCTTTACGAGAACCCAATTCATGCATACACGAAATCGCTCCTTTCAGCGATTCCGCTTCCGGACCCGGAGCATGAACGTACACGTAAGCGGATCGTATACGAGTCAACATCAAAAGGTCCAGTCGGACGTTCAGATGAAGATTCAAGTATCCCGCCACTTCGCGAAGTTGAGCCGGGGCACTATGTCTCGCTCACAGACGAAGAGTACGAAGCGTATAAAGCGCAACTCGTATAACGAAATCAATCCTGACTCATTTATTGAGTCAGGATTTTTTTTGCACAAAAAAATCACCTATTAAAGTAGGTGACTGATTATCCGTTCGAGATGCGTGGTAAATTAGAAAGACGTTCCACGATGGCGTCGATTTGACGGACGCGAGCTAACGCATCTTCAATTTCCATTGTCTCGTAATGATGAAGACCGCCTGGCTGCTCCACATACGTGTCCGCGTCATGGACGAGCTGTTGAAGTGGAGTTCGTTGAATACGACTCGGTGGTAGGTAGGAATCCGTGTGCAAGAGAATCATGACAGAAATCTCTTTTGCTCGGGCTGGATCTTCCCCTAAACGAATCAATAATTTGTGGGCGCGTTCGGCCCCCTTGATCGCATGGATATCGTTCTGACGATACAAATCATAATTCCATTTACCTTCTGTATACCATTCATAGTGTCCGATATCATGAAGAAGCGCAGCTTTCGTCGCCAAATCTGTATCAAGACCACGTTTCGTTGCCATTTCGAGAGCGCGTTCACAGACGTCGACCGCATGTTTTAAGCCAGATCGAGTTAAATATTTTTGGGTAACCGGATGTTTCATAATCGTTTCTAAAGTGATTCTCATAATCGCTCTCCTCCTTAAAAATAAAAAGGTTATTTCTATAAACTATACAGGTTTCTTCAAGTCATTGCAAACGATATCCGTTTAAATTTGAGATGAATGTATAAGAATGATTCACATTTCACAAACGAGTGTGCTATAATTTAAATGTAGATATAGTGCAACTTCAAGATTTTCAGAATCGGTAATGCTCGGTTGGTTCCTTACGCTGTATGGGGGTGAGAGGCCATGAAAGAACGTGACAAAGTTCTGCGAGAGAAAAAGAGACTTTTGAAAGAAGTATTGAAGAAAAAGTTTAAAGACTTACAAGTCAAGCCAGGGAAAGAGACGGTGTCTCAACCGGTTTCTCGAATCCCTGCGTCTTAAGTTAGGTCGTTCAAGGTCGCATTCAACGAATGCGCCCTCTTTTCATATCTGATTGATAAAGAATATCATTGAAGTTTTGATAAATAAGAATTACTATAATTAAGTGGATGCGAATTTGGGTATACAAATAGAGTCACTTAAAAAGATGGACGCATACTCGATCAGGGAGGAAGAAAAATGGTCACACTTTATACGTCTCCAAGCTGTACATCTTGCCGAAAGGCACGGGCTTGGCTCGAAGAACATGATATCCCGTTTACAGAACGAAACATATTTTCAGAACCGCTCTCATTGAATGAGATTAAACAAATTTTACGTATGACAGAAGACGGGACGGATGAAATCATTTCGACTCGCTCGAAAGTCTTTTCTAAAATCGATGTGTCTGTTGATGCGTTATCTCTTCAACAGCTTTACGATTTGATTCAAGAATATCCAGGTCTTTTACGTCGTCCGATTCTGATTGATGAGAAACGTTTACAGGTCGGATATAACGAAGATGAGATTCGTCGATTCTTGCCACGTAAAGTTCGGACGTTCCAATTACAGGAAGCCCAGCGACTTGTGAATGAATGAGAGCATACTGTTTAAGCAGTGTGCTTTTTATTATCGATTATTTCCTATAAAATAAAGTTATAACCCTTCATCTAGATTGAACGATGTTAAAAAGGGTACAAAGATAACAAGACAATTTCCCCTCTCCTCCTTATGTGAATTGGGAGTGAGGTGAGAAGGGAGTGGACAATCGTGAAAATTGAGCGCATCAATGATAATACCGTCAAATTTTTCATCACATACGTGGATATCGAAAAACGTGGTTTTGCTCGTGATGAAATTTGGTACAACCGAGAACGTGGCGAGCAGCTGTTCTGGCAAATGATGGACGAGGCTCACGAACGTGAAGACATCTCGTTTGATGGTCCACTATGGATTCAAGTACAAGCTTTTGAAAAAGGTCTAGAAGTGACTGTGACAATCGCGAAAAATGTAATGGACACGGAAGACGATTCTGAACTCGGTTCGCTTCTTCGATCAGCAATCGATGAGGCACGGGATCAACAATCGGTACTCGACCAATTGAGTGAGTTGGATGAACTTGAAGCCGAGGCAGATGCTTGGGCACCACTCGCGATGGAAACAAATGATTTCGAGGCAATCATTTCGCTGAGTAAACGTACAGGAGACATGTTCAGCGATCTTGATTTGAAACTATACCATTATCAAGACCGTTACTACTTGTGGATTGATTTCCCGGATGAAATGGAACCGGAAGACGAAGAGAATGCACTCAGTCTTTTAGCAGAATATTTAACATTCAGCACACAGACGCAACCGATGCTTGAAGAGTATGGAAAACTCATTCTCGATGGCGACGTCTTTGCGAAAGTGCGTCACTATTTCTAATGACACATCGCCTGTTCAGTTGGACAGGCGATTTTTTCAAATCGACGGTAAAGAGGTGTTGGTATGGTGAGACGAATTCGATTACTACTTGATGACAGTGCATGGTTTGTCCCATTTTTATACGGAACGGGTGGCATCGTATTAACGGCATTAACCCAAGTGTTTGGGGATTTCTTTCGTGATTTATTACCAGGCTTTATTTATTTAGACCTGGACTCAGCGGCGTCTGTGTTGTCTTCGACATTTACGAGCCTGATGACGATGATGACGTTCAGTTTTTCCACGATTCTGGTCGTATTGACAACGTATTCCTCTCAGTTCTCTCCCCGGACAATCAATAACTTTTTGACGAACACGTCGGCCAAGCATACGCTCGGTCTTTTCATCATGACGACGGTTTATGGAATTTCGAACCTATTCCTCGTCCGTACGGCAGATGAAGGCGTCGTGTTGTCGTCCGGGATCAGTGTGCTCTTAGTTATTGGTTCGATTTGGGCATTCGTCAAGTTCATCCAGACGATCAGTGTTTCGATTCAGGCGGAACGTCTATTATCCGCGTTACATAAAGAAGCGCTCTCCGTCATCAGCGAGCAAAAAGATGCGATTGAGTCGGATGAGGTTCATCTCGTCTTGCCTCGATCTGTCCATTCATTGGAAGGTCAAGCGGTACGAGCTCCGCAAACGGGGTACATCCGATTGTTTTTAAGAGAGAAACAAGGAGATCATGAAACGGACTTTGAGTCCGTCGTAGCCGTCGGGGATTTCGTTGCCAAAGGTGATTTACTCGGGTTTTGGAAAGGCGAGGACGCACCGGATATCGAGTTATTTGAGATTGGGGAAGTGCGTTCTTCGATGCAAGACCCGTCATTTGCGATTGAAAAATTGAGTGAGATTGCGCTAAGAGGAATCTCTCCAGGAATCAATGATCCGAACACCGCAATTCATGCGATTCATTACATCGGGGATATTTTAAGAGAACTTTGTGAATTACCAGATGGTGATTTTTTGTATTCGAACGGGAAGTCTGACTGGCATGTGAAACGAAAAACGCTTGAGACGATTCTATTTGAATCGCTATCGCCGATGCAGACTTATGCGAGCCGAGATATCTTTGTGATGGGGTCCGTGTTCGAGGCGATTCGAATGGCGCGCCTCCAAGCACATGAAACACTCGATTCGACATTTGAGGACATGATTCAATATTTTGCGGATGTGATTGATTGGGATCGTCTTCATGCGAAAGAACAGAACTATTTGCGCAATAAAATGAATCGGGCTAAAAAGATGACGACATGAGTAGAGACCACCTGTTCTAAAGAAGAGGTGGTCTCTGTTCAAGACAATGTATATCCGCCATCGACTGTGATGGCTTGGCCGTTAATGTAAGTTGAAGCATCAGTCAATAAAAATTCTACGACCGGCGCCACTTCCTCAGGATGTGCGGCATGTCCCCGGAAATGGTGGGTCATCGCCTCTTTGAACTTTGCTTCACCCCCATATAGCTTGTGACTGAGCGGTGTGTCAATCGGTCCAAAACAAACGGCATTGAATCTTACTTTTCCTTTCATTCGGTGTGCGAACGTTTTAGTTAAGGCTATTACGGCCGCCTTTGAAGCGGCATAATGCGCGAGCATCGGAGGGAACTTGACGTGCCCAACGATGGCAGCATTGTTGACGACACTCGCTCCTTGGTCAAATAGGGGAATGGCACGTTGTGTGACGGTGTTCAGCGCATACAAGTTGACATCGAATACCTCGTTATACGACTCATGTGTCAAACGTTCAGGTGTGCCCGGTCTACCAAAAGTAGCAGCGTTATTGAATAATCCGTTCAAGGTCACACCTTGTTCTTTCAATTGAGAGAAAAGATGGTCGATGTCCTCTATCGAAGCAAGGTCACATCGAATAAATATGGCTTGTCCATTTGAATCAGACTCAAGGGCCGCACCTCTTGTTTCATCCCGACCGATCCCGATGACACGGTGCCCCTTACCAGTCAACTGCAAAGCGACGGCGCGACCAATCCCACTTGTCGCACCGGTGATCAGAAAAGTCCCCATAATTCATTCGCTCCCCTCAAAAAGATGACGTTACGATGTATAATTAATGATAATACATGACAGAAACGAGGTCAGCTTATAATATGTTGCGACGCATACAAGTACTCTTTTCCCTCATTTTGCTCGCAGGACTCATTGCGATATTATCGTATTACTGGAGCTCACAAGTAATCGGATTGTTCTCGATTCTCGTCTTTTTGACAACGTTCAGCATATTGCTCGTCATCTTACTTGAAAATCGAAATCCACAACGTACGCTCATTTGGGCAATTGTCATGATTGGTTTTCCGGTCATCGGATTATTCGCATACTTTGTATTCGGTCAGAACTATCGCCGTAAACGAATGTTCAAAGAAAAAGCGATGCTTGATGAAGAGACGTACTTGGCCTATCGTCAGAAAGCGATGACGTTATCGCCGTCCCTCATGTTCGCCCACGACGATTACGAGAAGCTGATGCATTTGACTTCTTCGTTGAACCAGCTACCGGTCTCATCGAATACGTATACGCAAATCTTGACGAACGGCCGTGAAAAATTTTCGAAGTTATTGCCGGCTCTGAAAGGAGCGTCCCGACACATCCATCTAGAGTATTATATTTTCCGGGAAGATCGTATTTCTCGGGAAATACAGCGAATCTTGATCGAAAAAGCGAAGGCGGGGGTCGAAGTCCGATTTTTGTATGATGCCGTCGGGTCCATTCATACGAGCGGCACGTTCTTTGAAGAGATGAAGCAAGCCGGTGTCCAAGTCCAGGCATTCTTTCCAGTTGTATTGCCACTCGTTTCAAGTAAGACGAACTATCGCAACCATCGGAAAATCGTGGTCATCGATGGTACGGAGGCATTCACAGGTGGCTTGAATGTAGGGGATGAGTACTTGGGTGAGCACTCTAAGTTCGGGTTTTGGCGCGACACCCATCTGTATGTCAGAGGAGAAGGGGTATCTGAACTACAATTGATTTTCTTGCAAGATTGGTATTACATGACCGGGGAACGCCTGTTCACACCGTTCTATCTAGAGCCGCTTGAAACGGTAAGAAGTGCGAGCGGAGGTGTCCAAATCGTTGCGAGTGGACCGGATGAACCGTATGAGACGATGAAGTCCATTTACTTTTCACTCATCAATGCTGCGAAGAAATCTGTCTACATTTCGTCACCTTACTTGATTCCGGATGAGGACATTATGAGTGCCTTAAAGACGGCATCATTATCAGGAATTGATGTCCGCATCGTCTTACCGAGTTATCCCGACCATAAAATCGTGTTCTACGCGAGTCGGTCCTATTACGAAGAACTGTTACTCGCCGGGGTAAAGATCTATCTATATGAGAAGGGATTCATGCATTCAAAAGTCATCGTGGTGGATGATGGATTAGCCACGATTGGGACGGCGAATATGGATTTTCGGAGCTTTCATTTGAACTTCGAGGTCAATGCGCTCCTCTATAACACGAACTCAGTCCATCAACTGAAACAAGACTTATATGATGATTTCGAAGGGTCTCACGAACTCGTATTAGAAGAGTTCGCGAAACGGTCATTCTTTATCAAACTCGTTGAATCATTAGCCAGAATGTTTTCACCATTGCTATGAGGAGGGAGCAAGATGCGGTTTGCAATCGATCGGGAAGGGGATATCATTGATTCCTTTACATTAAATCGGATGCAAGCAGAGCAACTTGCTCCTTTTCGATGTCCGACTTGTCAGGAAGTATTGATTGTGAAGCAAGGTGTGAAGCGACGGCTACATTTTGCGCATATCCACACCTGTGGGAGGGCTGAATCGGTCACGCACCATCAGGATAAATGGGCGGTGTGCCAGTGGCTTCAAGAGAAAGGGTATCCAGTCGAGCAAGAAGTGACGATTAAGAATCGTCGGGCTGACATCCTCACGAACATGGACGGGCAGCACACCGTGTTCGAAATTCAGGCATCTCCCTTGCGACCGGAAGAATACGCCGAGCGAACGATTGATTATCGACGAGCGGGGCTTGATGTCATTTGGATTGCGAGCGGTCTCGATTTGAGAAGCAATCAATCGTTTCAACCATGGATGCGTCTAGAAATGTTTCAGAGACATCGGTTGTTGACGGTGAGAAATGGGAGATTGTTACGCTTCAATGGATTTCCGATTTCGATTAAGTACGGAATCGGAAGCTGGGAAATCTCATCATCCGTGAACACGTCACCGTACGAAGCTTACTACCGGTTCGATGCTTTTGAATGGACAGAGATGATTCGTCGTAAACGGATGTCGCCTCTTTACCCATCTCCGTTAAATCGACGGCTCATATTGAATCGGCTCTATCCACTTGGTCTGTTACCCGCATTATTACCGACCGCCTGTTACCTTCCGCTATCATCGCTTTGGGGAATTCGTGTGCATCCGATTGATTTTCAAACCGTTCTTTATTTGAATCGCTACGAGTCACCTCACGATTCCGTGGAATGGAGTATTCAAAAAACGTGTCGACAATTTGGGGTGACACCGACAAGCGACTTTTCCCAGTCATTTCATGTACAATGGAAACAACTCTTGAATGCGAGTCGTCTATCCTGTGATGTCAGGTCATGGCCGCATCCGAAGCATTACGAGGAGGCCAGACATCACGATACACGTTTGTTTCAAGGACTTCAGCGATTGATCTTACAATCGACTAAATCATCGAAAAGGAAGTGGACGTATGTCAGAGGTATTGACTAGACAACAAGTTCCAGTGGAAGAAACGTGGAACTTAGAGACCATCTACAGCAATGACGAGGCTTGGGAATCGGATTTTCAAGCGTTAAAAGAGAAAGTACCGGAATTGATTGGATTTAAAGGACGCCTTGGGGAGTCGGCGGAGACGTTATACGAAGCGTTGCAACTTCGGGACGATCTCTCACGTCAGTTACATAAGCTATATACATATGCGCATATGCGCTATGACGAAGATACGGCGAATAGCCATTATCAAGCATTGAATGATCGTGCCGGCTCACTTGCTTCTCAAGTTTCAGCGCAACTCGCGTTTATGACACCTGAGTTGCTTTCGATTGATGAGAATCAGATTGAAGCCTTCATGGAGCAGAATGAGTCACTTCGCGTTTATCGTCATGCATTCGATGAGTTGGCACTTGAGCGTCCGCACGTATTGACAGAGGCAGAAGAAGCCATTTTGGCACAAGCCGGAGATGTGCTCGGTCAATCGAGCTCGACGTTCGGTATGCTCAACAACGCGGATTTGAAATTCCCGAAAGTGAAAAATGAAAAAGGGGAAGAAGTCGAGTTGACGCACGGTCGATATATCACGTTCCTTGAATCGGCTGACCGAAGCGTCCGCGAAGGGGCATTTAAAGCGATGTACGGGACGTACGCGCAATATTTGAATACGTTCTCCTCGACATTGTCAGGAAGTGTGAAGAAAGATAACTTCTATGCGACTGTGCGTAAATTTGAAAGTGCAAGACAGTCCGCACTCCACCATAATGCGATTCCGGAGTCTGTATACGACGGCCTTGTAGAAGCAGTGAACGAACGACTCGACTTGTTACATCGTTATGTCGCGTTACGTAAGCGAGCGCTCGGCTTAGATGAGTTGCATATGTATGACCTCTACACACCGCTCGTCAAAGATGTCGAGATGAAAGTGTCATATGAGGAAGCGAAACAATGGATGGTAGATGGTTTGGCACCACTCGGAGAAGAGTACGTCCAAATTGTCAAAGACGGTCTCGAGTCGCGTTGGGTCGATGTGCGAGAGACGCGTGGTAAGCGTAGCGGTGCTTACTCCTCGGGAGCGTACGATACGCAACCGTTCATCCTCATGAACTGGCAAGATAACGTCAATAACTTGTTCACGCTCGCACACGAGTTCGGACACTCTGTGCATAGTCATTACACACGCACATCGCAACCATATCCGTATGGCGATTACTCAATCTTCGTTGCAGAAGTGGCGTCGACGACGAACGAAGCTTTGTTGAATGACCATTTGTTGAAAACGAGAACAGCGAAAGAGGAGCGTCTCTACTTGCTGAACAATCAGCTTGAAACGTTCCGTGGAACATTGTTCCGTCAAACGATGTTCGCTGAATTCGAACACATGATTCATCAAGCTGCTCAAGAAGGCGTATCGCTCACTCCGGAGTACTTAAATGAAACGTACCTCGAGTTGAACAAACGCTATTTCGGAGACGAGATTGTCATCGATGAAGAGATTTCATATGAGTGGGCGCGCATCCCACACTTCTATTACAACTACTACGTCTATCAATATGCGACAGGGATTTCGGCATCTGCTGCACTGTCACAACAGATCATGGAAGAAGGGGAGCCAGCCGTACGTCGTTATATCGATAACTTCTTGAAGGCGGGTTCTAGTGACTATCCGATTGAGGTGCTGAAGGCGGCTGGTGTCGATATGACAACGAAGGAGCCGGTATTGAAGGCGCTCGATCAGTTCGAGGCAGTTCTTGATGAAATGGAATCATTATTGTTCTCGTGAACAATATGTGACAATGTGCACAAAGAGGTTGTCAGGTGATTCTGTTCTAGGTATATTATAAGTGTGAAATCAATCACAAACCCCTTTATTGACCGTAAACTTTCTCCCATCTTGTAGGCCTTCCCCGGGCCTCAAGGTTCGATGTCTCTTGTCCCCGCTTGAGACGTCAAAAACCCCATGGCTCCCCGGCCATGGGGTTCTTTTTTATTTCGTTTGAGCCCACGCTTCACCGCTACATCCTGGCACAGGACGGCAACGCTGTTGCAGGGAGAGCTTCTTCAATTCGCGTTCAATCACTGTCTTCTCCATGTCTAGAATGTACGATAGCTCTGTGATGGTCGAAGCATCATAGCGTGCCAACACTTTGGCTACATCCCAATCGGTCGTACGGCTCGGTGCATAACCTAACAATTCAGTCATGACCGATTGATAGACATCGTACGGATATACCCCTTCAATCTTCAATGCTTCATCGCGCGTCACGAACGTGAGTGCGGGCAATGACTCAATCTCCCAATCTTTCAACACTTGATGGTCGACAGCTAATGCATTCAAGAGCTGGTTCGATTGAAGATCGGCTTCAAGTTCACTTAAATCAAGGCCATACTCTTCGAAAGAACGTGCAATTTCCCATAAATCGATTGAACCAAGTTGTTCACCAGAGAATAGATCATTCACATGCAAATGACGCAAGAAGCGCATCGCATGACGTTTCCCTTGTAATTCCAGCGCTTTGATCATGGTGAGAAGGCGAACTTCTTCCTGACATCCGCCAACACAGCTAGGAACGGTAGAGACCATTCGAAAACGAATCACATGTTCGTATTCAATCTCTAACTTTTTGATTAGTGTCATCACGTGAAAGTTCTCTGGACTTGAGATGTCCATGAAATAGAATAACTCCAATGGCTTATACGTTACTTGAATAGGAGTTTCTTCCAGTGAACAGGATGACCCATTACATTGTTCAAGTTCCATTTGTGTCGCCTCCTCTCGTTAAAAAACTCATTTAACTTTGTAAACTCATTGTAGCAACGAAAAAAAAAGGTTGGCAATGTATCTGCTCAACCTTCCAACCGACTCATTTTTAATTCCATGAATCGGACGATTTTATTTTTGGCGGGACGATAGGGGAGACCGTGTTTTGCAAGCAGTCCTTCGAACGCACGTTTTCCCTCTTCTTCATTCGTCACTTCAAATTCTATTTCGTAGTCGTTCGTCTCCAAATAATGGCTTTCGTCCAAAACGAGTAGACCGTCTTCTATCTGTAACTCTGCCCGATTTGTCTCGAGTCGACCGAGATGTTCGAGCGGTGCATTCAGCTGGAACGGGGCCAGTGCCTGCTTCATTTGCTCGTCATGGATGATTCCGTACTTAAACAGATCCTCAGCCTCATCTTCTGTAATAGTGGCATGTGTCTCAAGCAATCCGACCTCGTTTGGTTGCTTCAACGTCAGCACTTGACCTTGTTTCTTCTCGCGAATCCGAAGAGCCGCCCCGTTCGCTTTTAGCTGAAAGGTAGGAGTGTCGAAATAGTCATTCGCTTGCCAACGAACCTGGTCATCAAGCTGATAGGCACGTAGGAGTGTCTCATACTCGTCTTTCGTCAACATTGATTTAAATTCAATTTCCACTTCTTGGGTCATGAATCATCGCTCCATTCTATGAACAATTGTTCGTTTATGATACCATACAAACGGATACATACGGAAAGGACGCGTTTTTTCCGGAAAAGAACGAAAGTGGTGACAGCGTATGCAATCAGTGAACTGGGATCAGTTTTTAGTGCCGTATCAAATTGCGGTAGACGAGTTGAAAGTCAAATTGAAAGCCGTTCGTAAGCAGTTCAAATCCCAAAATGACCATTCTCCGATTGAATTTGTCACAGGTCGAGTGAAGCCGGTCGGGAGCATTCTTGAGAAAGCGAAACGAAAGAATATCGCTGACCATGAATTGGCGACGGATATGCAAGATATAGCAGGATTACGAATCATGTGCCAATTTGTCGATGATATCGTTCACGTCTTGGATTTGCTACATCGTCGAACAGATTTTAAAATAGTGGAAGAACGGAATTACATTACCCATCAGAAAGATTCGGGTTATCGATCGTACCATGTCATCATCGAGTACCCGGTCCAAACGATTCACGGTGAAATCCCGACGCTCGTGGAAGTGCAAATCCGCACGCTTGCGATGAATTTCTGGGCCACGATCGAGCATTCATTGAATTATAAATATGATGGCGACATGCCTCTTGAAGTGCAGGAACGATTGAGACGCGCAGCCGAGGCGGCCTTTTTACTCGATGCCGAGATGAGCCAACTCCGCGTTGAAATTCAGGATGCCCAGCAAGTGTTTCGGGATAAAGAGATGAACGTGAAAACGGATGAAGACTAGGGGGAAACCGATATGCAGTTTGCGATTGTATCGAGGGGAGATACGCGATCAGCGGAAATCGCCCAGGAACTGACTGAAAAACTTCAAGCCGCCGGACATACATTATCGGAAGAGCCCCGAATCGTAGTATCGGTCGGAGGGGACGGGACGATGTTACAGGCGTTTCATAAATACATCGATCGACTCGATGAAACGCTCCTTGTCGGGATTCATACCGGGCATCTCGGCTTTTATGCCGATTGGCAGCCGGATGAGTTGGATGAACTGACTGAGATGATCACGAGTGAATCGTTCGAGCCAGTCTCCTATCCGCTCGTTGAAGTGCTCATTGACTATGAGAACGGAGAGACCGATCGTCGATTGGCGATGAATGACTGTACGATTAAGAACTACAAGCGAACGCTCGTCTGTGATTTATCGATTCGAGACGATTACTTTGAAACGTTCCGTGGAGATGGGTTATGTATTTCGACACCATCGGGTTCGACCGCCTATAACAAGGCACTCGGTGGAGCGATCGTTCACCCATCGATCGAAGCCATTCAAGTGACCGAGATGGCTTCGATCAACAACCTAGTGTATCGAACGATCGGCGCACCGCTTCTCTTACCAAAACACCATCAAGTGAAAATCAAGCCGCACACGAAAACCGAATTTGAATTGGCGTTTGACCATCAGGAAGCGTTGTCCTGGTCGGATGTCGTCTCGATTCGATGCGCGGTCGCAAAAGAAAAAGTGACGTTCGCTCGTTTCCGGCCCTTCCCATTCTGGCGCCGAGTTCGCGAATCGTTCATCGAGGAAGGAAAGTAACGAATGCAAGGGTTTACGATTCGTCGCGTTGTGGAGAAAGCCATCCCACTTCGCGACTTTTTAATGCAAGATATGGGCATTTCTCGAAAGATGCTCACGCTCGTGAAGCATGAAGGCGATATTGAAGTGAATGGCATGCACCGCACCGTAAGGCATGAACTCGAACCAGGAGATGAAGTGATCGTCCGATTCCCGCCCGAATCCCCATCACTTGACATGGTCGCTTCGGAAAGACCGATTCGAATTCTGTATGAAGACGATACGCTGTTGGCGGTCGATAAACCGGCAGGGATTGCCACGATCCCATCACGACTACATCCGACCGATACACTTGCGAACGCTGTACTTGGCTATTATCAACGCATCGGTCTGTCATCTGCGATTCATGTGATCAATCGACTCGATCGTGACACGAGCGGTGTCGTCTTATTTGCAAAGTACGGATTCATCCATCATCGATTCAGCGAACTTCAGAAAGCGAATGGATTGATGCGTACGTATAAGGCATTGGTCGAAAAAGAAGTGACGCCACAAACGATTGATGCACCGATCGGGCGTGCCGAGAACTCGATTATGGAGCGAGTCGTGACAACTGAGGGACAACGCGCCATCACGCACATCCTCGCATGTCAGCCGTTTGGGAGCGGCTCGTTATTGACGATTCGACTCGAGACGGGACGGACCCATCAGATTCGCGTGCATTTGCGCCATATCGGTCATCCGCTCATTGGGGACTCCATGTATGGGGGGACGGCTCGTATGCCCCGTCACGCCCTTCACAGCGCGTCTGCGCGATTCATTCACCCGATGACAGGAGATACGATTCAGATTGAGGCGCCGATTCCGGAAGATTTTCGAACTATATAAAGAAATCCCTCAAGGTTAGACCTTGAGGGATTTTGTCAATCATCATCAAACATATAGGTTTTTGATTTAGAGGCCACGTTCATGACGAGACCGATGGCGATCATGTTCATGATGATCCCTGTCCCCCCGTAACTGACGAACGGAAGGGTGAGTCCGGTGATTGGCAAGACACCGATCGTCATACCGATGTTTTGGAACACCTGGAACGTGAACATGGCGATGACGCCGGTGACGATATAACTTCCGAACGCGCTACTAGACTCTAATGCAATGTGAATCATCCGATAGAGGAATAGGAAGAAGACGATGATCACGAGAGCTGCGCCGATGAACCCATAGTGTTCTGCGATAACGGCAAATATGAAGTCCGTTTGAGATTCCGGTAAATAGACGAGTCCTTGACCGTATCCCGCCCCGAACATCTGTCCAGAACCAATCGCCTGTAGTGATTTGATCAATTGGAATGCCAAGTCATCTGAATATTCGTATGGATATATCCAGGCCTGGAAGCGGTTGAGCGCGTGTCCAGGTACGAACGCTTGCAAGACTTCGAAATGGGCAAAGAACAGATACATGAACGTGCCGATGGTCAAAGCCGCGGCGCTGAAGAGACCGAGAAGCCACTTCCAACCGATTCCCGAGACGATGATGATGGCGCCGAGCATCGTCATCAAGACGAGCCCGGTCCCTAAGTCCGGTTGTGTCACAATCAGACCGAGTGGCGGGATGGCCACTAATACCAATTTCACGAGGAGCCACATATCGAGTTGTGACGAGCCATAACGTTTATTATGCTCATAGACGATAGTCGACATGGAAATCAATAAAAAGAGCTTCATGAATTCGGCCGGCTGGAAACTGAAGCCAGGCACGTTATACCATCCATATGCCCCATTGATGTTCGGCACGAGCGACGTGTCACGAAGCGGAATCAGACCGACGAGCAGAAGTAGGCCGAATGCGTATAAGTACCAATGGATTTTCCGGAGTTGCTCATATTCGATCGTCATGATCGCGAACATCGCAAAAAAGCCGATGACATAACGAATGCCTTGTTCAAGAGCGAAGTTGATATGTTGAAGTCGCGTTGGCAACATCGGTTGAGCGGTATAGATTGCACCGAGACTGATGATCATCAATAGGAAGACGATGGTCAACAGTGTCGTATCTAAACTTTTAAAATATGATTGTATACGGTTCATAATGGAGTCGAATCACCCTTTCTATACGTATTTTATCTTACCGCAACTTAAAAAAATCGCAATACGTAACGAGTCGGTTGACAAAACAGAAACCTTTCTGTAATCTGAGAACAGATATTATCACCAGGTACTAAAAAGGGGAGTTTATGATGCCAATTTTTCCAACATTAACGAATAAAACGTACGTCGTCATGGGGATTGCCAACAAGCGCTCGATTGCATGGGCCATTGCCAAAACGCTTGATGAGGCAGGGGCGAAGCTCGTGTTAACGTATGCGGCAGAACGATTCAAATCGGGTCTCGAGTCACTCGCAAGTGAGTTGAAGCAAGAAGCGATCCTACTTGAGTGTGATGTGACGAATGACGAAGCGATTGATTCAACATTCCGTTCGATTCACGAACAAGCGGGCGAGATTCAAGGAATTGCGCATTCGATCGCATTTGCTGACAAAGAAGCATTGCGCGGTGAGTTCTCAGAAATGACACGTGGTCAGTTCGCACAGGCGTTAGACATCTCAGCATATAGTTTGACGGCAGTTGTGAAAGCGGCGAAGCCTTACTTCGCACAAGACGCCTCGGTGATCACACTCACGTACCTCGGCGGCGAGCGTGTCGTTCCGAACTACAACTTGATGGGTGTCGCTAAAGCGGCCCTTGATTCGAGCGTCAAGTATTTGGCGAACGAATACGGTCCCCACGGTGTGCGTGTCAACGCCATTTCAGCTGGTCCGATTCGTACATTGTCAGCCAAAGGGGTCGGCGATTTCAACAGTATCCTTTCTGAACTTGAACAGAAGGCGCCGTTACGTCGAAACGTTTCGGCAGAAGAAGTGGCTTCGACAGGTCTCTTCCTCCTCTCGGGAATGGGAAGCGGCGTGACCGGCGAAGTTATTCACGTAGATAGCGGATACCATATTTTATAAGTTTGGGGAATGGCGCAGTGATGCGCCATTTTTGTATTACCTCGTGAATAAATAGGGTAAGGACCTATGAAGGAGGTCAGATCATGGGTCCTTATCAGATTGATTTTACTGTCGTGCAATACGTCAACCGACAAGTCCAGCCATCAGGTCGAGCGAGCATCGAACCGGTGACACGAATCAAGCGTGTCCAACGAATCCGACCTCGACGTGAAGAATGGCTTGAAGAAGAGCAAGAAAAAAACCCCGGTCGCTATGTCGACCGGAGCATATAAGGTTAGCCTCGGAAACGGAACGTCTCATGGACGTTCCATGTTTCATTTTCGAGTTCATACATGACGGCCATCCGAGTGATCGTCTCTTCGAAATGAACCTGCTCCATACGCATACGTTCGAGGACGTCGAACAGCTCTGCATCGGTCAAATCTTGACCAATCGTGATGTGCGGCAAGAATTCATATTTCGGTGCTTGGCTGAGCACGTCTTCGTGAAGTCGCTGTTGCAGAGCAGACAGTTCACGTGTCGGCAACACTTTTAAATACAAGACATTGTTCGTTGGTGCGAAAGACCGAACGCCATCGACTTTTAACTGAATCGGTTTAGTCGAATCCGCAACTTGTTGCAAGTACTCGAGTACTTTCGGTAAGTCTTCTTCTGACACCTCTGTCCGTTCTTTAATGGTCACGTGAGGTGAAATCAACGCGTATTTTGTGTCATAGCGTTTTCGATAAGAGTTCGCAAAATCTTGCACTTGTTTAGACGGAAATAAGACTACCCCAATCTTCATTCCTCTTCCCCCTTTGATCGTTTAACCTACATGTTAATGATGACCGATTTAATGTGGGAAGTCAAAGCAGGGTTCGTCTTTTTTCAATTTTTCAGTATAATGGTTATATCATATAGAGAGACGATGACTCTCTGAACGAAGGGATGTGAAGCGGGATTTCGATCCTGCGCCTATTATGAAACACGTACCACACTCACGTGACGTCCGAGAAGCGGCTCGTGCTCGTTTGCTCGAACGCGGGGTCACGATTGAATCGATTGCTGAAATCGTATACCAGATGCAGGCACCTTACTCGCCGCATCTTTCTTTAAAAGATTGTATGGATTCTGTCGAGGCGGTTCTTGACAAACGTGAACTACAACATGCGATTCTTGTTGGTTCAGAGCTCGACATGTTGGCTGAAAAAGGCCAATTATCTGAACCGCTTCTGTCGATTATCGCCTCAGACGAAGGTTTATTTGGAGTGGACGAGACGATTGCGATCGGTGCCGTCAACACATATGGTTCGATTGCCGTTACGACTTTCGGATACTTAGACAAGGCAAAAATCGGTATCATCAAACAACTCGACACGAAGATGGATGATGGGCAAGTGCATACGTTCATGGACGATCTCGTCGGTGCCATCGCTGCCAACGCTTCAGGACGATTAGCGCACCGATTGCGAGATATGGTCGATTTCGGAGAAGAAGAGATGCGTGAAAGAAAAGGGTTGTATTGATGAAGTGGACACCGCAAATGGTGGTCATCACAGGGACGGTCGCTTATGTGATCGTGTCGGTGTTTGTCGTTTTAGGGGCGGTCGATCCAATGAACACATTCGTATATGAATGGTTACAACCGTTACCGGATCGAGTGTTTGCCTACGTGACAGAACTCGGGAGTGCACAGGTCATTGTGGGGCTCTCCATATTAGGGTTGTTGTTTTGGTATTGGCGCGGGGACCGTATCGAAGCGTGGCGACTAGCGCTCGTCGGAATCGGGACACTTCTGTTTACCCAGGTGCTAAAGCTCGTCTACGGAATCGATCGACCGCTCATTGATGCATCCCTCGATGCAACGACATACAGTTTTCCGAGTGGACACGCCTCAGGGTCGCTGGCCCTATATGGATTGACAGCTTATGTACTGTATCGAAAGAAACAGTCGAAAGTCGTCATCTTCATTCTCTTGTGCCTCGTCCTCGCGGTTTCGCTCAGCCGTGTCATCTTGAACGTTCATTACTTCAGTGACGTGCTCGGCGGTTGGCTCGTTGCGTTGACGATGATTGCATTGTCTGAATGGATCATAAGGAGGAAAACGATTTGATCGTCGTGGTAGATGTAGAAAAATGGTTATTCGTTCAAAAAAAAGAAGCGGATGAAGCATCAGTTCCCACAATTTTAGTGGAAAAAGATCGAGATGGGGCGACGTGGTTCACCTCGATGAAAATTTTGTTTCAGTTAAAGAAATGGACGAGCCGACGTCGTTTTGTTCCCCTTTTACTGTGTGATGAGCAGACCTATCGCGCATATGAAGTATTTCATGTCGATGCTGTGCCATCATTGGCTCTCCTCGACGGGGGACGGACGTTACTAGTGGACAATAAACGAGATGAGTCGTTTGATGTTGTGCTACGGGAAAGTGGATTGGATACAGAAAAATCGATTTTATTGTTTGCACTTCAATATATTGAACAGATGACGAATGAACCTGTCGCTTTTGCCGGTGATGAGTCGATTGATGCGACGCGGATCGTCCCGGCAACATTGTTAGACAAGACGGATCGCTTAGAATCAGGACGTCGTCTATTTGAATGGATGCATGATGAAGACTTACGTAAGGAGAATCAACATGACTGATTGGGAAATGACATTTCAACAATTATTGGACGAACAAGTGGATGAAGTGAACGTGCCACGCGAAGATTTTTTATCCGTTCGAACCATTTTGATTGAGAAAGGCTGGCTCTTTCAAGTAGTAGGAGAGGCCAAGCATGGTGGCGTGACGATTTATCGCAGAAACCCGGTCACGGCGAATTCATCATTGGAAGAAACGAAGGAATGAAATGACTTCAGTCAAAACAACAAGGTCTGCCTCCCACATGGAGAGCAGACCTTGTTTTGTTTAAGCGTTTGAAGCGAGTTTGATTTTTTGTCGTTTCATCTTGTGTAGTAACCAAGCATAGAGGACTTCACAAGAGTTGTGAGGAAGGGTCAGCTCCACAAGAGGGTGAGCGTGACCAAATATAGTGAAGCGCGAATGGTCTTCGTCGAGCAGAGAGACTTGAATATCCGTCGCATCCTGTAGTGAAATGCGTTGTTCCCCTGCGTGAGCATCTTTAAGTTTCAGCATTTTTCCATTCGTCGCAAACTTGGTGAACGATGAGACTCCTTGTACTTTCAGTTGTTCCATTTCGTGTATCTATCCATCGCGTGATGAATAGATTTTCACCTCGCTTTCTCTATATTGCCTTCCATTCCTCCAGAAGGTTATTCCTAGTATAACGCCTCGTTCGAAAAAGAAAAGTGTTAATTTAACAAAAAATTAAGACAATTTGTTATCAATTTTTAAGAATAGCGTTCAACCCTGTCCAGTATAGGCATAAGGTTGAAACAATCGGTCTGAAAATAACAAAAAAGAACCTCATTTCCAGAGGTTCACAACTATTCATTACATGTATGACCTTATAATCGTTCAATCTGCCATGTACGACGACGGTACAACAATTGCCCTTTTAAGGCGATGGATTCTTTCTTCGCATCGAAGTCTTCTTCAAGAACAGACATGTCTTCATAACGGCCCGCTACATAGAATGAGATGACGATTTGTCGATTGAACAAACTGCGTTTCGTATGATCGAAATCGATGATCAGACCTTGAGGTGCCAAATCGAGTAATTCATCGATGACGGGAAGTGGAATCGGAACAAAACTGATGTTACGAATGTCACGATCGAGTTTACTTTGCAACATGTTTTGGACGAAATGATTGATTGTCGACCAATCGCGAATATAAAGACTGCTATGTCGATCGTTTGCTTCATTGAAGAACACAATCTCATTATCGAGCGAATCCAAGAACGGCTTCTTGATTCCGCGTTCCATATGACTTAAAAACAAGATTTCTGCAATTTCATGATCGGACAGAGTTTCGAGCGTATTGTAGTCCGGAAAATCGATCGCCGTAAACGTTGTTTGGTTATTCAAATACTTAGACGAGAACGAAGATAGTTCGTGCGCTTCAATATAACGGAAACGCGACCTCGAGGATTGTCTCATCCCTTTGATGTCCGTTCGACAAATAATCATCGGTCTCGTCACGGAAAGCGCTTCTGTTACATCCGCCAACGTCACACCATGCAGTGTGAAGCGTTGGACGTCCCGGTCTTGCTTCAAATAAAAGAGTTGTTTTGACATATGGTATCCCCTCAGTTTGACATACTACGATTATAGTAGCAAAAACACGTGTTTTCTGCCATCTTGAGACGGTACGAGAGGGTTGAGTTCGATACATTTGGGAAAATAGAAGTATAATTGAGGAAACGAATAGGAAAGGCGGGTTCCACATGTGGGGATTAAAACGGAGTTTTCCTGAGCTCGCTACGCCCCGGTTTATCCTGCGAGAGCTAGAACCGCGTGATGCTAGAGCACTTTATACCATTTTATCCACTGAGGAAGTGATGCGATATTATGGGTCGGACCCGTTGCTTGCCGTCTATGAGGCGAAGAACGTGATCGCTTACTTTAAGGATCAATTTCAGCAAGGGAAGGCCATTCGTTGGGCGATATGCGATCGGATGACGAACGAATTGGTCGGAACGATTGGATTTCATAATTGGACGCCCCAATATTATCGCGCCGAAATCGGGTTTGAGGTTTCTCCTCACTATTGGAGACAAGGGGTGGCTTTCGAAGCTGCTTCAGCTGTCATCCAATATGGTTTTGAAGAATTCAAGTTTCATCGAATCTCTGCGTTGGTCGCACCAGGGAATGAAGGGTCGAATCGACTCGTTCAAAAATTGGGATTTATTGAAGAAGGACTTCTACAAGATTATGCATATAGCCATGGCCGATTCATGGATTTGACGATGTATCGGCTACTCAAAACAGAATGGGAAGAAAAGGAGCACTCGATGATATGAAAGCACTCGTATTGCTACATGGGCTGTGTGGTTCTCCAAAGTACTTTGAACAGTTGGAACCGTTATTGAATGCCGAAGTTCACGCGCTCACATTACCTGGTCATGCCGGGACGGACGTGGGACCAGAAACGATGGATCAATTTGCGGACTGGGTCATCGGAGAAATTCGTCTTCGGGGTCTTGTCCGTCCGCTCGTATGTGGGCATTCTTTCGGAGGCTATGTGACGACTAACCTCGTGCGTCGCTATGGAACAGAAATATCGGGATTTGGATTGATTCACTCGACGGCGGCCGCTGATACAGAAGCGGCGCGGGAAAAGCGAAACGGTGCCATCAATCAAGTCATCGAAGAAGGGATCGAGCCGTTTATTGACGGAATGATTCCAAATGTCTTCTCAAGCGATTCCGACCCGGCGCTCATCCAACAAGCGATCGCAATCGGATATGAAATGACGGTCGAGGGAATCGTGAACGCGCAACAGGCAATCCGCGATCGTGAAGACGAAGTGGACACTGTTGAAACGACTGACCTCCCCGGCCTATTCATTTACGGCTCAAAAGACCCGAATATGAATGAGGAGCGGGCGTTTTTAGGTGCGTCACGACATACGAAAGCAATCGTTCCGTTCAGTCATATGGGGATGATGGAAGCCCCTGAAGAAGCAGCGAAAATCGTGAACGAATGGATGCGGGAGGTAGAACATGGAAACCTATAAATTAATCGCTATGTCAGGAAGTCTTCGCAAGAAATCTTTCAATACTGCTCTTTTGCATTCGATCATTGAACTGGCTCAAGAGGATTTCGACATTGAAGTCGTCTCCATCGAACTTCCACTGTTCAATGACGATTTGATTGATCCGGATGAACCGGAAGTTGTGGCCGCATTGAAGCAAGCTGTTCGGGAAGCTGATGGGTTATTGATTGTCACCCCTGAATATAACCATAGCATCCCGGGCGTCCTGAAGAATGCAATCGACTGGCTTTCGCTCGAGCCAGGAACGCCACTTCGGGATAAACCGGTTATGATCGCCGGGGCCTCGCCGGGCATACTTGGAACCGCCAGATGCCAAATCCATCTCCGACAAGTATTTGCCACAAATCGTGCAAATGTTTTACCGGGAAATGAAATTTTCATCACGCATTGTAAAGAAAAGATTGATGATAGAGGGTTGCATGATGAGAAGTCGATTAATCAAATCAACAAAACATTATTGGAATATCGTAAATGGATTGAATTTTGGAAGCGTAACGCAAAAAATTAACTTGAAGTCGCTCATGTTGTTTGATAGAAAGGAACTGTGAAAACAAACACAAGAGGAGCGACACCAAAATGGAAACTTACATCGAACTGTACAATGGCGGCGAATTGGGTGATCGGGCGGTAATGAACGATGGGATGACATTTGGACGGATGACGATTATTGAATTGTTCTATCAATCCAATCATATTTTTGGTTACGTGAAAGAAGATGGTGAAAAACGTTTCTTCCTTGAACCGATTTCAGAGGACGACACGTTTACTGTGGATGGGACGACGTATTCACTCCAACAGTTTATCGCGTTGTTTTAAGTAAATAGATGGTTGATCGAACGCAAGCGACTCGCTTGCGTTTTTTTGTCATTTTCGTCACGATGAAGAGTGAGGTGATGAGGATGAAACTAGTAGCAATCGAACCGACACCAAGTCCGAATAACTTGAAAATCATTGTGGACCCTCCGTTTGAAGGGAGAGGCACAACGTACGACAAAGCGAGTACGGATGCCCCAGCCATCATTCAAGAAATCATCGGGCTTCGAGGCGTCAAATCCGTTTACGCCGTGTCTGATTTTCTCGCTGTCGAGCGACATCCGAAACATGATTGGCATGACGTCATGAATGAGATCCGACGGGCGTTCGGGGAACAAGTTGAGGAAGTCGAATCCACAAAGATGGATACGGACTATGAACCGGTCCATGTATCCGTTCAATTCGTGCTCGATGTACCGATGCAATTAAAACTCGTCAAAGGGGACGAGGAAAAACGAATCGGATTGTCGAAACGATTCGTCGATGCAGCGATGGAAGTTCAAGCACAAGTGAAGAATGTCATTCAAGACCGTCGTTGGGTAGAACAAGCCCCACGTTATGGTGAATTGGATGAAGTCAGTGTCGTCGCACAAGAAGAATTGGAAGCGGCGTATCCTGAAGAGCGCATCGAGCGGATCGTGGCCCGAGCATTTGGTCGTGAAGCGGATTTTGAGGCGAACGCGAACCATCTTCAGTCGGATAATTGGAAAGATCGGATGGCATTCTTGGATGAACTCGAAATCCAACATGAAAACATGCCTTATTTCCGTCGTGCCTTGGAAGATTCCGTGATGGCAATCCGTCGACAGGCGGTCGTCATGATCGGGATGTTTGAAGAGCGACGTGAGGAATATGTCACATATATCGAACAAGCCTTAGTGGACGCTTCTCCTATTGTGCGGCGGACGGCTGGGGATACGGTCTCCGACTGGGCATTACCTCAGTCCCAACCTTCCATGATTGAGGCGTTAAAGGATAAAAACAAACTCGTACGTTGGCGAGCGGCTCGTTTCTTATTCGATTGTGGAGATGAGCGGGCTGTACCTGCCTTGTCGATTGCGGAGGAAGACCGCGAGTTCGAGGTCTCTTTACAAGCGCGACTTGCGAAAGAGCGGATCACGAGCGGCGAGACAGCACTCGGGACAGTATGGCAACAAATTTCGAACCGGTCGAAATGAGATTTCGTTCGACATGTATTGAATCAAATTGATTTACAATTTAAGGTAAAGAGGAGCGTCTGTAGTACGGATTGCTCCTTTTTTTCATGAAATCATATGCACATTTCCCCAATTGACTAACATTTGATGTAAACGTTTCGACAATAGGTAAAATGTCATTGTTGTGCTGTCGAACGATAGGACATATATCTTGGTTTCAGATTGGTACACTAGGTTTATCACAGATGAACAAAGGAGCCATACTTATGATATTGTTTGCAGAAACGCCTGAACTTGTAGCTTATAAGGAAGTAGTAGGAGAAACGATGGTCGTCACGTTTGAGTCGATGCACAGTGAGACGTTCTCTATCACGGCTCAAGTCCGGTCTGATCTCGATATCGCAGATTCATTGTTCATGACCGGTTGGCAACAATACATGGAACAAACTAAAGTTTCGTAAAAAAGGTAAATAATATAAGGAAAATCATTACAAACGTCTGCACATTGTATACACTAGTGCTATAGACGTTTTTTATTTTGTTGAGGAGAGTGGGATTCATGAAGAAAACTTGGTTGCTCGCCGTAGTGACGGCAATCTTATTAGTCGTAGCGGGATGTGGGAAAGAAGAGGCGAAACCGAGTCAAGTAAACAGTGATTCGTCTGAACCACCGGCTCCATTGACGCTCGACACGGAAATGGCATACGATGCTTCGGCAAAAACGTTATCAGCTACGATTTCGATGACAAACCCAAATGAGGAAGCAGTCGATGTAACGTTTAATTCGTCGCAACGTTTTCAGTTAGTTGTCAAAAAAGGGGATCAAACCGTATTTGATTACGGAAGTGATTATATGTTCACAGAATCTGTAATTGAGGAAAAATGGGAAGCGAATGATAAAAAAGTATTCGACGAAGTCTTTCCATTGACATTAGAACCAGGCGAATATTCGGTCGAAGTGATTGGGCTCGGTCAAGTTGACGGAGCACCTGAAATTGCTGTGACAGATGAGACGACGTTCACCGTTGAATCTACTGCAACAGAAACTCCGGATGAAGGTACGTCAGAAACACCGGAAGAAACGCCTGCTACAGAGCCGCAGTCGGACGGCGCGTTCCGTGATGTACAAATTGACTTGAATGACACGATGATTCAAGTGAGCGGGTATACGGATGAGGTCGAGTTTGAGTGGTCTGTATCAGACGGACATAATGTTTACGCTCAAGGTGCAGCCGAAGTGACCGGCGGTGGTTTCTCGTTTGGGGTATTGCTCGATGAAGCACCGGCGAAAGATCAACCATTGTTCTTAGAGATGACACCAATCGGTGGAGAGGTCACATCATTTAAAGTTCAATAAAACCATGGCGGAAACTGTTGTTTCCGTCTTTCTTTTTGAGACGCTAGTTGACGGGGTATAAGGATTATCAGACAATAAAGCAAAATGAGAGCATAGTGGGAGGGTAATCCATGCAACAACAGATCATTGAATCAACACATGTCAAACCGACCATCAACCCGAAAGAAGAAATTCGTCAACGTATCGACTTCTTGAAAGCATATGTGAAACGGGCTGGTGCGAAAGGACTCGTCCTAGGGATCTCAGGCGGGCAAGACTCGAGCCTTGCCGGAAAGCTATGTCAACTCGCCATGGAAGAGCTTCGAGAAGAAACGAGTGACGAGTATACATTTTATGCAATTAGATTGCCGTATGGTGAGCAACACGATGAGCATGACGCACAACTTGCGCTTGAGTTCATTCGTCCGGACAAATCGTTCACTGTCAACATCAAGCCTGCTGTTGACGCATCGGTTGAAGCGTTTCACCGTGCAACGGGCCTCGAATTGAGTGACTTCCATAAAGGGAACACGAAGGCACGTGAGCGGATGAAGGCACAATACGACATTGCGGCAACATTCGGTGCCCTTGTGGTCGGAACAGACCATGCTGCGGAATATGTGACAGGATTTTATACAAAACACGGTGACGGAGCTTGTGACCTCACACCGTTGACCGGTTTGAACAAACGTCAAGGAAAAGCACTTCTCCATGAACTTGGAGCGCATGAGCGTGTGATTTATAAGGTGCCGACGGCCGACCTTGAAGATGGTCGCCCTGGACTTCCTGACGAAGTCGCACTCGGTATGACGTATGATCAGCTGGACGACTATTTGGAAGGAAAGACAATCGACCCGACAATCGCCGAGCGAATCGAGACAATTTTCAAACGTTCACGCCACAAGCATCACATGCCTGCCTCGTTGTACGACGAATGGTGGCAATAAAAAAAGGAGGAGCTGTCTCGAGACAGCTTCTCCTTTGTTGTTTCACGCTTTTTTAAGTGGGACGAACTGAATGATCAGGATGCAGGTGAAGGCGATGAAACTGAGGAGTGGGATGGTGACGAATCCAAAATAGTTGACCCAACGAATCAGGCAGTCGTTCGTACAGAAGGCTTCGCCGTTCGGGATCCGTTCTAAAATGACATGATACAGACTGATACACCATCCGGCACCGGCCATAATCCCTACGAACAAGCGGTTGACGTCTCGTGCAGTCAACATGATAGTCAAGTAGTAGATGGCTAGTGGATACATAAAGATGCGTTGGAACCAACACAGCTTACAAGGTAAAAAGAGCATGACCTCTGAAAAATAAAGGCTGCCGAGCGTCGCGACGGTCGCGACGACAAAGGCGAAATGATGACGTTGCATCAGATTTCCTCCTAACAATCAAATTGATGATTAAACATGATATGATACATTGAAACAAATACTTATTCAGTATACAATCTTTCAAACGATAGAGAAACAGGTGACGTGATGCAAGTTTCGGAAGTAGAAGTGTTAATTATTCTTGCGGAAGAATTGAATATGCGTAAAGCAGCCGAGCGATTGTTTGTCTCACAACCAGCGCTCAGTCAACGGCTCGTGACCATCGAACATCAGTGGGGGAAGAAGATTTTCGTTCGCTCCACAAGAGGGCTCGCATTGACGCCAGATGGAGAGAAAATCATCGAGTTCGCTAAAAAGATGTACAGTGAAGAACAAGAACTAAGGGGCGAACTGACGGCCAACCAAGGAGAAGTGTACGGAACGTTGAAAATAGCCGTCGCCTCCATCATGGGACAGTATTGGCTACCCAAGGTATTGAAGACGTTCGTCGAACGCTATCCGTCCGTCCGTGTCAAATTGGTCACCGGATGGTCGAGCGAAATGATGCGTTACATGCTCGAAGAGAATTTCCATATCGGAATCATCCGAGGAAATCCGGATTGGCGAGGGGAACGGATGAAGTTGTTCTCTGATTCCTTGCATTTGGTCGATCTGAAAATGACCGACCTCTCTCAACTAAAAAACAACGAGCGCTCGTTTATTCAATTCAAGAGCGACTCGACGTATTACCAGGAAATATTAGAGTGGTGGCAGGAACGATTTTCGAGCCCGCCTCTGACGACGCTTGTCGTCGACCAAATCGAAACATGCAAACAGATGGCGTTACACGGAATCGGGTTCGCGATTCTTCCGGAATCGACCATCAAAGATGTGAATGAGATGAATAAAATTCCATTGACGTCGTCGGGTGGCGTGCCACTCGTCCGGGACACATGGATGCTTTCAACAGAATCGATGTTGGAGCTGGCGCAAGTCCAGGCGTTTTGGAAGATCGTCGAAGAAATTACAAAGGAGACTGAGTTATGAATTGGGCAATTGAAGCGAGAAGACAGCTGCATTTAATTCCGGAAGCCGGATATGAAGAGTTCAAAACACAAGCGACGCTTGAGCAATTGATTCGATCGCTCGATTCACCACGTGTTCACATTACACACTGGCGAACAGGTCTTTTCGTCCGGGTAGATGGTCTCATCGGTGAGAAGACGATTGGATATCGAGCCGATATGGATGGACTGCCCATCACGGAAGAGACGGGGCTAGAATTCGCATCGATTCACGAAGGAATGATGCATGCATGCGGACATGATGTGCACATGTCGATCGCGCTTGGGTTAATTAAACGAGCGGTCGAGGAACCGCTTAATCATCACCTTGTCGTCTTTTTCCAACCGGCCGAAGAGGGCCCGGGAGGAGCCGAACCGATGGCGAAATCAGAATTGTTCTATCACTTCCGGCCGGATGCACTGTTCGGCTTACATGTCGCGCCTGAATATCCTGTCGGCATGGTCGCTTCAAGACCGGGCGTGTTGTTTGCGAGTGCGCGAGAGCTCCATATCACCATTCATGGAAAAGGGGGGCATGGTGCTTTCCCTCACGCGGGAATTGACGCTGTCATCGTTCAGGCCGCTCTCATCATGCAACTGCAAACGATTGTGTCTCGTAACATTGACCCGATGGGAAGTGCGGTCGTCAGTATCGGAAAAGTCGCAGCAGGAACGAAGGAAAATATCATCGCGGATACGGCCAAACTGGATGGGACGGTCCGCGCCTTGTCTGACAAAGAAATGGTCGTACTGGAAAGCCGGATTCGTCAAATCATCGCCGGAGTCGAGATGACGTATAACGTTCAAATTGACCTTGAATTCGGCAATCGGTATCACGAAGTCGTCAATGACGAACGTTATCTTTATCAATTCGAGGAAGCGGTGGAAGAGGTCGGCTATTCATATAAAACATGTGTCCCTGCCATGACGGGTGAGGATTTTGGATATATGTTGAAACAGGTCCCCGGATTTATGGTTTGGTTAGGAGTGAACGATATGGGGTCAGGACTCCATCAATCGACACTCAACCCGGATGAACGTTCGATCGAAGTGGCCATCGATCTATTCGACCATTACTTCCGAACTGTCATGATTCAATAACACGAAGCGGTCTCGATTGAGTCCGCTTTTAGTGTGCCCAAAAAGGAGTGAACGAGTGAGAAAAAGGGAAAGATTTATTCATGTAAAGCGACGATTTTGTGGCGATTGCTCAAATGTGAACATTTTGCGAACTCGAGCATTGAGACATTACAGCGCAATATAAAATCATTATGATGTAAGTATCGAAGGGTATTCATCTGTGATTGTCGTTTCATACATGGGTTCGAAGCGATAGAGAGAGATAGGAGGTAATCAATAGATGTTTCAAGATCCTGTCCTGATGAGTCGAGCATTGACGGCACTCACATTAGGTTTTCATGTGATTTTTGCCACACTCGGCGTCGGGGTTCCACTTTTAATTTTATTGGCAGAATTTTTAGGGATTCGTAAAAAAGACCCGAAATACACGCTCATGGCTCGACGCTGGTCCCGCGGCTATGTCGTGACGGTAGCGGTTGGGGTTGTGACGGGTACGGCCATCGGTCTGCAGCTTTCACTCCTATGGCCGAACTTGATGCGCGTTGCGGGTCAAACGATTGCGCTCCCGCTTTTCATGGAAACGTTCGCCTTCTTCTTTGAAGCGATTTTCCTTGGTATTTACTTGTACACGTGGGATCGATTTAAAAATCCGTGGCACCACATGCTCCTCGGGATTCCGGTTGCCGTCGGTGCATTGTTCTCAGGGTTCTTTATCACAACGGTAAACAGTTTTATGAACCAGCCTGTAGGGTTTGATATTGTCGATGGTCGATTGGCAAATGTCAGCCCGCTCGAAGCGATGTTCAGTCCGGCCATGCCGACGAAAATGGCACACGTGTTGACTTCGGCTATTTTAACATCCGCGTTCATTCTAGCTGCGATCGCAGCCGTTCAGTTGTTACGTCAACGTCGAAATCAACTCGACAAGATGTCAATCGAGTATCATAAGAAAGGTCTTCGTCTGACGATGACGGTCGCTTTGATCTTTGCGATCGCGACAGCGCTTGTCGGTGACTTCTCAGGTAAATATTTGGCTCAGTATCAACCAGATAAATTAGCAGCTGCAGAATGGCATTTCGAAACCTCCTCCGAGGCCGAATTGATTTTGGGCGGATGGTTAGAAGATGATGGGCAAGGTGGCTATGAAGTTCGAGGCGCCTTGAAGATTCCTTACGCCCTCTCTATTCTTGCAGGTGGTGTCCCGAACTATGAAGTGACAGGTCTCAATGAATTTGCGAAAGAAGATCAACCGCCGCTCTTCGTTCACTATCTATTTGATGCGATGGTCGGAATTGGGATGCTTCTCGCGCTCATCTCCTTCCTGTTCGTACTCGGACGATATATTAAACGTTTGAACCAGTTCAGCAAGCCGATGCTCTTTGCGATTGCAGCCGGTGGACCTCTTGCCATGGCGGCGATTGAGTTTGGTTGGTTCTTCGCTGAGTTTGGTCGTCAACCTTGGGCGTTATATGAGTTGATGCGTACGAGTGAGGCAGCTACGACATCAGCGAACGTCGGTTGGATGCTTGTCGCTTTCGCGATCCTCTACGCGGTACTCGGAACAGTGACTGTGGTTGTCCTATCACGCCTGTTCAAAGAGAATCCGGTAGGAAAAGAACTAAAACAATCCGAGCATCGTGGTGAAGCGATGTTTGCGGATGAAGTGTGATCGGAGGATATGACATGCAAATTCAAGAATTAGGGATTGCCGTCTTATGGACGTTTCTATACTGCTACCTCATCGTCGCATCGATTGACTTCGGTGCAGGCTTCTTCGCTTTCTATAGCCGCTATACGAAACGTGATCACTTAGTGAACCGTCTCGTCAAACGGTATTTGTCACCGACATGGGAAGTCACGAACGTATTCTTCGTGTTCTTCTTTGTCGGGATTGTCGGATTCTTTCCGGACACTGCTTATTACTATGGTACGGCCTTGCTCGTTCCAGCGTCTGTCGTGTTAATCTTGCTTGCGATTCGTGGTAGCTTCTATGCGTTCGCTAACTATGGGTCAAAGGAGAGCACGCTCTATATGTTCCTCTATGGGGCGACGGGATTACTCATCCCAGCTTCGATGTCGACGGTCTTAACTGTCAGCCAAGGTGGTTTCATCACAGAGACAGAGAACGGCGTCTTCTTTGACGGGGCGAAGTTGTTCACCAACTTCTACTCGTGGACGGTCGTCATCTTGGCGATTGTCTCTGTCCTCTATATTAGTGCCATGTTCCTCTTGTTCTATGCGGACAAGGCACGTGACCAAAATGCCGTCGAACTTGTTCGAAAATGGGCTCTATTTTGGAGCGTCCCGACGATTATCGCATCGGGTCTCGTCTTCTTCGGGTTGAAGTCGCAAGCTGCGTGGCATTACGAAAGCATCCTAGGAGGGAACTGGTGGTGGTTTGCGATGAGCTTCTTGTTCTTCGTCATCGCCGTCTCCTTCGTTTATATGAAACGAAATTACGGGATTGCCTTCTTGATGGTCATGGGTCAGTTCTTCATGGCATGGTTCGGCTACGGATACTCTCACTTGCCATACATCCTGTATCCGTATATCGATATTAATGGAAGTGTCGTCAACGAGTCGATGGCGGTGGCACTTGTCATCGTATTCATCTTAGGGTTGCTCCTACTCGTTCCGGCGCTCTATCTCTTGCTCCGTTTGTTCTTGTTCGACAACGACTACGTACGAGGGAAACGCTCGAGTGGAAAAGCATAATGGCAAGAACGGGATTTCCTTTATTTGAAGGGAATCCCGTTTTGTTTTTTATATAGAGTTTTGAAGTGGAATCAGTTACACTGAACGAAGAATCAAGAAGAGAACATGTGTAGGAAAGGGATGTAGCATCATGACAGGTGAATTTGCAGTCATCGGGTTAGGACGATTTGGAGGGTCGATCGTCCGAGAATTGTCTTCAAATGGATATGACGTCCTCGCCATCGATTCAGATGAGGAACGTGTCAATGAGTTTATGGGATTGGCAACCCATGCCGTGATTGCCGATACAACAGATGAGAATGTGTTAAAGAGTTTAGGGATTCGTAACTTTGAACATGTGATCGTCGCCATCGGGGAGAATATTCAAGCTTCCATTTTGACGACGTTGATTTTAAAGGAACTCGGTGTCCAAATCATCACGGTCAAGGCGACGAACGATTACCATGAAAAAGTACTCCGTCGAATCGGGGCGGATAACATCGTCCACCCTGAGCGAGATATGGGCGTACGAATTGCCAATGGGTTGATGAGCCAGAGTATCCTCGACTACCTCGAATTATCGAATGAACATTCGATTGTCGAAATTAAAGCATCGGACAAGTTATCGAACAAATCCCTCATCGATTTGGACTTGCGAGCGAAGTACGGGGTGAACATCGTCGCGATTCGTCGCGATGACGATGTCCTGATTTCTCCTCAAGCGGATGAGATGATTTTATCGGAAGATATTTTGATCATCATCGGGAAGGATACCGATTTGGATCGACTAGAGCGCACACTTCGTTCGAGATAAAAGAAAAGACCTTTGGAGCGATGCCGCGATCGTTGAATCGATTGATCCAACTCGACGGTTTGACTCCAAGGGTCTTTTTTAGATGAGCTTCATCGCCTTTAGGCCGTACTCGATTCCATCTTCAAGGATGGATTTCGTGACGAAATCCGCCACGTCTTTCGCTTCAGTGCGACCATTGCCCATGGCGATTCCTGTCCCTACATACTGAAGCATGGCCAAGTCGTTCAATGCATCTCCGAAAGCATACGTATTCTCCAGACGGTAGCCGTTGGTCTCAATAAAGTGACGGATGCCGTCTGCTTTACTGGCTCCCTTATTGATCACGTCCATCGCATGAGGATGCCAACGGATAAAATCGAACTCACGATAAGCATTGATATAACGATGCTCGTCTTCAGGCGTGCAGTACAGTAACGTCTGATACACATCCTCTTCTGCGTGGAAGTTCGGTTCGAATGAAGGGATCGGCATGTCGAGTTCGCCGAGCGATTGTTCAACGATGGCGTCGTTCGGTTTTGAAGCACCACCACGGTCCTGTCCCAAATAGACGAGAGTATGGTCATTTGAAGAAGCGTGCGTCGTCAAGCGACCGAGTGCATCTTTCGAGAGCGTGTTACGATAGACGATTTCACCTTTGTGCACGACAATCTGACCGTTGTAACAAACGAGACTATCAATCCCGACACGTTCTGGGATGTCGGATAGCATGGCCGGTCCTCGTCCCGTCGCGATGAACGTCTCGACGCCGTTTGCCTGAAGTGCTTGAATCGCTGAAATCGTGGAAGGCGGGATATAACTACCTTCATGTAAAAGCGTGCCGTCAATGTCGAAGAAAACAACCTTTTGATCTTCCATTTGATTCACCATTCTTTCTCTTTATCTAAAAAATATGTTTTCTGAACCCACTAAAAGGATAACACGAAATAGGGAAACTACCACGAATATCACATCGTTAGTGAAATATTGTCATGATATGAGCTATAATGAAAAAAGAATCTTACGGGCATATTCGAGAATCACTTATGTTTCACATAGATGTATTAATAATTGAAGTAAGGAGAGATTAAATGAAGTTTGTTAAGAACCACCAAACAGCCGTGTTCGCATTGGGCGGACTCGGAGAAATCGGGAAGAACACATATGTTGTTCAATTCCAAGATGAAATCATCGTCATCGATGCGGGAATCATGTTCCCAGAGGATGACTTGCTTGGAATCGACTATGTGATTCCTGATTACTCGTACTTGATTAAAAACAAGGACAAAGTAAAAGGGGTATTCATCACTCACGGTCACGAAGACCATATCGGGGGAATTCCATTCTTATTGAAGCAAGTACAATTGCCGATTTATGCGACGAAACTCGCGCTCGGATTGATCAAAGTTAAACTTGAGGAGCATGGGTTGCTTCGTGAGGCGGAGCTCCATGAGATTGATGAGGATTCACTCATCAAGTTCCGTAAGACGAGCATCTCGTTCTTCCGCACGACGCACTCGATTCCGAACTCACTCGGTGTCGTCGTCAAGACGCCACAAGGGAACATCGTCCATACGGGTGACTTCAAGTTCGACTTCACTCCGGTAGGCGAGCCGGCAGACCTTGCCAAGATGGCGGAAATCGGAAAAGAAGGCGTACTTTGTCTCTTGTCCGATTCAACAAATGCAGAAGTGGAAGGCTTCACGATGAGTGAGAGCGTGGTCGGTGGGACGATTAGTGAGACGTTCCGGAAAGCGGACGGTCGAATCATCTTTGCGACGTTCGCATCGAACATCTATCGCTTGCAACAAGTGGTCGATGCGTGTGCCGAGACAGGTCGTCATCTCATGATTTTCGGTCGTTCGATGGAGAAAGTCATGACGATCGGACAAGAACTCGGTTTCATCAACGTGCCAAAGGGTATGATTATTGAGGCGAATCAGATGCGTCACTACGACCCGAATGAAATCGCGATTCTTTGTACCGGATCGCAAGGGGAACCGATGGCAGCGCTCAGCCGTATTGCAAATGGGACGCACCGTCAAGTGTCGATCATTCCTGGGGATACGGTCATCTTCTCTTCTTCTCCAATCCCAGGTAACGCCATCTCGGTCGGGAAGACGATTGACCAGTTGTATAAAGCGGGAGCGGATGTTGTCTACGGTAAGTTGACGAACATTCATACGTCAGGTCACGGTTCGCAACAAGAACAGTTGTTGATGATTCGTCTTCTGAATCCGAAATTCTTCATGCCGATTCACGGCGAGTACCGTATGTTGAAAAAGCATGCTGAGCTTGCTGAATCGGTTGGAATCCCGAAAGAGAACAGTTTCGTTATGGATAATGGCGAAGTGCTTGCTGTCGACTCGGAGTCGGCTGCGGTCACTGGTAAAATTTCTGCGAACGCTGTGTATATTGATGGGAATGGAATTGGTGATATTGGGAATATCGTATTAAGGGATCGCCGCATTCTGTCTGAAGATGGACTTGTTGTTGTCGTCATCAGCATCGATGGCAAGACGCGCAAACTCGTCTCAGGACCAGATATCATCTCACGTGGATTCGTCTACATGCGTGAATCAGGTAGTCTGATTCGTGATGGCGAACGATTGTTGAAGAAAACCGTCGAACAAGGATTGTCCAATAAGCAGATGAAGTGGTCGGAGATGAAGCAACTCGTCTCAGACACCCTCACACCTTACTTGGCACAAAAGACGCGGAGACACCCAATGGTCCTGCCGATTATTATGGAAGTATGATTTGACGGGCTGTAGGAGACTACAGCTCGTTTTTTTCACCGCAAAAGAGGAGGGGGAGCTTATGGCGAAGAAAAAGGGGAAGAAAGGGTGGCTGAAATGGGGAGCCGCAATCATTGCGGTCATTTTTCTCATCACGCTCGTTTATCATCAAGTCAAACCATTACCGGAAGGCGTGTCGAGACAATCTGAACCGTACCTCATCACAGATGACCAAATCGATTTTCTTCATGATTTGACCTATCAAGGGGAAGATACAGAGATTGTCGAACAGGAGATATTTAGTGAAGTTGAACGAGCGATACGTGAGGCAAAAGAATATATCGTCATGGACTTTTTCTTATTCAATCCTTATTCGAATGAAGACCGACAATATCCGGACATTACATCGCGCCTATCTTCAGCATTGCTTGAGCAAATGAAACGATATCCGGACTTGAAAGTCGTCTTCATCACGGATGACATCAATACCAGCTATAACGGTCATGTTTCTGACCACTTCGATGTACTGGAGGAGGCAGGGGTAGAAGTCGTGTACACAAATCTCGATGCTCTTCGTGACCCGAATATTTTATACTCCACGTTTTACCGGATGGCGATTCAGTGGTTCGGCAATAGTCAAGACGGATGGCTACCGAACCCGATGGCCTCTTCGGCACCGGACATTACGGTACGTGCATATTTAAGGTTGCTCAATATCAAAGCGAACCATCGAAAAGTGATGGTCACCGAGAATGAAGGCTTTGTACTTTCCGCTAATCCACATGATGCCAGCGGATATCACTCGAATGTCGGTGTCCATTTAAAAGGACCGATTTTAAAAGAAATCGTTGAAGGTGAGCAAGCGGTCGCGACGTTCTCTAAAGGGGATGCACGGCGCTTCCCAGATGATGAAGCGCTGTCGAAGATTGAAAATGCGCCGAGCGAGGCACCGATGGAGATTCGTTATGTCACGGAAGGGAAGATTCAAGAGTCGGTGCTCGATGCAATGAATGGGGCGGACGATGGGGACACCATCTGGATCGGAATGTTCTATTTGGCAGATCGGAATATTATCCAAGCAATCGAGGATGCCGCCGGGCGCGGGGTGAAGGTGAACTTGATCCTCGATCCGAACACGAATGCCTTCGGTCGATCGAAATCAGGGTTACCGAACTTACCGGTGACGGCAGAACTGAACACCGTCAACCCGGAGCAAATCGAGATTCGCTGGTATGATGTCGCCAAGGAACAATATCATCCAAAAATCCTGTATGTGGATGGTGAAGAAAAGACCGTTGTCTTAGGATCGGGGAACTATACGACCCGGAACATGAACGATTACAACCTAGAGGCAGACGTCGAAGTGACAGGAGAAGTGGATACAGCCTTCTTTGATGAAGTGGACGAGTATTTTAATCGTCTATGGAACAATGAGAATGGCACGTATACGGTAGCGTATGATGAGATTCAAACCGATCTCCCAATCGGAAAGTATATGATGTATTGGCTCCAAAAAGTCACATGGACGATGACGTATTAAAAAAACAGCTATCCTCAAAATTTGGGGATAGCTGTTTTGACGTTAGTTCGTCTCGATTGGATTAAACTCATTCGTGTATTCGTATAAGAATTTCCCAGTCTCTTTCAAGACGTCACTTTTACGGTGAAGCGAGAAATGGTCGTACGGTACCGTTTCTGTCTGAATGTTATTCGTATACTCTTCCAGTAACAGAGAACTCGCCGGCTCAATCAAATTGAATTCACCGCCTCGTCCAGAGAAGGAGAGTACCTGAACGGACCTTGGCCATGTCTCAAGCTTAGACTGGAATGCTTGTAGTCCGTCTGAGTTAGGGGACAAATCACGGATGGCAGGGCTTCCGGTGTTAATGCCGAAGTTACTGGCAGATAATCCGAAGTTCGCAAGGCGTGTCCCGCCGAATGGGCTATCGAACGTTACAAACTTATCGACGATGTACGTCTCTTGATTCAAGATATAGTTGGCAGCGGCTACGCCACCCATACTATGGCCAATGATATACATCCGGTCGAACGAACGATTTCTCGTTTTCTTATACGTTTCAATGGCTGCATTCAACCACTTTGTCTGATTGTTCAAAGAAGCCTCTGCATCTTCGAACTCGATTCGGACAATCGGGCGAGTTGAACTAAAATCATATATTTCACAGTCGGCCTTGCCTTTGACAGTCACGGTACAAAGTGCTCCGTCAGTCGCTTGCCCACTTTGTTCCATCGCTTGAGAGAAACGGAGGAACGTCCGGTCTGTCCCGAGTAATCCATGAACTGCAAACGTAGGGATAAACTCATTCGTTTGAGAAGCTTGGCGAATCGCCTCGGATTGACGCTCGTTTGCAAACTCTTGTCGGAATGTCCCGACAATCAAAATGAGCGAGAGGGAGACAATCAATAACCCTAACAGGCGTGAACGAATCGACGTTTCTCTAGGGTTGCCGACGTTTCGTCGATACTTGCGCCAAATGAAATAACTTAAGATGATAGCTGACACCAATACGATGATGGTGATCACCCATGCTTTAACGTTCGGCACATGGGCGACTAACTTTACATTGTTTTGGCGTCCTCCGTACACTTGCCACTCGACATGTTTCATAGAACGGAGGTCTAAGCCAGTTCCATCCTCAACGAATACGCCGGTCGGAACAGTCAAGTTAAAGCGAATGTCGGCTTGGCGGATATATCGTTCAGCCAATTTTTTGGGGGAGCCGGTTAGTTCAACACCGGGTAAGTCGACCCGATCGAGTCGGAGGTCGAGATTGGTTTGGAGTGTATATGAATCAAACCAAATGCCTTCCTGTTGCTCGATGTCGAACTGAATATCCGGAGGGACTAAAATACCGGCTGGTCCCGTTTTCCATTCCTCTTTAATCTGTTGCAACTCGTCGACATTTTTAAATGTCTTCTTTAAGACCATGCCTTCGTAGTCATCAGGACTTGAATAATCTTCTGTTTCATATCCGTTTTCTTCCGCCTGCTCTTTCCAAGTATCCCAGTCGAGTCTGAGATTGAGCAATTTCATGACTGGATGATCACGGAACGCGTAAGTCGTTTCAAGCGAAACAGATTGGTCATAGTGGACGGTCGCATCATAATTGATTCGCACACATCCACCGATTAAAAGAAATAAAAATGGGAATAGTAACAACAGTGCCCTTTTTCTCGAACTAAACATGTTAAATCGGTTCGCCGTATGTTTCTAACGGGTTCGACATATTAATCCGGTCATAGAACATGATCCCGTCTAAATGATCGAGCTCGTGCTGACATACGACAGCGCGCATTCCGCGCAGACGAAGCTTAATCGGCTTCCCGTCGCGGTCGAACCCTTCTAACGTGATTCGACGAAAACGAGGTACATTTCCTTTGACCACGCGATCGACCGATAGACAGCCTTCGCCGCCATTCAAAAATGTCTGTTCGACGGAATGACTTGTAATTTTAGGGTTGAAGATGGAGAGTTTAAACGTCTCTTCCTCTTCTTGTAGCAATACTGTGAAGAAACGACGATTTACACCGAGTTGAGGTGCGGCGATTCCGACACCACCTCGTAACTCGTATTTCTCGCTCATCTCTGGGTCTTGACTATTGACAAGAAACGTCTCCATCTCGTCGAGTAACGCCAAATCTTCTGTTGTTGGCGGAATCGAAACTTCGGCTGAACGCGCGCGAAGTCGCTCGTCTCCTTCGCGGATGACATCTTTCATGGTTAACATACACAACTTCCTTTCTATCGAACTTATATGATTGATTATATCATATTTAAACAGGAAGGAATGTGGATGGTACAGAAGGTGAAATGAAAATAATACAGTGGTGAAAAGGATGTCATATCCCTTGAATGTAAGCGTTTTATTTAGGTAAGCATATTTTTTGCGTTATTGAAACAACCCGTTTTATACTAACAAGGAAACGTCAGGAGAGGATAACTTTTCTGAATCACGTTAATACAGATTGCTTTTTTGGACAGATACACGTAAGATTTGAGATAGTGTTTGATCACAAAAAAGACAATTGTCTCATAGTTGAAAGGATGAGGTGAAACGAATGAACAACGTTCAGGTACTTCAAAACGTGGAAGAAAACTTCCAAACGTTCCGTATTCTCGACGAGAAGGGTGAGGTCGTCAACCAAGACGCAATGCCTGACCTAACGGACGAGCAACTTCAGGAGCTCATGCGCCGCATGGTCTATACTCGAATCTGGGACCAACGCGCCATCTCACTTAACCGTCAAGGTCGCTTAGGATTCTACGCGCCAGTGGCAGGTCAAGAGGCGACGATGATCGGGACGCAATACGCGCTCGACAAAGAGGACTGGATTCTTCCAGGATACCGTGATATCCCGCAACTCGTATTCCACGGACTTCCGCTTTATCAAGCGTTCTTGTTCTCACGTGGACACGTGGCAGGAAACCGCATCCCTGAAGGTGTCAACGTATTGATGCCACAAATCATCATCGGTGCACAAATCATTCAAACTGCGGGTGTGGCAATGGGCCTCAAACGCAACGGCAACAAAAATGTCGCCATTACTTACACAGGTGACGGTGGCTCATCACAAGGTGACTTCTACGAAGGATTGAACTTTGCAGGTGCATTCAAATCACCAGCAATCTTCGTCGTTCAAAACAACCGTTTCGCTATCTCAACTCCTGTTGAAAAGCAAACTGCAGCTAAAACGATCGCGCAAAAAGCTGTTGCAGCTGGAATCAACGGAATTCAAGTAGATGGAATGGACGTTCTTGCAGTGCTCGCAGCGACTCAACAAGCTCGCGTCGACGCACTCGAAGGAACACCGACACTCATCGAGTCACTCACTTACCGTTACGGACCACATACGCTCGCTGGGGATGACCCAACACGTTACCGTACAAAAGAACTCGACACAGAATATCAAGAAAAAGATCCACTCGTACGTTTCCGTCTCTTCCTTGAGAACAAGAAACTCTGGAACGAAGACATGGAGAACGAAGTGATCGAGCAAGCGAAAGCTGACGTGAAAGAAGCAATCAGCCAAGCAGACAAAGAACCAAAACAAAAAGTTTCGGACTTCATCAACAACATGTTCGAAGAACTTCCTTCAAACTTGAAAGAACAGCTTGAAGAATATACTGCAAAGGAGTCGAAGTAAGTTATGGCTCAAATGACAATGATCCAAGCGATTACTGATGCGATGCGCGTTGAAATGAAACGCGACGAGAAAGTACTTCTTTTCGGAGAAGACGTTGGTAAAAACGGTGGGGTATTCCGTGCGACGGAAGGTCTCCAAGACGAGCTCGGCGAAGACCGTGTCTTCGACACGCCACTCGCTGAATCAGGGATTGGTGGTCTTGCGATCGGTCTAGGTCTTACTGGATTCCGTCCAATCATGGAAGTTCAATTCTTCGGATTCGTATTCGAAGTTTTCGACTCAATCGCAGCTCAAATGGCACGTATGCGTTACCGTTCAGGCGGCGCTTACAGCCAACCAATCACAATCCGTTCACCATTCGGTGGTGGAGTTAAGACACCTGAGCTTCACGCGGACAGCCTTGAAGGTTTGATGGCTCAGACACCTGGTCTTAAAGTCGTTATTCCATCGACTCCGTACGATGCAAAAGGTTTGTTGATCGCGTCTATCCGTGATAACGACCCAGTCGTGTTCCTCGAGCACATGAAATTGTATCGTTCATTCCGTGGCGAAGTACCTGAAGGTGAGTACACAATCGAACTCGGTAAAGCGGATGTGAAACGTGAAGGTACAGACGTTTCAATCATCACTTACGGTGCGATGGTGCACACGTCACTCAAAGCAGCGGAAGAACTTGAAAAAGAAAACATCAACGTTGAAGTCATCGACCTCATGACAGTGAGCCCGCTTGATATCGACACAATCGTAGAGTCTGTTAAGAAAACAGGTCGTGCGATCGTCGTTCAAGAAGCACAACGTCAAGCAGGTATCGCAGCGAACGTTGTAACTGAAATTCAAGAGCGCGCAATTCTTCACCTCGAAGCACCAGTTCTTCGAGTAACTGCACCAGACACAGTCTTCGCATTCGCACAAGGTGAAGACATGTGGTTACCTGACCATAAAGATGTCGTTGCAAAAGTTAAGGAAGTTGTGAACTTCTAAGATCGTGTCGAATAAACGATGAGGGAGAATTGTCTCCCTTGTCGTGTTTACATGATGAATTGATGGGAGGAAAAACCAGTGGCAGTATTTGAATTTAAATTACCAGATATCGGTGAAGGTATTCACGAAGGTGAAATCGTCAAGTGGTTCGTAAAAGCAGGGGATACGGTCAAAGAGGACGATGTTCTTTTAGAAGTACAAAACGACAAAGCAGTCGTTGAAATCCCAGCTCCAGTCGACGGTACAGTCAAAGAAGTTAAAGTTTCTGAAGGTACAGTTGCTGTAGTCGGCGACGTCCTCATTACGTTTGACATCGAAGGCGACGCACCAGCAGGTGAAGAAGAAACACCTGAACAACCGAAAGCAGAAGAGAAGACAGAAGACGTAAAAGAAGATGTGAAAGAAGACGCGCCACGCGACGTTCAACTTCACAAATCTGAGCGTGTTATCGCTATGCCATCTGTCCGTAAATATGCACGTGAAAAAGGTGTCGACATCCGTGAAGTAAACGGTTCTGGCGACAACGGCCGTGTATTGAAAGAAGACATCGATGCATTCGCGAACGGCGAAGCACCGTCTGCAGAAGCTACAACAGAGAAAACAGAATCTGTAGCACCAGCAGCTGCTGCGAAAACGGAAATCAAGCCTTACGAGTCAGCGACTCCTGAACTTGAAACACGTGAGAAAATCCGTGGAATCCGTAAAGCCATCTCGAAAGCTATGGTTAACTCGAAACACACTGCACCACACGTTACACTCATGGACGAAGTCGACGTTACAAAACTCGTTGCACTCCGTAAAGATTTCAAACAAGTCGCGGCTGACCAAGGCGTGAAACTCACGTACTTGCCATTCGTCGTGAAAGCATTGACTGCTGCAGCGAAAGCATTCCCAACAATCAACGCTTCAATCGATGACGTGAACGAAGAAATCGTCTACAAAAACTACTACAACATCGGGATTGCAGCTGACACGGACAACGGACTCGTTGTACCAGTCGTAAAAGATGCAGACCGTAAATCAATCTATGCACTTGCTACAAACATTAACGAACTTGCAGGTAAAGCTCGTGAAGGTAAGCTCGCTGGGGAAGACATGAAAGGTGGATCGATCACAATCACAAACATCGGTTCAGCTGGTGGACAATGGTTCACGCCTGTCATCAACCACCCAGAAGTTGCGATTCTCGGTATCGGCCGTATCGCTGAGAAAGCTGTCGTGAAGAACGGTGAAATCGTTGCTGCGCCAGTACTTGCACTTTCATTCAGCTTTGACCACCGCCTCATCGACGGTGCGACTGCACAAAACGCTCTTAACATGGTGAAACGCTTGCTCGAAGACCCAGCACTTCTAATGATGGAGGGATAAGAACATGGTAGTAGGAGAATTCGCACAAGAAACTGATTTGCTTGTCATCGGTGCCGGTCCTGGTGGATACGTTGCCGCAATCCGTGGCGCACAGCTCGGAATGAAAGTAACTATCGTTGAGAAAGGCAACTTCGGTGGTGTCTGCTTGAACGTCGGATGTATCCCATCGAAAGCGTTGATCACAGCAGGACACAACTTCCAACACGCTAAAGGTCATGATTCAATGGGAATCACGTCTGACAACGTGTCAGTGGACTTCACAAAAGTTCAAGATTGGAAACAGTCAGTCGTTAACAAATTGACTGGCGGTGTTAAAGGTCTCCTCAAAGGAAACAAAATCGAGATCGTTCAAGGTGAAGCGTTCTTCGCGTCTGAAGACACAGTTCGTGTCATCACTGAAGACAGCTCAACTCCTTACAAATTTAAAAAAGCGATTGTCGCGACTGGTTCTACACCAATCGAGATCCCATCGTTCAAATGGTCTAAACGTGTCCTTTCTTCAACTGGCGCGTTGGCACTTCCTGAAGTACCGAAGAAACTCGTCGTCATCGGCGGTGGATACATCGGTATGGAGCTCGGTACTGCATACGCTAACTTCGATACAGAAGTTGTCGTTGTAGAGGGCGCTAGCGACATCTTGTCTGGTTTCGAACCACAAATGACGCAAATCGTTAAGAAGAAACTCAAGCAAAAAGGGAACGTCACAATTCACACGAATGCACTTGCTAAAGGTGTTGAAGAAACGGAAGACGGCGTAACTGTTAAGTTTGAAGTAAACGGTGAAGAGCAATCTGTTGAAGCGGACTATGTCCTCGTCACAGTTGGTCGTCGTCCAAACACAGGCGACATCGGTCTTGAGAACGCGGACGTTAAAATCAGCGACCGTGGAATCATCGAAATCGATGACCAGTGTAAAACATCGAACGAAAACATCTATGCAATCGGTGATATCGTTCCTGGACCACCACTTGCACACAAAGCATCTTACGAAGCGAAAATCGCAGCGGAAGCAGCAGCAGGTAAGCCAGCTTACCTCGACTACTCTGCAATCCCTGCAGTCGTCTTCACAGATCCTGAACTCGCAACGGTTGGTTATACAGAGCCACTCGCAAAAGAAGAAGGACTCGAAATCACAGTTTCGAAATTCCCATTCGCAGCGAACGGTCGTGCACTTGCACTTGACGAGCCAGACGGCTTCATGAAGCTCATCACACGCAAAGAGGACGGTCTCTTGATCGGTGCTCAAATCGCGGGTACGGGCGCTTCAGATATGATTGCTGAGCTTGGCCTTGCAATCGAGGCTGGTATGACTGCTGAAGATATCGCACTTACAATCCACGCTCACCCATCACTCGGTGAGATGGCTATGGAAGCTGCTGAAATCGCAATGGGTATGCCAATCCACGTTGTAAAATAAGAACGTCAATAAAACCTCTCTCACGATTCGTGGGAGAGGTTTTTAATGTAGGTGACGACACGCTCGACTTCCTTGAATCCGACCTTCTCGTGAAAGCGTTGACTGTCCTCGTTTTCAAGCTCGGTATCCGATGCCAGTTCGATACAACCGTGACGGGCCGCAAAGGTTGATGCAGTATCGACCAAACGAGAGGCGACACCTCGGTGGCGCTCTGATTCACTGACATAGATTCCTTCCACATAGGCGGTCGGGGACGTACTAGAACCTGGCACATAGTCATGCCGGAAACTGAGTTGACAAAAACCAACCGCCTTCCCATGTTCATTTGATGCGATGAAATAATGCATCTTTTTTGAGGCGAGACCGAGTTTGACTTCCATTCGTAATTCTTCGGTGGGGGCGTCTGGCCATAAATCGTGCATGAACTGGACAAGAGTTTCTACGTTTACCTCTGTTGCATAATCAATCTTCATTGTCATTCTCTCCTTAGGTTTCATACTTGTAGTATAAAGGAAAATACTTGTGAAGAGAAAAGGGAGGGAATCCTGATGGCATTCGATGAGGAGTTATTGTATACCGTGTCCGAGACGAGTCGGGTCCGATTTACGGGGATTGAAACAGAAGCCGCCCGTTATGATTTTGGTTTCGTCTATACACAGCAATTCATGGGCAAGGTGTTAGTCGTCTGTATGCAAACGGGTCAATCGGCCCTTCTTGATTTGCATGCGCTAGAAGAGCCGCGTCAATTGTATCCGATGCTTGGCATCAACTTGAACGACACAGAGCACGTCGCTGAATTTTTACGACTTTGCTTCGTCGAAAAAACACAAGCATCTGAAGAAATTGACACTTGAAAAAATGTAAGCGTTTTCTTATAATAGGCACTAGGGGAAGCAATTCGATCATCTACAGCCACCTTTTCTGAGATGACATAAAAAATGAGCCGGTCATCATGACCGGCTCATTTTTTGTTTAGCGAATCGCTTTTGTTTGTTGGATGACTTTAATCATTTGCAGCGACTCATCTTCAAGACCTTGTACGGGAAGACCCGCTTCAATGTTGGCCATAATGTATTCGAGTGTCGACGTCGTAATCAATTCACCTGGAATGATGATTGGAATTCCAGGTGGATACACCATGATGAATTCCGCTGAAATACGCCCGACTGCGTTTTCGAGAGGGATCGTCTCCGTCTCTTCATAAAACGCATCACGAGGACTGAGCGCAAGTGGTGGAATCTCTGGGAGCATGATGGATAATGAGTCGTTCCCAGACTTTTGGTAAACAGAAACGACATCTCGCATCGCTTCAATCAACGCTTGAATCGTTGACTCGTCGTCCGCTGATGTGACGATGAAGAGCACATTCAATAAATCGGACATCTCGACTTCGATGCGGTGTTTGTCGCGAAGATATTTCTCGACTTCAAATCCAGTTACCCCAAGTTCACGCACGGATACGAGTACTTTCGTTTCGTCAAGCGCGTAAGTCGATTCAGAATGCAACTCGGCATGACCGTATACCGATAAGTTCGGCATGAGATTGATTGCCGTACGGGCCGTTCTAGCAAGCTCGAGTGCACGCTCATTCATCATGTGACCCTTTGTCGCTAACTGTCGACGTGCCGCGTCGAGAGAAGCGAGGAGCAAATAGGATGTTGACGTCGTTGTAATCATAGAGAGCATCGCGTGAATTCGTTCTGGCGAGACGAGTCCGCGGCGTACGTTCAAAATCGAACTGCCTGTCATTGAACCGCCAAGCTTGTGCACACTCGTCGCCGCCACATCTGCTCCCGCTTGCATCGCCGAGAGCGGAAGTTCATCGTGAAACGGGAGATGAACGCCGTGTGCCTCATCGACAAGTACAGGAACGTCTTGTGCATGCGCGACGGATACGATACGCTCTAAATCACCTGCGACCCCGAAATAAGTCGGGTTGATGACGAGTACGGCTTTCGTGTCCGGATGAAGTTCAAGCGCGCGTTCAACGGCACTAGCCGTAATTCCGTGGGCGATGCCGTATGTTTCGTCAAATTCCGGGTGGATGAAGACCGGGTGGGCACCCGTTAAGACGAGCGCGGACATGACGGATTTATGGACGTTCCGTGGCACGATGATTTTTTCGTTCGGGCCAACGACACCCATGATCATCGCCATGATGGCACTCGATGTCCCTTGAACGGAGAAAAAGGTCTCGTCAGCACGGAACGCCTCTGCCGCCAAGCGCTCCGCTTCAGCGATTGCCGCTTTTGGATGATGGAGGTCATCGAGTGGGGCAATGTTAATCAAATCAATTTTTAGGGCGTTTTCACCAATAAAGTCACGAAACTCCGGGTCCATCCCTTTTCCGCTTTTATGACCAGGAATGTGGAACGCAATCGGGTTTGAGTCGACATGTTCAAGCAACGTGTCAAATAGTGGCGTTTCGAGCTGAGTAGCACCTTTTAATTTCAATCGTAAATCCCCCTTGAATCAGTTTATTTATAAGATGAATAGTATCGTTATGATATATGTTGTTTTTAAAAAAGAAGCAACAAAAAAACTATAGAGATTTCTGGCTCAACTTGCAATAGTTTTTTTTGTTGTTACAATGGGTGTCGAGGTGAAACAATATGCAAATCAACTATCCGATCAATCCGGATTGGACGACTGACGAATTGATTGAAGTCGTCGAGTTTTATAACGTCGTCGCACAAGCCAATGAAGGTGGGGTGGAACGAGAGGTTTTTCTCGACTCCTATCGTGCCTTCAAGCAGATCGTAACATCTAAGTCGGAGGAGAAACAACTGAACGCGGTTCACGACGAACAGACAGGTTATTCCACGTATCGTACGGTTCAGGCGGCAATGAAGTCCTCGAGTAAAATGATCAAACTGTAAGACCGAGCATGCCCGAGCAAATTCAGGCATGCTTTTTTGTTATTTCTCCTTTAAATCGGGTACAGTTCATTAACACCAAATCAGGTTTAGGGACCTCGGAATTGGGAATATATCCATTAAGATAAAAAATTCAAAATAGTCAGACAATTATCTTTCTTTTTCGAATTTTATCTGATATACTCAATTCAACTCACTAAACCGTAACTTGTAGCTCAACAAAAGGAGTGTGGCATCTTATGAAACAAGTGATTGAGGCATTCAAAAGAAAAGACGCAGAAAAACGGATCCCGGTGCTGCGCTTAGAGATTGATTATGAATTGGCAACCCTCTTCGATGCGATGGCGTCACAAGATGATGCTACAGTTCAGGCTAGCAAGCATCGGTTAGAGAAGTACCGCCAAGAATTATTGCGTCTCGAAGCCTAACCATTACACACACATTCAACCAGTATTCCGAGCGGATACTGGTTTTTGTTTGGTACAATACAGTTGAGGTGATCACAGATGATAGAATGGTTTGCAGTCGACTTAATCAAACAAGCGGGAGAACTGATTCGTCGCGAGATTGATCAAAGTTATGAAGTGGAACGAAAGACGGGAAAAGGGGACTTGGTCACTGAAATCGACCGCGCGGTGGAACAACTGATTGTCCGTCGAATCCAACAAACATTTCCGGAACATCAGATTATGGGGGAAGAGGGGACGACAGATCAGCCAGAACAATTGACCGGTACCGTCTGGTTTGTCGACCCGATTGATGGGACGTTAAATTTTATTCATCAAAAACGTATGTTTGCCATCTCTATCGCGATCATGATAGATGGAGTCGTGGAATATGGATTCGTCTATGACGTCATGGCGGATGAGATGTTCATGGCGCGGAAAGGATACGGGGCGACGTTGAATGGTCGGACGTTGACGACCCTTCATGAACATCATGTCCGAGACGCGTTTTTAAGTATGAATGCGACGTGGGTCACGCCGAACCACCAGATTGCCCCGGAAATACTCGCTCCGATTGTACGGGACTCGATTGGGACGCGAGCTCATGGTGCTGCATCGCTTGAATTAGCCTGGCTTGCTGCCGGTCGCGTGGACGGCTACATCACCATGCGCAATATGCCATGGGATTATGCTGCTGGAAAGTTACTCGTTGAAGAGGTAGGCGGGCGTGTCGTTTCCTTATATGGTGAGCCGATTCGCTATGACGGAAAAACATCTGTCCTGGCTGGGAGCGATTCATTTGTAAATGACGTCATCAAACATTACGTCATCGCAAAAGGGGTCACGGCTGAAGTAAAACCGGACTTACACATCGTGGAACATGATTCGTATGAAGAAATCCGCGACTTACTCGTCTTGGCGAATCCGAATGAAGCGATGGTCCGGGAACAATTCGAGGAAGGTCGTACGTACAAAGCGTTACTCGGTAGTGAGATTGTCGGTGCGTATATGCTCGTTTCACACGAAGGCGATCGGGTTGAACTCGTCAATATCGCAGTGAAACCCGAACGTCAAAACCAAACGATTGGTCAACGCTTGTTACAAGACGCAGTGAAGCGGGCCGCCTTGATTGGTGGAAAAGAACTGCTCGTCTGTACAGGGAATTCAAGCATCATGCAACTGCGCTTTTACCAACAAGCTGGATTCCGATTCGATTCGGTGGAACGCGATTATTTTCGTAATCACGGGTACGATGACATCGAAGAAGATGGACTCGTTTTACGCGACCGCATCTGCTTGACTCGTCCGCTATAAAGGCAAGTTAAAAGGGTTACTCCGACATGATACCGGAGTAACCCTTTTTTTATGATTGATGGTCTGAAAGAATGCGGCGACGCAATTGAATACCAAAGTATGTCGCTACGCCACTTAACACGAGGCTGCCCAAGATAATGGCGGCGCTCCCCTCGGCCACCCCGATTCCAATGCCGACGAATCCTGCGACAACGGCCGTTGCGATCAATACAAACATTAGCTGCATGGAGGTTCCTCCTTATTTTCTCTTATCCTCCCTATTGTATGATAAAAAACACGGGATGAAAACGTTCACAGTCGATTCCACTCGACAAAGGTACTGTGACGTGTGCTATACTCTTAAAGTTGAAGAAAAGTTGAAATTTTTTAAATAAGAGAGGAATAACTACATGAACGTAAGAACAAACCTTCGTAACGTAGCCATCATCGCGCACGTTGACCACGGTAAAACAACGTTAGTCGATGAATTATTGAAACAGTCTGGTACTTTCCGGACGAACGAGGCAGTCGCAGAACGCGCGATGGACTCGAACGATATCGAGCGTGAGCGCGGAATCACGATTCTCGCAAAAAACACAGCAATCGATTATAAAGAGACGCGCATCAACATCGTAGATACACCAGGTCACGCAGACTTCGGTGGAGAAGTTGAGCGAATCATGCGTATGGTAGACGGCGTTATCCTTGTTGTCGATGCGCGTGAAGGCTGTATGCCACAAACACGTTTCGTATTGAAAAAAGCTCTCGACCAAGGACTTCGTCCGATTGTCGTCGTCAACAAAATCGATAAGCCGATGGTTCGTCCACTCGACGTTGTCGATGAAGTTGTTGATCTCTTGATCGACCTTGGCGCAGATGAAGATCAACTTGAATTCCCTGTCGTCTACACATCAGCAGTCAGCGGTTCAAGTTCGTTCGATCCTGACCCAGAAAAACAAGAAGATACAATCACGCACGTGCTCGACACGATTCTTGAAAACACGCCGGCTCCAGTGGACAACTCAGACGAGCCACTTCAATTCCAAGTGACGATGCTCGACTATGACAACTACCTCGGCCGTATCGGCGTAGGTCGCGTCTTCCGTGGGAAAATCAAAGTCGGTGAGCAAGTATCGCTTTGTAAGACAGACGGTACGGTGAAGCAACTTCGTGTCACGAAATTGTTCGGTTACTTCGGCCTCAAGCGCGTCGAAATCGAAGAAGCAAAAGCAGGTGACTTGATCGCTATCGCCGGGATGGAAGATATCAACGTCGGTGAAACGGTAACGCCAGTCGGTAAAGAAGAGCCACTTCCGCTCCTTCGCATCGATGAGCCAACGCTTCAAATGCGTTTCATGACAAACAACTCTCCGTTCGCAGGACGTGAAGGCGATTTCGTGACAGCACGTAAAATCGAAGAACGTTTGATGAAACAACTCGAGACGGACGTTTCACTCCGTGTCGAAAATACAGATTCACCAGACCAATGGATCGTATCAGGACGCGGTGAGCTTCACCTCGGGATCTTGATCGAGAACATGCGTCGTGAAGGTTACGAGCTCCAAGTGTCGAAACCACAAGTTATCATCCGTGAAGACGAGAGCGGCACGAAAGTTGAGCCGTTCGAGCGCGTTATCATCGACGTACCTGAAGAGTATACAGGTTCAGTCATGGAATCGATTGGTCTCCGTAAAGGTGAGCTTGCGAACATGAACACGAATGACAACGGTCAGACACGTATGGAATTCCTCGTGCCATCACGTGGTCTTATCGGTTACCGTAACGAATTCTTGTCAGCGACACGTGGATACGGAATCTTGAACCATACGTTCGAAGAGTACCGTCCATATATCGCTGCTGATATCGGTGGTCGTCGTAGCGGTGTTATGGTTTGTATCGAAAACGGGAAGTCGACGGCCTACTCAATCGGTGCCCTTGAAGACCGTGGGACAATCTTTATCGAGCCAGGTACAGATGTGTATGAAGGAATGATCATCGGGGAATGTAACCGTGATGTTGACCTTGCCATTAACGCTGTTAAAGGGAAGCAATTGACGAACATGCGTGCTTCTGCAAAAGACTCGACACAAGTCTTGAAACGTCCGCGCGTCTTCTCACTTGAAGAGTCACTCACGTTCTTGAACGATGACGAGTACTGTGAAATTACACCGGAGTCGATCCGTCTCCGTAAGAAAATCTTGAACAAGAACGAACGCGAGAAAGCAGACAAGCGTCGTAAACTTGGTAAAGAATAAGTTAGCAGAAAGGGGACGCTTCGGCGTTCCCTTTTGCATGGAATAGTGTAGAATGGATGTGTATGAAATAAAGGGGGACTCTTTGTCTTGAAAGCTTCTCAAACAATCGATATCACACAGATTGACGTTCCGTGGATCGCTTCGATGCTAGGTGTCGGCAGTGACCCGAATGACTTTTCCGTCGGGTTCAATGCACTCGTTGTCACGGTCATCTTACTGACAATCCTTGTCTTTAAACTTGGTTTTGCGAAACAATTGGCATGGTGGAAGTCGCTCATCGTCTATATTCTGCTTTCACTTGGAGCAGGTACGATGGCACTCGTCTTTTTCACATGGCCAATCCCGGAAGTGCTTGCCGTCATGGCAATCGTGTTAGCCATTTATCGTGGTCGCCTTTGGTGGAACCGTCGTCAAGATGCGGTAGAATCATAAAAAATACGGGCGTCTCTTCGGAGGCGCCCGTTTGCATTACCAATTTCGTTTCTGTCGAAATGTAGGATATAACTTGAACTGTCCAGATGCGGCGCGTTCAGCCGTTCGTTCGCTGATTCGCTCCTGACACTCTTGACACATATACGTTTTAGCCGGTTTGTTACGCAAGCGTTTTGCTTCAAACGACCATGAGTCGATGGTCTCGACTTTATCGCAAAGAGAACATTTTACACGCATCTTTTCACCTTCCTCTATACGATGAGTATAGCATGATTTCAACCGTTAAAAGCAGGGAATTGAACCGGTAAGGGAGAATGGTACAACCATACCCGGTTAAAAGGAGGGGAGTTGAATGGCGAGTAAGGCAACGTTTGAACTGACAGCTGCGCAAGAGCGCCTATTGAACGACATGCCGTTAACATTTCTCGTCGGTTTCGACGAGGCGAAGCGTTGGCCGATCAGCCATGCGATCAGTTGGGTGCAAGCGTTAGATGCTGTCACGGTCCGGTTCGCATTGACAAGAAATTCACATATCGTGACCATCTTGACGACAGAAAAGACGGCTGGCCTCATTTTTATCGAAGATGGTCAGTCCTATCATGTTTTACTCTCAGCGATTCGAGAGTTCGATCCGGCGGTTAAACCAAGCCTTCATCTTCGTTTTTTTGAAGGACATGTCGAAGAAGTGAGGAACATCTCGTTTTATGGAGCAGCTTACGCACAGCCCGAAATCACGAAAACGTATGATATTCGAGCGGCGGAAAAGCTTGACCGTGAAGTGAAAGAAAGTCTTCATTCTTGAATACCATCCTATATTCGAGGGGCGGCAAAGTCTATGAAAAAAACGTATGTACTCGATACGAACGTACTCCTACATGATCCGCTATCCTTATTTCAATTTGAAGAACACGACGTGGTCATTCCAGCCATCGTCCTAGAAGAGTTAGATGGAAAGAAACGAAACATGGATGAGGTCGGGCGGAATGCCCGTGAAACGTCACGTGTCCTCGACCAGCTCCGGACATCGGGAAAACTCCATGACGGGGTCCCGCTTGAAAACGGAGGACGTCTGTTTGTCGAAATCGGTCATGAACACCAGGTCGATATTCCGTTCGATGTCATGACAAACGATAACCGTATCCTACTCGTTGCCTTAAAGTTAATGAAACAATACGAGCATGACGCAGGTCGAAAGGTCGTCGTCGTCTCAAAAGATATATTGGTCCGTGTCAAAGCAGACGCCATTGGAATTGATGCAGAAGACTATTTGACAGATCATATCGTTGATACGACGGACTTATACGCCGGCTATCGAGAGATTGAAGTCGATCAGTCGCTCATCGATGAATTTTATAAAGTTCGTCAATTGCCGACGACGGCCTTGACGAAACAAGTGCTATATCCGAATTCATTCGTCGTCTTGAAAAGTAATGTGTCGAAAGCGAGTGCGCTTGCTGTGGTCGATTCGCTTCAACCGATTTTACGACCACTGGCACTCGATGCAGATCATATTTGGGGAATTCATCCACGAAACGTTCAACAGCGGATGGCACTCGACCTGTTGCTTCGAGATGACATTCCGTTTGTCACCTTACTTGGGAAAGCCGGTACCGGGAAGACGCTCCTTGCCCTAGCAGCAGGGCTCTCGCTCGTCGAGGATGAACAGCGTTACAATAAGCTCGTCGTCGCTCGCCCGGTCGTGCCGATGGGGAACGATATCGGTTACTTGCCAGGGGAAATGGAAGAGAAGCTTCGTCCATGGATGCAACCGATTTATGATAACTTGGAATTTTTATTCAATGCGAATTCAAAAGACGAGCTCGGCAATATTCTAGCCGGTATGAAATCGATTCAGCTCGAGGCGCTCACTTATATTCGAGGTAGAAGTATGCCGGACCAGTTCATCATCATCGATGAGGCGCAGAACTTAACGAAGCATGAAATCAAAACCATTCTCACCCGAGTCGGTGAAAACTCGAAAATCGTACTCGTCGGCGACCCGTATCAAATCGACCATCCGTATTTGGATGAATACTCGAACGGCTTGACGTACGCGGTGGAACGCTTCAAAGGACAAAACGTCTTCGGACACGTGCAACTCGTAAAAGGGGAACGTTCGTCACTTGCACGATTGGCGGCTGACCTACTATAAGAAAGATACAAAATAACGCCGAGCTTCGTGCTCGGCGTTATTTTGTATCGAGTTGTAACGACTGGACGTTCGTCCGTTCTAAGAAGGCATTCGAGATCATAATCAATCCCGTGATGATGAACAGGGCAGAAAATCCGAAGTGTGCCACGATTTGGGATCCAAATAGCGGTCCGAGTAGATTCCCCATGAACTGAGCGGACTGATTGTATGAAAAGATGCGCCCCGTCGCAGAGACCGGCGTATGCTGGCGCAGTAGCGATTGAACGGACGGCATCAAGGCGGCCGTTGCGAACCCGATTCCGAAACGCAACAAGATGAGTTGAGTCGTTGAGGTAACGAATGCTTGCGGAATCAAGAAGAGGCTATAGAGGAGCAGTGCCCAAAACAAGATACGCTCCGCTCCGTGTCTGTCCGATAACCGTCCGAGACGCTGCGCCGAAACGAGAGCGGCCAGTCCCGGAGCGGAGGCGACAATCCCTGCCATGAAGGCGAGCGCGGTAGTGTTCGGATTCAATTCACGTACGTATAATGTCAAGAGTGGTCCGATGGATTGTGTCGAGAACTGAATGAGGAACGTTGTCACAAACAGACCGACAATCAACTGTGGATGTCGCAGTGAGGCGAAAATCGATTTCATCGACGCGAGTTCTTCGCGTTTCACTGGGACAAAATCTTCTTTTACGAACCAAAGCGTGATGAGGAACGTCAGGAAGAGTGCACTTCCGGTAAAGAGAAAAACGGATCGAAGCCCAATCCAGTCTGCGAGCAGTCCGCCGATGAGGGGACCGAGTAGACCACCAGTGATTCCACCGGTTGACAGGGTACCGAGCGCCCAGCCACTTTTCTCTTTTGGTGTCTGAGATGCGACTAACGTGATGCCGGCTGAAATAAATCCAGACACGGCCCCCATGAGTAAACGCAACCCGACGAGTTGATATACGTCTTGGACGAAGCTGATGAGGAACATGACGATGGCCATCCCGAGACTGGCTCGGATGAGCATCAGCTTTCTTCCTTTTCGGTCAGCCAAGCGTCCCCACATCGGAGAGACGATGGCGGCTACGAGGAACGTCGCGCCGAACGCAATCGCAGACCAAGTGACGACGTGGTCCGGATCCTTTACCCCGAGTTGTTCGATGAACAATGGGAGGAATGGAAGGACGAGGCTCATCGACGCGGCGGTCAAGAAGCTACCGATCCAAACAACCATTAAATTTCGTTTCCATAGAGGTATCGTAAGCGTCACGACCTTTCTTATTCAATTTGTAGTCAACACTCTATATACTACACTTTGTGAACTAAAAAGTCCAAAAAAAGAGAAGGTGTGACCCTTCTCATTGATTGCTTAATACGGTGATATGATTGACTTGGCGAATGACCTGATCCTCATATAATACATAGACAGGTCCGTCAGTAAGTACTTTTCCGTCTTTTGAAAATTGTAAATATACGCGCGATGCCTCGCTGAGCGATAGAGTCAATATGGTCTCACCGTAAAAACGGACATGTGTCGCGAGCTCAATCGGTTCGGCATTGTTTAAAAAAGGCGCGAGCGGCATGGCGAACGAGTCGCGTAATGCTGCATCCTTGTCTTGTCGCGACATCGGTTTGTTGTGGTCGATTCGAGTTCCTTGTGACAATCCGTCATCCCATGCTTTCCCCATTTTCGCATAGTATGCCTCACGGTCATTCTCCGTCACCGAGTCCAAATCTTCAATCTTTCGTTTTCGTTCGTCAAAAATCCATACGGTCGGGTCGATCGTCAGACTGTGGCGAACCGCTCCATCAAGTGGAAAAATCATGCTTATATCCCCCTTCATACACATTACACGTTTCATTATAGCGCTCTTTCTCGTAAAATGGAAAAGAGGAAGAATGTCGCGTTCATTCATACTGTACATTGAATTATGACGAAAGATAATGTACAGTTGAGTTATGACAAACAGTCTGTCATCGTACGGAGGAGGGGTCGTAGTGGCGACAAATTTGGCTGCAATCCAACGGGAGCAAGCGCTTCAATTACTCGAGGCGGATGCTGAAAAAATCCGTTGTCTGATTGAAGTACAGTTAGAAAACCTAAAAATGCCGAAGTGCCCGCTTTATGAAGAGGTGCTTGATACACATATGTTTGGACTATCGCGCCAAATTGATTTTGCGGTTCGTCTTGGACTCATTTCAGACATTGAAGGTAAAGGACTGCTCGATTCATTGGAACAAAAGTTATCTGCTTTGGCAGAAGCTTCAGAATTATGAACCTTATACTCAAACTGTGCAAGAGGCGCTGTTTGAGTATTTTTTTATAAGGGTTGTCGGATTGTTTTACATAAGGAAGTGAATACATGAAAACACGGTTTCGGTATTTTGATTTTGCGTTGTTTTTGTCAGTGCTCTTGCTCGTCGGGCTAAGCTCCATCATGATTTATAGTGCGAGTGTTTGGAATCGTGGGGATTACGCGAATAGTAGTTTATTCTATCGCCAGCTCGTCTACGTTGGCATTGGAATCTTTGTCTATTTGATTGCGACATTGTTCCGATATGAGATGTTTCGGAATAAAGGCATTCGCCTCGGTCTTTATGCGCTCTCTGTCATCTTGCTGTTTGTCACGTGGGCGATGCCTCCATTGAATGGGGCGCGAGCTTGGCTCATCATCGGAGGAATGACCATTCAACCGGTCGAGATTGCGAAGTTCGTTCTCATCATACTGCTTGCGAACTACTACCATGCACTATGGAATAATGAGTTGAAAGGACTCCCTGGTCGATTGGCGCGGGCCGCTATCACGAAAAAAGGGTTGCGTGCACAAATCGGCGCCTTCTTTTTAGTGCCTGTCCTCTTTTACTTTTCGTTTTATGCGATCGCAATCAATGGACAGCCGGATATGGGGGGGCTATTCGTTCTCGGTTCCATCATGTTGCTCATGTGGTTCGGTGTCGGGGCGCCGCTTCGAATTTTGATTCCGGGGATTTTAGCTGGGATGGGTACTGTATTCGTATTGTTCACGACCATCTTCTCGGAGAATCAACGAAGTCGGATTGAGGTCGTGTTCAACCCGTTCATGGACCCGGAAGGATATGGACACCAATTGCTCATGTCGATCATCTCGATCGTACATGGTGGATTGACCGGAGTCGGACTCGGGAACAGTTTTCAAAAGTATGGGTATTTGCCAGAACCAGAAACCGACTATATCATGTCGATCATTGCGGAGGAGTTAGGGTTCTTCGGTGTATTGACGGTTTTGGTCCTACTCTTCTTCATCGCCTTTCGCGCGATTCATATCGCTAATCATGCGGATAGTCACTTTGCGATGTTCGTATCGTTTGGGATTGCCTCACAAATTATGATCCAGACGGCCATCAATATCGGTGCGATGTCCGGTTGGTTCCCAGGGACAGGTGTAACCTTGCCACTGGTCAGTTATGGAGGAACATCGCTCATCATGATGATGGGTGTTCTCGGGGTGCTCAGCAGTATCTCGATGCGTAACCGTCATCGAGAGGCGACACGACGAGAAGAAATTCGGGTGAAGTCAGAAGAAAACGTTCAACGCTCATCGCTTCACGTCGTCAGATAAGGAAACAAATAAACTTCATTAACGGGGGGATTTCATTTGAAACCAATTAAAAAGTTACTTGTTGCAAACCGTGGGGAAATTGCCATTCGCGTATTTCGCGCGGCGACAGAGTTAGACATTCGAACGGTAGCCGTCTATTCACAAGAAGATAGCGGCTCATTACATCGCTTTAAAGCCGATGAGGCCTACTTGATCGGTGTAGACAAAAAACCGATCGATGCGTATCTCGATATTGAAGACGTCATTCGCATCGCTAAGGAGTCAGGCAGTGATGCGATTCACCCGGGATATGGTTTCCTTTCGGAGAACATTGAACTCGCACGTCGTTGCCGTGAAGAGGGCATCATCTTTGTCGGACCGCATGAGTCACATTTACATGCGTTCGGGGATAAGGTACGAGCACGTCAGAGTGCGATTGCTGCGGGTCTTCCTGTCATTCCGGGTTCGGATGGACCGCTCACATCATATGAAGACGCGGAAACATTTGCGAACGAGCACGGATTCCCGCTCATGGTCAAAGCGTCGATGGGTGGCGGAGGCCGCGGAATGCGTGTCATTCGTACAGAAGCAGAAATGAAAGATTTGATTGAACGTGCAAAATCAGAAGCGAAGCAGGCGTTCGGTTCTGACGAAGTGTACATAGAAAAACTCGTCGAACGTCCGAAACACATCGAGGTGCAGATTCTTGGAGATGAGCACGGTCACATCATCCACTTGTTCGAGCGTGACTGTTCGGTTCAGCGCCGTCACCAAAAAGTCGTCGAAGTGGCGCCGTGTGTGACCTTGTCTGATGCATCACGCCAAGCGATTTGTGATGCGGCGGTCCAACTCATGCGTCACGTCGGTTACGTCAACGCCGGTACGGTCGAATTCTTGGTGACCGAGGACGAGTCGTTCTACTTCATCGAGGTCAACCCACGTATTCAAGTGGAACATACGATCACAGAGATGGTCACAGGCTTTGATATCGTTCAAACACAATTGATGATCGCGCAAGGTGAGTCGCTCCACGGCGATATGATTCAAATGCCGAAGCAAGAAGACATTAAACTTCTCGGTTATGCGATTCAATCACGTGTTACGTCTGAAGACCCAGGCAACAACTTCATGCCGGATACTGGGAAAATCATGGCTTACCGTTCTCCAGGCGGCTTTGGTGTCCGTCTTGACGGTGGAAATGCGTATGTCGGTGCAGAGATTTCACCGTACTACGATTCACTTCTCGTGAAATTGTCCACACATGGCATGACATTCGAACAAGCGGCCTCGAAGATGGTTCGAAACTTGAACGAGTTCCGGATTCGCGGAATCAAGACGAACATTCCGTTCTTGATTAACGTCATGAAGCACCCGAACTTTATCAATGGAGATTACAACACGTCATTCATCGATGAGACGCCAGAACTGTTCGTCTTCCCGAAACGAAAAGACCGTGGGACGAAACTGTTGAACTATATCGGGGACGTGACGGTGAATGGATTCCCGGGTGTCGGTCTGAAAGACAAGCCGATCAGCCGTTCGGTGCGAATCCCACATGACCTCCCAGCAGAAGCGAAGCCAGGGACGAAACAAATTCTTACAGAGCTTGGACCGGACGGCCTCGCCGATTGGATCAAACGTCAACCGGAATTGTTGCTGACGGATACGACGATGCGAGATGCCCATCAATCGTTGCTCGCGACGCGCATGCGGACACAGGACATTTTGAACATTGCCGAACCGACAAGCAAACTCATGCCAGAATTGTTCTCGGTCGAGGCGTGGGGTGGAGCGACGTTCGACGTCGCCTACCGCTTCTTATCCGAAGACCCATGGGTACGTCTCATGAAGCTTCGTGAGAAGATGCCGAACGTCTTGATTCAAATGTTGCTACGCGGTGCGAATGCGGTCGGATACAAAAACTATGCAGACAACGTCATTGAGAAATTCGTACACGAAGCGGCATATGCCGGAGTCGACGTGTTCCGAATCTTTGACAGTCTCAACAACTTAGAATCGATTCAATTGGCAATCGATGCGACACTTCCGACTGGGAAAGTGGCGGAGGCGGCCATCTGTTATACGGGAGACTTGTACGATGGCAACCGTCCGAAGTACCACCTTCCGTATTATATCGACCTCGCGAAGAAACTTGAGGCGAGTGGTGCGCATATCTTGGCAATCAAAGATATGGCCGGTCTATTGAAGCCGGAATCGGCCTATGCACTCGTATCGGCATTGAAAGACGCCGTAGACTTACCAATCCACTTGCATACACACGATGCTTCCGGTAACGGGATCTTCACCTATGCTCGTGCGACAGATGCCGGTGTCGATATCGTTGACGTTGCAGCGAGCTCGATGTCAGGGATGACGTCACAGCCTTCAGGTGGAAGTTTGGTCTACGCGCTCAACCACCACGAACGTCAGCCGAAGGTCGACCCGAAACAATATGAGATCATCAGTGACTACTGGCAAGACGTGCGTCATAACTATGAACCGTTTGAAAGTGATATGCGTGCCCCGCATCCATCCGTGTATGAGCACGAGATGCCGGGTGGACAATATTCAAACCTCCAACAGCAGGCGAAAGCGGTCGGCCTTGGAGACCGTTGGGGCGAAGTCAAGGCGATGTATGCCCGAGTGAACATGTTGTTCGGGGACATTGTCAAGGTGACGCCGTCATCTAAAGTTGTCGGTGATATGGCGCTCTTCATGGTCCAGCATAACTTGACGGAAGAAGATGTGATGACGCGCGGACACCAGTTGGACTTCCCGGACTCGGTCGTCGAAATGATGCGTGGTGAATTGGGGACGCCTCCAGGTGGATTCCCGAAAGATGTACAACAAGTCATCTTGAAAGGGGAAGAGCCATTAAACGTTCGTCCTGGTAAATTGATCAAGCCATATGACTTTGAATCGGCACGCCAAGAACTATTCGAAAAATTCGAGCGACCGGTGACGGACTTTGAACTTCTTGCCCATGCGCTTTATCCGAAAGTGTACGAAGACTATATCAAACATACAACGACCTACGGGGATGTATCGGTGCTCGACACGTTGACGTTCTTCTACGGATTAAACGTCGGGGAGACAATCCAAGTTGAAATCGAGACAGGAAAAACATTAATCATCAAGCTCGTACAAGTGAGTGCGGCGAATGAAGATGGCATCCGTCTCGTCTCGTATGAGATGAACGGGGTACCACGTGAAATCGAGATTAAAGATGTCAATGTCAAATCGGCAACGACAAGCCGTCCGAAAGTCGATCGTTCGAACGCCAAACAAGTCGGTGCATCGATGCCGGGGTCTGTCTTGAAAGTATTGGTCGAACCAGGAAGTCGCGTTCACCGTGGGGAGCAGTTGCTCGTCACAGAAGCGATGAAGATGGAAACGACAATTCAAGCGGCACAAGATGGTGAGATTAAGGCCATCCATATTAAAGAAGGCGACACAATACAAAGTGACGACTTGTTGATTGAATTTGTATAATCAAAAGAAGCATAGCGCGCTATGCTTCTTTTTTGTAGATGGGAGTGGAAATCATGAGACGAGTATGTTGGTTTCGTTCAGATTTTAGACTGACCGATAATCATATGTTACACCGTGTATTGAAAGATATGGGGGAAGGCGATGACCTAGACTTCGTCTTTTGGTTGAATCCGAAATACTGTCACCCATTCGAAGTGCGGCATGACTATTTCTTCTCGACGATGCGAACGTTCATGGATGATTTAGAAGCGAAAGGGTTAGGGCTTCGTGTCCTCGTCGCGGAGACGGAGGATGCGTTCGTGAAACAGCTCGGCGAGATGGATGTGCTCTATTTTAATGCGGAGTATGTGGAACCGTTCAAACAGCGGGATGACCGTGTGATTGAAGCACTTAGTGAAGATGTAAAGGTAGTGCGACTTTTAGATCGTCATCTGTTTCATCCCGATGCGTTCCGTACAAAAAGTGGCGATCCCTATAAGGTGTTCACCCCGTTCAAAAAAGCGGCGTATGCCGAACAGCCACCCGCACCATATGAGGTTGATGTCGATCGTTTATCTCAGTACATCCGTTCAAAGAATGAACAACCGAGTGAACTGAAAGAGCTCTTCAAGCGATGTAAACGTGAATGGAAAGGGCTAGGGGAAACGGAAGCGAAGAAGCGATTGACCCGCTTTGTCAATGATCGCATGGTCGATTATGACGAGAAGCGTGACATTCCGAGCATCGCCGGGACGAGTCGACTATCTCCTTATTTACGGACAGGTGTGTTGTCGATTCGCACGATCGCCGAACAAGTGTTGTCGGCGAGACAATCAAAAGGGCGCGACACGTATTATGATGAGCTGTTGTGGCGCGAATTTTATTACATGGTCATGGTAAAGTTCCACGGATTGAAAGATCAACCGTTCAATGATAAATACAAGTCGATTGAATGGGAGGACAATGAAGAGCAGTTCGAAAAGTGGTGTAACGGGGAAACGGGGTATCCAATCGTCGACGCCGCGATGCGTCAGTTGAACGAGACAGGGTGGATGCACAACCGCCTACGCATGATTGTTGCATCTTTCCTATCGAAACATCTCCTTCTCGATTGGCGAAAAGGGGAACGGTATTTCGAGCAAAAGCTGATCGATTATGAGGCAGCGTCGAATATCGGGGGATGGCAATGGGCGGCATCAGTCGGGACGGACGCTGTTCCGTATTTCCGTATTTTCAATCCGACGACGCAATCCGAGCGATTTGACCCTGACGGAACGTTCATCCGGAAGTATGTGCCGGAGCTGAAACATATAACAGATAAATCGATTCACTTTCCGGACCCGTCAGAGCGAGACGACTATGCCATGCCACTCGTTGATCATAAAGAAGCGAGAGAGCGTGCCCTCGAACGATTTAAAGCATTGTAAATAAAAAAGCGCCGCGGCGCTTTTTTGTTTGGTTATCCGTTCATATTTTTCAATTGTGCCCCGTCTTGTCGCGCTGTCGACCGATACGCGTGATAAGAGAGGTACGACAGGATGCCGAAGTAACAAGTGATCAAGAAGGCGTGAAGGAGCGGAACGTAAGTCGCGTGTCCCCCAAGAACGATCCATGCACCTGTACCGACTTGAAGCAGGATGAAGAAGAGAGACGCCATCATGCCGCGCTCAATCAATCGATTCATTTCTTTACGTGCCAAGTAAAGAACATACAACGTGTACAAGACGAGTAGCCCGGCCATCACACGGTGTCCCATCTGCACATACGACTCAAACGTCCACACTTCTTGTTCACAAATCGGCCAACCGACACAAGCATATGTAGCACCGAGGTGACGGACGTAAGCTCCGGTGTAGACGACAATCATCGTATAGATCGAGAGACCGTAAAGATGAGATCTCAACCGTCTCGATACGACTTGATGCTCTCGGTCACCTTCGAATAACAGAATCGTCAAAATGAGTAACGATGCGAACGACACGAGAGAAATGCCGAAATGAAGGGCCAGGATGGCGTCCGACTGTTGCCAAATGACCGCGCCCGCTCCAATGATCGATTGGATGAGCATAAAGATAAATGCGAGAAACGCGAAGATTTTCACATCGACCCGATGTTTGACCGCGATGAACGTCCAAATGGCGAGCGCAATGATGAGAAGACCTTCGATTCCGGAGACTACCCGGTGACTGTATTCGATCATCGTTTCAACGCTTGGGTTGGTTGGGATTAATTTTCCATGACAGAGTGGCCAGTCCGTCCCACAACCATCTCCTGAATCCGTCTTCGTCACGGTTCCACCCATGATGAGGACAAGCATCATCCCGAGGGTGACAAACCCTGAGAAAAACGCGAGTTTTTTATGCATGCAATACCACCTGCTTCTAATCAAAATCCGTTAAAAATGTACCTTGTTTATTTATATTTTTTTCGCCATACTTATTATACGGCTTTCTGTTCAAAAAACGAAATGGAAAAGCTTGCAATCGTTATCAAAAACGTTATTCTAATATTAGTAAAGCACATAAGGTGTGACAAATATCACACTATTGACACAAAAAACTCGCTATTTTACAAGCATAAAGGGCGTATTTTATAAAAAAATATGGTATCTTTGTAGAGAGTTAAGTGTATTTTGTTCATATTGTGTTTTTTCTGTGAAGAGAATGCGAGGATTTCGTGATTATGTGGGGGGGGTCAGTATGACAAAAGTCAACCCAGGGATGATGGTAGATGTAGAGTATACAGAATCAACGTCATTCCGAGATTACGTCGCCTTAGCGAAGATGGGAATCGTTCGCGCCAACCTGTTGTTGGTGTTTGCAGGATTCTTCGTGGCAGCGACGTACCAGAGCGATACGCCAGTCCTTTACTTGTTTGAAGTTTGGCCACAGCTCTTATTAACGATGTTAGGAAGCGCACTCGTGATTTCGGGGAGTTGTTACCTAAACAACTTTGTGGACCGAGATATCGATTACTTAATGGATCGTACGGACAATCGACCGAGTGTAACCGGCAAGATTTCAGGAGAGAAGATTTTACTCCTTGGATTGACACAACTTGCAATCGGAACACTACTATTGCTCCTTGTATCGTACGTCGCCGCAGTATTCGGTTTAATCGGGGCATTTTTTTATGTCGTGATTTATACGATGTGGCTGAAGCGTACGAGTACGCTCAATACGGTCGTCGGTAGTATTTCAGGAGCCGTTCCACCGCTCATCGGTTGGGCAGCACTCGATCCGACACTTCATATCGATGCGTGGCTCATGTTCCTTGTCATGTTCTTATGGCAACCACCACACTTCCTGGCGCTCGCCATGCGACGGACGGAAGAGTATCGAGCGGCAGGCATTCCGATGCTTCCGGTCGTGAACGGATTTGCCATCACGAAACGGCAAATCATCTGGTGGATTGCGACGCTGATTCCGGCATCGCTCTTATTTATGCACTATGGTCTTGTTTACTTGACAGTCGCAGCCGGTTTAGGGGGCTACTGGTTGTATCTCGGGTTGAAAGGATTCAACGCCGAGGATGAAATCAAGTGGGCAAACAAAATGTTCTTCTATTCATTAATTTATTTAGTCGTGTGGATTATCGCGCTGATTTTGACAGCACTCTGGTGATCGCACTCACTATATAGAAAACCATTACACATCATTTTGGGAGAAAGTGGGGATTGTTGTGAAATCATTTAAGAAGCTTCTGTTTGGCATCGTCCCGATGATGATGTTCGCAGTCCTGTTATCAGGTTGCGGTCAAGAGGGATTGTCTGCATTGAAGCCGATGGGAGAAGGGGCTGAGCTTCAGCTCCGCATCATTCTCATCAGTTTGGCGATCATGCTCTTCGTACTCATCATCGTCTCGGTCATTTACGTGTACGTGCTCATGAAGTTCCGTCGGAAAGATGAATCGATTCCGAAGCAAGTTGAAGGTAGCAGTACACTCGAGATGATTTGGACAGTCGTTCCGATTATCCTTCTCATCATTCTCGCTGTTCCGACAATCACGACGACTGTCGAACTCGCGAAAGCGAAAGAAGCGAAAAAAGAAGAAGAAATCAACGTTACAGCTAACTTGTACTGGTGGGAATTTGAATATCCAGAAGCAGGTGTTGTGACAGGGCAAGAGCTCGTCATTCCAGTCGGAAAACGAGTCGGCATCAACTTGACGTCTAAAGATGTCATTCACTCATTCTGGGTACCAGCTTTATCTGGTAAGACAGATACGAACCCAGGACTTGATAACGAAATGTGGTTACATGCAAATGAACCAGGTACTTACTACGGGAAATGTGCTGAGCTTTGCGGTCCGTCACATGCCCTTATGGACTTTAAAGTCATCGCGCTCGAGCAAGAAGAATATGATCAATGGCTCGCTGACATGAAAGCCAAGCAAGACGAGAACGGTGAGAAACTCGTCGCAGACAACACGAACTTGACGACAGGTGAAGAAGTGTATGTCCAAAGCTGCTTAAGCTGTCACGGCGGCGGTAAAGTGGCACCAAGTTTGACGAACTTCGGTGATCGTGAATGGCTCGCAGGTTACCTCGAAAACAACGAGGACAACTTGAAAGAGTGGATTCGTGACCCGCAAGAGAAGAAACAAGGGGCTCTTATGCCAGGATTCAATGAAGGTCAAATCAGCAACGAAGAATTAGATGCACTCGTTGACTTCTTGTATGAGCAGAAGATTGACTAACGGGAAAAGGGGGATTTCACGTGGCACAGACCACTGCAATGCAGCAATCGCGTAAATACAATGGCATCATGGATTGGATTACGACGGTTGACCACAAAAAAATCGGTATTTTGTATTTGTTCTCAGGAATCTTCTTCCTCCTTCTCGGTGGAATTGAAGCATTACTGATTCGTTGGCAACTCGTCAAACCAATGAACGATTTCGTCAGCGGTGAGACGTTTAACCAGTTGATTACGATGCACGGGACGACGATGATCTTCCTTGCGGCCATGCCGATGCTATTCGGTTTCATGAACGCCGTCGTACCACTTCAAATCGGGGCACGCGACGTTGCGTTCCCATTCATTAACTCATTAGGTTTTTGGTTGTTCTTCTTCGGTGGAGTCATGCTTAACTTGAGCTGGTTCTTCGGAGCAGCACCAAATGCAGGGTGGACGGCTTACGCTCCACTTTCAACACAACCGGAAGCGACAGGGGTAGACTTCTACACTCTCGGTCTTCAGATTTCAGGTTTCGGTTCATTGATGGCCGGGATTAACTTCCTCGTCACCATCTTGAACATGCGTGCGCCAGGAATGAAACTCATGCGTATGCCACTCTTCACATGGACGACTTTCGTTGCATCGGCATTGATCGTCTTCGCATTCCCACCACTTACGGTCGGATTGTTCATGTTGATGTTCGAGCGACTCTTCGGAGCTGCTTATTTTGACCCGGCACTTGGCGGGAACGTTGTCATCTGGGAACACCTTTTCTGGATCTTCGGTCACCCGGAAGTATACATCTTGATCTTACCGGCATTCGGTATTTTCTCGGAAATCATTCCGACATTTTCACGTAAACGCCTCTTCGGTTACACGACGATGGTCTTCGCGACAATGCTCATCGGTTTCCTTGGATTCATGGTTTGGGTTCACCACATGTTCACAGTCGGTCTTGGTCCAGTTGCCAACTCGATTTTCGCTGTTGCAACGATGGCGATTGCCGTACCAACGGGTGTTAAAATCTTTAACTGGCTCTTCACACTGTGGGGCGGTCAAATTAAATTCAACGTCGCCATGCTTTACTCAGTCGCGTTCATTCCTTCATTCCTCGTTGGTGGGATGACAGGGGTTATGCTTTCAGTCGCACCGGCTGACTATCAGTACCACGACAGCTACTTCGTTGTCGCTCACTTCCACTACGTTATCGTAGGTGGGGTTGTATACGGTCTCTTCGCAGGACTTTACTACTGGTTCCCACTCATGTTCGGAAAAGCCCTTTCTGAAAAGCTTGGATACTGGCAGTTCTGGTTGTTCTTTATCGGGTTCCACTTGACGTTCTTCCCGCAACACTTCCTCGGATTGTTCGGTATGCCACGTCGAGTCTTCACATACCTCGATGGTCAAGGTTGGGATACACTCAACATGCTCTCGACAATCGGTGCATTCTTCATGGGTGTGTCAACGATTGTCTTGCTCATCGCTGTTGTGAAAGCTTTCTTATCGAAAGACCGCGTCAAACCAGACCACTGGGGAGACGGACGTACGCTTGAGTGGACACTTCCTGTTCCGACTCCAGAGTACAACTTTGCACAAACACCACTCGTCAAAGGACTTGATACGTTCTGGCTCGAGAAAATGGCAGGCAACAAACGCGTGTCAGTCGCTGAGGAAGTTTCGGACATTCACATGCCGAATAACTCGCTCATTCCGTTCTTCATGTCACTCGGCCTCTTTATCGCAGGACTCGGTGCCATCTTCCAGATGGATAACACGGTCGTCGGTTGGTCATTGATTGGATTTGGATTAGCGATGACGTTCGTCTCGATGTTCCTACGTTCTTGGATTGACGATCACGGCTACTACATTCCGAAGTCACAAGTCGAAGCAGACTTGAAAGCGATTCGTGAGAAAGGAGAACAATAAATGGCACATGCAGTTGAAAAACACCCAGTGACCGGTATCCCGGCCAATCCAGAGAAAGCAACACTGGAAGGGAAAAATAAATATGTGGCCTTCTGGTTCTTCCTTGGTGGAGAGACAGTCCTCTTCGCCTCGCTCTTTGGAACATACGTTGGTCTCTTGAACTCTGGTGCGCCAGAGGAATTACGTTCGTATAACATTTTCGAAATGGAGCTCGTCTTCATCATGACGATGCTCCTCCTCACAAGTTCACTTACAAGTGTCCTTGCGATGATGAACATGAAAGCAAACAATCCAGGGCGTATGAAGCTTTGGTTGATTGTCACACTCCTTCTTGGTGCCGGCTTCCTTGGTGCTGAGATTTACGAGTTCATTCACTACTACCACATCGGTCACACGTTCACATCGAGCGCATTCGGTTCAGCCTTCTATACGTTGGTTGGTTTCCACGGTGCGCACGTAACGTTCGGTCTCCTCTGGATTACGACACTCTTGATTCGTAACTGGAACCGTCCGATCGATGTATACAATGCACCAAAGTTCTATGTATCGAGTCTATATTGGCACTTTATCGACGTTGTTTGGGTCTTCATCTTCTCAATCGTCTACCTCTTAGGGATGGTGAACTAATATGGAAAAACGAGTAATGAACGAATCTCACAAGCAGTTAGAGCTTGAAGTAAAAGCAGAGTCGAAACGTGAGTATCAGCTTCAATTGATCAGTTTCGCAATGATGATTTTACTCACATTCGTGGCATTCGGCGCCGTCTATGCGGAATTGATGCCAGTGTGGGCAGCAGGTGGTTTCTTAATCATCTTGGCGGTCATCCAAGTCTTCCTACAGTTATATATCTTCATGCATATGAATAACCGTGGGAACACATGGATCGTTGTCATGATGTGGCTAGGCATCTTTGTCGCCATCATCACGGTCGCTGCACTCCGCTTACTCATTTGGTAATTGTGACAAAGGATTGAACATCTGTGGAAACACGGATGATTCGGTCCTTTTTCCTTTACTTCAAAAATGAATGAATAGTAATCTTGAAGTGAACGGTTTCAAAGGTTAGGGAGAGAAAGAAAAGGGGTGAACGGATGCTCTGGAATACGTCGGAGCTGCTCAATCAATTTGATTGGCTCACGTTATGGAGTCCGCTGTTCGGATTGCTCATGGTCGGGATTTATGTGTTATACGCCGTCGTGACAGAGAGAATGGCGAAGCGAGGATATGCCTCGACCACGTTATTACAAAAGTTTAGTATGTTGTTTGCGATTGTTTTGTATTACATCGGTTTTGGAAGTCCAATCGATGTCATGGCACATATCATTTTATCGGTGCATATGTTCCAAATGGTGCTCGTCTATATTTTGGCACCGGCACTCGTCGTTTACGGTCTACCGTACTGGGTGTTTGAAAAAGTACTTAGCTTCAAATGGATTGGGCCGACGTTCAAGTTTTTGACGAAGCCACTGATTGCGCTTATTTTATTCAACGCATTGTTCTCGATTTACCATATGCCGGTCGTATTTGACTACGTCTTGACGAACTATGGCGTTCACCGGATTTTCCACGGTGCCCTTCTCGTCTTTAGTTTGACGATGTGGTATCCGGTCATCGTTCCACTCGTCTCAGACGAAGAGGAAGGCATGTCCGATTTGAAACGAATGGTGTACATTATCGCCAACGGGGTCTTATTGACACCTGCCTGTGCGCTCATCATCTTCAGTCAAACGACGCTCTATAATGCGTATACGGACCCGCAGACGTTTGCGACAGTCCTTGGCTACTGTCTCCCGAACGGTGACGTTTCTGGAATCGATTTAGAGGCGTTGATGGGAGCGACGAACAGCGCGCTCGAAGATCAACGATTCGGTGGGGTTCTCATGAAGCTCGGTCAAGAGATCGTGTACGGCTTCTTCTTCGGCTGGACGTTCTTCGGCTGGGTGCGTCGGACGAAATCGCTTGCTCTTGATGAAGGCATGTCATTCACTCCGCAAGAAACAAATGAAAAAAATTAAACAGAACATAAAGGGGAAACATTGATGAACTATCTTGCCTTAATTAGTGTGTCATTCATCGTCATCAGTGCGATTCTTGTCGCCATCGGGTGGGTGATTATCGCAAAAGACCGCAGCAACATCGAAAAACATAAAAAGGTGATGACGGCCGCCGCGATTGCAGCGACGACGTTCTTCATCCTTTACGTCTCACGTACCATTTTTGTCGGCAACACGGCATTCGGAGGACCGGATTCAGTGAAGCCGTTCTATCTCGGTTTTATGATTTTCCATATTCTTCTCGCGACAACAGGTGGTATCCTCGGATTGATTACGCTCTATCTCGGTTATAAAAACAAGATCGAGAAACACCGGAAAATCGGACCGAAAGCGTCAGTCGTCTGGTTCTTCACGGCCATTACGGGTGTGACGGTTTACATTCTTCTCTATGTGGCATATGACCCAGGTGAAACGACGAACGTATTCCGCGCGATAATCGGAGGATGATCCATAGAGAGGGAGAACTGTATGAAACGGAATAGCTATTTGACGGTCGGTTTGACCGTCTTGACGCTTGTCGTCATCGGAGTAGCCGTGTATTTTGTTTTCTTCAATCAAGACGACCTACCCGTCATTCAAGAGCCAACCCCGTTCACATTAACGAACGCATTAAATGAAGAGACCTATGATTCCGACAACGGAAAAGTGAAGATTGTGACGTTCTTCTATACGAACTGTCCAGATATTTGTCCGCTCACGTTACGTGATTTCATGAAGCTCGAAAAAGAATTGAAAAAAGAGAACTTATACGGATCGGACGTAGAACTCGTTGCGATCACGGTTGACCCGGAGGTGGATACCGTGCCCGTTCTGAAAAATTACGGGGAAGCATTCCAAGCGGAGCCGACTGGATGGAAGATGTTGACGGGAGACCAGGTAGACATCGATCGGATCACGCGCCAGCTACAGTTCTATTATTCGAAGGCGAACAGCGGACTCGTGACGCATGCGACGACGATGTACGTCATCGACCGCCATCATGATGTCCGGGCTGTCGCGCAGATGGCAACGGCAGGGGATGAACCGGTCGATATCGAATCTATCATGGAGGACGTTAAAGTGCTCGCGAATGAAAAGGAGTGATCACCATGAACGATACGATGGCTGTGATTGGGAATGACTATTCATACGGAGACGTGACGATTGCAGAACGGGCGATTGAAGATTTGATCGCGTGTAGCGCGATTGAATTCGGCTTGAAAGAAGTGAAAGTCGTCTCTCGCTCGAAAGACCACTATGATTATCAAATCATTGCACCATTATCACTCGTCGAGGCAGAGCGATTGTATCGCTATGTTCGAGACCAATTCGATTTATTGCTCGGTCAAGTCGATGTGACGTTGACCGTCATTGCGACATGACATAAAGGAGGACCCGCAAAGGGCCTCTTTTTTTATATGCTCGACGCTGTGTTTCTCATGACTATATCTTCCAGAGGCGAACTTTGCTATACTAAATACTAAATCGAACAAATGTTCGTTTTTAGAAATGGAGGAGGGTGAAATATGCAGAACCAGGCTTTAGTCGTTATTGACATTCAAAATGACATCACGAAAAATTACAAAGCAATCATCGACAACATCAATAAAGCAATCGATTGGGCGGTCAAAAAGAAATTACATATCGTCTATATCCGGCATGAAAATTTATCGGCGGGGACGAGAACGTTCAAAACAGGAACGCGAGGAGCGGAATTAGCACCAGATTTGAAGCTCGTGTCCGATCACGTGTTTACAAAATACAAGGGCAACGCTTTGACGAGCGAAGCGTTTGTGACGTTCATTGAACAGCATCACATCGATACGTTTTATATCACTGGGGCTGATGCGACCGCCTGTGTGAAGTCGACTTGCTACAATCTGCGGAAATCTGACTATGCCGTTAGCGTCTTCTCGGATTGCATCACGAGCTACGATTTGAAAAAAATAGAAGATATGATTATATATTATAAAAGTAAAGGGTGCGTGATCATCGAATCAAAGGACTTGTCGGCGTAAATTGCCAAACAACGTTTGACTCGACTTATGTGAGCCTATAAGAAAAACCCCTTCGCTTATGCAAGGGGTTTGACTTCTAATGTTTCTGCGAGTGCTTTTAGACGGCGCTCACAGTCGCGGACGATTTCTTCTGGGAAGACTTCATCGTATTCAACACCGTGTGGATAATAATGCTTTCCTAAAATCGGTGTAAGCATTTTGACAACAGCGTGACGATCTTCGATTTGACCTTCGATCGCGTATACAGGTAAGCGAAGATAGAATGTTTCGCCAGTCGATTGTTTCTCATATTTCATGTCATACGTGGCACGCTCGTAATCCCAAGCACCTTCACGGATGAAATGATGATGATCCATGATCGTCTCGAGCAAACCAAAACGGATTTCTTTTCCCTCGATGTGGAACTGCTCAAATTTCATCATAATCCCCCTTTTCGAATAAACCTCATATGTCATCATACCATATTCAAAAACGTTCTTGGAATAACGTGTGTTCAAATTGTGAAAAAAAGATGAACGATTAATCAGCCGAGTGAATTTAAGTATTCCTCGATTTTTTGAGGGAGTTTCACGCCAAGAGGTAGCAGTCCTTCTGATCCGAAAAAGACGTTGAATTCCAAAATGTAAAATCCTTCTTCCGTCACGATGACGTCAAACGCTGCGTGATTGATAGATAACGTGTTGGCAATCGATTGAACTTCTTGGACGACGTCTTCCGGGATGTCTTCGTACGAGAAGTTAGCCCCTTGAGCGACATTGTTTAAAAAAGCCTCACTGACACGCCAATAGGCACCGACTACCTCTTCTCCAATCACGATGATGCGTAAGTCGCGATCATTCGGGATGAACTCTTGGACATAGAACGTATCATGATTCTCGACGTATTCTAACCAGTCTTGGTCATTTTTGATTAACCATACCCCTTGACCCATTGAGGATTTGGCTTTTTTGGCGACGAACGGGTAGTGGAATTCTTCCAACACGCGTTCAATCGTGTATGGGTTCTTTCCATAAATCAATGTCTTCGGAATCCGATGCGGATATGTCGCTTTAAAGGCGCGCGTCATCTCGATCTTGTCGTGCCCGAGGTGATAAGTCGCAGGTGATGGGAAGATTGCTTTATTCATCCCGTAGATGATGGAATTGACCATCCAATATTCAGGGAACAGGACGAGGTCGGCAGCGCGAACCTTATCGAGCTGATCGAAATAATATTCGGGTTTCGCATAATCCGTCTTGATACCGGCCGATCGGATCATATTAAAAGAAACTTTTTTCATACGTAGACGCATCGGTTGCGTCTGTTCACTTCCTTTCTACATGGAACGCCTTGCGGTCAACTTCAATTATAGTGTGGATTGCTTACATAGGGAAACAATTGTGGTAAAATCATGGCAGAAAGGGTGAGGGGTATGATAATCACTGAACAGACGATTGCCCTGCTCGATCAAACAGAAGAATTGACCGATTTGATTGAAGCAAGCGAATCGTTTCAAACATATATTCAAACGAAAGCGGCACGTCTCGCATCACAAGAAGCAAAGGAAATCGAGCGTGAGTTCTTGAAGATGAAAGAGGACTATGAGTATGTCCAGCGATTCGGAAAGCATCATCCGGACCACGACCGCATCAAAAAAGAGATGCATCTCATCAAACGTCGTCTCGATGTTCAGCCGGAAATCGCTGCGTTCAAAAAAGCGGAACGAAGCTTGGATAAGTTGTTAGGGGAAGTGAGTGAACTACTCGCTCATTCAGTCTCTCCTAAAATCAAGGTCCCGACCGGTAATCCATTCTTTGATGAAGGTGGATGTTCTGGTGGAGGTAGCTGCGGAGGAGGCGGAAGTTGTGGATGCGCCGTCTAAGTTGAATGAACGGATTGGCTTCGTCGTATACGTGAATTCCTTGAAACAAGTGAAAGCGTTAAGACGTTATGCGAATCTTTACTTTGTCTCAAAACGAGAGAAGTATGCGTTTCTTTATACTGACCTCGAAGGTCATGAAGCCGTACTCGAACAAGTGAAAGCATTGCCGTTTGTGGAAGCGGTCGTTCGAAGCGAACGCCCATTCATTTCCGAAACGTACGAGACAAAATCGAAATAAACAAAAAGATGAAGGTGGCATCACCTTCATCTTTTCTGCTGGAGGGAAAGACATGCGTGTCATATCTGGAGAACGAAAAGGGACCCGTTTAAAAGCGGTCCCAGGAACGGCGACACGGCCGACGACCGATAAAGTGAAGGAATCGTTATTCAACATCATCGGACCTTATTTTTCAGGCGGGAAAGCACTAGACCTGTACGCGGGCAGTGGTGGGCTCGGAATCGAGGCGTTATCACGAGGTTGTGACGAAGCTATTTTTGTCGATCGTCAACCGAAAGCCGTCCAAACGATTCAAGAGAATTTACGAGCGACCCATTATGAAGTGAAAGGGAAAGTATATCGTCAAGACGCCAAGGCGGTACTCGAACAGCTCAAGGTTCAACAGGAACAATTTAAGCTCATCTTTATGGATCCTCCGTATCATGCGGAAGAACATGTGGCGTTCTTACAAATGATCGATGAGTCGAATCTCTTGATGGATATCGGCGTAGTCGTCTGTGAACACGGCAGCGACGTGACGTTACCGGAACGAGTAGGACGATTTGAACGAATTAAAGAACAGCGATACTCAGATGTCATCACCATCAGTTTCTATGAGTACGCATCAGAGGAGTGACACGATGAAACGGATTGCGATTTGTCCGGGTAGCTTTGACCCCATCACGAACGGACATCTAGATATTATTGAACGAGCGGCGGCCATTTTTGACGAGGTCATTGTCGCCGTCCTTGAAAATTCAAGCAAGGCCCCATTGTTTGATGTGGAAGAACGACTGGGACTGATCCGAGACGTGACGACACATCTGCCAAACGTGTCGGCCGACGCGTTCGGTGGATTGCTTGTCGAGTACGCCGCAGAGCGGGAAGCGGCGACGATCGTCCGTGGGCTCCGTGCAGTCTCAGATTTCGAATACGAGCTTCAAATCGCATCAATTAACAAAAAATTGAATGAGAACGTCGAGACGTTGTTCATGATGACGAATAGTCAATATTCGTTCCTCAGCTCGTCGATTGTCAAAGAAGTGGCGAAATATGGGGCATCGGTCAGTGAGCTCGTACCGGAACAGGTTGAAATTGCCTTACGTAAAAAGTATCAAGTGAGTTCGGGACAATGAAATCGTTAAAGATCGGTCTCGGTTTACTCGTCACAGTTCTTCTCTTCCTGTTCGTCCCACTTCCTTACTACATCTCTTCACCCGGAGCGGCGACCTCAATTGAAGAGTTCCTGACCGTCCAAGGTGGCGAAAAAGAGGATGGGGAACTGATGATGGTGACGATCTCACAACGCCGTGCGACTCCGTTTTGGTTAGCGGAAAGTTGGGTGACCCCGTTCACGGAAGCGAATTTATCCAGTCGCTATTTATATGATGGAGAGAGTGAGGCAGACTATGAACGTCGCCAACAATTATTGATGGACTCCTCTCAACAAGCAGCAATCCAATACGCCTATCAGTTAGCAGATCAAGACGTGACGGTTGATTTCGAGGGAATTTATGTATCTGCTCCGATTCCTGGGTCCCTTGCGGCAAATGTGTTGAAGCCGGGTGATGTCATCACGGCCATCGATGGGATGTCCTTTGCCACTCGCGTCGACTTTTTGAATCGCATATCGGAATTTGAGGCGGGCGATGAAGTGGAGTTGACGATTGAACGAGACGGCGAAGAACGTGTCGTGCAAACGCTCATTCAGCCGATCGATCAAAGTGGGGATCGTGTCGGGATTGGAATCTATGAGCCGCTTCCCGTTCAAGAAATCACAGCTGATCCTGAAGTCGATGTCGCTTTGACGAATGTCGGTGGTCCGTCTGCAGGATTGATGTTCACATTAGAAATCTATGATCAATTGACGCCAGGTGACTTGGCAAATGGAAAACGGATTGCCGGAACCGGAACGGTCGATGAGGAAGGGAATGTCGGACCTATCGGAGGTGCATGGCAGAAAATTGTCGCCGCCGACGAGGAAAGAGCGGAAGTCTTCTTTGTGCCGGCCGGTTCAAATTATGAAGAGGCGCTGGAATCACGAGACCGCCTAAACAGTGACATTGAAGTCGTCCCTGTCAAGACCGTCGAGGATGCGATTCGTTATTTAGAAGAGATGAACTGAGGGCGTTGCCGGTGCTCGATCAATGCATCATCTTGAAGCGGGAGTCGATATGCTTCGGTGACACGAGCTTCGAAATCGAGCCGGGCATCGAACTTACTGACGAGTGGCACGTCATCCTTCACATCTCGTAACGCAAGTCGTCCGAGATCGTTGAAGGCGAGCGGTCTCACGTAAGGGACTTCGTCAAAGCGTGTCGGTGCCTCGTCTTTTAACCAGTGAAGCAGTACGGCGACGAACGCCCGCTGAATGGCGGTACGCGTGTAGCGGCGTGTCGACACGGTAGCAAGTGCACGTTCGAATGAAGACTCGACTCCCGCCTGCTTAAGACGAGGTGCGAGAGAAGCATCAATTCCTACGAGCTCCGTCAATGTGTGGAGTGGCAAGGTTCTCAGTTTGAATTGTAAGACGGGCCAATAGTGTTCCCAATGTGTCATCGGTTGTGTCCGAAACATCGCTTCAGTCGATGCCGGAACGGCACGAACTTCACCGGTGTCTAGGTAATGAGCCCGAATACCCGTTGCCGACATGACGTCCATTAATGAAGGATCGTGATAATCAGCCCCGAGCCGTTTGACTGTATGTAACTGAATCATCTTTGCTGCTTTGGCGTAATGATAGCCCAAAATGTTGTTTGGTCGCGTCAAATCAAACGAGGGATAGACGGTCCGAAAAGCTCGACTCGAAGCTTGCGCGGACGAGTGCCCTTCTTGTAGCGCTTCTTTAAGCGCCTCTTTGTAACGTGACGTCTCTTCGACATGTGAACGGGCTGCATGGAGGATTGCATCTATATCCCCGCTCTCACTCCCGAACGATAGCGTCTGGCAACGGAGCTGTTCAGCAATCGAGACGGAGGCTTTAGCGAAACGGTCGGCGCGTTGGACCCCGTATTGGGTCGGTAGCTCGATGACAAGATCGATCGCACCGCTCTCGACGGCAGCCTTAGCCCGTTTCCACTTGTCGAACGAGGCGGGTTCGCCCCGTTGAGTGAACTGGGCACTCATGATGGCAATCATGACATCAGCCCCGGTTTCGTGACGTGCAGTTTGCGCTTGATAATAGTGCCCGTTGTGAAACGGGTTGTACTCTGCAATAATGGCCGTCTTTTGCATGATTTACTCCTTTGCATTGTCGTATGGATTGGTGTAAGATGAGTAAGTACGCTTTGGCAAAGCGCCGTCGTCAACTGATTTTAGTGTAAAGAAAAAACATTGACAAAACAAGTTGGCCTATCTATAATTCATATTGTTGCAATTGAGGTGATTCGGATGAAATGGTCTATTGCACAGCTACTTAAGCTCCGAAACCAGGGTGACGGTTTTACAATCGATGAGATGGTAGAACTACCAGAGCTGACTCAGCTCCATCCGGATATCCGTTCGATTCGCCCGGTGCATGTGCACGGGGATGCATCGTTCACATCTAATCAAGTTACATTCAATCTGAAGATTCAAGGTGACCTGACGTTGCCAGATGCGCGAACGTTAGAAGATGTCACTTATGAATTCGATATTGAATCGCTCGAGCCTTTCTTTTTGGAGAATGGGCGTTATACGGAGCAATTCGATGACGTGAATTTGCCAGAAGGAAATACGATCAGTCTTGTACCGATTGTAAAAGAGCTCATCATGTTAGACGTCCCGATGCAAGTTTATGGGAACGAAACAGACAAAACTCAGGTTGAAGGAGAAGGCTGGACGCTCACTGACGAACAGCCCGAAGCCCAACCAAAAATTGACCCGCGTTTCGCGGGACTAGCCGACCTGTTCTCGAAAAAAGAGAACGGGGAAGGTTAACTTATCAAGGAGGTGGACAACGATGGCAGTACCATTCCGTAGAACGTCGAAAACTCGCAAACGTCTTCGTCGTACTCACTTCAAACTCAACGTACCTGGTATGAACGAGTGCCCGAACTGTGGCGAAATGAAACTTTCACACCGTGTTTGCAAATCTTGCGGACATTACAACGGTAAAGAAGTAACAAGCAAATAATGCTTGAAGGAGTGACCTGTTCTCAGGTTACTCCTTTTTTGTTTGTCATTTTTGGGTCATGGTGAAAAGATGTGGTAAACTTTTTGTGCGAAAATAGTTCGAATAGGAGGAGGGCCATGATGAACTCCATCAAACGAATTGGTATCATAGGAAACGGAGCGGTCGGATTATTGATGGCATCTGTGCTCGCAGACGATTACGACGTGACGCTCTACGGAAGGATCGGGTCATCTGATCCACTTTTCATCACACGGACCGGCGTGACGGAAGGGACGGCACGTGTGTCGTTACGGTCAAGTCAGACGCTTCAGGAAACGGACGAGGATCTTTTTTTTGTCACGACGAAAGCCCATCAAGTCGAGGAAGCGACGGCCCGACTCTCGGGTAAGGTGCCCGTCTTTATTTGTTCGAACGGGATTGCCCATCTGGAATATGCGAAACGTCGAGGATTTCATTTAGGTGTCGTCGAGCATGGGGTGACGAAGCGTGGTCATGAGGTTGAGCATCGTGGACTCGGACGGATTCGAATTGGAAGTACGTCGGGGCTCCATCCTCTATCATTTCAAGAGAGCCCACTTCACATCGTGTGGGAAGAAGATATTGAACAAGTCGTCATTGAAAAATTGTTTGCTAATGCCATCATCAATCCCATAACGGCATTATGCCGGGTCCCGAATGGAGCCCTCGCCGGCTCACCATATCGAGAAATCGCACAATCGATTTACGATGAGTTGGTGCCTTTGTTTGCGCAGCAAGTCTCATTTTCCTACATCGAGACGATTATCGAACGTACCGCACAGAATCGCTCCTCGATGTTGCGCGATGTTGAAGAAGGTCGGCCGACAGAGGTGGATGCGATTTTGAAACCGGTGATTGAGAAAGCCAAACAGATGCAGATTTCTCTCACTGTCATTCCGCTATTACATAAACTGATTCTAGGAGCGAGCGCATCGTGTTAGTGTATATCGTTTCATTTCCACTCATCTTATGGTTTATGGTGTATATGATACTTAGAAAAATTATGCCGAAATCAATCAACTCATTCAAACTCGCATGCGATGCCGGGGTCATCCTTTGGTTTTACGCTTGCAGTATTTTACTTGAGGCCATCGTCGGGACGGATATGTTGCTATTATTGCTCGCAGCCTGCTGTGCGATTTTCCCGATCAACGCGATTTGGCAGCGGATTCGTTATGAGGAAGTGCTGTTCACGAAGATGTTCGTGCATGGCTGGCGGTTACTCTTCTTGTTACTTGTCCCGACCCACGCCATTTTATTCGCGATCGGTGTAGCCCAAGGCATGATTCGTTGATTGATTGAAAGGAAGTTGTTATACGTGAAGGTAGAAGCATTTGATGCGCTATATGCATCCACATCACCGATGATTCAAATCAGTCATGGATATGGTCGCTGGCTCGATTATCGAGGGATGGATGAAATCGAAAAACGTGCCGAGGAGGTCTCAGGGCGCACCTATGAGCATCTGCCGGAGCTCGTCGAGATAATCAAGGGGCAACAAGAACAGTTCGGGGAACTTTCGGAAGAGTTGGAAGCGAATCTGGAGTTACTCGCTCAGCGAAAAGCGTACGTGATCGTGACGGGGCAACAGGTCGGCGTATACGGAGGACCTTTATTTGCCGTATACAAACTGTTAGCGGTCATCAAACGGGCGAAGCAGGCCGAAGCGAAATTAGGGAAACCGGTCCTTCCTGTTTTCTGGATGGCGACGGAAGACCATGACTTTGCTGAAATCAACCATGTCTACACGACACAGGCGTTTTCGAGGACGTTGAAAAAAGATGCCTTGTCATCGTTACCGCTTGCAGGAAAAGCATCGGTAGGGGACTTAGAGTTCGAACGGGTAAAACTCGAACTTGTTCAAATGGCGCAACGTCTGCTATTGAATGAAACTGAGACACCGTATACATCGCATTTGTATCGTGAGCTGATTGACCTCATTCAAGCGAGTCGTTCGTTCGCTCACTTTTTCGGTGGCATGATGCGGCGATTCGTCGGGTCTGACTTTTTATTGTTTGACCCGCATGCGAAAGACGTACGGGCTCTCGAACGACCGATGTTCCGAAGTCTCATCGAGTATCATGACAAGCTCCATGAAGCGCTCGGTCATGCGTATGAAGAAGGGATGCCATCGGTCGACTTGAACAGAGATGCGTCCCATCTGTTTTATCACGATGGGACACGAGAGCTGCTCACGAAGGTCGATGGGGTGTTCACGACAAAGCGAGGACATCGCTTCACTGAAGACGAACTGCTCACAGAGATAGAGGCGCATCCGGAACGTTTCTCAAATAACGTGGTCTCCCGTCCGCTCATGCAGGATTTCCTGTTCCCGACTGTTGGGTATGTGGCAGGTCCCGGTGAAATTGCCTATTGGCTCCAGCTTCGACCGCTCTTCCACGAGATGGGATGGAAGATGCCGCTTCTCTTGCCACGTCTTGGTGCGTTGATCGTGTCAAGAAATGATGAGAAGAAGCTTCGTCAAGAAAGCGTGACATTGGAGGAGTATATGAAGCAACCGCTCCCGGATCATGCATTTGACGATGAAGCGTTTGAAGAAAAGCTATATGCGTATCGGACGCTCACAGAAGCCGTCAGTCATGAGGCAGGGAAACAAGGAAGACGATTTGAGGAGAAGTCGAGACATGTGCTCGAGCGATTGGCGGATGAGATGCGTGCTGAATCGAAGCGAGAACAATATCGCTTGAATGCACGACGGATTCATCTGTCGACCCGGCTGTTTCCGATGGATGCCCCTCAAGAGCGCATCATCTCGATGGTTCCGATATTAAATCGTCACGGACTAGACGTGTTTAAACGATTGAGACAGGTTTATGAACAATCTGATGCGGAGCGATGTTTGTTCTATGTATAATCTTTTTTGAGAGCTCTTGACATTTGTCGAGAGCTTTTTTTTCGTTGTTACCTTTTTGTTTCCTCTTTTCACTAAAAACCTGTACGGGCCTTGACATTTTTATGATAAAGTAAGTGTAATAAAACAGTTGAAATATGTAGGTTGAGAGGGTTTTTTGAATGTTTGAGCATGAAACGGTTTTAAAAATGGAGTCCATTGAGGGATTGAACATCAAACCAGATGGAGTATATGTCGATTGTACGTTAGGTGGAGCGGGTCATAGTGAAGAAATCGCAAAGCGTCTAACGACGGGTCAACTATATGCGTTCGACCAAGATGACGTCGCGCTCGCACATGCGAAAGAGCGATTGGCTCCTTATGAAGGCCGTGTGACGTTTATAAAGAGCAATTTCGTTCACTTGAAGGAAGAACTCGCCCAACGTGGTGTGACAAAAGTGGACGGTGTACTATTCGACCTAGGCGTCTCTTCGCCACAGCTAGATGAAGCGGAGCGCGGGTTCAGTTACAACTATGACGCACCGCTCGATATGAGAATGGACCGGTCTCGGGACTTTTCAGCCTATCATGTTGTGAATGAATGGTCGTTCGGAGAACTTGCTCGTATTTTCTTTACATACGGGGAGGAAAAGTTTTCAAAGCAAATCGCACGAAAGATTGAGCAAGCCCGTGCCGATAAACCGATTGAGACGACATTCGAGCTTGTCGACTTGATTAAAGAAGCGATTCCTGCACCAGCTAGACGAAAAGGTGGACACCCGGCGAAGCGGACGTTCCAAGCGATTCGAATCGCCGTCAATGACGAGTTGAACGTATTCGACCGCGCCGTTCAAGATGCGATTGATTTACTCGCAGTGAACGGACGCATCTGTGTCATCACGTTCCATTCGTTAGAAGACCGCATTTGTAAACAAGTGTTCAAAGAGCGTAGCCAGCATCCACCGTTACCACCGGGGTTGCCGGTCATTCCGAAAGAATTTGAACCGGAACTCAAACTCATCACCCGTAAGCCAATCGTGGCGAGTGAGGGAGAACTTGAAGATAACCGTCGTTCACGCTCCGCTAAGTTGAGAGTGGCCGAAAAACAAAAATAACCGAGAGTGTAGGAGGGATACCTGATGCCAGAAGCTGCCCGTAAGGCGTTGCAGCCTCAAGTAACACCGAATCGAAATCCGATTCCGCAAGAACGACCAATACCTGCTCCAAAACGACGCACCTTGACCTTGTTTGAATCGATCCTGTATCCAGTGATGATTGGTTCAGTGGTCATGTTCGGTGGCATCACGGTGTCGAAGCACAATGAAGCGTATAATATTATGCGTGATACAGCAGCCGTCAATCAGCAGGTCGACGGGGTTGCAAAAGAAAACGAAGAACTAAAGTATGAAATCGCCCAATTAAGCTCGCCCGAAAGAATTTATGCGATTGCCGAGAAGCTCGGAATGAAATTCAATGAAAAGAATGTCAAGGTGATTGATTGATGAATTCTTTAAAACAGAGTAAAAAAAGAGTGGCGTGGGTAGCGATTGTCTGCTTCACCCCGCTCTTTTTATTTTTTGTTGGATGGTTCCTTTATTTATCCGTCACCCATACGTACAAAGGGGAGAACATGCTCGCATTCGCGGAAGAGCAACGGTGGAAAGCGGTCAGTACGTTAGAAGCGGAACGGGGCGAGGTATATGATCGCTTCGGTCAACCGATTGCCATCAACATTCCATCATACCGGCTCGTTGCCGTTTTGAAACTCGGTGGTGAGCGGGTCAAAGGGAAGACGCTTATGCCCGATGAGTTCGCCGAAGCGGCGAAGCAATTGTCGACCGTGCTTCCTATGACAGAAGCCGATTTATTGAAACGGCTTGAACAAAATGCCGACCTTGGACAAATCGAGTTCGGTGTTCCCGGTCGTGACTTGACCGTAGAACAAAAAGAAGAGATCGAAGCATTCGACCTAAACGGCATCACGTTTGTCGAGGAACCGAAGCGCTATTACCCGAACAAAGTATTTGCTTCCTCGGTAATCGGATATGCCCAGAAAATTGACCAGAACGGTCGTATCGAACTCGTCGGTGAATTAGGGATTGAAAAGTCTCTGAATGATATTTTAAGTGAATCGTACGGTCTGTATCGATTTGAGAAAGATTTGGCAGGTCGTGAACTCATATCGAGTGACGAGCAGTTGAAGATTGAACCGGAAGACGGGGCGGACGTCCAATTGACAATCGACCACAGAATCCAACAGTTGCTCGAAACGAAGATGAATGAGTTGTATGAGGAGTATGAGCCGAAACATGCGACGGCAATCATCATGGACCCGAAAACGGGAGAGATCATCGCACTATCGGACCGACCATCGTTTGATCCGAACACACGCGAGATTTCTTCGTACAGTAACTTCTCTGTTTCGTCTCGATTCGAACCTGGATCGACGATGAAGATCTTTACGCTCGCGGCAGCCATCAACGAAGGCGTGTACAATCCGAATGAGCTGTACAAATCCGGTTCATACAAATATGGCAAGACGGTCTTCAATGATTACAACATTACGGGATGGGGTACCATTCCTATGGTAGAAGGCGTCTGGCATTCGTCGAACGTAGCATTCTCGATTTTAGCGAACGAACGACTTGGTCTCAGTCGATATGAAGATTACTTTAAAGCTTTCAAGTTTGATCAGCGGACAGGAATCGATTTGCCTGGAGAGGTCAATAGTCAATTCGATTTCGAAAGTCCGATGAACGTCTTGATTACGGCATGGGGACAATCGACAGCGGTGACACCGATGCAAATTTTGCAAGCGACATCGGCCATCGCAACGGATGGGACGATGAAGCAACCGCACCTCATCAAGAAAATCGTCAACAGCGAGACCGGCGAAACGATTCGGACGACCAATCCGAAAGAAGTCGGTCAACCGATCACGGCGGAGACAGCCAAAAAGACACGTGAAGCGCTCGACGGTGTCGTCAATAGCGATGTGGGAACCGGGCAACTGTATGCGTTAGACAACTATCGTGTCGTCGGAAAGACCGGTACCGCTCAAATCGCCGAGAACGGAAAATATTTGAGTGGACAGTATATTCACTCATTCGTCGGGATGGCTCCGGAAGACGATCCGGAACTTGTCATGTATATCGCGGTGGACAGACCGAACAGTGACTCGTCTACGACCGGGCCACGAATCATGGCGCCACTTTTCAAAGACGTGATGGATGTCGCGTTACGTTACCGGAGTGTCGAGCCTGAAAAACAAGAAAAAGCGGTCGAAGCCTCGACGAAGACAACGTCTTCTTATATCGGTCAAAACCGTGAAGAGGCAGTGAACGCATCGACGGAGAATTCCTTCAATCCGATCGTGTTAGGTGATGGAGACGAAGTGATCGCGCAGAGTCCTGTGAAAGGACAATCGTATGTCGTCGGTGAACGATTGTTGCTAAAAACGAGCGAGTCGTTTACGATGCCTACATTAAAAGGTTGGTCGTTACGTGACGTCAAACGTTTAGCGACCCTTTATCAATTAAATTTAGAAATCGACGGTACCGGATTTGTCACATCGCAATCGATTGGCAAAGGGAAACCGGTCAAAACAGGTGCCTCCTTGAAAGTGAAGTTGGAGACACCGTCGAATTAACGCACGAGATGAAGAGGGCTGCGGCTCTCTTTTCCTATGTAAGAGGAGGAAGTTTGTATGGAACAACTGACAGTTCAAAAATTGGCATCATGGTTTGGGATGGATCTACATGACGAGCGTCTCGTCGAACGGGTCGCCACAGATTCGAGAGATGCAAACGAGGCGGGTCTCTTCGTCCCAATCGTCGGGGCGCGAGTCGACGGCCATGACTACATCGAGGCGGCCGTTGAAAAGGGTGCGATTGTCACGTTCTGGGAAGAGGGTCGCCCTCAACCAGACAACCTGGTTGTCATCCCTGTGAAATCGACGGTCGAGGCATTGCAAACAGCAGCAGCCCGATATTTAGAAGAGATTAATCCGCTCGTCGTCGCCATTACGGGCTCGAATGGGAAGACGTCGACAAAAGACATGGTCGCTGTCGTGCTCGAGGAGAAGTTCAAGACGCATAAGACAGCCGGAAATTTCAACTCGGACGTCGGCTTACCACTTACCGTTCTCAGAATGCCGCGAGATACGGAAGTAGCCGTCCTCGAGATGGGGATGAACGGATTCGGTCAAATCGAGACGTTGTCAAAACTTGCTAAGCCGGATGTGGCGTTTGTGACGAATATCGGGGAGTCTCACGGTGAACAAGTCGGCGGGCGGACAGGTATCGCCAAGGCGAAACTTGAGATCAAGGCAGGTCTCAAAGCGAACGGTCGCTTGATCGTCGATGCGGATGAGCCACTTCTTTCTGGTCAAGGCTATCGCGTCGGATATGATGAGACGGCAGACGGGAAAATTGAAGTGATCGAAACGACGTTTGACGCATCGATCTTTAAATATAACGGGGACTTGTATGAACTGAAGGTGCTCGGTGCCCATCAGATTCGAAACGCAGCCTATGCGATTGCGTGTGGACTTGCGTTCGGTCTCGATCATGCGATGATTCAACGTGGCCTAGACCGAATCAAGTTGACGTCGATGCGAATGGAAAAACAGATGTTCGGGGAAGCACACCTCATTAACGACGCCTACAACGCGAGTCCGACGTCGATGATTGCAGCGATTGAGACGGTCAAGTCGCTTGAAGGGTTCTCGAAGCGTGTGCTCGTCCTTGGAGATATGTACGAGTTAGGTGCCGACGAACAAATGCAACACGAACAAGTCGGTGGCGCGGTGGCGTCTCCCGTGACCGATTGTATTCTCGTCGGCGACAAAGCAAAATGGATTGCCGACGGAATTCAAGATTCACGAGTGAACGTTAAAATGGTCCCGACAGTTGAGGAAGCGAAGGCGCTCCTTCATCATTATCAACGACCGGATACTGTGGTATTGTTAAAGGCATCTCGAGGACTGGCGCTTGAGCGTCTTGTTCAATAAATAGAGTAGTGAGGTAGCAACATGTTAATTAGTTTAATCGTATTAATCAGTTCATTATTAACTGTCTTGATCGTGATGCCGCGAGCCATCCCAGCATTGCGTCAATTAAAGTTCGGACAAGAGATTCGTGATGAAGGTCCAGGTTGGCACCAGAAGAAGTCGGGTACACCGACGATGGGTGGGATTGTCATCCTGCTCGCCATCCTCGTCGGATTCATCGTATCCGTCATCTTCGGCGAAGCGGTCGCAGGATTCGGTACCCTTCTATTCGTTACGATGGCATTCGGTGTCATCGGTTTCTTGGATGACTACATCAAAGTCGTCAATAAACGAAACCTCGGATTGACGTCCCTTCAGAAGTTGATCGGTCAAATCGTGGTATCGGTATTGTTTGCATGGTTCTTGTCACTCGGAGGAGACCTCGATACATCAATCTCGATCCCGTTCACGTCGATTTCGTTCGATACTGGATGGTTCTATATCGCCATCGTCATCTTCTGGCTCGTCGGGTTCTCGAACGCTGTCAACTTGACGGATGGATTAGACGGACTCGTCTCGTTCTCGGCCATCCCGACGTTCACATTCTTTGGGATTTACGCCCTTACACAAGATGAACTTGGGATTGCTTGGTTCGCGTTTGGGGTCGTCGGTGCCTTGATCGGGTTCCTAGTCTTCAATAAGTATCCGGCTAAAATCTTCATGGGGGACACCGGTTCGCTCGCACTAGGCGGAGCCGTCGCTGGACTCGCTTTGATGTTGAAGCTCGAATTACTTCTCGTCTTCGTCGGCATCATCTTCGTCATCGAGACGTTGAGCGTCATCTTGCAAGTCATCTCGTTTAAAACGACGGGGAAACGACTCTTCAAGATGAGTCCGATCCATCACCACTTCGAAATGGTCGGGTGGTCAGAATGGCGCATCGTACTCACGTTCGGAGGCATCAGTTTAATTACAGCAGGTTTATCATTACTACTCATGTAAAAGGGTGAGACAGATGGAAAAGCAATGGCACGGTAAAAAAGTTCTTGTCCTCGGTGCTGCGAAGAGCGGTATTGCGGCGGCGACATATCTGCATCATGCGGGAGCAGATGTGACGATCAATACGGGGAATATCCCTCCGGAAGACGAACAGGAAAAAATTCAGGCTCTCGGGATTCAATCGGTGTTTAACGAGCATCCCCTCGCTCTGTTGAATGAGACAGAGGTGATTGTCAAAAACCCAGGCATCCCGTATCAGATTCCATTGCTTCAGGAAGCGATGTCTCGTCATATCCCGATCTATACTGAAGTGGAACTTGCTTATTTAGCAACGGAGGCGGAATTTGTTGCCATCACTGGCTCAAATGGGAAAACGACAACCACGACACTCGTCTATGAATTGCTCAAAGGTGGGGAGCGTCCGGTGCATCTTGCGGGAAACATCGGATTCCCTGCGATTGAAGTGGCGTCTCAGGCGAAGGCGGGCGATTTGATTGTGATTGAATTGTCGAGTTTTCAATTGATGGGGATTGAGTCGTTTCATCCTCGCTCGGCGGCACTACTCAATCTATCGGAAGCTCATTTGGACTATCATGGGGATTTTGATGCGTATGCGGATGCAAAAGGAAACTTGTTCCGTCGAATGACGAATGCAGATCAAATCGTCGTGAAAGTGACAGATCCGGAAGTTATGAAACGTGTCCCGGGAGAGATTGAACCGACTACGTTCAGCTTTGACCGGGGTGACGCTTCTGTCGTCGATGGATGGGTCACGGTTCGTGGTGAAAAAATCATGCCGGTAAATGAGTTGGCATTAGGCGGGGCGCACAACGTGGAAAATGTATTGGCTGCACTACTCTTAGTGGAACCATTCGCTATTCCACGTACGCATATCGAACGTGTGTTACGAAACTTCGGTGGCGTCGCGCATCGGACCGAGAGTCTCGGTGATGTGCTCGGACGTGCCGTCTACAATGATTCGAAAGCGACGAACAACGTGGCGGCGGAAGCTGCGTTACGTGGATTTGACGCCCCAATCGTCTGGCTTTGTGGTGGTCTCGAGCGTGGTGCGGACTTATCTTCGCTCGCCCCGGCTCTCTCAAACGTAAAAGCTGTCATCGCGTATGGTGAGACGAAAGAGCGTTTTAAAGAGCTCGGCGAGTCCCGACAGATTCCATCTTTCACCGTCGAGACGTTGGCAGACGCCGTTCCGCTCGCGTTTGAGCAATCCGAGACGGGAGACGTCATCTTACTCTCACCCGCTTGTGCTAGCTGGGATCAATTTAAAACGTTTGAAGAACGAGGCGAGCAGTTCGTTCAACTCGTCCGTTCATATGAGGAGGCGAACCGATGAAAATCATGATTTCTGGTGGTGGTACCGGTGGTCATATTTATCCGGCACTCGCATTGATTGAAACGCTAAAAAAACGTCACCCGGATTTACAGGTACAATACATCGGGACGGAGAATGGGTTAGAAGCTGATCTCGTACCGCGAGCCGGTGTCCCGTTCAAGTCGATTCAAATCGCAGGTCTGAAGCGTTCCCTTTCACTCGAGAACGTGAAGACAGCCTACTGGTTTTTGAAAGCCGTTCGGGCATTGAAAAAAGACATGGCGGCGTTTAAGCCGGACGTCGTGATTGGGACGGGTGGTTTCGTATCCGGCCCCGTCGTCTATACGGCACAACAGCTTGGGATCCCCACGATTCTGCATGAACAAAACAGTATCCCGGGATTAACTAACAAATTCTTATCGAAGAAAGCCAATCGGGTTGCCCTCTCGTTCAAAGGCTCAGATGTCCATTTCCCGGGTGCGAACGTTCGCTTGATTGGAAACCCGCGTGGTAGCGAAGTCTTGCAAACGGAAGTCGATGAGGCGTCCGTCCGCGAACAGTATCGTTTAGATGACCGTCCGATCGTCTTGGTGTATGGTGGGAGCCGCGGAGCCGAGGCAATCAACCGAGCGGTCGTGGAAGCGATCCCGTCGCTCTCAGAATTGCCAATCAACGTCCTTTACGTCACGGGGAAAGTGCATTTCGATGCGGTGTCGAAACAGGCGCCATCTTCTGATAATGTACACATCCATCCATACGTGTACGATATGCCATCTTTACTCGCCTGTACGTCACTCGTCATCTCACGAGCTGGCGCTTCGACGATTTCAGAATTGACCGCCATTGGTTTACCGAGCATTTTGGTACCTAGTCCGTACGTGACAGCTGACCATCAAACGAAAAATGCTTCGGCCCTCGTCGAGAACGGGGCGGCCATCCTTTTGAAAGAAGAGGCGTTGACGGGTGTTACGCTCGTAGAAGCGATTCGTCAAGCACTCGAACAGCGTGATGAGATGGCGAACGCATCGCGTGCACTCGGTTTCCCGGACGCGTCAGATGCATTGGCCGACCTGGTAGAAGAAGTCATTCAATAAAGGAGTAGAACCCGATGGAACCAAGCCAACAAACGGTACGTAGTCTCGAAGACCGTATTCCATACATGAAAAAACAACGGCGTAAAAAAGCGAACCGTCGGATGTTCTCTGTACTCTCACTGTTTGGAATTCTCATCCTACTCGTGGTCTACATGCAGACTTCGATGTCGAACGTGAAAGAAGTGAAGGTATCGGGTCTTTACTGGTTAGAAGAAACGTACGTGTTTCAGGACATGAAGCTCGATTCATCGACGAAGTTTGTCAGTCTGTCCCCAAACAAGATGAGTGAACAGATGGAAAAGTTGCCTGGTGTCAAACGGGTAGAAATCGATCGTTCTTGGTATAACAAGGTTCAAATCACCGTGACAGAAGAGAAAATGATCGCTTATGCGAAAGCGGAAAAAGGAGATGTCGTCGTGTTAGCCGACGGTTCACTCCATCCGACCGGAGCCATCACCGATCCGCAAAAGCTAAAGGATGGACCACTCTTACGAGAGTTCAACACAGAAGAAGAACTCGAAAAGATCGCTAGTGAACTCGAGCGGGTCGATGATGCGACGCGGGCTCGTATGTCAGAAGTAATCTTATCAAAACGAAAAGATGAGCCAACGCGATACGAGATTTTTATGAACGATGGCAACACGTTACTCACACCGACATTGAAGTTAAGCGAGACCGTATCAAAGTATGGAGAAATTTATGAAAACATCCCGAAAGGTGAGCGTGGGACCGTCGTCATGGATGGTGGATTTTACTTTGTTCCATACAAGAAAACGAATGAATAATCAGTTATATTACAGTCCTTAGACACATAAGGGCTGTTTTTTTGTCGTTTGTAAACGAATTGATAACGCGAAACCGCTTAAATTGTAGGATTCTACCTTTTCTCACTATCTTATTTGTTGTAAACTTAGACGTGAGATATCTTGTCGAAACCAATAATTTTTTTGGATATCTGTATATGTGTCAAGCAATTGGAACAGGAAAACTATAGAGCGGAGGTGTTTCCCTTTTGGAAGCGAATGGTTATGTGGCCGCATTAGATATTGGAACGTCAGAGATTAAGCTCGTCGTCGGTGAATTGCTCGGCGGAACGCTTAATATTTTGGCAGAAGGGTGTGCACCGTCTGCGGGTGTAAAACGTGGCGCTGTCGTAGACATCGATAAAACAGTCCAAGCAATCAAACAGGCCGTTGAGCACGCTGAGACATCGCTAGGAGATCAAATTCGATCTGTATACGTTGCCATCGAAGGGGAACATATCCAAATTGCCCCATGTCATGGAATTGCATCCGTGAAGCGAGAAGATCAAGAAATTACCGACGCAGACGTGATGGAAGTCATCAACTCGGCACAAGTGATGCGATTACCGGACGAGATGAGTGTCATCGATGTGATCCCATCTTCATTCACGGTTGATCAGCAAACCGGCGTTGTCGATCCACGGGGCATGTTAGGCTATCGACTTGAGATGCACGGGAAAATGGTGACCGGGTCGAAGACCATTTTACATAGTATTCGTCGTTCGATTGAACGGGCAGGATTACAACTCGAAGGTTTTATTCTAGGAAACCTTGCCCTCGGTATGAGCGCAGCTTCTGTAGATGAAATCGATTTAGGAATCGGGCTTGTCGATGTCGGACATGAAAAGACGACGGTCTCCGTATTTTATCGGGGAGATCTCGTCTACTCGTATATCCTCCCGGTCGGTGGAGATCATATGACGAGAGACTTGGTCTATAAACTCAATTGTAAATATCAAGACGCCAAAGTGGCGAAAGAAGAATATGGTCTCGCTCTTGAAGAAATGGCTGATGAGACAGAAGGTTTCTCCTACACGAACATCAATGGGGAAGTGGCGTTCGAACCACAGTCAGAAATTAGCTACGTTTTAGAAGCGAGAATAGAGGAAATGTTTACCCTTATGTTGAATAAGGTTCAAAAAGTAGGTGTTCCGATGCTGAATGGCGGATACTTACTTTGCGGTGGGGCAGCTGCTCTACCTGGTATTCAGGAGTTGGCGACTCGTATTATGGGCCAAAAGACGAGATTGTATCAACCATCGTCGATTGGTGTCAGACATCCAAAATACGCGACAGCCGTCGGCGTGTTGAAATATGTCTTGATGAGTGATCATCACGTTTCGAAATCTCAGCTTGAAAAACCGGAAGTTCGCCAGGAAACACTTCACAAGAAGCCGGAAGCGACCGATATTCATGTAGGAGAGAACGAATACGAGAGCGATCAAGAGTCGAAAAAAGGGTTTAGTCGTTTGATGGAAAAATTATTTGGCGTTTAAGCTGACGATGTAATACAACTTGGAAAATACGTAGGGGGATACCTGAATGATGTACTTTGATGAGGCGATTGACGCCGTAGCGAAAATTAAAGTAATTGGAGTCGGTGGCGGCGGGTCAAACGCCGTTAACCGCATGATTGAACATGGGGTACAAGGAGTCGAGTTCATCGCAGTCAACACGGATGCACAAGCGTTGAACATGTCGAAAGCCGACGTGAAGCTTCAGCTTGGTGCAAAATTGACACGTGGTCTCGGTGCAGGTGCGAACCCGGATATCGGTAAAAAAGCGGCTGAAGAAAGCCGCGAACAGTTGATTGAAGCACTTGACGGTGCGGACATGGTGTTCGTCACGGCTGGGATGGGTGGCGGAACCGGAACAGGTGCCGCTCCAGTCATCGCCGAGATTTCAAAAGAAATCGGCGCACTCACGGTCGGTGTCGTGACGAAACCGTTCATGTTCGAAGGACGGAAGCGTATGCAACACGCACAGCACGGCATTCAAGCGTTCAAAGAAAAAGTAGATACCCTCATTGTGATTCCGAACGATAAGCTCCTTGAAATCGTGGAACGCAACACACCGATGATCGAAGCGTTCCGTGAAGCGGATAACGTCCTCCGTCAAGGTGTACAGGGGATCACGGACTTGATTGCCATCCCGGGTCTCATTAACCTCGACTTCGCGGACGTAAAAACGATCATGACGGAGAAAGGGTCTGCCCTCATGGGTGTCGGTGTCGCGACAGGTGAAAACCGTGCCGTTGAAGCAGCGAAGAAAGCCATTTCGTCACCACTTCTCGAATCTTCAATCGAAGGTGCGAAAGGTGTCTTGATGAACATCACTGGTGGACTTAGCCTCAGCTTGTTCGAAGTGACAGAGGCGGCTCAAATCGTTCAAAGTGCGGCCGATGAAGAAGTGAACTTGATCTTCGGTTCGGTCATCAACGAAAACTTGAACGATGAGATCATCGTCACCGTGATTGCAACTGAATTCGCTGAAGAAGCACAAGGGACGAACCCGTTCCTTCAGCAGCCGAAAAAACAGCCTGAGGTTGAGAACAAGGAACCCCAACCAAAAGCAAATGAAGCGGCTCAACAAGACGAAGGGAACTTCCATCGCCCAGTGTATGGAGGAGACGTCCCAGACGAGACGATCAACATCCCTGCGTTTGTGAGACAACGCCGTAACTAAACAACTAGGGGTGCCGGTACTCGGCATCCCTTTTTCTAAAAGGAGAGACCGATGCAACTGCTACATACTTGGGAAACCGAAACAGCCCGTTATCATGCTTACGTGACGACACGAAAAGATGGACACAATGCGGGAAACGTCGGACTGCACGTGGGCGATGAAATCGACCGCGTCGTCGAAAATCGGCAACAGTTCTTTCAACAAGCTGGGCTCGCGTTAGAGGACTCCGTGTGGGCGGATCAAGTGCACGGCACAGCGGTCCAGGTCGTCGATTCGTCGGACAAAGGTAAGGGTGCGTTTCGATATGAAGAGGCGATCCCGAAAACAGACGGTCTTCTCACGACCGAAGACGCGCTACCGTTAGCCCTCGTCTTTGCTGACTGTGTGCCTCTCTTCTTCTGTGCGAAAGATCATGGGGTCATCGGCATCGCTCATGCTGGGTGGAAGGGGACGGTCGGAAACATCGTCAAGACCATGATGCAGATGTTTGCTGAGAAGGGAATCGAGGCGACCGATGTAGAAATGCTCGTCGGTCCGTCCATCTCAGGAAGTGACTATGAGGTCGATGGTCGTGTCCTGCATGCCGTCCGGGACGTTTCGCCGGTCGCATATGAACGGGCAGTGCGAAACGAATCGGGAGACCACGCCCTCTTGTCCCTTCAAACCGTCAATGAAGTATTGGCAAAAGAACATGACACTGCGGTCATGCAATCGAATTTAACGACTGGCGCGGACAGCCCGTTTTTCTCCTATCGAGACGGAGAGACGAAACGTCGGTTTGCGGCAGTCATCGTCAAGGAGCGGAAATCGTGAGTATTTCAGATAATGTAAAACAAGTTCAATCCATCATTTCATCACACGTTCAAGAAGTTGAGCCGACACTCATCGCCGTCACGAAATCCGTAGGCGTAGATGTGGCCAACGCTCTTTACGCAGAAGGAATTCGTGATTTCGGAGAAAACCGTCCGGATTCACTGCTCGAGAAAGTTGAAGGGATGCCGAAGGATGTCAGATTTCATTTTATCGGTACGTTACAAACACGAAAAGTGAGACAAATCATTGATTACGTCGCGGCCATCCACTCTCTTGACCGGTTGTCTCTCGCAGCAGAGATTGACAAGCGCGCGAGCCGAACCATCGATTGTTTCGTTCAAGTGAACACGTCAGGAGAAGATTCAAAACATGGTCTCGAAATAGAGGAAGTCGTGCCCTTCATCGAGAACTGTAAACAGTATCCTCATATTCGAATCATCGGGTTGATGACGATGGCACCATTCACTGAAGAAGAGTCAACACTTCGTGAAACGTTCCGCCGTCTCCGTCATCTACGTGATGAAGTGAAGGCAAATGCGTATGAACACGCACCATGCACGGAGCTGTCGATGGGGATGTCAAACGATTATCCAATCGCGATTGAAGAAGGCGCATCGTTTGTTCGTATTGGTACCGTACTTGTGCAATAATATATCTTAAGGAGGAATCCGTTATGTCAATCAAAAACAAAATGAAAGATTTCTTTGGACTCGAAGAAGATCCGAACAACACATATGATGAAGAAGAGTATGCTGTCGCAAATGCAGCAGCTCCTTCTACAACCGAAACATCGGTTGTCAGACAGGATGATCGTCCAAAATCAGCGAACAATCTCGTGGCGTTAAATACGAAAAAGAAAGACCGTTCGAAAGTCGTATTGGCTGAGCCACGTGTGTTCGCTGAAGCGCAAGACATTAGCGATCATTTGAAAGAAAACCGTGCTGTCATCGTCAACCTTCAGCGCATGTCAAAAGAGCAATCGCGTCAAGTCGTCAACTTCCTCTCAGGTGTCGTATACGCCCTTGAGGGATCGATGACTTCGATTGGACATAACACGATTCTGTGTACTCCGAACAACGTCGAATTGACTGGTTCAATCTCAAACTTGATATCGGAGGATGAACTTCACAGTAAAGGGTGGTAACTGAATGGAAAACGTAATCCCTGCCTTAGGCAACACGTTGAGCGACTTACTTGGCATCTATAGTTGGGTCCTCATCGGCTATATCTTATTATCGTGGTTCCCGAACGCACGCGAATCTAAATTTGGTCAAATCTTATCGTTTTTGTGTGAACCGTTCTTGGCGCCGTTTCGCCGAATCATCCCGCCGATTGGTGGCATGCTCGATATCTCCCCAATCGTCGCGTTGTTCGTGCTTCGCATGGCACAAGCCGGAATCGCTGCGATCTTTGGGTGACGTATGAGCGTCTATGACCATTATCGACCAAGTGAACGCGCGTTCGTGGAACAAGTGCTCGACTGGGTACAACAAGTGGAGAATAGCTATGTGTTGAAATTGACGGATTTTCTCGATCCACGTGAACAGCAAATCGTCAAACAACTCGTCGGGAAACAACTTGTCATTCATGATGATGGCGGATTTGAAGGCGCGGAACGACGTCGTCTGATTTTAGCGCCGGATTACTATGAACTCAATCCAGATGATTTTGAGATTGAGATCCGTCGAATCGAGTACCCAACAAAATTCGTGGACTTGACGCATCGACAAGTGACAGGGACATTGCTGAACGCTGGACTGAAACGTCAAAAGTTCGGAGATGTCGTTCTTGACGATGAGATTGTACAATTTGCGACGACGCGTGAAGCGGTCGGGTTCATTGAAATGAATCTCGAGCGTGTCGGAAAAGCAAAAGTCCGTATTTCCTCTGTCTCGAAAGAAGAGATTCTCGTCGTTCCAAAAACGGAGTGGATAGAAGGCTTTGGCATCGTGTCCTCGTTACGATTTGATACGGTTGCAAGCGAGGTGCTCAACATCTCTCGGCAAAAAGCGCAAGCGCTCGTCAAACACGGCGACTGTAAAGTGAATCATAAAGTCATTGAAGACGCGAGCTTCATCCTTGAACCGGATGATCTTTTATCCGTCCGTGGATATGGTCGCATCAAATTGATGGAGATTCTCGGATCGACCAAACGTGAAAAAATTAAAATCCAGTATGGCACCATACGTTGAAATTAGGAGGAAAGTCGAATGGCGTTGACACCGATTGATATTCATAATAAAGAATTCTCTTCCCGTTTTCGTGGGTACGACATCGATGAGGTCAATGAATTTTTAGATCAAATCATTAAAGAGTTTGAACTATTGATTCGTGAGAATCGACGGTATGAAGAACTTGTCAACGATATGCAAGCCCGCATTGACTACTTCTCCTCGATGGAAGATACGTTGAACAAATCGATTATCGTCGCGCAGGAAGCGGCGGAAGAAGTGAAGAACAATGCTCAAAAAGAAGCGAGTCTCATCTTGAAACAAGCGGAACGTGAAGCGTTCGCTCGTGAAGAGGAAGCGGCGCGCAAAGAGCAACTTGCTGAACGGGAAGTCGTTCAGATGCTCAAGAAAGTCGAGTTGTATCGGACACGCTTCCGCGTCCTCGTCGATGCGCAAATGGAACTTCTCAACAGTACGGAATGGGAAACGATTGTCGGGGAACCGCCTGTGCAGACGGTTCTTGACGATAGAACAGAACTTGCGTATAATGACGACGAAGTCACACGTAATGAAGAACAACACGGATAAATGATCAACACGTTGAGTAGGACGCGTCGATCGAGTCATACCTATGAAGCGACTTAGGGACGGTGAGAGCCTAGGAGAAAGACTTGAATCGGTATCCCCTATGAGTCGTCACGCTGAACTGAAGTAAGCGTGACCGCCTGACCTCGTTATCGGTTACCGAGAGCGGTCTCATGATGATGAGACTAGTAGGGTGGTACCGCGAGTCAACCAACTCGTCCCTATCAGGGATGGGTTGGTTTTTTTGTTTTCTAAAAAATGTTGATGGAGGAGTTTCGATGAACTACAAAGACACGCTATTAATGCCAAACACAGAATTCGCGATGCGTGGGAATTTACCAAAGCGCGAGCCAGCGATGCAAACAGAATGGGAAGATATGGCCCTTTACAACAAGGTACAAGAAAAAAATGCTGGGAAACCACAATATATCTTACATGATGGACCTCCATATGCGAACGGTGACATCCACATGGGACACGCGATGAACAAAGTATTGAAAGACATCATCGTTCGTTTCAAAGGGATGAACGGCTATCAGTCTCCAATGATTCCAGGATGGGACACGCACGGTCTTCCAATCGAGAACGCCCTTCAAAAAGCAGGCGTCAATCGTAAGGAAATGACAGTCGCGGAATTCCGTGAAAAGTGTGCAGAGTATGCGATGGAGCAAGTGAACTCGCAACGCGAACAATTCAAACGTCTCGGTCTTCTCGCAGACTTTGAGAACCCATACATCACGCTCCTTCCTGAATACGAAGCGGCACAGATTCGTTTGTTCGGGTCGATGGCTGAGAAGGGTTATATCTACAAAGGGAAAAAACCGGTTTACTGGTCACCATCTTCCGAGTCGGCACTCGCGGAAGCAGAGATTGAATATTACGATAAAAAATCACCGGCTATCTACGTGGCGTTCCGTGTCGTGGACGGTAAAGATACGTTGACGTCAGACGATCACTTCGTCATCTGGACGACGACGCCTTGGACAATCCCGGCGAACCTTGGGATTGCGGTGAGTGACGAGTTGACTTACACGCGAATCGAACATGAAGGAAAAGGCTATATCGTCGCGGAAACGCTCGTCGAAGAAGTGACGGCAGCGCTCGGATGGACGGATTACACGGTGAGCGGGTCTTGGAACGGACGTGACTTCGAGTACATGACGGCTCAACATCCATTGTATGACCGGACGTCACTCGTCATCCTCGGCGACCACGTCACTGCGGATGCGACTGGACTCGTTCATACAGCACCTGGACACGGGGAAGACGACTATCGTGTCGGACAGGCTTACGGATTAGACGTCCTTTGCCCGGTGGATGACCGTGGCTACATGACAGACGAAGCCCCTGGTTTCGAAGGTCTCTTCTACGAAGATGCGAACAAACAAATCGGTATGAAACTTGAAGAGAATGGCTACTTGCTCAACTTGAAGTTCATCAAACACTCGTACCCGCATGACTGGCGTACGAAGAAACCGGTCATCTTCCGTGCGACGCCACAATGGTTCGCATCGATCAAAGATTTCCGTGAAGACATGCTCCGTGAAATCGAGGAAGTGAATTGGGTCCCTGAATGGGGAATGACACGTCTTTACAACATGGTCCGTGACCGTGGAGACTGGGTCATCAGCCGTCAGCGTGCTTGGGGTGTTCCAATCCCAATCTTCTATGCGGAAGATGGAACGGAAATCATCACGAACGAGACGATCGACCACATCGCGAACTTGTTCCGCGAGCACGGGTCGAACGTTTGGTATGAGCGTGAAGCGAAAGACCTTCTCCCTGCAGGGTTCACTCACCCGAACAGCCCGAACGGAGAGTTCCGTAAAGAACTCGACATCATGGACGTCTGGTTCGATTCAGGTTCTTCACACGCTGGTGTATTAGAAGAACGCGAAAACCTTCGTCGTCCGGCAGACCTTTATCTTGAAGGATCGGACCAATATCGTGGTTGGTTCAACTCATCACTCTCGACGGCCGTTGCGACGACTGGGAAAGCACCGTACCGGAACGTCTTGAGTCACGGATTCGTCCTCGATGGGGACGGACGCAAAATGTCGAAATCGCTCGGTAACACGATTGCACCGAACGATCTCGTGAAGCAGTACGGCGCCGAAATCGTACGCCTCTGGGTCGCATCCGTCGACTATCAGTCTGACGTACGCGCGTCACACGATAACTTCAAACAAGTGTCAGAAGTTTACCGGAAGATGCGTAACACGATCCGCTTCTTACTCGGGAACTTGAACGGGTTCGAGCCGTCGATGCGTGTCGCATTCGAGGATATGCCGGAAGCGGACCGCTTCATGGCGACGAAGCTCAAACAATTGCAGAAAAAAGTTGTCAAAGCATATGATGAGTTTGACTTTATGGCCGTGTATCACCTCGTTCATAACTTCTGTGTCAACGAGTTGTCATCGTTCTACCTCGACTTCACAAAAGATATCCTATATATCGAACGTGAAGACGATCTCCGTCGTCGTGCCGTTCAGACGGTCATGTACGATGCCGTCGTCCTCTTGACGAAACTATTGGCTCCAATCCTTCCACACACTGCCGATGAGGCATGGAAAGAAGTGCCTGGAAAGTCAGAAGCAAGCATCTTCTTGACGGATTTAGAAGAAGTGAGCGCGCTCACAGGAGACGAAACGGCATTACTCGAGAAGTGGTCGAAGTTCCTCGTCTTCCGCGACGACGTCCTCAAAGCGATTGAAATCGCACGTGGAGAAAAGTTAATCGGGAAACCGCTCGAGGCGAAGTTGATTCTCGCACCAAAAGCAGAGACTGCCGACTTGTTGAACACGATCGACAACGTCAGCCAACTGCTTCAAGTATCGCAAGTGGAGTGGGCTGAGACGGCAGACGTCGATTATGCGACGACGAAAATCACAGTCATGAAAGCAGATGGAGCCGCTTGTGCACGTTGTTGGACATACTCGACAGAGCTTGGACAAAACGAAGAGCATCCAGAGCTTTGCCCGCGCTGTGCATCAGTAATCGGTTAAGACGAACCGGAGTGGCGTCCCCACTCCGGTTTCTTAACGGCTTGAAAGGAGACGCATATGAAACGATATTATGGATTGGCGCTCATCTTGATTTTGATCGATCAACTCACAAAATGGGTGGTCGTTCAGACGATGACAATTGGTCAATCGATTGAAGTCATCCCGAACTTGTTATATTGGACGTCCTACCGCAACAAAGGAGCGGCTTGGGGGATGTTAGAAGGACAGATGGCGTTCTTCTTTATCATCACCATCCTCGTCGTTGCCGGACTCGTTTACTTCTTGCACAAAGAAGTGAACGGCTATCAGCTCCTCGGATATAGTGTCGGATTACTGTTAGCCGGTGCCATCGGTAACTTTATCGATCGCTTGTTCCGGAGCGAAGTCGTCGACTTTGTCGATACGTATCCGTTCGGATACAACTTCCCAATCTTTAACGTGGCTGATATGGCACTCACATTCGGTGTCATCTTGATGGTCATCGGGATTTTATTTGAAGAAAAATTACACAAAGAAAGGGGACAATCGTAATGGAATCGTATACTTTTGTCGCCGATGAAAAGGCAAGGATTGATAAGTGGGTCAGTGACCGTGGTGAATGGTCACGCTCGCAAGTACAGGAATGGATCAAGACGGGGACCCTCCTCGTCAACGGTAGTGCCGTGAAAGCGAACTACAAGCTTCAAGTGGGGGATGAAGTAGAAGTGAATGTGCCGGAAGCGGTCGAACTCGAAGTGTTGCCTGAAGACATTCCGCTCGAGATCGTCTTTGAAGATGAAGACGTCATCGTCGTCAACAAGGCACGCGGGATGGTCGTTCACCCTGCAGCCGGTCACACGTCAGGGACGCTCGTCAATGCGCTACTTTATCATTGCGATGACCTCTCGGGCATCAACGGAGTCAAACGTCCCGGAATCGTCCATCGGATTGATAAGGACACGACGGGTCTTCTCATGGTCGCTAAAAATGACTTGGCTCATGAGTCGCTCGCGAGCCAGTTGAAAGACAAGACCATCAAACGGGAGTATATCGCGCTCGTCCATGGTGAACTCGTTCACGAACTCGGAACGATTGAAGCTCCGATCGGTCGTGATACGAATGATCGTCAGCGTATGACCGTGACGGACCGGAACGCAAAAGAAGCCGTGACACACTTCCGTTTACTCGAACGTTATAAAGACTTCACGCTCGTGGAGTGTAAATTAGAAACGGGACGCACGCACCAGATCCGTGTACACATGCGTTATATCGGTCATCCGCTCGCCGGTGACCCGAAATATGGTCCACGCCGCACGATTGATTTAGGCGGTCAAGCGCTCCATGCGGCAACGCTCGGGTTCCACCATCCACGTACGAAAGAATGGATGGAGTTTGAGGCCCCATTACCAGAAGACTTCAATGCGGAACTCGCAAAATTGGATAAAATCGAGAAAACTCGTTGACTTCTGTCACATTCCGATTTATAGTCTAGGAAGCATAACACCTTTAAACCCAGTCCAGAGAGGCTGTGAAAGGATTGTGACCGCGGTCACATGTACGTCAATTCAACCCCGGCAGTCGTATGCCGTTTTTGATGAAGACTCCCTTTCCAGCCGGATGAGGGAGTCTTCTTTTTTACTGAAGTTTGGAAGGAGGAATCACGTGAAACAATCAGTCATTTTAGATGAGTCAGCCATCCGTCGTGCCTTGACCCGAATCGCACACGAGATTATCGAGCGAAACAAAGGAATCGATGACGTCGTCCTCGTCGGAATCAAGACGAGAGGCGAGACGCTCGCTGACCGACTCGCTCGCCGAATCGAGGAGATTGAAGGCAAGCCGGTCGCACTCGGCAATCTCGATATCACGCTTTACCGGGATGACTTATCGAAGAAGTCGTTAGACCCTGAAGTCAAAGCGACAGAGCTACCCCATGATATCAATGGAAAGACGGTCGTCCTCGTCGACGACGTCCTCTATACCGGTCGAACAGTTCGTGCCGCAATGGACGCGCTTGTCGACCATGGTCGTCCGGATTATATCCAACTCGCTGTCTTGATTGACCGAGGCCATCGGGAACTCCCGATTCGACCAGATTTTATCGGAAAGAACGTTCCGACGTCCAAGTCCGAGCAAGTCGTTGTCCGACTCAGTGAAGTCGACACGGCGGATGAAGTCACGATCCATCAGCAATAAACGCATACCTTTAAGGTGGTCCAGAGAGGCCAGGAAGGAGAATTCAATATGAAACAACCTGTTCTACACATCCACGAGCGTCCAGCTCACTTTCCACAATGGCTATTATTCAGCCTTCAACACGTCTTCGCCATGTTCGGAGCGACGATTTTAGTCCCGATTTTGACAGGATTAAATACATCGGTCGCCCTCGTCGCTTCCGGCGTGGCCACGCTCTCATTCTTAGCGATTACACGCTTCAAAGTCCCAACATACTTAGGTTCAAGTTTTGCCTACATCGTCCCGATTATAGCGGTCAGCCAGCAATGGGGTGTCGAAGCCGCACTCTTCGGCGGAATCGTCGCCGGGTCTGTATACGGGGTCGTTTCCTTGATCATCTATAAGACGGGCGTCAACTGGTTGCTCCGATTGCTCCCACCCGTCGTCGTCGGACCGGTCATCATGGTCATCGGACTCTCGCTCGCACCGGTCGCCATCGACATGTCGATGAATCAAGACGGTGCCTATAACGGAACGTTCATGACGACTGCCCTGCTTACACTTGGAATCACGATGCTCGCCATGACGAAGCTGAAAGGTGTCTGGGGTGCCGTCCCGATCCTCTTTGGAATCGTTGGAGGATACGCAGTCGCAGCCGCATTCGGCATCATCGATTACTCACCGATTCAACAAGCCAGCCTGTTCCAACTTCCTGACTTCACGATGGTGTTCGTCGACTACATGCCGATGTGGCAAGTCGGGGCCCTTCTCGCCATCGTTCCGGTCGCGCTCGTCACAATGACGGAGCACATCGGAGATCAAATGGTCACGTCGAAAATCATCGGACGAGAGACGATGAAAGACCCAGGTCTCCATCGCACGCTACTCGGAGACGGAGTAGGAAAAGCCGTTGCCTCTGCACTCGGTGGACCACCATGTACGACTTACGGTGAGAACAACGGCGTCATGGCAATCACACGAGTCTACAGTGTCTACGTCATCGCCGGCGCAGCACTCATGGCCATCAGCTTCGGATTCCTCGGTCACATTGAAGCGTTCATCTCGACCATCCCGAACCCGGTCAAAGGTGGAATCTCGATCCTCTTGTTCGGTGTCATCGCGTCGAACGGATTACGGACGATGGTGGAGAGCAAAGTCGACTTGGCAGAAAAGCGCAACTTGATCATCTCATCGGTCATCCTCGTCATCGGACTCGGTGGTGCGATGGTTCAAATCGGGAGCTTCCCGGTACAAGGCATGGCGCTTGCGACGGTCGTCGGTATTTTGTTAAACGCCATCTTACCGCATGAAGAAGACGATACAGCAGTCGAAGTCAACACAACTGAAGAAACGAAACAAGCAAGTAACTTTTAATTCGATCCCGTGAGGTCGGCAAAGTGAAGGCTCGTTTATTTGGGTGTACCCTGCCCAGATAAAGGCGTCCCTTCACATCGGTGAAGAGGCGCCTTTTCTCTTTGCCTCTAATAAAAGGAGGAGACGAACATGAATACGATGCAAACAAACGTGAAACCGGTCAAACACTTCGTCAGTTTGGACACACTTTCCCTTGAGGAGATCATGGGCATGATTGAAGAATCATTGCGCTACAAGCAAGGTGACCTCCCCCCACTATTTGATGGGAAAACGGTCGCAAACCTGTTCTTTGAAAACTCGACACGTACGAAAAACTCGTTTCAAATGGCCGAGCGCCACTTGAACATGCAAGAGATTCCGTTCGATGTGACGACGTCATCGGTCACGAAAGGGGAGACGCTCTACGATACGTGTAAAACGCTCGAAGCCATCGGCGTGGACGCGCTCGTCATTCGACATCCGGAAGCGGGCTATTATCACGAACTTGTGGAGAAGTTGAATATCCCGGTGTTGAACGGAGGGGACGGGAGCGGGGAACATCCATCCCAATCATTGCTCGATCTCGTCACCATCTTTGAAGAGTTCGGAACGTTCCAAGGATTGAACGTCGCCATCTGTGGTGACCTCGTCCATAGTCGGGTCGCCCGCTCGAACGCAAGCGTCTTGAAGCGCCTCGGAGCAAACGTGGTCGGTTGTAGTCCTGCCTCTTGGTGGGATGATTCGATGGGGCTAGAGCGAAAAGAACTCGATGACATCCTAGGCGAATGTGACGTCATCATGTTGCTCCGTGTACAACACGAGCGCCATATCATGGGAGACGTCTTCTCGAAAGAAGCGTATCACACACAGTTCGGTTTGACGGTCGAACGCGTCGAGCGAATGAAAGCAGGCGCCATCATCATGCACCCGGCTCCGGTCAATCGGGATGTAGAGATTGCTGGAAGTCTGATCGAACATGAACGGTCACGCATCTTCCCACAAATGAAGAATGGGGTGTACGCCCGGATGAGCATCTTAAATCGAGCATTAGGAGGACAACAATGATACTTCAAAACGCGACATGGTATGACAAGGGAACGAAACGCACGACAAACATTCACGTGAAAGACGGAAAGATCGAATCTCTCGATTATAAAGGGAAGACCACGGGACAAGAAATGCTCGATGCGACAGGTTATCTGCTCGCACCAGGACTCGTCGATGTCCACGTCCACTTGCGTGAACCAGGTGGCGAGGCGAAAGAGACGATTCGGACGGGAACGATGGCTGCCGCGGCGGGCGGGTTCACGACCATCTGCTCGATGCCGAACACGAGACCGGTTCCAGACAATCGCGAAACAATGGACGTCCTCCTTCAAAAAATCGAACAAGATGCGGTCGTACGTGTGTTACCTTACGCCGCTATCACGAAACGACAGCTCGGTGAAGAACAGGTCGACATGGAATCGCTCGCAGATGCCTTCGCCTTTACGGATGACGGTGTTGGTGTCCAATCGGCGGCGATGATGCGACAAGCCATGCGTGAAGCGAAACGATTGAACAAAGCAGTCGTCGCCCACTGTGAGGACAATACGTTGAAGGCCGGATCGGTCCACGAGGGCAAATTCAGTGAGGCGCATGGCATTCAAGGAATTCCGAGCCTTGCAGAGAGCATCCATATCGCTCGCGACGTGTTGATCGCTGAAGAGACTGGATGTCATTATCATGTCTGTCACGTCTCATCCCGCCAATCGGTTCGTGTCATTCGGGATGCGAAACGAGCCGGCATTCACGTGACTGCAGAAGTGACGCCGCATCATCTCGTCTTGAGTGAGGATGATATTCCAGGACTCGATGCAAACTTCAAGATGAATCCACCGCTACGAAGCGAGGATGATCGACAGGCCCTCCTTGAGGGATTGTTTGACGGAACGATTGACATGATCGCAACGGATCATGCTCCCCACACAGCAGAAGAAAAGGCACAAGGGATAGAGCGGGCTCCGTTTGGGATTACCGGTTTCGAGACGGCCCTTCCACTTCTCTACACGACATTCGTGAAGACGGGCATCATGGAAGAGCGTCAGTTGCTCGACTGGATGACGAAACGTCCGAGCGACGTATTCGGTTTATCAAGAGGGGAACTGAAAGTTGGGGCGGATGCGGACCTGATTCTCATCGATACGGAAACGTCTCGGACGGTCGATCCTACGACATTTTATTCAAAAGGAAAGAATACACCGTTCGCAGGGGAAAAGCTTGTCGGATGGCCGGTCATGACGATGGTCGGTGGCGAAATTGTATATAAGGGGCGATTTGATGAAACGAACATTATGGCTTGAAGATGGAATGAAATTTGTCGGTAAAGGATTCGGGGCATCGGCTGATACGATGGGGGAAGTCGTCTTCCAGACAGGGATGACAGGATACCAAGAAATCTTATCGGATCCATCATACTGCGACCAAATGATTGTATTGACGAACCCATTGATCGGGAACTATGGCGTCAATCGTGAGGATTTTGAAACGACGATTCCGATGGCAAAAGCGTTGATTGTAAAAGAAGTATGCGATACGCCTTCGAACTTCCGTTCAACGGCGACACTCGATGCGACACTCACCCGCTTCGGCATTCCGGGGCTCTCGGATATCGATACACGGATGTTGACACGTCATTTACGAGCGAAAGGGGTCATGCGCGGTGTCCTCATCGATGGAGAGTTGACGTGGGACGAGGTACGGATCCGCTTTGATGAAGAATCGCCGAACGATCAAGTCGCACGCGTATCGACGAAGCGGACTTATGTGAGTACGGGAACCGGCCCTCGCATCGCTTTGATCGACTTCGGGGCGAAACTTGGAATCATGCGCGAGTTGATGAAACGAGATTGTGAGGTCGTCGTCTTTCCGCACGATGTGACGGCAGAGGACGTATTACGGTATGAGCCGGACGGTATCATGTTGTCAAATGGACCGGGAGATCCGAAAGACGTTCCGACGGCACTGCCGCTCATTGAGCAACTGATGCCGACGACACCGATGTTCGGAATTTGTCTCGGTCACCAACTGATTGCTCTCGCAAACGGTGCAAACACCTTCAAGCTTCCGTTCGGACATCGTGGCGCGAATCATCCGGTGCTCGAGCTTGAGACTGGTGCCGTGACCATCACTTCTCAAAACCATGGATATGCGGTTGAGGAAACGTCACTGCTCGATACACCGCTCATCGTCACACACCGTGCGGTCAATGACGGAACGATCGAAGGGGTAAGACATCTCCATCACCCGACCTTCTCGGTACAGTATCATCCGGAGGCAGCACCAGGACCGTTCGACGCCAACGACTTATTTGACCGATTCATGCAACTCGTACAAGAAAACAAACAGAAAGTGGGAATTTGACATGCCAAAACGACCAGATATTCAGAAAATCCTCGTAATCGGATCAGGACCGATTGTAATCGGACAAGCAGCGGAGTTTGATTATGCTGGTACACAGGCATGTCTTGCCTTGAAAGAAGAAGGCTACGAAGTCATCCTCGTCAACTCGAATCCGGCCACCATCATGACGGATCCGACGACGGCGGACCGTGTCTATATCGAACCGCTCGAACCAGAATTCGTCGAGCGAATCATCCGGCAGGAACGTCCGGATGCACTCCTTGCCACGCTTGGCGGGCAGACCGGTTTGAACTTGGCTTTTGAACTCGACAAGCGGGGCGTCCTGCGAGATTGTGGCGTGGAGCTACTCGGGACGAAACTGTCTGCGATCGTTCAAGCGGAAGACCGGGAACAGTTCCGTAACTTGATGTTCGAACTTGGTCACGGCGTACCTGAAAGTGAGATCGTCCATACGCTCGAGTCTGCTTGGGGATTTGCGGAACGGATCGGGTACCCGATCATCATCCGACCTGCGTACACGCTCGGGGGAACCGGTGGCGGGATTGCCCATGACCGGGAGTCGTTCGAGCAAATCGTTGAATCTGGATTAAAGGCGAGTCCTGTGACGCAAGTCTTGTTGGAAAAATCGATTGCCGGGATGAAAGAAGTCGAGTTCGAGGTCATGCGTGACTCGAGTGACCAAGCCATCATCGTCTGTGCGATGGAAAACTTTGATCCGGTCGGAGTCCACACCGGTGACTCCATCGTATTCGCCCCTACGCAGACGCTGTCAGATCGGGATTATCAGATGCTTCGTAGCGTCTCTCTCGATATCATTCGGGCACTCGGGATCGAGGGTGGATGTAACATCCAATTCGCACTCGACCCAGACAGTTTCACGTACTACGTCATCGAAGTGAATCCACGTGTTTCACGGAGTTCAGCGCTCGCATCAAAAGCGACAGGCTATCCGATTGCCAAGCTTGCTGCGAAAGTCGCTGTCGGTTACAAGTTGTCAGAATTAAAAAACCCGGTCACCGAGACGAGCTACGCCTCGTTCGAACCGGCGCTCGATTACGTCGTCGCCAAAATCCCACGCTTCGCCTTCGATAAGTTTGAGTCCGCGGATCGCCGCTTAGGCACACAAATGAAGGCGACGGGTGAGGTCATGGCCATCGGTCGGAATTTAGAAGAGGCTTTGCTAAAAGCCGTTCGCTCGCTCGAGCTGGGGATGGAAGAACTTCACCTTCCACAACTTTCTGCATTAGACACAGAACAGCTCGAGCATGGACTCATTCATCCGACAGACGAGCGTCTGTTCATCGTCTATGAGGCCCTTCGTCGCGGATACTCGGTAGAAACGCTACACCAACTGACAAAAATCGATCGATTCTACTTACAGAAATTAAACCGGATCTGGCAAGCTGAGCAACAACTCGTGGCGGAACCGTTGACATCAGAACGTCTGCTGGATGTGAAACGTCTAGGGTTCAGTGATGTGGCAATCGCGCGTATGCTGTCGATGGATACGGAAGCGGTTCGTACGAAACGGAAAGAATGGAACATTCGTCCCGTCTATAAGATGGTCGATACGTGCGCAGCCGAGTTCGCATCGGAGACACCGTACTTCTACGGGACGTATGAAGTGGAGAACGAAGCGGTGAAGACAGACCGGGAGTCCATCCTCGTCCTCGGATCAGGTCCGATTCGAATCGGACAAGGTGTCGAGTTCGACTATGCGACCGTCCACTCGATCGATACGATTCGCGATGCAGGATACGAAGCCATCATCATCAACAACAACCCGGAAACGGTCTCGACGGACTTCTCCATCTCCGATCGGTTGTACTTCGAGCCGTTGACAACAGAAGACGTGTTGGAGGTCATCGAGAACGAGAACCCGCTAGGTGTCATCGTCCAATTCGGTGGACAGACTGCCATCAACTTGGCGGCATCGCTAGAAGCGAACGGCGTGAAAATTCTTGGGACGACCCTCGAAGATATCGACCGTGCCGAAGACCGGAAGGCGTTCGAAGCCACATTGTCAGCGGAACGATTGGCTCAACCACCAGGAAAGACGGCGACAAATGTGGAAGAGGCCGTCGCTTGTGCGAACGAACTCGGCTATCCGGTACTCGTCCGACCATCGTACGTGCTCGGGGGACGAGCGATGGAAATCGTATATGAACAGTCTGAGCTTGAGCGGTACATGCGACATGCGGTCATCGCCTCAAAAGATCGACCGGTTCTCATCGATCGCTATTTAACGGGGATTGAGATTGAAGTCGATGCCATCTGTGACGGGACGGACGTCTATATCCCGGGGATCATGGAGCATATCGAACGTGCCGGCGTACACTCGGGTGATTCGATTGCCGTCTATCCGCCGCAACGACTCAGTGAAGAACTGAAACAAAAAGTCGTCGATTATACGATTAAGTTGGCGAAAGCGTTCCGCATCAAAGGTCTGCTCAACATCCAGTTCGTCTATGCGGATGACTTGTATGTCATCGAGGTGAACCCACGTGCGAGCCGGACGGTCCCATTCATCTCGAAAGTGACGGGGTTACCGGTCGCACGAATTGCTACGCAAACGATTCTTGGGATGAGTTTGAAAGAACTCGGTCTTGGGACAGGCATTCATCCTGAGTCGGACAGTATCTCGGTCAAAGTACCGGTCTTCTCGTTCGCGAAATTGAAAGAAGTAGACCCATCGCTCGGACCTGAGATGAAGTCGACAGGGGAGGTCATGGCGACAGATCGCACGCTCGAAAAAGCGCTCTATAAAGGGCTTGTCGCAGCAGGGATGAACATCGCCTTGAAAGGGAACGTGCTCATGACGATTGCCGACCATGACAAGGATGAGGCCATCGCCTTGGCGAAACGTTTCGACCGCCTCGGTTTCCGACTCATGGCAACGAGTGGGACGGCTGATTGTCTCGAAGCGGAACAGATGCGTGTTCGTCGAGTCGGGAAAATTCAAGAAGACGGTGAGACGATGCTCAGTGTGATCGAGCGAGGAGACGTCGACTTGATCATCAACACAACGAGTCGCGATGCACTCGTCACGAAAGACGGGTTCTTGATTCGAAGAACGGCCGCCGAGCAGGGCACGCTTTGCCTTACCTCGCTCGATACAGTCGAAGCGTTGTTACAAGTCATTGAAAGCCTATCGTTCCAAACGGTCAGCATCCCGGCATTCACAACGTTCGGGGTGATGGTATGAGACATGACGTGACGATTGTCAGCAATCGACAAATCGCCAAAGCGACGATGGAAATGAAAGTCCGTTGCCCTGGGGTGGAGATCGCCCCTGGGACGTTCTTTCACATCAAGACGTCCGGTCTGTTACGTCGACCGTTATCGGTGGCGAACGTCGAGGGGGACGAAATTACCTTCTTATACAAAGTGATTGGGGAAGGGACAACTGAGCTTTCGGGAAAACGCGTCGGGGACACACTAGACGTCCTTGGTCCGCTCGGGAACGGTTTTCCCCTAGCGCAACATGGAAAGCGAGTCGTCCTGGTCGGAGGAGGAATTGGGGTCCCACCTCTTTACTACGTCAGACGCCGACTGCATGAGATGGGCATTGAAACGATTGCAATTCTCGGGTTTGATTCAAAAGAAAGCGTCTTTTATGAAGATGCTTTTCGTGAACTGGGGGAGACGATCATCACGACAGTAGACGGTAGTCACGGGGAGCCTGGCTTTGTCACCGGCCCCCTCGCACGCATCGAGGCGGATGTTTTGTTCAGCTGTGGTCCGGAAGCGATGTTAAAGGCAGTCGCCACTTCGCCCATTCCTGAACGATATCTCTCAATCGAGAATCGGATGGGTTGTGGCATCGGTGCTTGTTTTGCCTGTGTCTGTCAAGCGCCGGGGGGCTATGTGAAAGTCTGTAGTGACGGTCCGGTATTCAATGCGGAAGAGGTGCTGTTATGAGATTGAATGTCGAGTTACCAGGTCTTCGTTTAAAAAACCCAATCATTCCGGCTTCCGGATGTTTCGGATTTGGAGAGGAATTCGCGAAACTGTATGACCTCTCCATCTTAGGAGGCATCATGATCAAAGCAGCGACGGAGGAATCGAGATTCGGAAATCCGACCCCACGTGTCGCCGAGACGGCACAGGGCATGCTCAACGCGATCGGACTTCAAAATCCAGGTGTCGATGCGATCATCGAAGAAAAATTACCATTCCTCTCAACGTTCGACACGGAGATCATCGCCAACGTTGCCGGTTCGACGCCAGATGAATACGTGGAAGTCGCCCGTCGAATCAGCGCCGACCCGACGATTAAAGCCATCGAATTGAACATCTCATGCCCGAACGTGAAATGTGGGGGCATGCAGTTCGGGACGGACCCGGTGATGGCCGCAGAACTCACGCGACTCGTCAAAGCGGCTTCGAGTAAGCCGGTCTATGTCAAACTGTCTCCGAACGTCACGTCGATCACGGACATGGCGCGAGCTGTCGAGGCGGCCGGCGCGGACGGCTTGACGATGATCAACACACTCGTAGGGATGCGAATCAATATCGAGACAGGTCGACCGATTTTAGCGAACCGAATCGGTGGGTTATCCGGTCCGGCCATCAAACCGGTAGCGGTCCGGATGGTGTATGAAGTCGCACAAGCGGTCGACATTCCTATCATCGCCATGGGCGGGGTTCGGACGGTCGACGATGTGCTCGAGTTTATTTACGCGGGGGCTTCTGCCGTTGCCGTCGGGACGGCGAACTTTGAAAATCCATACGTCTGTCAGGAAATCATTGAAGCGTTACCGGCACGACTTGATTCACTCGGAATCGAACATATTTTGGATGTGAGGGGGAAGGCCTATGCGCAACTTGTATCTCGCCCTTGACGTTGAAACGCGGGACGAAGCGTTTCATTTGTTGAAACGATTTTCAAACCGACCGGCTGTTAAAGTCGGGATGGAACTCTTTTATCGGGAAGGCGCACGCTTTGTCGAAGAATTGGTCGACGGGGGTTATCCGGTCTTTCTAGATGTGAAAGTACACGATATCCCGGAGACGGCACGCCGTACGATGCGACAAATCGGAAAACTCGGGGTGGCTGTGACGAATGTCCACACATTAGGTGGCGAAAAGATGATGCGCTATGCGTTAGACGGGTTACGCCAAGAGAATGATACGACTCGATTGATTGGGGTCACACAGTTGACGTCGACAGATGAGCGAATGATGCAGACAGAGCTCGGGATTGCCGGACGACTCGATCAAGCCGTTCTCAGACAAGCGACACTCGCGAAACAGGCGGGACTTGACGGAGTGGTCGCATCCGTCCAGGAAGCGAAAGCGATTCATCAGAAACTCGGGGACACGTTCATGACGGTCACACCGGGCATCCGACTCGGTGCAACCGAGGATGATCAAGTCCGTATCGCGACGCCGCATGAAGCGAGACTGGCGGGTGTTCACTCAATCGTCGTCGGTCGACCGATTACACGTGCGACTGATCCGATGGCCATGTACGACCAATTTATGAAGGAATGGGGACAAATGAATGAAACAAATCGCTGAGGCACTTTTACAGATTGAAGCCGTCACACTATCACCGACTGAGCCGTATACATGGTCGAGCGGATTGAAGAGTCCAATCTACTGCGACAATCGACTTACACTCAGTTTTCCGAATGTGCGTCAAGTCATTGTCGATGGATTGGTGAAGTCAGTGAATCCGACTGAAGTCGATGTGATTGCAGGGACGGCCACGGCAGGTATCCCTCACGGGGCGTTGCTCGCTGACCGACTCGGTCTCCCGTTCATTTATGTCCGGTCGAGTGCAAAAGGGCATGGGAAAGGCAATCAAATTGAAGGGAAACTCGAGGCAGGCGCTCGAGTACTCGTCATCGAGGATTTATTGTCGACCGGGATGTCGAGTATCGATGCGGCGAAGGCGATTCGTCAGGCGGGTGGTGACGTCATTGGGATTCAAGCCATCTTCTCGTACGGATTACCGGTTCTTCAGAAGAATCTAAGCGATGCAGATCTGACGGCAACATCCTTGACAACGTTCTCAGAATTGATTGAAGTGGCAGAGAGTACGGGCGTTCTAAACCGTTCGGAGCTCGATTCGCTTCGCGACTGGCAAGAAGACCCTCGTGCCTGGAGCGACCTCGTCACCTCTTAAGAATCCACCTTCGGGCGGATTCTTTTTCGATTCGGCATATGTCATACTTCATGGTAAAATAACGGAAGTGATTCGAAAAGGAGAGGCATATGGCGTATTCAAGAAGCAAAGAGAAGACATGGAACGCACGATTTCGTGCAATTCCAAAACATCGTAAAGTCGCCTTCGGTCTCGTCTTGACCATCATCCCAGCGCTCTTTTTTGTGAATTTATTTGTATTCAGTCATCTATTAGCGCTAGGAGACCAGTATGAAGACCGATATCAAATGAAGAAATTGCGACTCGAAACAGACCATGGGAACGTGGAATTCGTTCGTAGTCCAAATGAAAAGGTACAGATTGAAGTGATGCAGACCAATTCGAAAGAACGCCGCATCAAAGTCAAATCAGTCGGGGACACGATCTACGTCGTCGAGCGATATGGCTGGTTCAGCTATTTCGGAAGTCGAGCGAGCGATGAACCGTCGCGCTATAAGATTAAAGTTGCTTTGCCGAGCTCGATGACTTCGGTTCATCTGGGAGCGGAGCAGGTGACAGGACAAGGATTGAATGCGAAGACGATTGTCATGGATGTGAATGCCGTCAATTTGAAACAGATTGATAGTGATCGACTGCGGATTGAATCGAAAAGCGATACGACCATCGAATCGGCACGACTTGTAACGGGTGACATTCGGTCCTATCGTCATGCGACCGTCAGCGATGTCGTCGTCAATCAAGCGATGACCATCCAGACGGAAGCCGGGACGCTCAGTTACGCGCCGAAACATGCGACAGGACAAGTGAACGTGACGACGACTGGAAAAGTCTCGAGTAGCGACCGTTACGAAGAAGTCGAACCCGGTGTGTATCAATTGTCGACATCGAATCGACCGGTGGTGGAACTGATTTCTGAGACAGGGAAGGTCGAACTGAAATGAATGGAAAACGATACATCCCGAAAGTCGGGTTACGTACGTTAAAAACCGGAATCGCCGTCGCCATCACCGTCGCCATCTCGTGGTATATCTTCGGGATCTATTCAGGGATGGGGGCCATCGCAGCAGTTGTGGCGATGCAACCGACCGTCAAGCGATCGTCTAAAATCGTATTCAGTCGCATATTCGGAACGGTCGTCGGTCTTATGTGCGGGCTCTTCATCGTCTATTTGTTCGGTGTCAATCCCCTCTCGATTGGATTAGCCGTCATCGTTTCGCTCACGCTTAACACGACGTTCGATAAAACCCACATGTCGACGTATGCGGCATTTGCCATCGTCATGATGCTCGAAAGTCCTACATCGGACTTTTTCCATTATGCGTGGACCCGTTCTCTATTAACGGCGGTTGGTGTATTCGTTTCACTCGGTGTCAATTACGCGTTCATGCCTCCTCGTTATGAGGACCGGTTATTGAACGAGGTACGTAAGACTTCTTCTTACTTGTTCCATCACTGGCGAGAGCTCGTCGGTTCCCCGGCAGAGCTGCTAGAAACGCGAGCCCGCATCCTTGGCCATCAGGAGCTTCATATGATGCTCCAAGAGGATATGAAAGTGACGAACGTCAAATTGAAATATATGACGATCAAACAATACCGTTTGTTGATTCACCTTGAAGACAAGCTGGTCTTGTTGCTAGAGAGCCTCGCCGAGCATCGAGAAGCTTTCCTTTTGATGAGCGAGGAAGAGCGTCAGGCATTTGAGTCAGAATTTTTATATTTACTAGCGCATCATCACGACATTCTCTATACATGTGACAAGCCCTATTCGCTCTTCAAACTTCCACATGAAGATTTATCCGTTTCAGAAATTTTATACGGGCATTTGCTCGACTATCATGAACAGCTCGAGGCGTTCAAGCATGATCCGAAAACGTGAACCCTCTACACGTAGAAGACCCGCCATGATCATGACGGGTCCAGCTTGTTGACAAATAACATGTTCGAACTCGTCCTTCCGGCGCCCACGCTTTCCGCAGGCAATCCCGGAGCCGCATCGCGACCTAGGTCGCTGCTGGGTCTCCGTCGGAATGCTTGCCTCTAGGAAAGCGAGCCGTGTCCGGGTTGGGCATATAAAAGACATTAGACCTATACTTTGTCTATAGTCTGGACCCGCCATCACGATGGCGGGTCTTCATGTTCACGATTGTTTCAATGACTTCATCAATTGCTCATCCGGAGTCACGTAGACGGTCTGTTGATCTGTATAGATGACAAATCCCGGTTTCGCACCGCTCGGTTTTTTCACGAAACGGGCGCGTGTGTAATCGACAGGCACGCCACTTGATGCGCGTGCTTTCGAGAAGTAGGCGGCGACTGATGCGGCTTCTAGTAATGTCGTCTCGTCTGGTTCCGTCGAGCGGATAATCACGTGAGACCCAGGAATATCTTTGACATGAAGCCAAATCTCATCACGTCGTGCGAACTTGAACGTCAGATGGTCGTTTTGCGTATTGTTCTTCCCGACAAAGAATTCTGTTCCGGTCGAGGACGTGTACGCTTCAAGCGAAATTTTCGGATTTGCTTTTTTCTTTTGACGTTTTTGACGGATGTAGCCTTCTTCTGCAAGCTCCTCGCGAATCTCAAGAAGATCGGACGGGGAAGCGACGTCGAGTTGGGCGATGAGCGTCTCTAAATATTCGATTTCTGCATCGTTCAACTCCATCTGTTTCTTCACTTCGACTTTGGCTACTTTTAGTTTGTTGTATTTCTTATAGTATTGCTGCGCATTCTCATTCGGTGTTTTGAGTGGGTCGAGCGGAATGGAGAGGATTGCACCGTTCTCGTCATAATAATCGACGACTTCGGCGACGCGCATCCCTTTCTCGAGTTGGAATAAATAAGTCGTCAACAACTCGCCGTATTTTTGTAACTCATCTGCCCGTTCTGTCGCTTTCAAATCATCCAAAAGGCGGCGGCGTTTTAATTGATTCTTTTCGAGTTCTGATTTCAAGAGCCGTTCCACATCGTGTGCTTGTTGTCTCACACGGTCACGGTTCGCTTTTTCATAGTAGAAACGGTCGAGCACTTCTTTACTCGATTCATACGTTTCCTCGGATTCGATGTCCCCGGCTGTCAACGCGATCGGAGCGAACCGTTCTTTGCCGTTCGCAAGTTGTTGGAAAACGTAGGGTCCATCGAGTTGACGAAGAACGTTCTCAAACGCTTGTTGTAAGGAGTCGCGATTCGGCGTTTTTGCGAGATGAACCACTTCCTGTGCGATTTGCGGACTGACGCCGGCGAACGTGGCGACAATCTGTTTATCGAGCTTGCCGGCGTTCCAATCGATTCGTTTCAATCCTTCTGTCATCTCCGTCAATGGGTCGAACTTGTGTTGTTCCGGCGGAAGGAGATAGTCACTACCCGGCATGATGGTCCGATACGTGTTTTGGGAAGGCGGGAGATGCTTGATGGCATCTAATATTTTGCCTTCTTCTGTCGTCAAGACGACGTTCGAGTGGCGTCCCATCAATTCGATGTATACTTTCTTCAATTCTTCATCGCCGAGCTCGTTACGAGAGCGGACCGAAATGACGATGACACGGTCTCGGCCGATTTGTTCGACCGCCGTGATGAATCCACCTTCCACATGTTTGCGGAGCATCATGCAAAACATCGGCGGTTCTTGCGGGTTTCTTATCGGTGTATCCGTCAATTGAAGACGGGCATACATCGCGTTTGCTGATATCAAAAGTTGCGCGTTCTGACGATTCGAGCGAATTTGAAGCATCAAATCGAGCGAATACGGTTGATGTACCTTGTTGATTCGCCCTCCGACGAGCGATTGTAATTCTTGTACGACACGATATGTCATTAATCCATCATAAGCCAATGATCTCATCACCTTTGTTCATTTTCTGTCTCTACGTTATCAGAAAAACAGAAAATATGGTACGATGGAGTAGGAAATCCGAACTTCTTCTTGCCGGGACAATTGATTGACTGCTATTATAATTAAATGTGATGTTAGAAGATGGAGGGCTTGCAGTGAATTTTAAAGAACGAGGATTATTAATCGTTTTGTCTGGACCGAGCGGTGTCGGAAAAGGGACCGTTTGCCGTGCTCTTCGCGAGGAAGAGGACAACAACCTTCAATATTCGGTGTCGGCGACGACCCGAAAACCACGTGAAGGGGAAGTTGAAGGGGTGCATTACTTCTTCAAATCGAGAGAAGAGTTCGAACGGATGATCGAACAAAAAGAACTGCTTGAACATGCCGAATTTGTCGGTAACTATTACGGGACGCCTGTAGAGTGGGTGCGTGAAACGCTCGAAAGCGGCCAAGATGTCATTCTTGAAATTGAGGTGCAAGGGGCGTTCCAAGTGAAGGAACTTCTCCCAGAAGCCGTCTTTTTATTCTTGGCACCACCAAGTCTTCAAGAACTTCGCAATCGTCTCATCGGACGAGGCACGGAGTCAGAAGAAGTCATTAAGCAACGCCTGCTCGTCGCGCGTGAAGAAATCGAGTTGATGGACGCCTACGACTATGTCGTCACGAACGACGAGGTCGACAAAGCCATCGATCGAATTAAAGCGATCGTGACAGCCGAGCATTGTAAACGTGAACGTGTTGCGTCACTCTATAAAAAAGCCATGATGGAGGTCATTTAATGTTATACCCTTCGATTGATGCCTTACAACGTACTATCCCGTCAAAATACACGATCGTTACGGTCGCTGCAAAACGGGCGCGTCAGATTCAAGATGGAAAAGCACCGAAAGTCGCCGAGCCAAAATCATATAAGCCGGTCGGTCAAGCGTTAGAAGAACTATTTTCGGGTGATACGACAATCATCGTGAACGAAAAAAACAACGGATGAAGTGTGACCCAAGTCGTTTGCGACTTGGGTCTCATTGTCTATAAGGGGGAGTTTGGGAATGGTGAAGGATCGTACTATTTTGTTATGTGTGAGTGGTGGCATCGCCGCCTACAAGGCGTGTGCGCTCACATCGAAATTGGTTCAAGCCGGAGCGAATGTTCGCGTCGCGATGACGAAGTCGGCGGAACAATTCGTAGGTCAGGCGACCTTCCAGGCGCTCAGTCGCAACCCGGTCTATACGGACGTGTTCGAAGAGCATGACCCGACAAAGATTGCTCATATCGACGTCGTCGACTCGAGCGATTTGATTGTCGTGGCCCCGGCGACGGCAAATACGATCGCAAAATTGGCGAACGGGATTGCGGATGACTTCATGACAACATCCATTTTGGCTGCGAAGTGCCCGGTCATCATCTCACCGGCGATGAATGTGAACATGCTCGAACATCCTGCCACACAGCGGAACATCGAGACGCTAAAATCATACGGCTATCAGTTGATTGAACCCGGTGTCGGCAACTTGGCTTGCGGATGGATTGGCGGGGGACGTCTGCCTGAACCGGAAGACTTGGTTCGCATCATCGAGAGCCAATTCGTCCCGAAACTATATCTTGGAAAAGATGTCTTGATCACGGCTGGCCCGACTGTCGAACGCATCGATCCCGTCCGTTACTTATCCAATGATTCGTCAGGGAAAATGGGCGTCGCACTCGCTGAGGTGGCTCGGGACATGGGTGCCCGTGTCACGCTCGTCCACGGGCTGCTCCAAGTTCCTGTCCCGGAAGGCGTGACAGCGGTTCCCGTCAAGTCAAGTGAGGAGATGCTGCGCGAAGTGACGATCCGTTTTGAGAATTCAGACCTCGTCGTGAAATCGGCGGCAGTTGCGGATTATCGTCCGAAAACGATTCATTCGGAAAAACATAAAAAAGTCCACGGTCCACTTACGATTGAACTTGAAGAAACGACAGACATTTTAAAATCACTCGGTGAGAAGAAGACCCATCAAGTGTTGGTCGGATTTGCTGCTGAGACGGAACGACTCGAGGAGCACGCGGCAGCTAAGCTGAAGCGAAAAAACGTCGATTACCTTGTGGCGAACGATGTGTCTGGCAGTGACGTCGGATTCGGGGCGGACGACAATGAAGTCGTCTTGTTCCAAGCTGACGGGACGTCACTTAGACTTCCGAAACAATCGAAGAAAGCGTTGGCGTTCGAGTTGCTCACACATTTTAAGGAAGCGGTCCAATGATTGCACATGTACATGTCGATGCACCGGTGATCACGATTGACCGTCCGTTTGATTATGAAGTACCTGAACAATTTGAAGCTTTGATTGAACCGGGCATGCGCGTCTCCGTCCCATTCGGCTCACGACGTCTCCTCGGAATCGTTGTTGGTACGTCAGATGGGACGAGGGAAGGATTGAAACCGTTAGAAGCGCTGTTAGATGAGGAATCTTCACTCACTGACGAACTGCTCGCTTTATCCATCCATGTGAAAGAGACGACACTTTGCTTTCGTTCATCCGCCCTGCTTGCGATGCTTCCGGCCGCGCTCAAGGTCAGTTATGACAAAGAAATCAAAGAAGGACAAGTCCCTGATGGGGTCCGTCTCGGAACGCATTTATCGGAGTATCCGAAAGAAGTTCAGTCAGTCATTCTAGGACTCGCTAAAAAAGGGGAGCTGACCTTAGCACCTGTCTTAAAAGAAAAGAAGACCGTTAAGACCGACGTCGTCGTCGAACTCCTCGATGCGACAGTCGTCTCGAAACGTGCGAAAAAACAACTAGAAGCGGTCCGCCAACTTGAGGAGACCCCACGCATGTATTGGTCGGCACTTCGCCAAATTGGGCTGACTCGCCCACAACTGCAGAAACTTGCGGAACTCGGAGCGGTTCGATTGACCGAGGTCGAGTTGAATCGTGACCCGTACGCGACAATCGAGCAAGTCGAGGAATCGGTTCAATTGAACGACAGTCAAGCCAACGCGGTTCGGGCCATTCATGAGGCTGACGCGGGTGAGACGTTACTCGTCCACGGTGTGACGGGAAGCGGGAAGACCGAAGTCTATTTAGAGTCAATCGGACAAGTCATCGATGAAGGGAAACAAGCCATCTTACTCGTTCCCGAAATCAGTTTGACTCCGATGATGGTCAAACGCTTCAAACGTCGTTTCGGCAATCGGGTCGCCGTGCTGCATAGCGCTCTGTCTAAAGGTGAGAAGTACGACGAGTGGCGTAAGATTAAACGAAATGAAGTCGACGTCGTCGTTGGTGCCCGTTCTGCAATCTTTGCCCCGCTCGACCGACTCGGTCTCATCATCTTAGATGAAGAGCACGAGACGACGTACAAGCAAGAGGAAAATCCTCGTTATCATGCGCGTGATGTTGCCATCTGGCGGTCCCGCTATCATGGGTGTCCCGTCGTGTTGGGGAGTGCGACACCCTCCCTCGAGTCCTACGCCCGAGCGCAAAAGGGTGTGTATCGCTACTTACACTTGAAAGAACGGTACGGTGGAGAGATGCCACCGGTCCACATTATCGATATGCGCCGTGAATTGGCGAAAGGCAATACGACGATGTTCTCGGAAGAATTGTTCCAAGGGATTCTCGACCGGATCGAGAAAAAAGAGCAGTGCGTCATTTTATTGAACCGTCGTGGATTCACGACGTTCGTCATGTGCCGGGACTGCGGGGAAGGCATGACATGTCCGCATTGTGCTGTCAATTTGACATATCATCAATATGGAGATCGGTTGAAGTGTCACTACTGCGGTTACGAGGTCGGTATGCCTTCGACGTGTCCATCCTGCAATAGTAAGAAAATCAAACAGTTCGGGTCGGGCACACAAAAAATCGAGACGGAACTGTTGAACCGGATTCCAGAAGCGCGCATCATCCGAATGGACCAGGATACGACGTCTCGAAAAGGTTCACATGAGCAGTTGTTGCGTCGTTTCGAAGAAGGGGAGGCCGACATCTTACTTGGCACGCAGATGATTGCCAAGGGGCTCGACTTCCCAAACGTCACCCTCGTCGGGGTACTCGCGGCGGATGCGACACTCGGGATGCCTGACTTTCGGGCGACCGAACGCACCTTCCAACTTGTCACCCAAGTGGCAGGAAGAGCCGGGCGCGGAAAACTTCCGGGTGAGGCGTTCGTCCAAACGTATAACCCGGACCATTATGTGATCGAGACTGCGAGTGAACATGATTATGAGACATTTTTCGCCAAAGAGATGGGACTCAGACAAGTCGGAAATCATCCTCCTTACTGGTTTTTAACGCTCGTCACGTTTTCGGCGGAAAATCCCCTTGTCGCCAAGGCCGAGGCAGAATTGTTCGCATCAGACTTTTTACAAGCGCACGTGGAGAATAGTCGCTTGAATGGACCGATGCCGGCACCGTTATCGAAATTGAAGAACGCCTATCGTTATCAAGTATTCATTAAAACAAAACAACCCGAAGCACTCTATGTGGAGCTGGCACGATTACAGCAAGCAAGAGCCAAAGCAATCAGCAAGAAAGAATATCAAATGAGTATCGATGTGAACCCATACGTATTCATGTGAGGTGGAGAGACATGTATAAAGTAGTAGAAGTACCTAATGACATTTTGCGCGTAACGTGCGAACCGGTGACAAAGTTTGATAAAAAATTGCGTCAGACTGTCGACCGATTGTTTGATACGATGTATGAGTATGACGGAGTTGGTGTCGCGGCACCGCAAGTCAATTTGAACCAGCGGCTCGCGGTCGTCCATACCGATGATGAGACGGGACCGCTCGTCTTGATCAACCCAGAAATCATTGAAACATCCGGTCGAGAAGTTGGACTAGAGGGATGTTTGAGCATCCCAGGCGAATTCGGATTCGTGGAACGACACGAGTCGATCGTCGTCAAGAATCAAGATTTGAAAGGGCGGACACATACGATTCAAGCGAGCGGCTTTTTCGCTCGTGCGATTCAACATGAGATGGATCATTTGGATGGCGTCTTGTTCACAGACAAGCTCGCCGTCCCGAACCCTGGAAAAGACAAACGCATCGTCTTCATGGGGACGCCGACGTTCGCCGTATCGGTACTTGAGCGACTGCTTGAAGAAGGATACAATGTCGTAGGTGTCGTATCGCAACCGGATAAACCGGTCGGGCGAAAACGTGAACTTAAGCCGACTCCAGTAAAAGAGTGTGCGCTTCGTCACGGTATTCCCGTGTTGCAGCCTGAAAAAGTGCGCACAGACTATGCAGAAATTTTAGAGCTGAAGCCTGATTTGATTGTGACGGCGGCGTACGGACAAATCGTGCCGACCGCCTTACTAGAAGCCCCGCCTCACGGAGCCATCAACGTACATGCCTCCCTCCTTCCGAAATATCGCGGAGGTGCCCCGATCCATCAAGCCATTCTTGATGGGGAGTCGGAGACAGGTGTGACGATCATGTACATGGTCGACAAGTTAGATGCAGGGGACATGATTGCCAATACCATCGTACCTATTGAAGAGACGGATACAGTCGGGTCTTTATTTGATAAACTGGCTGTAGCAGGAAGCGATCTTCTGATCCGTACGCTTCCGGCCTTCTTGGAAGGGTGGATTGAGGCGGTGCCTCAAGACGAGCGAGACGTGACGTTTGCTCCGAACATCAGCCGTGAGCGTGAACAGATTGATTGGACGAAGCATGGCGAGTCCATCTACAACCATATTCGAGGAATGAATCCATTCCCGACGGCCTATTCAACGCTTGAAGGCGAACGAGTGAAATTGTTCATGGGAGAAAAAACGACAGGAACGGGACAGTCGGGAGAAGTCATTCGTCTGGAAGAAGACGGATTTGTCGTGGCGACAGGGAACGACGTCGCAATCAAAGTGACCGATTTGCAACCCGCAGGTAAGAAACGGATGGATGGTGCAACTTTCATGCGTGGCGCCGGACAAAAGCTACGGATTGGCGACCGATTAGGAGGAACTCATGAACGTACGTGAAGCAGCGCTTGATACGCTGATGAAAATTGAACAAGGCGGCGCGTATTCGACGATTGCCGTCAATGATACATTGAAACAAAAAAAAGTTGCCCTAAAAGATGTCGGTCTCTATACCGAACTCGTATATGGGACGCTCAGTCGCAAAGGGACGCTCGATTATATTTTGAAAGACCGCATCCGTTCGCCGAAGAAGCTAGACAAGTTTGTCCTCCCGCTTCTTCGGATGAGCGTTTATCAACTCTTCTATCTTGATAAAGTACCCGACCGGGCCGTCCTACACGAGGCGGTCGAAATCGCGAAAAAACGAGGTCATCACCTCGGAACGAGCAAATTCGTAAACGGGGTGTTACGAAATGTGCTTCGGGAAGGGTTTCCGGACTTTAGTGGCTTGACCGATGCAGAACGAATCGCCATCGAGCACAGTCATCCGGAATGGCTCGTATCAGATTGGATTGAGTTATATGGTGTGGAAACGGCAGAAGCGATTTGCCGATTAAACAATGAACCTGCTCCTGTTACGATTCGGGTCAACCGAAAGCGTATTTCAGTGGATGAGATGATGAACCGGTTGGCTGACGCTGGCGTCATGACGTCACGTTCTGAACTATCTGCTGATGGACTTGTCGTAGAGTCTGGCAATGTTCATGCGACCCCGTTTATCGAGGAAGGTCTTCTATCGATTCAAGATGAGAGCTCCATGATTGTCGCGGATGCACTCAACGTGTCGAAAGACGATGTCATCCTAGACGCATGCGCCGCGCCAGGCGGCAAGGCGATGCATACGGCAGAGCGAATGCAAGGTGGATCGCTCACCGCGCTTGACCTTCATCCACATAAAGCAAAATTGATTGATCAACAAGCCAAACGTCTACACATCAATGGAGTGACCGCACTTGCCCTTGATGCTCGTTTAGCAGGTGAACGGTTTGAAGAAGAAAGCTTTGACCGGATTCTTTTAGATGTCCCTTGTTCGGGCCTTGGCGTCATTCGTCGAAAGCCGGATATTAAATGGACGAAGGACAAAGCTCAACTCGAAAACTTACCAAAGATACAAAGACAAATCATTGATGCCGTATTGCCACTGCTCAAACCAGGTGGTACGCTAGTTTACTCGACATGTACAATCGACCCGTCTGAAAATGAGACGCAGGCTGACTATATTCTGTCGAAAGGGTTGATGTGGGACGAAACGCTCAAAGGTCGTCTCCCACAATCTGTTCGTCCGATGATGGAATCGGACCGTGCTGAACTAAAATTATTACCGACGACATTCGGGACCGACGGCTTCTATATCGCCGCATTTAAGAAAGAGGTATAAAACATGAATCCAAAAGCAGTAGAAAAGAATCCACTCGTAGGCGCAAAACCGTCACTCTATTCGTTGACGTTTCCAGAACTTGAGGCATGGGTGATCGAGGCAGGAGAAAAGGCATTCCGTGCGAAACAATTATATGATTGGATGTATGTCAAACGGGTCACGACTTTTGATGATATGACCAACGTTCCGAAAGCGCTTCGCGACAAATTAGAGGCATCGTTCCAATTGACGACGTTAAAAGAATTGGTCAAGCAGGAATCCCAAGACGGTACAATCAAGTTCTTGTTTGAACTTCAGGACGGGTACTCAATTGAAACGGTACTCATGCGTCACGAATACGGAAACTCGATTTGTGTCACGACACAAGTCGGTTGCCGGATCGGATGTACGTTCTGTGCCTCGACACTCGGCGGCTTGAAACGAAACTTAGAAGCCGGGGAAATCACAGCTCAAGTGCTCGACGTACAACGTGCATTAGACGCGACAGGAGAGCGCGTCGACTCTATCGTCGTCATGGGAATCGGCGAACCGTTCGATAACTACGATGAGTTAATGCGTTTCTTACGTACTGTCAACCATGACAATGGACTCAACATCGGAGCACGACACATCACGGTATCGACGAGTGGGATTGTTCCGAAGATTTACAAGTTTGCCGATGAAGGTATGCGAATCAACTTCGCCATTTCACTTCACGCACCGACGACGGAATTGCGTACCAAGCTCATGCCGATCAACCGTGCCTTTGACTTGGACAAGTTGATGGATGCGGTCCGTTATTACACAGAGAAGAGCGGACGTCGTATCACGTTTGAATATGGACTCTTTGGTGGTGTCAACGATACGGAAGAATATGCCCATCTCTTGGCAGACCTGTTAAAAGGAATCAAATGTCACGTCAACTTGATTCCCGTCAACCATGTACTCGAACGTGACTATGTACGGACACCGCGAGCTCAAATCTTTGCCTTCGAAAAAGTGCTCAAAGACCGCAATGTGAACGTGACAATCCGTCGCGAGCAAGGGTCGGACATCGATGCCGCTTGTGGACAGCTTCGAGCGAAGGAGCGCGAACAAGAAACGAGGTAATCAGAAAGATGGAATTAGCATTTCGAACAGATCGTGGACAAGTACGCACACAAAATGAAGATGCAGTTTTAATCTTAGGTGATGCCATAACCGGGATTGCCCTGGTTGCAGACGGAATGGGTGGGCATGCAGCGGGAGAGGTTGCGAGTCAAATCGTGATTGAAGAATTTAGACGGGCGTTCCCGTCTCTCCCGACAACTCCTGTCGAAATCGAACGATGGTTCCGCCACCACATCGATTTGGCGAACGATCAAGTGTTGCAATTTGCGAAGCAGTCCAATCTTGTCATGATGGGAACGACTGTGGCAGCTGTTTGTTGGAATGAAGAGACGGTGGTCATCGTCCATATCGGAGATAGTCGCGTCTATGCGCTCCAGGCGAATGAGTTAAGACGTCTTACGGAGGACCATTCTTACGTCAATGTGCTCAAACAACTCGGTGAATTGACGGAAGAAGAGATGCGGGTTCATCCGAAACGAAATGTCATCACCCGTGCAATCGGTTCAAGCGAACAAGTCGAACCTGACGTGCAAGTGCTCGCTGACCCTGAGTTTGATGTGATTTTAATTTGTACGGATGGATTGACGACACACATGACCGATGTGGCGATTCAACACGTATTACAACAAACGGCATCCGCCGAACAAAAAGCGGAGCAACTCATTGCAGAAGCCAATCAATTGGGAGGGAGCGACAATATTACGGTCGCCCTCGTTCAATTCACAGATAGAAAGAGAGGATGAATCCGATGCGAAGCGGAGAACGAATCAACGATCGTTATCGGATCGAACAACAAATCGGCAGCGGAGGCATGGCAAATGTCTACCGGGCTCATGACGAGATCTTAAACCGAACCGTCGCCATCAAGGTGTTGCGATCTGAATTCTCACATAACGAACAATTTATACGTCGGTTCGAGCGAGAAGCCCATGCGGCTACGAGTCTGAACCATCCAAACATCGTGGCGATCTATGACGTCGGCGATGAAGAAGATTTGTACTATATCGTCATGGAACACGTCGATGGGGTGACGTTAAAACAATACTTGCAAGAGGAATACATATCTGTCGATGAAGCGATACGCATCATGGGACAGATTTGTGATGCGATTGACCATGCCCATGCGAATCGAATCATTCACCGTGATATCAAGCCGCAGAACATGATGATTGATCAGCACGGTAACGTGAAGGTGACTGATTTTGGGATTGCCGTGGCGATGTCGAATGCGACGTTGACGCATACGATGTCTGTGCTGGGCTCGGTCCATTATTTCTCACCTGAGCAAGCACGCGGTAAATTTGCTGATGAAAAGTCAGATATTTATTCGCTCGGTGCCGTACTGTACGAATTGTTGACAGGTCGTGTCCCGTTCATTGGCGAGACACCGGTCGCCGTTGCGCTTCAACATTTGCAAGATGACCCGATTCGACCGATGGACTTGAATCCGAATATTCCACAGGCACTCGAAAACTGCGTCATGCAAGCATTGTCGAAGTCACCAGGTGCCCGTCATGTTTCGGTCGCAGCCTTTAAGAAAGACTGCATGACGGCATTAAGCCGTGAACGCGCCAATGAGCCGAGACGTATTCCGGCCAGTCAGGATGAGTTCGATCAAACGCTCGTCATGACACCGGTCATACCTGAAGAAAAACCAGAGACGCCAGTAACACCGACTCCGGTCACAGCGTCTAGTGAGCAAGAACCTGAAGCGGTGACTCCAGTAAAAAAGAAGAAACGCAAATGGTGGATTTGGATTTTACTCGTGTTGATCCTGATTGGAGGGAGCATTGCGGCATACGTGGTCGCCGATGAAATGTCACGAGCCGTCGTTCCGGATGTCGTTGGAATGAGTATCGGAGATGCCACTTCTGAACTTGAGAATGCCGATTTCGTCGTCGAAGTGACGGAGCGGGCGAGCGATGACGTCGAAGAAGGTGAGGTCATTTCGCAAAACCCACAAGAAGGGCGTAAACCCAAACGAGGCACGACGGTGACCATCGTCGTTTCGGCCGGGAAAGAAACCGTCGAAATGCCGAATGTGGAGGGATTGTCCCAAACAGCAGCTGAACGCATGTTAAAAGATCTGGCATTCAGTGACCTTGAAATCAAAACAGAAGCTTCGGAAACAGTCGCTAGCGGAGATGTGATTTCGCAATCGCTCGACCCAGGTGAGGAGGTCGTTCCTTCAGAAGTGACGGTGACGCTCGTCGTGTCGACAGGAAGCAACAAAGTCGAGCTGTCGAATCTCGCGGGATATACGTTTGACGAGGCATCGACTTATGCCGATCAAAACAAGTTAAAAATCGTGAGACGGGATGAGTTTTCGACAAGTGTACCTAAAGGTCAAATCATCCGTCAACTTCCAACGGCGGGTACGGCAGTCGATCCGGGAACAGAACTTACGGTCATCGTATCGGAAGGGGTTGAACCGACGGACGTCTCCATCGAACGTGAAGTGAGCGTCGAAGTCGAGCAACCGGAAAAAGACAAGAAACCGAAAGCCGTGGAGGTCGTGATTCGTACGGTCGATGCGCGTGGTGAAATTGAAGTGTTACGGGATAAAATCACAGAGACGACAACATACTCGTATACGCTCGTCATTGCTCCGGACGAAGTCGGGACCGCAACGATTGAAGTCGATGGTGAGATCGTCCGAACGGATTCAGTCACATATGCACAGGCCAAAGAGGCACAATAAAGAGGTGACGGTGTCGTCACCTCTTTTTTAAGGGAGGTAGTCATATTGAAAGGAACGATTATTCGTTTACAAGGCGGGTTTTATGATGTGATGACCGAGTCGAATCAAGAGATTCGGTGTCGGGCGAGAGGAAATTTTCGGAAACGAAACATCTCACCTGTCGTCGGCGATGACGTTGTCATTCAAGATCAAGAAGATGGGACAGGCTATATTTTAGAGGTGGAGGAACGTCAAAACCATCTCGTCCGCCCACCAATCGCCAACATCGATCAGGCATTTCTACTTTTTTCTGTGAAAGAACCGGCGTTTTCTTATCATTTGCTTGACCGATTCCTCGTATTGATCGAATCCAAACAGATTCATCCAATCATCGTGTTAACGAAGATGGACCTACTCAGTGAAGAAGAGACCGGACCGATTCAAGAAGCGGTCGCCCGCTATCGTGCCATCGGATATGACGTGATTGAAACGTCGACGGAGCTTTCGGATGGGGTCGATCAAGTACGGGGACTCTTCAAAGAGAAGACGAGCGTGTTTGCCGGTCAAACAGGTGTAGGGAAGAGTTCGCTTTTAAACGCAGTCGCGCCTGAACTCGAATTGGCCACAGGGAAAATTTCCAAATCACTCGGTCGTGGGAAACATACGACGCGTCACGTCACGCTCATTCAATTGGCCGACGGGCTTGTGGCGGATACGCCAGGATTTTCTAGTCTCGAGTTTCCGCAAGAACTCGAGGCGGATGAACTAAGATGGTGCTTCCCAGAATTTGTGGAACGTCACGACGATTGCAAGTTCCGGGGATGCGTCCATATCAATGAACCGGGCTGTGCCATTAAACAAGCCGTAGAAGATGGCAAAATTGCTTCAACTCGTTATGAGAATTATGTTACCTTTATGGAGGAGTTAAACGATCGTAAACGGAGGTATTGACAGATGATTAAAATCGCACCATCAATTTTAGCAGCCGACTTTGCCAATTTGGAGACTGAAGTGAAAGCCGTTCAAGATGCGGGGGCGGATTATATCCATTTTGACGTGATGGATGGGCAGTTCGTGCCGAACATCTCGATTGGGCTACCAGTCCTCGCAAGCTTGCGCAAAAAATCAGACATGGTTCTCGATGTGCATTTGATGATTGATCAACCGGAACGCTATGTCGAAGATTTCGTCAAGGCGGGGGCAGACATTGTGACTGTTCACGTGGAAGCAACGAACCATTTACATCGAGTCTTGCAGCAAATCAAAGCGGCAGGGGCGAAATGTGGGGTCGTCTTGAACCCGCACACACCGCTCTCTACGATTGAACATATCCTTCAAGATGTCGATATGGTATTGCTCATGACCGTCAATCCAGGGTTTGGTGGACAAGCGTTCATTGAATCCGTCGTACCGAAAATCTCGGCGCTCAGTCAGCTTCGCAAAGACCGTCAGCTCGATTTTGAAATTGAGATTGATGGTGGTGTCAACGAAGAGACGGCGAAACGTTGCATTGATGCAGGGGCAGATGTCCTAGTTGCCGGTTCAGCCATTTACAATCAACCGGATTATAAAGCAGCCATCGATAGCATTCGTGGCGCATCTCGTGTATAATCGACGGTAGAACAACAAGATAGAGTCGCAAGGGGTGTCACATGATGTGGCTGAGAGGCATACGCTAACCCTTTGAACCTGTTCCGTTCACACGGACGTAGGGATGTGGCGAAAATGCACGTTGCGAATCCAAGCAGCATGGCGTTTACGTCATGCTGCTTTTTGTCGTTCACACAATAAAGGAGGAAGAAAGATGAAATCACGTTTTAAATTACAAGCACTCATCGAAATTTCATTGTTCGCAGCGCTTGGGCTAGTTTTTGATTTACTCATCCCATACCGATTGCCAGAAGGGGGATCAATCAGTCTGGCGATGCTCCCGATCTTTGTGATGGCGTTTCGTCACGGATTGAAAGGGGGACTTGCGACTGGTGCGCTCGTCGGGACGCTTCAACTCTTGTTCGGAGCCTATATCTTTACGCCAGTTCAGTTCTTGCTCGATTATACGGTCGCGTACGGACTTGTCGGCGTGGCCGGCGTCTTTGCCGGACGTGTGAAACAGGCCGCTGGTCAAGGCGCGACGAAGACCCTCGCTACCTATTTAGTGCTCGGAGCATTGATCGGGTCGGCGTTGCGTTATGCGGCTCACGTCATCTCAGGGATTGTCTTTTTCGCTGAGTATGCGAAGGGTCCGGTCGTGGCTTATTCACTTGGCTATAACGCAACGTATATGGTTCCGTCGTTTGTCATCTCAGCCATCGTATTAGTCTTACTCTTCACGACAGCTCCGCGATTCACGCGTGTTGCGACACGGGACATTCGTCAATGAACATCTTAATCGTCGCGGCGAGTCCGGAACCTATTCCGGACTTACCGCGTGATGCCGATTTTATCATCGGCGTCGATGGTGGATATCAAAGATTATTAGATGAAGGAATCGATGTCGACGTCGTCGTCGGAGACTTTGATTCGTTTGTCGGACCACCTCCTGAGGAGGCGCTACGTTACCCTTCTGAAAAGGATGTGACCGACCTCGAGATTGCGCTTCAATTGGCGATCGATCGGGGGGCGACCCAGATGGATGTGTACGGGGCACTCGGGGGACGAGTTGATATGACGTTCGCGAACGTCGGTCTACTCGAATCGTATCCGGGAATGGTTCTTCATGGGACGGGTCAAACGATTTTTCTCGCTCGGCCAGGAAGTTATGAGATTAAAAAACTAGATGAACATTACTTGTCTTTCATGCCTTGGAAAACCGCCACGATTTCAATTGAGGGGGTCAAATATCCACTCGACCGTCATCCGGTCCATAGCGCGCAAGCGTTGACCGTTTCAAATGAGTGGAGCGAAGAGCGTGCCTTGTTGACGGTCCATGAAGGAATGGTCCTCGTCATGCTCGTCAAAAAATAAGCAAAAAAATCCCATCGGCGAATGCCGCTGGGATTTATTCGTTCGTGTATAAGTATTATACGCGTTCAACGAGACCTGATTTAAGTGCGCGAGCTGAAACCCAAACGCGTTTCGGTTTACCGTCAACGAGAATACGAACTTTTTGTACGTTTACACCCCAAGTACGTTTTGTCTTGTTGAGTGCGTGCGAACGGTTGTTACCTGATTTAGGTGATTTACCTGTTACGTAGCATTTACGTGCCATGCGTTTCCCCTCCTTTTTTATGTGGGTTCGTCCTAATAGACACTCGTTTATATTAGCACGGCTTTTTTCCCGATGCAACTAGAAAATCATACCATGACAAGAAAAAAACTTGACATTACTCTCAAGGATTTGAATAATGAATGAGGTTATCGCGTTAATTGACCGAGATTCTGGAGCAGGTTCTTTTAATAACTAGGTACTTATTGTAGAATGTACATTAGGAATCATTCCGAATAAAGGAGGCTACTCCATATGGCAATTGAAATGAAGACAACATATGGCAATATTGACATCACAAGTGACGTCATCGCGACACTCGCAGGTGGTGCGGCGATGGAATGCTTCGGTGTGGTCGGCATGGCTTCACAGGCACAATTGAAAGACGGCATTGCTGAATTGTTAAAACGTGAAAATTACGCGCGTGGTGTCGTCGTACGTCAAGAGGATGAGGACGTACATATCGACATGCACATCATTGTAAGCTACGGGACGAAAGTATCTGAAGTCGCATACAACGTGCAAAGCCGAGTGAAATATACGCTCGGAGAAACTTTAGGATTAAACGTTTCGTCGGTAAATATATTCGTTCAAGGCGTTCGTCTGACGAATGACTGACGAAAACGGAGGAGGATTTGGTGTGGGTTTAAATCGTTTAGATGGCGTGGCGCTCTCAAACATGATCGCAAACGGAGCGGCCAACTTGAGCCAAAACGCAGATTATGTAGATTCGCTTAACGTCTTCCCGGTTCCAGACGGAGACACGGGAACGAACATGAACTTGACGATGACGTCAGGTGCGAAAGAAGTAGCAGCCATGAACTCATCTGATATCGCAGAGGTATCATCAAAGTTCGCTCGTGGACTCCTGATGGGAGCACGTGGAAACTCAGGCGTTATTTTAAGCCAATTGTTCCGCGGCTTCGGGAAAGCCGTTGAAGGTAAGACGGAACTCACGACAGTTGATTTTGCAGAAGCGCTCAAACGCGGTGTCGACACGGCATACAAGGCGGTTATGAAACCGGTTGAAGGAACGATTTTAACGGTTGCTCGTGAAGCGGCTGATGAAGCGCTCCTTGCGTCTGAGTCGACAAGTGATTTCACAGAGTTCATGAAACGTGTCATCGTCGAAGCAAAAGCTTCGTTAGACCGTACACCGGACTTGTTACCGGTGTTAAAAGAAGTCGGGGTCGTCGACTCAGGTGGTCAAGGACTTCTCGTCATTTACGAAGGATTCCTTGCGAGTCTTGAAGGAAAAGAACTCGAAAAACCACATACTCCGGTGATGGATGCATTGATTGAAGCAGAACACCATGCGCATGCAGCGCAAGGATTCATGTCAACAGAAGATATCGAATTCGGTTACTGTACGGAAATCATGGTCCGTTTCCAAGAGGACAAGTTGAAAGATGCACCGTTCAACGAAGATGCATTCCGAAACGAGTTGTCTGAACTCGGGGACTCTCTTCTTGTCGTCGCGGACGAGGAGCTCTTGAAAGTTCACGTTCACGTCGAGACGCCAGGTGAGGTCATCACGAAAGGTCAGCGCTTCGGTGAACTTGTCGCAGTCAAAATTGAGAACATGCGTCAACAACACTCGACGATTCTTGAAGAAGAACACGGTGCCAACCAACACGGTGTTCAACAAGCGGAGAAGCCGAAAGCACCATTTGCCATCGTAACGGTCGCAATGGGTGAAGGCGTCAGCGAACTGTTCCGTTCACTCGGGGCGGCCCACGTCATCGAAGGTGGTCAGACGATGAACCCGTCGACAGAAGATATCGTCAAGGCGATTGAGTCGGCACATGCGGAACACGTCTTCATCTTCCCGAACAACTCCAACATCATCATGGCGGCTGAACAAGCGGCGTCTGTCGCACCGTGCGGCGTGTCGGTCATTCCGACGAAGACCGTCCCACAAGGTCTCGCTGCAGCCATCGCATTCAATCCTGAAGCGGATGTCGAGATGAATGAACAAGCGATGAAAGCGGCAGCCGCGACAGTGAAGTCCGGCCAAGTGACATACGCTGTTCGTGATACGAGCATCGATGGCGTTGAAATCAAAAAAGATGAGCACATGGCGATTGCTGAGAAGAAAATCGTTTCTTCATCTCCATCGAGCTTAGAAGCGGCTAAACGATTAGTCGATGCGCTCATCGATGCAGACGATGAAATCGTCACGATCTTAACAGGAGAAGGCTCTTCTGCATCGGACGTAGAAGCGTTGACGTCATATATCGAATCAGTGAACGACGAGATTGAAATTGAAGTTCACGACGGCAAACAACCGCTTTACTCTTATATTTTTAGTGTGGAATAAGCTGTTTCGAATCCCTACCTTCTGTATAATGAAGGTAGGGATTTTTGAAAGGGGGAAAAATTGATGAAATATCGTAGTGTGTTTGACATCATTGGTCCGGTCATGGTCGGACCGTCGAGTTCGCATACAGCAGGTGCTGCCCGCATCGGCTTGATGGCCGGGAAGTTGTTCGGGAGAACGCCGCGTACGGCGCACATCACATTTTATGGGTCGTTTGCTGACACGTATCGGGGTCACGGTACGGACGTGGCGATCGTCGGTGGAATCATGGGATTCGATACATTCGATCTGAGAATCCCACAGGCGTTAGATATCGCCCGTGAAAAAGGAATCGAGGTCATCTTTGAGACGAGTGATCTGTTGACGGATCATCCGAATACGGCCCGGGTCTTGCTCGAAGATGATTTTGGCACATTTGAGATTGTCGGAATCTCAATCGGTGGGGGAACGATTGAGATTACGGAACTGAACGGATTCCCGTTGAAACTGACAGGCGGGGGACCTGCACTCGTCGTCTTGCACCATGATCGATTCGGGGCCATCGCGGCTGTGACCGGTGTGTTGGCGAACCACCAATTAAACATTGGACATATGGAAGTGAGCCGCCATGAAAAAGGGATGCAGGCGTTGATGGCGATCGAGATTGATGAGACCATTCCTGCGGAAGTGATCGCAGAGCTGGAACGGTTACCGCAAATCGAACGGATAGCTATTTTTGGGGAATGAGGAGAATGTGTGATGTTTAAATCAGTAGAAGAATTAGTGACGATTGCAACAGAACGGAACATCCCGATTTCTGAAGTGATGATTGAGCAGGAGATGCACGTCAGACGTGCCAGTCGCGAGGACATCATCGGGATGATGGACCGAAATCTTGAAGTGATGGAGGAGGCGGTCGAACGCGCACTCCAAGGTGTCACGTCGGTTACGGGATTGACGGGGAATGATGCCGTACTCATGCAAGAGTATATTCGTTCAGGCAAGTCGCTCGCGGGAGACCTCATTTTAGATGCCGTCTCGAAAGCAATTGGGACGAACGAAGTGAACGCGGCGATGGGACGAATCTGTGCGACACCGACGGCGGGAAGCGCGGGCGTCGTACCAGGAACGTTGTTTGCGGTAAAAGATCGTCTAGAAATGGACCGCGACGCGATGATCCGTTACTTGTTCACGTCAGGTGCGTTCGGATTCGTCGTGGCGAACAACGCCTCGATTTCAGGGGCGGCTGGTGGATGTCAGGCCGAGGTCGGGTCGGCGACAGGCATGGCAGCCGCGGCCATCGTTGAAGCAGCTGGCGGGACACCGGACCAGTCGGCTACGGCATTTGCGATAGCCCTAAAAAATATGCTCGGTCTCGTCTGTGATCCTGTGGCGGGGCTGGTGGAAGTTCCATGCGTCAAGCGAAACGCCATGGGCGGTGCCAACGCTATTGTCGCAGCAGATATGGCGCTCGCGGGGATTACCTCACGTATTCCTTGTGACGAAGTCATCTCGGCGATGCATGAAGTGGGCCAAATGATGCCGACGGCCTTAAAAGAAACCGCTAAAGGTGGACTTGCCAATACACCGACGGCTCGTCGCCTCGAACGAAATATATTTGGAGCGAAAGAAGATGCAAAACAATGATCAACTGACGACGCTGAAAGGGGTCGGGCCAGAGATGGCCAAAAAGTTAGAAGTGATGGGACTTGTTCGAATCGAGGACGTGCTTGAGCACGTCCCGTTTCGTTATGAGAATTATAATAGTGGGACGGTGACGACGGCTGTGCACGGCGACCTCGTCAAATGGAGCGGGACAGTCCAAGGCGAACCGCTCGTTCGTTACTATAGTAAAGGGAAAAATCGTCTCCAGTTCCGGTTGTTACTCGAAGACCGATACGCCGTCCAAGTGACGATGTTCAACCGTGCCTTCTATAAAGAAAAATTGGTGATTGGGGAGACGGTGACGGTCAAAGGGAAATGGGACATGAACCGGATGACGATCAGCGCGACCGACCTTGAATTTGGTACCCCGTCAGGCGGACTGCAACCGATTTATTCATTGCGTGCCGGACTGACACAAAAGAATTTCAGTCGAATCGTTAAACTCGCTTTTGAACAGGTGAACGATCTGCCCGAAAAGGTCCCGCATACTATTCGCGACCGATATCGATTAGTTGACCGGATGACGATGCTTCGTGGGATGCATTTCCCGGATACGGTTGAGACCTATAAACTGGCGAGACGAAGCTATGTCTATGAAGAGTGTCTCATGTATCAGTTAAAATTACAGGCGTTTCGTAAAATGGAGCGGTCAGGAAACGGTCGGGCCCTTCACCTCGATAAGCATCAATTGAATGAATTCGTCAAACGGCTCGCATTCCCGTTAACAGGAGCCCAAACACGGGTCATCCGTGAAATCGTATCTGACCTTGAAAAACCAGAACGGATGAACCGATTGTTACAAGGGGATGTCGGGAGCGGGAAGACCGTCGTTGCCGCGATTGCCTTGTATGCGACTGTGACGGCCGGGTATCAAGGGGCTTTGATGGTGCCAACAGAAATCCTTGCCGAACAACATGCGACATCGTTACAGGAATTATTTGAACCGTTTGGCATCACGATCGCCCTCCTGACGAGCTCGGTGAAAGGGAAGGCGCGCGAAGCCCTACTGACGGCAATCCGATTGGGTGACGTCGACATCATCGTCGGGACGCACGCGCTCATCCAAGGACCGGTCGAATTTTCGAATTTACATTTGGCGATCACAGATGAACAACATCGATTCGGTGTCGAACAACGGAAGAAACTTCGCGATAAAGCTGAATTCGCGGACGTCTTATATATGACCGCGACGCCGATTCCGAGGACGCTTGCCATCAGTGCGTTCGGAGAGATGGATGTTTCCACGATCGATGAGATGCCAAAAGGACGAAAGCCGATTGAAACGTATTGGGCGAAACACGACCAGATCGATCGTGTGCATGCAATGGTCGATCGGGAACTTGCACTCGGCCGTCAAGCGTATGTGATTGCACCTCTCATCGAGGAGTCGGATACACTAGAAGTGGAGAGTGCGACGGCACTGTATGAGCTGTTGAAAGAACGCTTCTCGAACTATGGTGTTGGTCTGATGCATGGGAAGCTATCGAGTACAGAAAAAGACGAGGTCATGAAATCATTCGCCGACAACGCGACACAGATTCTCGTCTCCACAACGGTCGTCGAGGTCGGGGTGAACGTTCCAAACGCTTCACTCATCATCATCCATGACGCTGAGCGTTTCGGTCTCGCGCAATTACACCAGTTGCGTGGCCGTGTCGGTCGTGGTGCCCATCAATCGTTCTGTATCCTCGTCGGGGACCCAAAGTCAGATGTCGGGAAAGTTCGACTGAAAACGATGACGGAGACGAACGATGGGTTCGTATTGGCGGAGAAAGATTTAGAGTTACGTGGGGCTGGTGATTTCTTCGGGACCGCACAGAGTGGTCTCCCAAGTTTCCGGGTCGCCGATCCCGTTCTCGATTTGAAAGTGATGGAAGTGGCCATGCAAGATGCCGTGAAACTTCTTGGGAGCGACGCCTTTTGGCATGACGCTCAATATGAAGGGTTACGTGGTTATTTGAAACAACTCGACCTTCTCGTTGGGGAAAGGTTAGAATAGTACTTGAAAATGACGACTAAAGAATATATACTGCTATTAGTACCAGGTATTAAGTTCTTTAGCGATTAGTTTAGGAGGGAACTGAATGCGGGTACCTAAGAAAGAGCGGCAACGCTTGTTACAAGAAACGATTGAGCATAACCCGTTCATCAAAGACGAAGAACTGTCAAAACAGTTTTCTGTCAGCATCCAGACGATTCGACTCGACCGGATGGAATTAAAAATTCCGGAAGTGAGGGAACGGATCAAACATGTGGCTTCCGAACATCTCGATGAAGTCAAATCGCTTTCAATGAGCGAGGTCATCGGTGATATGATTGACTTGAAGCTAGATGACTCTGCGATCTCAGTCCTCGATATAGAAAAAGAACACGTCTTTAGCCGCAACGAGATTGCCCGTGGACATGTCTTGTTCGCGCAAGCCAACTCGTTAGCGGTGGCGCTCATCAATGATGAATTGGCGTTGACCACTAAAGCGGATATTCGCTTCAGTCGCCAAGTCCATCTTGGAGAGCGAGTCGTTGCCAAGGCTCGTGTGATGAAACTACGAGGGGACGGGAGAACGGACGTCACAGTTGAAAGTTATGTCGGTGAGGAGTGCGTCTTTGATGGCGACTTCACGATTTACCGACGTGGTGAGGAGGAGCAAGCATGAAGTTAGCGATTGATGCAATGGGTGGCGATCACGCACCGAAGGCGATTGTAGAAGGTGTGAAACGGTTCGTCGCGCAATATCCGAACGAGTCGATGGAACTCTTTTTAGTCGGTGATGAGGTGAAAATTGCCTCATACGGTCTTGATGACCCTCGAGTAACGGTCGTTCCAGCCAGTGAGATCATTACAGGCGAAGACGAACCGGTACGGGCGGTGCGCCGTAAGAAGGACAGCTCGCTCGTCGTGGCAGCTCAGCTCGTCAAAGAAGGAAAAGCGGATGCTCTCGTGTCTGCCGGGAATACCGGCGCATTGATGGCGGCGTCTCTTTTCATCATCGGACGGATCCCAGGAATCGAGCGTCCGGCATTATCTCCGACGTTCCCTACATATACTGGTAGTGGTGTCGTCGTCCTGGATGTCGGAGCGAATCCGGATGCAAAAGCTGAACACCTCGTCGACTATGCGATTATGGGTTCACTGTATGCGGAACATGTGCGTGGCATCAAAACACCGCGTGTCGCCCTTCTCAATATCGGGACAGAAGCTGGTAAAGGAAATGCGCTGACAAAAGAAGCGTTCCCCCTCCTTGAACAGGCACCTGTCCATTTTGTTGGGAATGTCGAAGCGCGTGAAGCGATGTCAGGTGACGTGGACGTCATCGTGACCGAAGGATTTGCGGGAAACATCTTGTTAAAGGGTGTGGAGGGCTCCTCTTCGATGCTCATGAAGATGATGAAAGAACAATTCACGAGTGACCTTGTATCTAAACTCGCCGCTCTCATCTTAAAACCGAAATTGAGACGATTAAAAGAAACGCTGGATTATCGCGAACACGGGGGAGCCGGATTATTCGGGATCAATGCGCCGGTCATCAAGGCGCATGGGTCGAGCGATGCACTCGCCATCATGAGTGCGTTGAAACAGGCGAAAATCATGGTAGATCACGATGTCGTGGAAAAAATCAAGCGTGCCAAAGCCATAGACTAAGCGAAAGCAGGTGAAGATATGGGGAAAGTAGCATGGGTGTTTCCGGGGCAAGGTTCCCAAGCCGTTGGGATGGGACAAACCTTTTTAAATCACCCTGAAACGCTTCAAGCAATCGGACGTCGACTCGGATTTGACCTTCTTGAAGTCATGTCATCCGGGTCGAAGGAAGACCTACAAGAAACGGAAATTGCACAGCCGGCCATCGTGGCGCACGCTTCGCTCCTCGCGCAAGCCTATGCGAAGAGCGGTGCGGCACCAGATGTCGTCATCGGGCATAGTGTCGGTGAATATGCGGCGCTCGTCAGTGCGGGTGTCATCGATCTTGAAGAGGCGACCGTCCTCGTCCGAGCACGTGGGCAGTTGATGTCTGAAGTGAAGGATGGAACGATGGCGGCAGTCGTCGGGATGACCGATCTTCAAGAGGCGCTCCATATCACTGAAAAGATCAGTGCGAGCGGGAATTTAGTTCAAATCGCCAACTTGAATTGTCCTGGTCAATTCGTGATTTCAGGGCATGTCGACGCGGTCGAACAAGCGGGCGTGGAATTGAAGGCTGCCGGTGCGAAGCGGGTATTGCCGTTAAACGTATCTGGAGCGTTCCATAGTTCCTACATGATGCCGGCGGCAACGCGTTTCCAAGATGTCCTCGCCTCGTCGCCATTTGAAGCGGCTTCCGTCGACATGATTTCGAACGTGGACGCAGCGGTGCATCGTGACCCTGAACAGTTGAAGGCGTTATTGACGAAACAACTGTATTCGTCTGTCCGCTTTGAAGATTGTGTACGGAAGGCGATTGCAGACGGCGTAGACACGTTCATCGAGTTCGGTCCATCTTCACCGCTTTCAGGATTGATTAAACGAATCGACTCGAACGTTTCGATTCAAAAGGCGACTACGCTCGAAGAAGTCGCCTCGTTAGGAGGAGAAGTACGTGCATGATCAAGTGGCGATCGTGACGGGAGCGTCCCGGGGAATCGGGGCGGCCATCGCGAAACGTTTAGGGGAAGATGGCTTTCGGGTCGTCGTGAACTACTCGGGTAGTGAACAAAAAGCGAATGATGTCGTGGCCATGATCACGGAGGCAGGCGGCGAAGCCATCGCCGTGAAAGCAGATGTATCGAATGCTGACGATGTCAAAGCGCTCGTCAAGACGACAGTCGATACGTTCGGACGCGTCGATTGTCTCGTCAACAATGCAGGGATCACGCGTGACGGGTTACTCATGCGAATGAAAGAAGCCGATTTCGAAGATGTGCTGTCGACGAACTTAAAAGGCGCCTTTTTGACATCGCAAGCCGTCACGAGACCTTTGCTCAAGTCGAAAGCAGGTCGAATCATCAACATCGCCTCGGTTGTTGGGATTACCGGTAATGCAGGACAAGCGAACTATGCGGCTGCAAAAGCAGGGTTGATCGGATTGACAAAATCGGTGGCGCGCGAACTAGCGGGACGTCACGTGACGGTCAATGCCGTCTGTCCAGGGTTCATTCAAACGGATATGACCGATGCCTTGACAGATGCGCAACGAGAGGCTACACTCGAGCAAATTCCTTTCAACCGTTTCGGACAGGTGGAGGATGTGGCGAACCTTGTCTCCTTCCTCGCATCGGAACAAGCAGCTTATGTGACCGGGCAGACGATTGCCGTCGATGGCGGCATGACGATGGCGTAAAAGAGAACTTTACCAACAGACTGACATTTAATATACTTACCTTTGGAGGGATTTTATCATGACAAAAGAACAAATTTTAGTAGACGTACAAGAAGCAGTTGCTGAGAAGCTCGGGAAAGACGTATCTGAAATCACAGCAGAGAAATCGTTCAAGGATGACCTTGGTGCGGATTCACTTGAAGTAATGGAAATGGTGATGGACCTCGAAGACAAATTCGACATCACGATTGAAGACGAAGACGCTGAGAAGCTCGCGACTGTTGGCGACGTAGTGGCTTACATCGAAACAAAATTGTAATCAAGCCATCCCACCGCTCGGTTCCGGGCGGTGGGCTTGTGCTTATTCATGGAGGGAACTATGACAAAAGACAAACGACGGTTTGACCGTCAAGGGTCGGCGCAGCGACGTCGGCGTCAGGAGATGGAACGAGCACGCATCTTGGAACTATTTAAATCATTGGAAGAACGGTTAGACGTTCAATTTTCGAATCACGACTTGTTGATGCAGGCGTTCACACACTCATCTTATGTGAATGAGCAACGCGGGTTACGAAAAGACAATGAACGTTTAGAATTTTTAGGGGATGCTGTTTTAGAACTGACCGTATCTCGCTTTCTCTATGAGACTTATCCGGAGCGCTCCGAGGGGGAATTGACGAAATTACGAGCGGCGATCGTATGTGAACCGTCACTCGTGAATTTTGCGGAAGCTTATGCTTTCTCTGACTTCATCTTGCTTGGGAAAGGTGAAGAGTTGACCGGTGGACGAAAACGTCCGGCACTGCTTGCCGACGTGTTCGAATCCTATATCGGTGCTCTTTATTTAGACCAGGGAATTGAGGCCGTCGAACGATTCCTCGCCGAAGCGGTTTTTCCGAAAGTCTTAGCGGGAGTATTTGAAGAACAGACCGATTTCAAGAGCCAGTTACAGGAGAGCGTTCAACGGGAAGGACTCGGACCTGTTTCGTATGAAATCATCGAGGAACGCGGACCGGCGCATAGCCGGGAATTCGTCGCACATGCACGCCTCAGCGACGACATCGTCGGTGAAGGGGTCGGACGTTCGAAAAAAGAAGCCGAGCAATTGGCTGCTAAAGAAGCGCTTATTGCCTTTAATCGGCGCTACGCAGATTTATAAACGAAAGGAGTGGACCGCTTGGGGGTCCACTCCTTTTTCATGTCAATTGACCGAGTTCTTCGACGATACCATCGACTTCCGACAAAGAGAGCGAAGAGCGTGTCATCACGTACTCGTAAATCTCTTTCACCGCTGACGGATCAGCCGCATTATATTCTTCCGCTTTGATTGCACCGCGGTTAATAATGTTCATTTTATCCAAAATGGCTTCAATCATCTGTTCATTCGTCATCTGTATTCCCCTTTCTACAGTTCTTTTTAGAATAGCATGATTCGGGCATTTTGACGAACTGTTAACTGTGGTAAAATATACAGATGAATGCTTACTGCGGATAGGATGGTCACGATGCACTTAAAACGAATCGAACTCGCTGGCTTTAAATCATTTGCCAAGCGAATTGAATTAGATTTCCGTCCCGGCGTCACGGCTGTAGTAGGGCCGAACGGGAGCGGGAAATCCAATATATCGGACGCTGTTCGCTGGGTACTCGGAGAACAGTCGGCCAAATCACTTCGTGGTGCCAAGATGGAAGATGTCATCTTTGCCGGAAGTGAAGGAGAGAATCACCGAAATGTCGCCGAGGTCACCCTCGTTCTCGATAATCGAGACGAACAGTTGCGTCTCCCATATGAAGAAGTGAGTGTGACCCGTCGCGTGACCCGAAGTGGGGACAGCGACTATTTTATGAATAAAAAACCATGTCGGTTAAAAGATGTGATTGATTTATTTATGGATACAGGTCTTTCACGAGATGCATTCGCCATCATCGGTCAAGGGCGGGTCGAACAAGTCATTTCTGGGAAACCGGAAGATCGACGTGCCGTCATCGAAGAGGCAGCCGGTGTATTGAAATATCGTCAGCGGAAAAAACAGGCTGAACGCAAGTTACAGGACGCCGAATTAAACTTGTCCCGGGTCGATGACATTTTATTCGAGTTGGCGGACCGAGTCGAACCGCTCCGTGAACAAGCAGCACTCGCTCGGGAGTACAAAGTCGCCAAAGCGAGACATGATGAACTCGAAACAGGAATCATGGGCGCAGAAATTCAGTTGCTCCAACAGGAGATTGAGCAAGTGTCCGCACGTCACGTGGAATCTGTTCAACAGTTAACTGACTGTGACCGTTCGTTACGTGACCTCACGGAGGAACGTAGCGGGCTCGAAGCGAAGCTCGCTGAGTTACGCGAAGAATTGACAGAGCTGAACCAAAAAGAACGGGAGCATTCGACCTATGTCGAGCGTTTGACGGGTGACATCAAGCTCGCAAAAGCACAAGAAGAACACGGCGCCGAGATGAAAGAACGACTCATCCGACAACGTGAAGAAGTACGTGCAGAGATGACCGAGCTTGAAGCGCGATTGAAGGTCGTTCATGAAGAACTTGACCAAAAAGGAAACACGTTGAAACAAACGACTGCGAAGAGAGAGTCACTTCAACAACAGTTGAAAGCCGCCTCTCGTGATTTCAATGCTGAAATCGAAGCGTTACAAAGTGAGGCGTTCGAACTCGCGACAACGAAAGCGACAATCGGTAACCAACAAAAGCGGGAACAACGGGATATCGATGTCGCCGTCGAGTCGAAAGAACGCCTTCTACGCGAGAACAAACATCGTCTCGATGATCGTTCCTCACAGGAAGCGACACTTTTGGCGACTCGAGAGCAGTATGAAGCGGTACAAAGTCGCTTTGAACAACTGAGTCAAAAAGAGACGCAACTTCGGGACGAAGAGACGGCAATTCGTGAAAAACGTACACGAGCCGAATCGTCTTTCTACGACCTCGAACGCCGCCGTCAGAAGACGGAAGACCGAATCGAGATGCTCGAACGGATGAAGCAATCGTATGAAGGCTATTTCCATGCGGTCAAGTTCGTCTTAAAAGACCGTTCATCAGGTGTCCTTGGTGCTGTCGCCGAATTGATTCGTGTCCGTCCTTCGTATGAAGCGGCAATCGAAACGGCACTTGGGCAGACACAGCAGCATGTGGTCGTACAAGATGAGACGGTGGGACGCCGTGAAATTGACAAATTACGAAAAGCCAACGCAGGACGAGCGACATTCTTGCCGATGACGACGATCAAACCGAGATTCGTGCCGAGTGAGGTGTTAGATCGACTCGACTCGATGAACGGATTTGTCGGTGTGGCGTCGGAACTCGTCGAAACAGATGCATCATACGAGACGTTGAAAAAGTCGTTGCTCGGTTCCGTGCTTGTGGCGGAGACACTTGAAGTCGCGAACCGTATCGCCCAATCGACGGGATATCGTTTCCGTGTCGTCACGTTAGAAGGGGATATCGTCAACGTTGGCGGATCGATGACGGGTGGTAGTCGCAAGCAGGGCGTGGCCCTGTTCACGCAGTCGCGCGAATTAGATGATTTGAAACATGGTCTCACTCAAGGCCTCGCCATGTTGCATGAGCAAAAAACACGTCTTCAAGAGTATACAGAACAGTTGACGGACATTACGCAGCAGTTGTCTGAACTTCGGGATGAGAAACGTTCCGTTGAAACGAACCTCCGTGAAGTCGAGTCGGCCTACCGTACTGCGGAACGTGCCTCGCTCGATGCCAAGTCACAACTTGAACTGTTCGATCATGAAATGATGCGCTACGAGCGGACGATCGAGACAGCGACTGCCGAATTAGAGCGACTGACGATTGAATTGGCCGATACGGACCGCGCACAAGCTGACATTCGTTCTCGTCTCGAATCGCTTCGGGCCGAGCAGGCGAAAAGTGCTGAGAGCACGGGCCAACTGGAATCGATGCTTCGTCAAAACGAGCTCGATCTTCAGCGGCACACGCTCGAAGAAGAACGGGTCCGATATGAATTGGACCGTTTGACGACCGAACAAAATCGTCTGCAGGAACGAAGCGAGCAGATGGAGCGTGAACTGACGCGGCTCGAGAGTGGAGAAGTCGTGTCGTCTATGGAACTTGAGGCGACGCTTGCTACTGCCAAACTGGATTTCACAGAAATTCAAGAGCGGCTTCAAGAAGTGACGGCAACACTCAAGACGAACGAAGAGGCGTATCGGATCATACGTCAACGGGTCGATCAGGCAACGGAGGCAAGACGTCAAGCAGAAGCTGTCGTCCGAAAACTCGAAACGGCAAAACAAGAGTTCGAGCTGAAACGACAATGGAAGCTCGATGCATTAGAAGAGAACGGACTCGTCGCAGAACTATTGCCGGCACTCGAGATCCCACTAGAAGAGGCGAAAGAGGAGTTCAAGTTGCTCGTTCGTCAAATCGAAGAGATCGGACCGGTCAATCTGAATGCGATCGAAGAGTTTGATAGTGTCCATGAACGGTTCACATTCTTATCCGAGCAACGGGATGACCTCGTCAGTGCAAAAGAGGATTTATATGAGATCATCGCCGAGATGGACCGCGAAGTGACACGCCTCTTCAAAGAGACGTATACGAGCGTCCGGGCGCACTTCAAACAGACGTTCACCGAGCTCTTCGGTGGCGGGGAAGCGGATTTGAAATTGGTCGACGAATCGGATTTGTTGAACACAGGAATCGAAATCGTCGCCAAACCACCGGGTAAAAAGTTACAGACGCTCAGTCTGTTGTCTGGTGGGGAGCGTGCGCTGACGGCCATCGCCTTATTGTTTGCGATTTTGAAGACGCGTCCGGTACCGTTTTGTGTTCTCGATGAGGTCGAGGCGGCCCTTGACGAGGCGAACGTGCATCGTTTCGGAGAATACATTCGGACGTTGTCGATCGACACGCAGTTCGTCATCATCACGCACCGTAAAGGGACGATGGAAGCGGCGGATACACTATATGGCGTCACGATGCAACAGAACGGGGTATCCGAGGTATTATCGGTCGAACTGTCTGAAGCAAAACGTGTCGTTGAAATGGATGAAGAGATGGAGGAATCACGTTGAGCTTTTTCAAGAAATTAAAAGAGAAGTTGACGACATCTACCCAAGAGGTGTCACAAAAGTTTACAGAGGGGTTGACGAAGACACGTGACGGCTTTGCAAGTGCCGTCAACGACCTCGTCTATCGCTTCCGCGAAGTGGATGAAGATTTCTTCGATGAACTCGAAGATTTACTCATTCAAGCGGATGTCGGCGTCACGACGACGATGGATCTCGTCGAAGATTTGAAAGAAGAAGTGAAGCGACGTAATCTGAAGGACCCGGTCGCGGTGCGTGACGCACTCGTCGAAGTCGTGGCGAACCGCCTCCAAGAGGATGAATCGGACCGTGAACTCAATATGCAGGACGGACTCACGGTCATCTTGTTTGTCGGCGTCAATGGTGTCGGAAAGACGACGACCATCGGCAAGCTGGCGCACCAGTTGAAATCTGAAGGGCGTTCCGTCATGCTCGCGGCAGGGGATACGTTCCGTGCCGGTGCCATCGAGCAACTTCAAGTATGGGGAGAACGCGTCGGGGTTCCCGTCATTCGTCAAACGGAAGGGTCTGACCCGGCTGCCGTCGTCTTTGACGCCGTTCAGGCTGCCAAGTCACGCAACATGGACGTCTTGATTTGTGATACGGCGGGACGTCTCCAAAATAAGGTCAATCTAATGAAAGAACTTGAAAAAGTCAAACGAGTCATTGAGCGGGAAGTTCCGAACGGACCGCACGAAGTATTGCTCGCATTAGACGCGACGACGGGTCAAAACGCCATGGTTCAAGCGAAAGCGTTCAAAGAAGCGACGAACGTGAGCGGAATCGTCTTAACGAAGCTCGATGGGACGGCCAAAGGCGGAATCGTCCTAGCGATTCGGAACGAACTCGATATCCCGGTCAAGTATGTCGGGCTTGGAGAGAAGATTGACGATTTACAGGAGTTTGATCCAGAACAGTTCGTCCTTGGATTGTTCGGTGACGTTTTTGAAGACAAGAACGAGGAAGCTTTGACAGAAAAAGAGGACACAAACGAGGACCTCGCCTAAGTTTTGCTGTTAAGAAAAAAACTTGACAAGTAGTAGGCACGGCTGTACTATAGGTAGTTGTAAAGGGATTTCACTTAACATGTGGAGGTGAAAGGTTTGACGCTCGAAAAAACGAATCGCATGAACTATCTCATCGATTTCTATCAAGCGCTCCTCACACCGAAACAGCGCAACTATATGTCTCTTTATTACCTAGATGACTACTCGCTCGGAGAGATTGCGGAAGAGTTTGAAGTCAGCCGTCAAGCGGTCTACGATAACATAAAGCGCACAGAAACGATGCTTGAACAGTACGAGGAAAAGCTAGCCCTATTCGAAAAGTTCGAACAGCGCCAGCAACTTCTTCAGACCCTCAAACGTCAAGTCGAGCTCACCGATGACGTGAGCGCCACGATTTCTGCGCTTGAGAATTTAGAGTAGGGGGCTGAAGCATGGCATTTGAAGGATTATCAGAACGATTGCAATCGACACTTTCAAAAATGCGCGGTAAAGGGAAAATCTCGGAGGCCGATGTCAAAGAGATGATGCGTGAGGTTCGCCTCGCCCTCCTCGAAGCCGACGTCAACTTTAAAGTCGTCAAGCAATTCGTCAATGACGTGAAGGAACGCGCGGTTGGTCAGGATGTCATGAAATCATTGACGCCAGGTCAACAAGTCGTCAAAATCGTTCACGAAGAGTTGTCGAACTTGATGGGAAGCGATGTCGTCCCGATCACATTCAGTCAGAAACCACCGACAGTCGTCATGATGGTCGGTCTGCAAGGGGCAGGGAAAACGACAACGACCGGGAAGCTAGCGAACTTGATTCGTAAAAAGCATAACCGAAGTCCTCTTCTCGTCGCGGCGGACATTTACCGTCCGGCGGCAATCAAGCAGCTCGAGACACTCGGAAAACAACTCGATTTACCGGTCTTCTCACTTGGTGATCAAGTGAAGCCGGAAGAGATTGTGACGAAGGCACTCGAGTACGCAAAAACAAATCATCACGATTTCGTGTTGATCGATACGGCCGGTCGCCTTCATATCGATGAGACGCTTATGGGCGAGCTCGAAAATGTGAAGACGATTGCCAAACCAAATGAGATCTTCCTCGTCGTCGATTCGATGACGGGTCAAGATGCGGTCAATGTGGCCGACAGTTTCAATGAGAAACTCGGAATCACCGGGGTCGTGCTCACAAAGCTCGACGGAGATACACGAGGCGGGGCAGCCCTTTCGATCAAGGCAGTCACGGGAGCGCCGATTAAATTCGTCGGTCTCGGAGAAAAGTTGGATGCCCTCGAACCATTCCACCCGGAACGCATGGCGTCACGGATCCTTGGAATGGGGGACGTGCTCTCGCTCATTGAAAAAGCCGAGACACAGATGGACCAAGACGCAGCGAAGGAGCTTGAAAGCAAAATTCGTGACGCGTCATTCACGTTCGATGATTTCATTGAACAGTTGGCCCAAGTGAAAAACATGGGACCAATTGATGAATTACTTTCGATGTTACCTGGTGCAGGTAAGATGAAAGGGTTGAAGAACGTCCAAATCGACGAGAAACAACTCGATCACGTCGAAGCGATCATTCGCTCGATGACGAAACATGAGCGCGCCAATCCGGAAGTGCTCAACGCGAGTCGTCGTAAGCGGATCGCAAAAGGGAGCGGTCGCTCGATTCAAGAAGTGAACCGTCTCATCAAACAGTTCGATGACATGAAGAAGATGATGAAACAAATGTCAGGACAAATGAAAGGGAAGAAAAAAGGTCTCGGCCTTCCATTCTTCTAACAAAATCTTTTGTCAGTCGAACGAAAAAGCTGTATACTATAAAAGTTGTCAATTCTTAAACACATGATGGAGGTATATTACCATGGCAGTTAAAATTCGTCTTAAGCGCATGGGCGCAAAAAAATCACCTTTCTACCGTATCGTTGTAGCAGACTCACGTTCACCACGTGACGGTCGCTTCATCGAGCAAGTTGGTCACTACAACCCGGTTGCAAAACCAGAAGCAGAAGTTCGCATCAACGAAGAACTCGCTCTCAAATGGTTGGCAGACGGCGCGAAGCCATCTGACACAGTACGCAACTTGTTCTCTAAAGCAGGGATCATGGAGAAATTCCACAACGCGAAAAACGCGAAGTAATGATGTGGCCGACCTTTTCTGAGGTCGGCCTATTTTGTTGAGGAGGGAAAAAGATGGACTGGTTATATGTAGGGAAAATCGCCAATACGCACGGCCTAAAAGGGGAAGTGAAGATTTTGGCGGCGACAGACTTTCCAGAAGAGCGATTTAAAAAAGGAAACACGTTGTTTCTTGATGTCGACGGAACGAAACAGGAAATGACGATCACGACGTATCGTCCTCATAAGCAGTTTCACCTCGTCACATTCAAAGGGTTTGACAATATCAATCTCATTGAAAAATATAAAGGGCTGAAACTATATGTCCACGCCGAACACGTCCACGACTTGGACGAACACGAATATTATTATCATGAAATCATCGGCTGTGAGGCTGTCGTGGATGGGGAAGTCATTGGTGTCGTCGACGACATCTTTGAAACGAATGGAGCGAACGACGTATGGGTCATCAAACGACCAGGAAAGTCGGACGCACTCATCCCTTATATCGGATCGGTCGTCCAAGAGATTGATGTCGATGCGAAGCGTGTCGTCATCACGCCGATCCCTGGAATGATTGACGATGAAGATTGATGTATTGACGTTGTTCCCCGAGATGTTTCATGCGCTCGATCACTCCATCGTCGGTCGGGCGAAGACGCTCGGGCAAGTGGAGATGTCGTTCCTCAATTTTCGGGACTTTTCAACGAACAAGCATCATAAAGTCGATGATTATCCGTACGGCGGTGGAGCGGGCATGTTGCTCACGCCGCAGCCGATCTTTGATGCATTTCATTCCCTTGAGGCGAAGAGCCCAAGGGTCATTCTCACGACGCCTACCGGAAAACCGTTCAATCAACGAATGGCCGAAGAATGGGCCAAGGAGGAACATCTGGTCTTTCTATGTGGACATTATGAAGGGTTCGACCAACGGATCCATGATGAACTGGCGACCGACGAGGTGTCGATCGGTGATTTCGTTTTGACAGGTGGAGAGCTCGCGACGATGGTCATGATTGATGCGACCGTAAGGCTCATTCCGGATGTACTTGGCGATCAGGCGAGCCATGAAGACGACTCGTTCTCGACTGGTCTCTTGGAATACCCTCACTATACACGACCGGCTGATTTTCGTGGATTGACCGTGCCGGAAGTGCTCTTGTCGGGAAATCACGCCCGGATCGAGGCATGGCGCCGAGAGCAATCGCTCGAACGCACGTATCGACGACGTCCGGATTTGCTCGAACATGTCGAGTTGACGGATGTCGATAAAAAGTTTCTGCAATCGTTGCGCGATTGAGAAATATATGCTATGTTTGAGCATGTGGGTTAAACCCATCGATTACCGATGTTCCGCTATTGGATGCTTGGGCATATGAAGATATGAACATTGAAGAAAAAGGAGATATGATTCATGAACACACAAAAACTGTTCCGTGAAATCACAGAAGAACAATTCAAATCGGACGTACCTGCTTTCCGTCCTGGTGACACAGTACGTGTCCACGTTAAAGTTGTAGAGGGAACGCGTGAGCGTATCCAGATCTTCGAAGGTGTTGTAATCAAGCGTAAAGGTGGCGGCATCAGCGAAACATTCACAGTCCGTAAGATTTCTTACGGCGTAGGTGTTGAGCGTGCATTCCCGCTTCACTCACCACGCGTTGCACAAATCGAAGTCGTACGCTACGGTAAAGTTCGCCGTGCGAAACTTTACTACCTCCGTAACCTTCGCGGTAAAGCAGCACGTATTAAAGAAATCCGTCGTTAAGATGGGAATTAAGCTTGTCGCTTGCGACAAGCTTCTTTTTTTCTAGTACAATAAGTTCAAATGGATAGAGGAGTGAGTGAAGTTGAAAGAAGTGTTTAGTTGGCTAAAAGCCATCGTGGTCGCTCTTGTCATCGCGTTCGTCATCCGGACGTTCATCTTCGTTCCTGTCATCGTTGAAGGAGAGTCGATGATGCCGACACTCCACAATGCGGATCGAATGATCGTCAGTAAAATTTCGAACTATGTTGGGGAGCTAGACCGAGGTGATATCGTCGTATTCCATGCGACTGAATCAAAAGACTATATTAAACGTGTCATCGCCATCCCAGGCGACACGCTCGAATATCGAGATGATGTACTTTATATTAACGGTGAAGCGGTAGAAGAGCCGTATTTAGACGAGTTTCGTGCCCAGATGAACGGGTTCCCGTTGACAGAGAACTTCACACTCGAACAAGTGACGGGTGAGTCGGTCGTTCCAGAGGAATCATACTTCGTCATGGGAGACAATCGTCAAAACTCGAAAGACAGCCGTGAGATCGGATTTGTGTCGAAAGAGGAGATTGTCGGCAAGACGAACTTCATCTTCTGGCCACTCGATGATGTTGGCACGGTAGAAGATTAAGGTGGTGCTTTTTTGGCAATTCAATGGTTTCCTGGCCACATGGCCAAAGCAAGAAGACAAGTAACTGAAAAATTAAAGCTAATCGATGTCGTCATCGAACTCGTAGATGCACGCGTGCCTCAGTCGAGTCGCAACCCGATGGTCGATGAGATTACAGCGGGAAAACCTCGTCTCATCGTCTTGAACAAAGCAGACATGGCCGACCCCGTCGTGACGGAGGCGTGGTTACGTGCCTTGAAACGCGAAGAAGTCGAGGTTGTCGCTGTCGACGCGAAACATAGCAAAGGCTTGAAACAGCTCATCACGGGTGCTCAGAAGTTGATGAAAGAAAAGCATGACCGGATGCGTGAGAAGGGGCGGAACCCCGGACCGATCCGTGCGCTCATCATCGGAATTCCGAACGTCGGGAAGTCGACACTCATCAACCGTCTCGCCGGACGAAACATCGCCATCACGGGCGACCGTCCTGGTGTGACGAAGCGTCAACAGTGGATCAAGATGAAAGGCGGCGAGATGGAACTGTTGGACACGCCGGGGATTCTCTGGCCGAAGTTCGAGGATCAACTTGTCGGATATCGTCTAGCCGCGACCGGCGCCATCAAAGACGAGATTCTCAACTTGGATGATATCGCCTTGTATACGGTTCGCGAGTTGCATGCTCGTTATCCGGAACAATTAAAGGAACGATTCAAACTTGAAACGTTACCCGAGGACGGCGTGGAGCTCCTTGAGTTGATCGGGAAAAAGCGTGGTCTCATCAGTGGTGGTTACGTCGATTTCGAAAAGGCGAGCGAACTACTTTTAAATGAACTACGACATGAAAAAATCGGACGGATCTCCCTTGAGACACCGGCTGATCACGAAATGGCGTAAAGCCCTGTGCACACAGGGCTTTTTTGAATAGGAGGAAGACCGTGACGATTCAACAGATTAAACAACAACTAGAGGACATCCGATATGAAGAATGGGTATACATCTTCCCGACCTTGTCACGAGACCCTCGAGCGGGCGTGCAAACGTTGCTACGGCAAAAACAGCGCCAATTCGAGCGAGAACGGGCGTTACAGGACGATTTCGAACGTCGCATGACGTATGAACGTGAATGGAAGGCGGAAGGCTTCACTCGAATTGTCGGAGTCGATGAGGTCGGACGGGGGCCGCTTGCGGGACCGGTCGTGGCAGCGGCGGTCTTGTTGCCGGATGGGTTCTACCTCCCGGGATTGAATGATTCAAAAAAAATGACCAAAGCGGCGAGGGACGCGGCATACGCACACATCATCGAGGTCGCAGAGGTCGGTGTCGGGATCGTCGAGCCCGCGGTAATCGATGAGATTAACATCTATGAGGCGACGAAGCTTGCGATGACAGAGGCGATTCATCAAGTCGGAGAAGTAGACGCCCTATTGATTGACGCCATGAAACTCGAGCTCGACATCCCTCAACAGTCATTGGTTAAAGGGGACACGCTCAGTGTGTCGATAGCCGCGGCAAGTGTCGTCGCTAAGGTGGTAAGGGACCGGATGATGGAAGAATATGATTTGACGTATCCTGGATACGGATTTGCGAAAAACGCAGGATATGGAACAGAGACTCATTTAGAAGGGTTAAGACGCCTTGGGGTGACTCCGATTCATCGCCGTACGTTCGCCCCCATCAAGCATATGTGAAAGGAGTGGTCACGTTGCGGATCGATCATCAAGGGGTGATGCCGTTCAAAGTGACGGAACAGACGTCACGCCCGCTATTACTAGGGAACACAGTCGTCGGAAAGGTGTTGCAGCTCTTACCTGGCAACGAGGCGGTCATGCAACTGCCCCAAGGGATTTTCCGGGTCGGCGTCAATGCGAACGTGAAAGAGAACGTCACGTATAAGCTGGTCGTCACGGACGTCGAACCGAAGCTCGTCTTGAAAGTCGTCACGCAAGCGACGGAATCGCTCATGGCTGCCAAGTCGCCGCTGCAAGCGTTAGGAGAACAGCTCGGACGCTTGATGCGGGAGCCGATGCTGACGCCAGAATCCGTGAAGGCGGCCGGGAAAAACGCGTTAGAAAGCGGCGCAGGTCAGGATGTAAAGGCGCTCGTCGGGGAACTGTTCAAAGCGAAAGGTGAGCCGAAGTTCGAGCAGTTCGTGCGTGCGCAGGAAGCGTTCAACGCGAGCCAAAGCCCGCCGTTCGTCGCCCAAGCATTTCACATACCGCAATTGGGTCCGTTTGAAAACGTTCAACTTCGTCTAGAGGCCCCGAAACGAGAGACGATGGACTCGGATCATGCGCGGATCGTCTTGTTTCTTGAAACGCCGCGATATGGTGAGACCGGAATTGATGTGTTGATTCAAAAGCGTTACGTGTCCGTACGTGTATTCAATGAGCAACACGATTTGGCTCCATACGTCCGTACATACGAACCACTTTTGAAAGAAGGTTTAAAAAAGGTGTCATTCGAACTGTCTTCTTTTTCGTATGAAGCGAAGCGTGAACACGTTCCGGCAACGTTTGCACCGCTCGGAAAGGTGGACCTCCAAATATGAAAGACCAGAAGAAAGCGATGGCGCTCTCCTATGAGCAGTCGATGGATGCGCCCCATGTCGTAGCAAAAGGAACGGGTATCGTGGCCGAGCGGATGCTTGAAGTTGCTTTAGCGAACGGCATTCCTATCCATGAAGACCCAGCGCTCCTCTCGTTACTGTCGGCCTTGAACATTGAAGAGCAGATTCCAGAGGACGTCTATCAAGTCATTGCCGAACTTTTTGTGTTTCTTTATCAGATGGAACAGGATAAAATTTGATTTGTCTAGGGATATATGTGAAAAAAAGATGAAAACTTAAAGCAAGAACGATAGACAGCGCTTTCAGTTTTTCGTTACAATAGACGTGCCGATATTAAAGGGGACTAAGGGGGAAAACATATGAATATCCATGAGTATCAGGCGAAAGAATTGTTAAGAGAGTTTGGGGTAGCCGTTCCGACGGGTTATCCGGCCTTTACTGTTGAAGAAGCTGTTGCAGCTGCTGCGAAGCTTGAAGGTGAAGTGAAGGTAGTAAAAGCTCAAATCCACGCAGGTGGCCGCGGTAAAGCGGGTGGTGTTAAACTTGCGAAGACAGATGAAGAAGTGAAGCAATATGCTTCAGAGATTCTCGGGAAAACGCTCGTGACACACCAAACAGGTCCGGAAGGAAAAGTTGTCCAGCGTCTCTATATCGAAGAAGGTTCTGCGATTGACCAAGAATTTTACTTAGGACTCGTGCTTGACCGTTCGATCGGCCGAATTGTCATCATGGGTTCATCTGAAGGTGGAATGGACATCGAAGAAGTCGCTGAACATACACCAGAGAAGATTCATAAAGAGATCGTCGACCCGGTCGTTGGCTTACGTCCATTCCAGGCGCGTCGTCTCGCATTCAAAATGGAAGTCCCGACGAAACTTGTCAATAAGTTCAGTGACATGGTCATGAAGCTGTATAAAGTGTACGTCGAGACAGATTGCACAATCGCGGAAATCAACCCGCTCGTCACGACGAAAGACGGTAACGTCATCGCGCTCGATGCGAAGTTGAACTTCGATAGCAACGCGCTCTATCGTCACTCGGACGTCCTTGCTCTTCGTGATACGACGGAAGAAGACCCACGTGAAGTAGAAGCGTCAAAACACGACCTCAGCTACATCGCACTCGACGGAAACATCGGTTGTCTCGTCAACGGTGCCGGTCTTGCGATGGCAACGATGGATATCATCAAACATTACGGTGCTGAACCCGCTAACTTCCTCGACGTAGGTGGCGGTGCGACTAAAGAAAAAGTAACAGAAGCATTCAAGTTGATTTTGTCTGATGACCAGGTCAAAGGGATCTTCGTTAACATTTTCGGTGGGATCATGAAATGTGACATCATCGCAGAGGGGATTGTCGCTGCGACGAAAGAAATCGGACTCGACTTACCACTCGTCGTTCGCTTAGAAGGAACGAACGTTGATGCCGGGAAGCGCATTCTCGATGAATCTGGACTTGCGATCACGACGGCCAGCTCGATGGCTGACGGTGCAGAAAAAATCGCAGCACTTGTTCGATAAGGGGGAAACGACATGAGTATTTGGGCGGATAAAGATACGAAAGTAATCATTCAAGGGATTACAGGGAAGCAAGGTCTGTTCCACGGTGAACAGATGCTCGCATATAACACGAAATTAGTCGGTGGTGTCACACCTGGTAAAGGTGGCACGACGGTCCTCGACAACGTTCCAGTCTTCAACACCGTCTCTGAAGCGGTCGAAGCAACTGGTGCCAATGCATCGATCATCTATGTTCCACCTGCTTTCGCAGCGGATTCAATCATGGAAGCGGCAGACAGCGGCATCGAGCTCATCATCTGTATCACAGAAGGAATCCCAGTTGTGGACATGATTCAAGTGAAGCGCTATCTCGAGGACAAACCGGCTCGTTTAATCGGACCGAACTGTCCTGGTATCATCACACCTGGAGAAGCGAAACTTGGCATCATGCCTGGCTACATTCATACGAAAGGGCACGTCGGAATCGTATCACGTTCTGGGACGCTCACGTATGAGGCGGTTCATCAGTTGACGACAGCAGGTATCGGACAATCGACAGCTGTTGGAATCGGCGGAGACCCGGTCAATGGAACAAACTTCATCGATACGCTTAAAGCGTTCAACGAAGATGAGGACACGAAAGCGGTCATCATGATCGGGGAAATCGGCGGAACGGCTGAAGAAGAGGCAGCTGAATGGGTAAAAGCCAACATGACGAAACCAGTCATCGGTTTCATCGGCGGCCAGACGGCTCCTGAAGGCAAGCGCATGGGACATGCGGGTGCAATCATCTCAGGTGGTAAAGGGACGGCTGCTGAGAAGATCAAGACATTGAACGCGAATGGAATCGAAGTCGCTGAAACACCAGCGGTTATCGGTGAAACGTTAATTCGTGTCTTGAAACAGCAAGGATTATACGAAGCATGTGTCACGGGTCAACCGACGACATGAGAATCTTGAGGGATGCTTGCATCCCTCATTTTTTTAAAGGAGAGTTTGTGATGAATCAAACAATAGCTCGGTTTGCTGCAGCACGAATGCCAGTTGAGTTTGTGCATCATTATTTAAACGGGACACTCGGAGCACATCGCACACAATTTTCTGAACATGTCTGGAGACGGGCTGAACGAGCCTGGCACGCATCGGAGTCGTATAAACATTTCGTCACATGGGAAGACGACTTGTTTCCGAAACGGTTACTCGACATCCCCAACCCTCCATATTGCTTGTTTTATCATGGAGATTTAGAGGTACTACAAGAAAGAACGACTGCGATGGTCGGAAGTCGTGAGTTGAATCGTATCAGTCAACCGCTCGTGAATCACTATCACTCTTTAATAGAAGAAACTGTATCTGTTTCAGGTGGCGCCCTCGGAATCGACGGGCTCGTCCACGCCCAAGCCCTTCTCGCTCGTCGACCGACCGTGGCGGTACTGGGAGCTGGACTGAACCGGCTCTATCCGGAGGCGAACCGAGACATGCTTTTACAGATTCCACAAGAGGGAGTCTTACTTAGTGAATATGTACCAAACACGCCGATTCAAAAATTTCAATTTTTGGAAAGAAATCGTTTGGTCAGTGGTCTTGGCGATGCGTTGGTCGTTATACAGGCGAGACGAAAGAGTGGGACGATGAATACGGTCGGACATGCTCTAGAGCAAGGGAAAACGGTATTTGCGGTGCCAGGTTCACCCCTTGATCCACTCGCGGAGGGACCGAACCGGTTGATTGAAGAAGGAGCGATTCCATTGACGAATTCCGATCAAATTATTCGAGATCTCAAGATTGTACGTTGACAAACCAGTGAGAACATGAATATTATGGTAGGGATTTAAATGACCTCTAAAAGGGGAGCAGATGTATGGCAAAATATCTGGTGATCGTCGAATCACCTGCGAAAGCAAAAACAATTAAACGTTATTTAGGTCCGAATTATATGGTCAAAGCTTCGATGGGGCACGTGATTGACTTGCCTAAAAGTCAACTCGGTGTAGACGTCGAACACGACTTTGAACCGAAGTATATTACCATCCGTGGTAAAGGACCGGTATTGAAAGAATTGAAGACAGCAGCGAAAAAAGCGACAAAAATCTTTCTCGCGGCCGACCCCGATAGAGAAGGGGAAGCGATTGCTTGGCATTTAGCACGCGCACTCGGTGTCGATGAAACGACAGAATGTCGTGTCGTCTTTAACGAAATTACAAAAGATGCGATTAAAGAATCGTTTAAACATCCACGTAAGATCAATCACGATCTCGTCGACGCACAACAAGCTCGACGCATTTTAGATCGTCTTGTCGGATACGGGATGAGTCCATTATTATGGAAGAAAGTCAAAAAAGGATTGTCTGCAGGGCGAGTTCAATCGGTAGCCGTGAAGATGATTATCGACCGTGAACGTGAAATTAACGCGTTCGACCCGGAAGAGTACTGGACGATTAAACTTGATTTAAATCATGATGGGGAAACGTTCGAGACTTCATTTTACGGAAAAGATGGAAAGAAGATGGAATTGAAGTCTGAAGAAGATGCGCAATCTGTCCTAGATACCATCGATGATACGTTTAAAGTCATTGATGTGACGAAGAAAGAACGGAAGCGGAACGCTTCGCTACCGTTCACGACCAGTTCATTACAGCAGGATGCTGCCCGTAAATTGAATTTCCGTGCGAAGAAGACCATGATGCTCGCGCAGCAATTATATGAAGGAATCGATCTCGGCAAAAAAGAAGGTACAGTCGGTCTGATTACGTATATGCGTACCGACTCGACACGTATCTCTGATTTGGCGAAGACGGAGGCGAAGGAATATATCGAATCGACATTCGGTGAAGAGTATGTCGCCTTACAGAAACAAAAAGAAAAGAAATCAGCGAATACCCAAGACGCGCACGAAGCGATTCGTCCGACTTCGGCACTCCGCGACCCAGCTTCCTTGAAGCCTTATCTGTCACGTGACCAGTTGCGACTGTATAAATTGATTTGGGAACGATTGATTGCGAGCCAAATGGCACCAGCCGTGCTCGATACGGTCAAAATCGACGTCGAATCGAACGGGATGATTTTCCGTGCGAACGGGTCGACGGTCAAATTTCCTGGTTTCATGAAAGTGTACATCGAGTCGAAAGACGATGACATTGAGGACACGAACCAAGAGAAGGAAGGATTATTGCCTCCTCTCGAAGTGGATGACACCGTGACATTTGAAACGATTGAACCGAAACAACACTTCACACAACCGCCACCTCGTTATACAGAGGCGCGACTCGTTCGAGCGATGGAAGAACTCGGGATTGGTCGTCCGTCGACGTATGCGCCGACACTCGACACGATTCAACGACGCGGTTATGTCGTTCTCGAAGAGAAGAAGTTTTTACCGACTGAACTTGGAGAACTCGTCATCGAGATGATTGATGAGTATTTCAACGACTTCATCACGGTCCAGTTCACAGCCGACATGGAGACCCTTCTTGATTCGATCGAGCATAAGGAAGTCGAGTGGACGGAAGTCGTCGCTCCGATTTATCGTTCTTTCGAGAAACGATTGAAGCGTGCTGAAGAAGAAATCGAGAAAATCGAAGTGAAAGATGAACCTGCCGGAATTGATTGTGAAGTCTGTGGGTCACCAATGGTCATCAAGATGGGACGCTACGGCAAGTTCATGGCGTGCTCGAACTTCCCGAACTGTACGAACACGAAACCGGTACAAGTCGAAATCGGTGTCCCGTGTCCGAACTGTAAGGATGGACAAATCGTAGAACGTCGTAGTAAAAAAGGTCGTCTCTTCTATGGTTGCTCGAACTATCCGGAATGTGAATTCGTCTCATGGGATAAACCGGTTGCGAAACCGTGTCCAGTATGCGACAGTTTGATGGTCGAGAAAAAAATTAAAGACGGCGTGAAATATCAATGTACGAACTGTACCCACACCGAGGTACATCAGCAAGAGGAGGATTAATGTTGCAACAACGTGTAACTGTAATCGGAGCTGGATTGGCCGGCTCCGAAGCGGCTTGGCAACTCGCTAAGCGCGGTATTCAAGTAGATTTGTATGAAATGAGACCGGTTCGTCAAACACCGGCGCACCACACGGATCAATTTGCGGAGCTCGTTTGTTCGAACTCGCTACGTGCGAACGGTCTTCAAAATGCCGTAGGTGTCTTGAAAGAAGAAATGCGTACGCTTGACTCGCTCATCTTAAAGGCGGCGGACACGGCAAGTGTACCTGCTGGGGGTGCCCTTGCCGTCGATCGTCATGAGTTTGCCGGATTCATCACCGAGAAGCTAAAGAACCACGAGAATGTCACAGTGCACAACGAAGAGCTCAAAGAGATTCCTGAAGGGATCGTCATCGTGGCGACTGGCCCGTTGACCTCCCCTGACCTCTCTGCATCACTCAAGGCGTTCACAGGAGAAGATTATCTCTACTTCTATGACGCGGCAGCACCAATTCTAGATGGTGATACGATTGATCGGGATAAAGTCTATTTGAAGTCGCGTTACGACAAAGGTGAAGCCGCTTACTTGAACTGTCCGATGACAGAAGAAGAGTTTGATGTGTTTTACGAAGAGTTGATCAAGGCAGAAGTCGTTCCGCTAAAAGAGTTTGAAAAAGAGATTTACTTTGAAGGATGCATGCCGTTTGAAGTCATGGCCGAGCGTGGGAAGAAGACGCTTTTGTTCGGACCGATGAAGCCGGTCGGATTAGAAGACCCGAAGACAGGAAAACGTCCATATGCCGTCGTTCAGCTTCGTCAAGACAACTCGGCGGGCACACTGTATAACTTGGTAGGCTTCCAAACACATTTGAAGTGGGGCGAACAGAAGCGCATCATCCGTCTCATCCCGGGACTCGAGAATGCGGACATCGTCCGATACGGTGTCATGCACCGTAACACGTTCATCAACTCACCGAGCTTACTCAAGCCGACGTATCAGGCGCGTACACGTGACACGCTCTTCTTCGCCGGTCAGATGACAGGGGTAGAAGGATATGTGGAGTCGGCAGCGTCCGGGCTTCTAGCTGGGATCAATGCGGCGAAGATGATCGCAGGTGAAGAACTCATCGTTCTCCCGCGTGAGACGATGCTTGGTTCGATGGCGCATTATATCACGACAGCCGACGGGAAGCACTTCCAACCGATGAATGCAAACTTCGGATTGGTGCCATCACTAGAAGACGCTCCGAAAAAGATGAAGAAACAAGAACGGTACGAGCGTTACGCGAACCGTGCGTTAGAAACGATTCAACAGTATAAAGATCTTTGAACAGGAGAGCCATTTGTTGGCTCTTTTGTTTTGAAGTAAAATTTCAATTGTGTATTTTGTTTCATACTTTGAAAATTTTCAGATTATTGAACGGCTATCTATTGTCACCTTACATTCTGTATGCTATGCTAATTTCGATTTGACGAGAACATGCGTTTTTACGAGTCATCGAGGAGGCGATAAAATGGGATTTTTAGAGGATCGACAATCCTTTTTGCGCTACTGCCAAATTGAACGTCGACTGTCTCCTCATACGAAACGCTCCTACGAGCAAACGCTCGACCAGTACGCCGCATATTGCCAATCGACGCATCAAGATCCCTACGATGCTCAGACGGCGCGGCGTTATTTATATGTCCTTTATGAGAAACAATTGGCCGCGTCCACGGTGTCCCAAAAAGTATCTTGTTTCAAGCAATTCGGGAAGTTTATGGCAAGAGAACAAGGTGGAGAACCGTTGTTCCACGACCTGACCTCACCGAAAAAGAGACAGTCCTTGCCGACCTTTGCCGTCCCGACGGAAGTCGAGCAACTGTTGGAGGCTGCCTCGAGGCAGGAAGATCCTTTTTTACAGGCGAGGGACGTCGCCATTGTAGAAGTGCTCTATGGGACGGGAATCCGCGTCGCTGAACTGTGTGGGATGAACCTTTCCTCGTTCGATGAGGTTTTATCCTTTGTCCATGTGATGGGAAAAGGGAAGAAAGAACGATATGTCCCGATCGGGCAATATGCCGTACATGCTTTGCAGCGTTATATCGAATTACGCAAAGGTGTCGGGCTCCCGACAGAAACCGCATTATTTTTGAGTCAAAAAGGGAATCGGATGACAACAGACCAAATCCGCTATGTCATGAAACGTTTGAGAAAAGACAGTGGGGTACATAAACCACTTACCCCGCACTCGTTGCGACACAGCTTTGCGACGGATTTGTTAGAACGGGGAGCGGACTTGCGTGCCGTCCAAGAGTTGCTTGGGCATGAGTCCTTGTCGACGACCGGGCGGTATACCCATGTATCGACCGAACGACTTCGGTCGATTTATCAAGCGACACATCCAAGAAAGTAGGAGGTTACGATATGTTTCATGCAACAACGATTTTTGCAGTTCGACACAATGGCCAATGTGCGATGAGTGGAGATGGCCAAGTCACATTCGGGAATGCCGTCATCATGAAAAACAAGGCGAAGAAAGTCAGACGCCTTTATGGCGGGAAAGTCGTTGCCGGTTTTGCAGGTAGCGTAGCCGATGCTTTCACATTGTTTGAAAAGTTTGAATCGAAACTTGAAATGTATAACGGTAACTTGCCGCGAGCAGCGGTAGAACTTGCGAAAGAATGGCGTGGGGATAAGATGTTGCGTCAACTCGAGGCACTATTGATTGTGATGGATGCCGATCATCTTTTGCTCGTCTCTGGGAATGGAGAAGTGATTGAGCCGGACGATGGAATTCTTGCAATCGGATCCGGTGGGAACTATGCCTTAGCGGCAGGTCGCGCACTCGTACGCCATTCTGCTGAAAAGTCTGCTGAAGAAATCGCGCGTGCCGCTCTTGAAATCGCTGGTGAGCTTTGCGTGTATACAAATGATCAAGTCATTGTAGAAACGATTGGAGGCGCTGCTGAATGAACCGAGAGTTGACACCTAGACAAATCGTAACGGAGTTAGACCGTTTTGTAATCGGACAAAAGGATGCCAAGCGAGCAGTTTCGATTGCTCTACGAAATCGCTATCGACGTCAAAAGTTAAGTGCAGACCTTCGCGATGAGGTTACACCAAAAAATATTTTGATGATCGGACCGACCGGGGTCGGAAAGACCGAAATTGCTCGACGGTTAGCTAAGCTTGTCGGTGCACCGTTTGTGAAGGTAGAAGCAACGAAATTTACGGAAGTTGGTTACGTCGGTCGTGACGTTGAATCGATGGTACGTGATCTCGTTGAGGCATCGGTTCGTCTTGTCAAAGAAGAGAAAAAAGAAGATGTGAAGGAGCCAGCGGAACGTGCGGCGACGGAACGCCTTTTAGATGCACTACAAGGAAAAGCAAAAGCGACACCTACTGCATCGAATCCGTTCGAAGCGTTGTTCGGCGGACAGACACAACAGCCAGAAACCACGTCGGACACATCCAATAATGACCGTTCGCAACTTCGACGCTTGCTCGAACTCGGTGAACTCGAAGAACGCGTGATTGAAGTGGAATTAGAAGAAAAGCAGACGATGGATTTGTTTCAAGGTCAAGGGATGGAAGGTTTGTCGAATCTTCAGGATATGCTCGGTCAAATCGTTCCAAAGAAACGGAAACAACGTAAGTTGACGGTTCGTGAAGCAAGACCGCTTCTCATTGCTGAAGAAGCAGAGAACTTGCTGGACTTGAACGAAGTCCACGATGAAGCCGTGCGGCGCAGTGAACAGATGGGTATCATCTTCGTGGATGAAATCGATAAGATCGCCACAAAATCACAAGATCACGCCGGAGTATCCCGTGAAGGGGTGCAGCGTGACATTCTTCCGATTGTAGAAGGATCTACGGTCGTCACGAAGTATGGACCGGTTAAAACGGATCATGTTCTTTTCATCGCGGCCGGTGCATTCCATATGGCTAAGCCGTCTGACCTGATTCCAGAGCTACAAGGACGCTTCCCAATTCGTGTTGAATTGAGCAGCTTGACGGAAGAAGACTTCGTCAAGATTTTGACGGAACCGTCACAGGCACTCATTAAACAATATACGGCCTTGTTAGAATCTGAAGAAATCACGGTCCGTTTCACGCATGAGGCCATTGAAGAAATTGCGAAAATTGCGACACATGTCAATCGGGAGACCGATGACATCGGTGCACGTCGCCTCTATACTATAATGGAGCGCGTTTTAGAAGATTTATCATTTGAAGCGGCAGATATGCCACAAACAACCGTAGAAATCACACCAGCTTACGTACAAGCAAAAGTCGGTTCCATCGCCGACGATCGTGATTTGAGCCAATATATATTATAAGATTCTGTATGCACATACAGGGAGGAAATAGAGAATATGAACTTACTAGAAAAAACACGCCAATTAAACACAATGCTTCAACAAGAGGCAAGTGCGCACGTTGACTTTAAAGAAATGGCGGACAAAATGCGTGAAGTCCTTGAGTCCAACACGTTTATCGTGAGTCGTCGGGGACGACTTCTCGGTTTTGCAATCAAACAACAGATTGAGAATGACCGGATGAAAGCATTCTTAGTCGATCGACAGTTCCCGGAGCCATATGCTTCGAACTTGTTCAATGTGAAAGAAACGACAGCGAACATCGATATCGATAGTGAATATACAGCATTCCCAGTCGAGAACCACGATCTATTCCTCAACTCCATGACGACGATTGTTCCAATCATCGGTGGAGGAGAACGTTTAGGTACGCTCGTACTCGGTCGATTGGCGAATGAATTCACAGAAGATGACCTCGTTCTCGCGGAGTACTCTGCAACTGTAGTTGGAATGGAGATCCTTCGTGAGAAGGCTGCGGAAGCAGAAACGTCGGCACGTAAGAAAGCAGTCGTCCAGATGGCGATTAACTCGTTATCGTATTCAGAGCTTGAGGCAATCGAACATATCTTCGAAGAGCTTGGTGGAAACGAAGGATTGCTAGTTGCTTCCAAAATTGCCGACAGAGTGGGAATCACGCGTTCGGTCATCGTCAACGCACTTCGGAAATTAGAAAGTGCAGGGGTCATTGAATCACGTTCTTTAGGAATGAAAGGAACGTATATCAAGATATTAAATGACAACTTCTTGTTTGAATTGCAAAAACTGAAATCAAACTGAAATACAACTTTCGATGTGTAATTTCCATTGAAAACACTTTTAAAAGGGACTTTATTCCTAAAAAACCGCTTTCCTTGATAAGGAGGCGGTTTTTTTTAGTACAAAAGTAATTATTTTCACCTTTTGACGTGATTTCGACAAAAAGATATTAAGCCATTTACCTATGTTTTAAAAAATATCTTTCAGAACTGTTACAGATTTGTTTCAATGAAATAGTAGATTTTCCAAATGAGGTATATTTAGTAGTCATTATATGAAAGTGAGTGAACGCCGTGAATTGGATTGGTAGTGACTATCAATTACTAAAGCAAGCCATCAACCATTCAGTCCTTAACCAAAAGGTCATCAGTCATAACCTTTCAAACATTGATACGCCGAATTTCAAAGCCAAACAGGCTGTGTTTGAGCAGACGCTTCAGAGTGAGATGCGACTCAAGCTGCAAGGTGGTCGTCCGAGTGACTCGACCCAGTCGAAAGTCATCGATCGAGCTGGTGGCGCCATGAGGAGTGATGGCAACAACGTCGACTTGGATTATGAAATGAGTGAGCTGGCACGAAACCAACTCCAGTATGAGGCGATGATGGAGCAATTGAATCGTAGGCTCGGGGGATTAAAATCTGTTATTCGGGGAGGTCGTTAATCAATGGGAATGTTTGATAGTTTTCATATTTCAGCTTCAGCGTTGACGTCACAACGGCTACGAATGGATACCGTGTCGGCGAACATCGCCAACGCTCAGACGACTCGCGGGAGACTCGTGGACGGAGAGTGGCAACCATACACACGAAAGATGACCGTGTTGCAAGAAGCGCCATTCCGGAAGCAAATGGATGCCGTTAATGGAGGGGTGCAGGTATCTCAAATCATCGAAGACGATGCACCGTATAAATTGGCTTATAACCCGAATCATCCCGATGCGGATGAGCGAGGGTACGTACAAATGCCGAACGTCGATCTCTTGAAAGAAATGGTCGATTTGATGGGTGCGACTCGTTCGTACGAAGCAAACATTGCAGCGATGAACGCCTCGAAGGCGATGCTCGTAAAAGCGATGGAGATTGGTAAAGGATAAGGAGTGTTAACGGATGCAAATTAATCCAATTCAATTGATGAGCCCAGAACTCACGCCATCACTGAATAAAACGAACCCATCTCAATTTGGGTCATACTTGAATGAAGCGATGAACGCATTGAATGAGACACAACAAGCGACTAGTCAAGCCCGTAAAGATTTGGCGGTCGGGAAAGCTGACCTTCATCAGGTGATGATTCAAAGTGAAGAGTCGTCGATTGCGATGCAACTTGCCATCGAGGTGAGGAACAAGGCTGTTGAGGCCTATCAAGAAATGATGCGAATGCAAGTTTAATTGTAGAGGATGACAAGTTGCGATGAATGAACAATTAAAAGAACGATTCAAATCCATGACCGGTGCATTAAAGGCGATGCCAGCGAAACGTAAACTCGTATGGGGCATCTCGATCGCGGTCATACTAATCGCGGCCCTCGTACTCACATTCTTCCTTTCAAGGCCAAACATGGCACCTCTCTATACAAACTTGTCTGCTCAAGAAGCGGGCGAAGTGACAGAGAAGTTGACAGCAGACGGGGTACAGTCGGAAATCAAGGCGACTTCGAACGGTGTGAGCGTGTATGTGCCGACTGAAATGGTCGATCAGTTGAAAGTGAGTTTGGCTGCTGCCGGGATTCCAAAGTCCGGCTCGATTGATTATAGTTTCTTCAGCGAAAACGCAGGGTTCGGAACGACAGACCGTGAGATGGCTGTCATCGAACGTAGTGCGATGCAGACGGAGCTAGAGCGACTCATCACACAGATTGAAGGAATCAATCAAGCGAAAGTCATCATCTCACTTCCTGAGAAGTCTGTCTTCTTGGCAGAAGATCAAGGTGAGCCTACCGCGTCCATCGTCTTGAACATCGGAGCGGGGACGAATTTAGAACCAAACACAGTAAAAGGTCTCTATCATTTGATTAGTAAGAGTGTCCCGAACTTGAAACCGGAAAACATTTCAATTATGGACCAATACTTCACGTATTATGATCTCGACCAGACTGTTGTTGCTGGAGGTTCCTCGTCAGATCCATTGGCGTTGAAGCGACAAGTCGAAAAAGACGTACGTCAACAAATCCAACAGATGCTCTCGGTTCTACTCGGCGAACGGAGCGTACTCGTTTCCGTCACAGCAGACATCGACACGACACAAACGGCTGAAGAACAGAATCTTGTCACACCGGTCGATGAAGAAAACATGGAAGGCATCGTCACGTCTGCCGAGCGGATTGCTGAAGCATACACTGGCGGAACAGGTACGGCGACAGAAGCGACGGGAACTGGTGAGAACGACACAATCAACTTCCCGGCAGCGACTGGCGATGGCACAGAAGAAAGTGAAAAGAATCATGAAATCATCAATTACGAGGTCAACCGCATCACGAAGCAGATTCAAAACGCACCATATACGATTCGTGACCTCGGAGTCCAACTCATCGTTGAACCACCAGATGGCGCAACAAGTATCGATCCGCAGTTAGAAGGCGACCTCGAGACGATGATGTATTCCATTATTCGGACGTCGTTAGCGAAGACGGATGAAGCCATCACGGATGCTGAACTCGAACAGAAAGTTGTCGTCGTGTCGAGACCGTTCGCTGAAGTGGAAGAGGTTGCAGCAACAGAGCAACCGACACCTTGGTGGATGTATGCGGCAGCGGCGGGTGCAGTCGTAATTCTTGCCTTGATCTTCTTCGCGATGCGTAGACGGAAGCAAGAGGTTGTGGAAGAGACGAACGAATGGGAAGTTCCATATGAAGATGAAGTACCTGACCTAGACCTCGAAGAGCGAGGCGAAGGTGCAGTGAAGAAGAAACAGTTAGAAAAATTAGCTGAAAGTAATCCAGAAGAGTTTGCTAAACTGCTTCGTACTTGGATGTCTGAGGAGTGAGTAACGTGAACTATGCAAAACAATCGAATCGCGAAAAAGCAGCGATGCTCATGATTTCCCTGGGACCTGAAGTGGCAGCGAACGTCTACAAACATCTTTCAGAAGAAGAGATGGAACAACTGACGCTTCAAATTTCAGCGTTAAAAAAAGTGTCCCCGGAAGAAAAGGATAGTATTCTCGGTGAGTTCCATGAACTCGCCATGGCACAAAGTTATATCACTCAGGGTGGAATCGGGTTTGCGAAAACTGTCCTTGAAAAAGCAGTTGGTGAAGACAAGGCGATGGCATTGATTCATCGTCTGACTTCCACCTTACAGGTCAGACCGTTCGAGTTTGCACGAAAAGCAGACCCGAAACAGTTATTGAACTTTATTCAAAACGAGCATCCTCAGACGATTGCGTTAATCTTAGCGCATTTAGAACCGGTCAAGTCAGGGCAGATCCTGTCGGAACTTCCACCTGAGATTCAATCGGAAGTCGCGAAACGGATTGCGACGATGGATCGACTCAATCCAGACGTCATCCATGAGGTGGAGCAGATTCTAGAAAAGAACTTGTCACAGACAGATATGCAAGATTATGCCCAGTCGGGTGGAATCGAGGCGGTCGTCGAAGTCTTGAACGGTGTCGACCGGACGACGGAACGCACCATCCTCGATGCGCTCGAAATCGAAGATCCAGAACTCGCAGAAGAAATCAAGAAGCGAATGTTCGTCTTCGAAGATATCGTCACGCTCGACTCTCGTGCGATTCAACGAATCATTCGCGAAGTGGCGAACGACGACTTGTTGCTTGCACTCAAGGTCTCTTCAGAAGAAGTCAAACAAATCATCTTCAAGAACATGTCTCAACGTATGGTTGAAACGTTCAAAGAAGATATGGAATTCATGGGGCCGGTGCGGTTGCGTGACGTCGAAGAGGCACAGAGTCGAATCGTCGGAATCATTCGTCGTCTAGAGGACGTCGGTGAGATTGTAATCAGTCGAGGTGGAGGAGATGACATCGTTGTCTAATGTAATTAAACGCCAACGTGCAACATCGAATACCCCGCAACGAATTGAATCGAAGCGATTAGAGACACCCGTTATAGAACCGAATGACGGAATCGATCATGGGGATGTCATCCAATCACGCTATGAGAAGTTGAAGCAGGACGAAGAAGCGTTCCAACAGTTTCAGCAGACGGAAGTCGAACAGTTGGAGCGGTTGAAGCAACAAGTGTTTGAAGAAGCGCGTTCAGAAGGATACCAAGAAGGTCTCCTTCAAGGTAGGCAGGATGGATTGGCTGAATTTGAAGAGATCACGACGCGTTTGAATTCCATTTCGACCGAACTCGAACTCTTATTTGAAGAAAAGTGGAGGCGAGCGGAAGAACAACTCATTGAATTGGCCGTTACAGTCAGTGCACACGTGACGACAGACCTTGTCCGAAAAGATGAAGAACTGTTTGCGACGATGATTCGTGATCAGATGTCACACATGATCGACGCCGAAGCACTTACAATCTTTGTTCATCCGACACGTCTTGCCTCGATTCAGCGATTCGAAGCGATGTGGCGGACAGTAGAGACACCTCCTCTGAAATATCGAGGGGACGGATCATTGGATGAGACAGCAGTTCGAATCGAGTCGCCACATCGTGGCAATGAAGTCGATTTGACATATAGTTTCGAACGGATCCAAGCCAAAATCGAGGAGGTTCTAGCGGATGGCGCTTATTGAGCAGGTTCTCGGCTCGATTAAACAGTCTACAGACGGCGAGTTCACACGAAAAATCGGTCGAGTTTGTCGAGTCATCGGCTTGATGATTGAGTCGAACGGACCGAGTGCGTTTGTCGGAGAGCGCTGTTTGATTGTCCTTCCTTCGAATGAAACAGTCGAAGCTGAGGTCGTCGGATTCAATGAAGAGCGCGTCCTTCTCATGCCATACGGTGAAACCACACAAATCGCGCCTGGCTGTCTAGTCAAAGGAACGGGGAAAATGCTTCAAGTTCCTGTAGGGGAAGAGTTGATTGGTCAAGTGCTCGATGGTTTAGGGCGTCCCCTGTCAGGTGAACGACTTGTGACCGGTAAGCGTTATGATGTTCAACGCAAACCCCCTAACCCGTTGAATCGACCGAGGATTTTGGATGCACTGTCGACCGGTGTCCGGATGATCGATGGGCTGTTGACTGTAGGTAAAGGGCAACGGGTCGGTTTGTTCGCCGGCTCCGGTGTCGGGAAGTCGACCTTGCTCGGAATGATTGCCAAACGTTCTTCAGCCGACATTAACGTCATCGCCTTGATTGGAGAACGGGGCCGGGAAGTAAAAGAGTTCATCGAAAAGGAGCTCGGACCAGAAGGCATGGCTCGTTCCGTCGTGATTGTAGCGACAAGCGACCAACCCCCGCTTGTTCGGTTGAAGGGAGCTTACACGGCGACCGCGATTGCCGAGTACTTCCGGGACCAAGGGAAAGAAGTGGTCTTGATGATGGACTCGGTGACACGATTTGCGATGGCGCAGCGTGAAATTGGTCTCGCGACGGGCGAACCTCCGACATCGAAAGGGTACACCCCGTCCGTATTCGCCATGTTGCCTCAACTACTAGAGCGAAGCGGGACAGCGGCATCAGGGTCGATCACTGCGTTCTATACGGTCCTCGTCGACGGAGATGATATGAATGAACCGATTGCCGATGCGGTGCGTGGGATTTTAGACGGACACTTTGTCATGGACCGGGCGCTCGCAAACCGTGGGCAATTCCCGGCAATCCATGTACTGAAATCAATCAGCCGGGTCATGAACCAAATCGCTTCTCCGGCACATAAGGAGGCGGCCCAAACGTTCCGCAGCTGGCTTGCGACCTATATCGATGCGGAAGATTTAATCAATATCGGAGCGTATAAAAAAGGCACCAATCCTGCGATTGATACTGCCGTGGATAAATATCCATACTTGTTGACGTTTTTAAAACAATCGATTGAAGAAGATGCTGCTTTCGAACAGACGATGACCCACTTGTCACATATCGCACGAGGTGAATCATGAACAGACTCATATTAGAACGAATCATGCCGATTGCGGAACATGAAAAAGAAGATGCCGCCATAGAAGTCAGAGGATTTAAGGCAAGACTTGAGACAGAGATGGAGAAGCTATATGACCTTCTTCTCATGTATGAGTCGCTCATCAAACACCAAGACGAACAATCTGGAAACATCGACCTTCTCATGTCGCAGTATCGAGAAAAGACGCGAGAGCAAGTGAAACGTCAAATCGAAACGCAACAGCTCGTCGTACAACAGGCCCGCAATCGCTATCATGCGTCGCAAGAACGATTGCTCGGTAAAGTGGTGGAAGAAAAGAAATACGTGACGCTACATGAAAAGGTCAGCATGCAAGAGATGACGGTAGCTAAACTTACAGAGCAACAAATGATGGATGAACTTGCTGTGATTCATCATGGGAAAGGGAAGTAGCATGGCAAAAGAGAACAATAAACGAGGCAAGCAAATGATCGTGGCGTTAGTCCTCATTCCAGCAATCTTCATCCTAGTCGGTGGGATCGTCGTCATGAACTATGCGATGGACCGTCCGCTCTTATCCGTTCCCTTATTAGAAGTGAACGAGGACGAGAAAACGGAAGAATCAAAAAAAACGGAGACGCAGGTGAATGTGACGGGAATCGATTCGGACGCAGCGAACCGATTAAAAGCGGCGAACAGTGAGATTGAAAAACTTCGCAACGAAAATGTGGAATTGACGAACGAAGTAAAGGCTAGACAAGAAGAAATCACCGATTTGATTCGTGAACGAGATCGACTCGTCTCGGAACTAGAGGCAGCGTCAAAAGAAGAGGAATCATCATCTGACGTCGCTAGCGTCTATGAAGAAATGTCAGCCAAACAGGCGGCAGCCATTATGGGTGAACTCGAAAGCCCTCAAGTTGCTGAACTGTTGAAGGAACTATCACCTAAGCAACAGGCAGACATCTTAGGACGAATGAATGCACAACAGGCTGCGGTTGTGACGCAGCTTCTCCAATGAACACAAGAAGGGAGGGCCAACATTGAATATCGCTTTATTGACGCAAGCCATTCAAGGATCGATGGCTCGTACTGGAACAGTGGAGGGAGAATCACAGGGAGCAGGTGGATTTTTAAGCCTCCTTTCTGCGATGCTTGCCCCAATGCAAGGCTCAGGGGAGCAGGCAGAACTTCCTCAACTTGAAGAAGGTGTGCTTCCTGAAGGATCAGTCGATTTGGAAAAAGTGGCACAGGAACTCGAAACATGGTTTCAAAAGCCTGATACATTGAAGTGGCTAAAATCACTGCCACAAGATGCGTATCGGACGTTTATGGATGCATATGTAAGTTTACTCGGTCAATTGTCTAATCCTTCGCCTGAGACTGAAATCCCGTCTTCGGTTTTACCGGCGATTGTACAGACGACGACTACGCCGAAAGTCCATACTACGAAGCAAACAGAGGGAAATACTCAGACGACCAACATTGCACTGACTCAACAAGTTCCAAACCAAGAACTTGCCAAACAGGTTCAAACGATGCAACGGATCATCACACAGTATAAAGGACCAATCGAAGGTACATTGAAAGAAGTTCCCGTCTTGCCAAATGTTGAAACCTTAAAAATCGCAAAACCTGCGCTACAGCCAAATAACGTAGACTGGATGCCGAAAGGGATGAACTGGTCAAGACCACAGATTGACGTGGACACGGTCATGTATGCCTCAAAAGGATCCCTTCCTGAAAATTTCCAAGCTCGGATTGAAGCGGCTCTTCAAAAGGCACCGTTCAAAAGTGGGGCGGACGGTTCAAAAGTATTCACCGTACGATTATATCCGGAGCAGTTAGGGGAACTCGTCGTTAAGCTAGAGCGGAAGAATGGAGAACTTGTCGTCAAGATGTTTGCCAGCAATCAAGAGGCGAAACAACTGATTCAATCGCAAGTTCAACAGTTGCAACAAACGTTGACACCCCATTCGCAAAACGTTCGGGTCGAGGTCAACTTGACACAACAGGCACTCGATTCTAAAGCAGCCTTGTCAGACGGTTCCGAGCAATCGGAACAAGAACAACCACAAGAACAGCCTAAAGGAGGGTCTGAAGATGACGAGCATTCAACCGAAGACGAATGATTATACATTGCCAGATCAGTCGCTCCCAAAAGCGACAAATCAATACGATAAAGACATGTTTATGAAGTTGCTTCTCGCTCAAATCGCGAACCAGGATCCGATGTCACCTATGGAAGATAAAGAATTCATCGCACAGATGGCACAGTTCTCGTCGCTCGAACAAATGCAAGCCATCTCAAAACAACTCGACTCGGTTCTCGTCGACCGTCACATGTCGTCGATTTCTGAATACAGTAGCATGATTGGGAAAACGATCGACTTCACATCGGAAACGAGTGAAGAGACGACGAAAGGGTCGGGTCGGGTCGTTTCCATTTCTCGTAACGACTTAACCGGATATATGGCTGATCTTGAAGACGGCACATCTGTCAGCGTGTACGATATCACATCCATCAAATAAGCATAGGAGGAATACATTATGTTAAGAGCAATGTACTCAGGAATCAGTGGATTGAAGAACTTCCAATCGAAGCTAGACGTCGTCGGGAACAACATCGCCAACGTCAACACGTTCGGTTATAAAAAAGGTCGCGTCACGTTCAAAGACCTCGTCAGTCAACAAGTCGGGAGTGCGTCGGCCGGAAATGCGACAACAGGTGGTGTGAACCCGAAGGAAGTCGGTCTCGGGGGGACGATGGCGACGGTCGATAACGTCTATAACCAGGGTGCCATGCAAAACACAGGACGCGCCCTTGACGTTGGGATTTCAGGTGAAGGATTCTATGCGACGATGGTCAATGGTCAAATCCAATACACGCGCGCTGGGAACTTCTACACGGACAACCAAGGTAATTTGGTGACGGGCGACGGGACATACCTCATTGGTTCTCAGACGAACACGTTGCCTCCTTCTGGTGTTGCCGGAGTTGCAGCCACACCTACTGCAGTAAATATGGGGGCGAACTTAGACGCACCTTATTTAGCAGCTGATGCAGGTACACAAACCGTTAAATACGGTCGAATTAAAATCCCAACAGATGCAAAATCGCTTTCAATTGGTAAAGACGGACAAGTTAGTTTCGTAGCTGCTAATGGTGAACTTCGTATCGCTGGTTATATCGTCACGTCGAACTTCTCGAACAATGCCGGGTTATCAAAAGTCGGAGCCAACAACTTCGTACAATCACAAAACTCCGGTGCTCCACAGTTTGGCGTACCTGGTGCGGGCGGTCGCGGTGAACTTGTCTCAGGTGCACTTGAAATGTCAAACGTTGACCTATCAGAAGAGTTCACAGAAATGATCGTGGCACAGCGTGGATTCCAGGCGAACACACGAATTATCACAACATCGGACGAGATCCTTCAAGAACTCGTCAACTTGAAACGCTGATGATTCGCGTCACGGCATTTCGCGGTGAGGAGTTCGTGCTGAACGCTTTGCTCATCGAAACGGTGAAGGCAGAGCCCGACACGATCATCCAATTGTTTAATGGCAAAACGTATCTCGTAAAAGAAACGAAAGATCAAATCATTGAACGAACTGAAGCCTTTTACCGCTCAATCGGTTTAGTCGGAACGATGTTCACAAGAGGTGAAGAAGATGAGTGAAGAAGAAAATAAAAAAGGTGGCGGCCTAAAGGTCGTAATCATCCTGCTTGTCGTCCTGCTCGTCATGGGCGGTGCCGGATTCATGACGTACAAATATGTCTTCGGTGATAACGTCACTGCTAAAACGAAACCGGTCACAGCTGAAGAGTTGGCAGAACGGAGTTTCATGACCGATGATATGACGACGAACATTCAAGACGAGCGTTTCATCAACGTTCAATTTACGATCGTCACAGATTCGGCTGAAACGAAAGAGAATTTAGAACTTCGCAAATTCCAAGTGCACAACGTCATTTTAGGTGACTTATCCGGGATGACGAAAGCCCAATTGGCAACAAAAGAGGATATGCAAAAGTTCGAACAAACATTACGAGAACAACTTAACGGACTGCTTGAAGAAGGTGAAGTCCAACGCGTCTATATGACGAAGAAAATTATTCAGTGAGGTGGCATCATGGGAGAAGTACTGTCTCAACAAGAAATTGATGCCTTACTATCTGCTTTAAGCAGTGGGGATGTCGAAGCGGACTCCTTTCTCGCGCAAGAGGAAGAGAAGAAAGTACGACAATACGACTTCAAGCGAGCCGTTCGATTTTCAAAAGACCAAATTCGTAGCTTAACTCGGATTCATGAGCATTTCACACGAATGCTCACGACATTTTTCTCGGCCCAACTTCGCACGTACGTTCAGTTTTCGGTCAACTCGGTCGAACAATTACCGTACGATGAATTCATTCATTCTATTCCGAGCATGACGATGATCAACTTGATTGAGGCGCCACCGTTAAACGGGCGATTCATCATCGAGGTCAATCCGAACATCTCGTACGCGATGTTAGACCGATTACTCGGTGGTCCCGGTGTCGAGATGGACAAAATCGAATCGTTCACCGAAATCGAGATGCGGATCTTGACGCAATTGTACAAACGGGCGTTTTCGACATATGGGGATGCTTGGGAATCGATTGCTGAGATTAAAGCAGAAATGTCAGCCGTGGAAGTGAATCCGCAGTTCCTGCAACTCGTCTCACCAAACGAAACGGTCGTCTTGATTTCAATCGGTGTGACAATCGGTGAAGTGAGCGGAACGATCAACATCTGTCTGCCATTTGTCACAATCGAACCGGTATTGTCCAAGCTATCGAGTCATTACTGGATGCAAGAAGCGAATCGACGAAATGCGAGTCAATCGAGTAAGGAACCGCTTAAAGCCCAATTGATGAACTCGACGGTCGAGGTCGTATCCTTACTCGGTGAGACGACGATCACATTTGGAGATTTGTTGCATCTAGAAGTCGGAGATTGTTTGGCACTCAATCAATTAGCAAAAGAACCCCTGTCCGTCATGGTGGGGGAAAATAAAGTATTTAAAGGGCAAGTCGGTGTGAGCGGGAAGCGAATGGCGGTTCAAGTGCTTCACCGTGTGAAGGAGGAAGAGCAATGAGTGAGATGCTGTCACAAGATGAAATTGATGCGTTATTACGCGGGACAAGCGACAATACGCCGACGCCAGAAGTCGATGCGAAAGAAGAACATTTAGATTCGATGGAGAGCGATGCACTCGGAGAAATTGGGAATATTTCATTCGGGAACTCGGCAACGGCCTTGTCAACATTACTACAACAAAAAGTTGAAATCACTACACCGGTTGTCAGTGAAGTGAGAATTGAAGCGTTACGCGAACGCTATCCCACTCCTCATGTGGCGCTTCGAGTAGGCTACACAGAAGGAATCCAAGGGGAGAACGTCCTCGTCTTGACTCGCGAAGATGCGGCCATCATCTCTGACCTCATGTTAGGCGGGACCGGAGAAAATGTTGATCCGGAGAGCCTTGATGAGATTCGGTTGTCGGCAGTTCAAGAAGCAATGAACCAAATGATGGGGGCGGCCGCAACGTCTTTATCGACGGTATTTTCGAAGAAGATTGACATCTCGCCACCGCTTGTCGAAGTGTTCGATGCGACGAAGAACCAAACCATCATCGATCGCCTTGAACTTTGGGAGACGATGGTACTCATCGAGTTCAATCTCAAAGTAGGTACGTTGATTGATTCAACAATCGTTCAGATCGCACCGATTCAATTTGGAAAGCAATTGGTCGATGAGTTGATGAAAGCTACAGGGGAAGCCCAGGCAGCACCGGAACCGGTGAAAGCGCAGCCGCAAGCGGAAGCGCCAAAACCACAACCGCAAGCCCAACAACAGGCGCAACCAGTCACCCCGCAACCAAGTAAACAAAAATCGATGCCGGAAGTGGCAGTTAGCCAAGCGGAATTCATGCCGCTCCAATCACCGGCATCGCAAGAAGCGGCCCCGGCGAATCTTGGGTTGTTATACGATGTCCCGTTAAACGTGACAGTAGAGTTAGGAAGAACGAAGAAATCCGTTCGGGAAGTACTTGAGTTATCACAGGGCTCCATCATCGAACTCGACAAACTAGCGGGTGAGCCGGTAGACATTTATGTCAACCAACAGCGAATCGCTAGAGGAGAAGTCGTTGTCATTGAAGAAAACTTTGGGGTACGTGTAACAGAAATTATTCAACCGCATGAGCGGATCGGAATCGTTTAAGGAGGAATTTAGAATGAGTGCAAAAGTATTAGTAGTGGATGACGCAGCGTTCATGCGTATGATGATCAAGGACATTTTGACAAAGAATGGATATGACGTAGTAGGTGAGGCAGAAAACGGCGCGGACGCTGTCGCGAAATACCGTGAACTCACACCGGATCTCGTCACACTTGATATCACGATGCCTGAGATGGATGGACTCGCAGCATTGAAAGAAATTCGTAGCTTCGACTCGAATGCGAAAATCATCATGTGTTCAGCGATGGGACAACAAGCGATGGTCATCGATGCCATTCAAGCTGGAGCAAAAGACTTCATCGTCAAGCCTTTCAATGCAGAACGTGTCATCGAAGCAGTTTCTAAAACGGTCGCACAATGAAGAAATGGTGGTTGATTATTCTCCTCGTGGTCGGGCTCTCTGCTCCGGCCACGGTTGAGGCCGCCACCGTAGACCAACAATTCGAGCAACAACAGACAGATGAACAGGAAAGTAACGTTCCAACGACAGCGTCAACCATTGGCAATGGCGTGAAAGTCGTGTTGAGTCTCGTGGTCGTGGTCGGCGGATTTATCGTCTTGATGCGTTGGCTCAGTTCTAAAACACAAGGCGTGAAAGCGACTCAACATATGAAACATCTCGGAGGCGTCCCGCTCGGAAAAGACCGTTCCGTCCAGCTCGTGAAGCTCGGTGACCAAGTGTATGTACTCGGTGTCGGCGATTCGATTCAACTGATCGATCGACTCGATGCGGACACGATCGAGGAAGAACAAACGGAATCCTTGTCACTCCGAACGTCAAATTCGAATGCATTTTTAGACACCTTTAAGAAACAACTCGCTCAGCTAGAAGAAGTGAGGAAGAAATCATGACGACGTTTGAGCAATTGATCAATTTAGAAACACCGGACAGTACGTCGACATCCATCAAGCTTTTGATTTTGTTGACATTGCTGACGCTCGCACCATCCTTTTTAATCTTGATGACTTGCTTTACTCGGGTCGTGGTCGTCTTGTCATTCATTCGACCGGCACTCGGTACACAGCAAACGCCACCGAACCAATTGATTGTCGGATTGGCACTATTCATCACACTGTTCGTCATGTCTCCGGTTCTCTCGGATTTGAACGAGAACGCATTGAAACCGTACCTCGATGACAAGATCTCACAAGATGAGGCGTTCGATGAGGCAAGTGGGACGATGAAGGAGTTTATGTCGAAATATACAAGACAAGAAGATTTACAACTGTTCTTAAAGTATGGGAACTACGAGCAGCCGGAGACACTTGATGATGTGCCGCTCCTCGCTTTGGTGCCTGCTTACGCGATCAGTGAGTTGAAGACCGCTTTCCAAATCGGCTTCATGATTTTCTTACCGTTTTTGATCATTGATATGGTAGTCGCAAGTGTCCTCATGTCGATGGGGATGATGATGCTTCCACCGGTCATGATTGCACTGCCGTTTAAATTATTGTTGTTTGTATTGGTCGATGGCTGGCACTTGATTGTGGAATCATTGCTTAGAAGTATGTAGGGGGAACGGACATGACACAAGAAATGGTCATCTATTTGGCGACAGAGAGTGTGTGGACCTTATTAAAAATATCAATGCCACTTCTGCTCATCTCACTGATCGTCGGTCTCGTGATCTCGATTTTACAGGCCACGACTCAAATTCAAGAACAAACGCTATCGTTCGTTCCGAAAATTATTTCGGTCTTCATCGGTCTCGTCATCTTTGGACCGTGGATGCTTCAACAGATTGAAGGATTCACGCGTTTGATCTTTGAGTTGATGGTTGAGGTTGCATCGAAATGAATGCGGTCGACTTCATCAGTATGTATGGGTTAACGTTCGCACGACTGTCTGGCTTTTTTGTCAGTGTCCCGTTGTTCTCGACGAGACAATTACCGGTCATGCACCGCGTCGGATTCAGTGCGTTTTTAGCGTATTACGCGATGTTCACACTGACCGAGCCAATCCAGATGACGAATGCGTTCGTCCTGCAAGTCGTCTATGAAGTCATGATCGGACTTTTACTTGGACTGTTAATCAACATCCTATTTTTTGCACCACAAATTGCCGGTGGGGTCATTGATTTACAGCTCGGATTAGCGATGGCTTCGGCATATGATCCGATGTTTGGCGGTCAATCGCCATTGATTGGACGATTTTATTATATTTTTACGCTGTTCATTTTGTTAACGAGCAACCTGCATCTTCTGCTGATTGATGGCATTTATTATAGCTTTCAAATCTATCCGCCTGGTCAACCGATGATCAACTTTACCGAAGCCTCTTTGATGATGGCCGTGAAAGTCGTCACCATGACCATGATGGTCGCGTTGCAATTGGCGTTGCCGATGATGGCTTCCTTGCTCCTTGTTGACTTAGCTCTCGGATTTTTAGCGAAGTCAGCGCCACAGTTCAATATCTTTGCCATCGGATTTTCATTTAAACTCATCGCCGGCTTTGCCGTCATGGTTTTATTGATGGGACTGACATTGACAGGGATCAGTCAGTTCATCCCGCTATTACAAGAAGTGATGCACGACTTTATGCTCATATTAGGAGACGCCTCATGAAGAAGCCTCTATATCCTTTATCGGTCAATCTACAGTTTTTTGCAGGCGAAAAGACAGAAAAAGCGACGCCGCGTAAACGGGAAGACTCCCGAAAGAAGGGGCAAGTCGCCAAATCAGCCGATTTGACTGGAGCGTTCGCACTTTTTGCGATGTTTCTCATGTTATCTTTTTTCGGTCCCGTGATTGGGCAGCAATTGCTTTCTTTAATCAGCGATTTACTCAGCCCAGAGTATTTATTGTTTAACGTGACGGGCGGCATGTCGGATATGGTCGTCGACTTAATGCTCCGTGTCGGTTTGATTTTGGCTCCGTTCTTTGTCGTTGCCGTCGTGTTTGGGATTCTCATCAATTACCTACAAATCGGAACGTTATTTTCTTTAGAAGCCATTCAACCAAAGCTTGAGCGGATCGACCCGATCAAGGGGGTCAAACGCATCGTCAGTATGAAAGCGGTCGTCGAATTTTTAAAGTCCTTATTCAAATTGTTAATCATCCTGACAACCGCTGTCGCTGTCCTTTGGAAAAATCAGAAAGAACTGTCTCGGATGGCCGTCGAACAAGTTCGTGAATCGATTGTCGCACTCGCGAGTATCACGATTGAACTCGGTCTTTGGGTAAGTGTCGCCTTGCTCGCACTTGCACTACTCGATTTATTCTACCAACGATTTGATTTCGAGAAATCGATCCGAATGTCTAAGCAAGATATAAAAGATGAGTACAAAAATACGGAAGGTGACCCACTCATCAAATCTAAAATCAAACAGCAACAACGGGAAATGGCGATGCGACGGATGATGCAAGAGATACCGAATGCCGATGTCGTCATCACGAACCCGACCCATTACGCGGTCGTCATTCGATATGATGACACGAAAGATTTTGCGCCGCTCGTGGTCGCCAAAGGGGTCGACCGGGTCGCCTTTCATATTCGAGATGTCGCAAAAGAACATGACGTGGCCATTGTTGAAAATAAACCACTCGCGCGCGCGCTCTATGCGCAAATCGACATCGGTGAAGTGGTAGACGAATCGTTTTATCAAGCCATTGCGGAAGTACTGGCATTCGTCTATCAAATGAAGCAACCGTCTTGAGGAGGAGTATGTGTTGGCAGTAAAAGCGAAAGACTTTGCAATTTTGATTGGTGTGTTGATGATTGTCATCATGCTGATCATCCCGCTACCGGGGTTTTTATTAGACTTTTTAATCATCGTAAATATTTTGATCGCCATCATGATTCTACTTGTGGCGATGAATGCCCGGGAAGCACTTGACTTCTCCGTATTCCCTTCTCTCTTATTGATTGTGACGTTGTTTCGTCTTGGTTTGAACGTATCGACGACCCGTTCGATTCTATCTAAAGGTTATGGTGGGGAAGTCATCGAGACGTTCGGTGATTTCGTCATCGGTGGAAATGTCCTTGTCGGATTTGTCGTCTTTCTGATTCTTGTCATCATTCAATTCGTCGTCATCACGAAAGGAGCAGAGCGTGTATCGGAAGTATCTGCTCGCTTCACACTCGATGCGATGCCGGGGAAACAGATGGCCATCGATGCCGATTTGAACTCTGGTTTAATTGACGATAAGGAAGCCCAGATGCGTCGCCGTAAAATTCAAAGCGAGGCGGACTTCTATGGATCAATGGACGGGGCATCGAAGTTCGTTAAAGGAGATGCCATCGCTGGTATTATCATCGTTACGATCAACTTGATCTTCGGGATTATCATCGGTGTCGTTCAAATGGGATTACCAGTTGGAGAAGCGTTCCAAACGTTCTCACTCATGACAATCGGGGATGGCTTGGTCAGTCAAATCCCAGCACTTTTGATTTCGACCGCGACCGGGATTATCGTGACCCGTGCCGTCTCGGATGGAAACTTAGGGGAAGACGTAATCGACCAGCTCGGTCAAAACCCATCACTCCTTTATATCGCCGGGTCGATTGTCTTCATGCTTGGTTTTGTATCACCGCCCCTACTTCCTGTGACGATGATCATTGCCGGAACGGCATTCTTCGGCGCCTACACGATGCGTCGAAATATCCGTCAGGCAACGGAAGAGCCGATGCTCGAAGAGGAACCATCGACAGCGCCGACAGAATCAGTCGTCTCGCTGTTGCAGATTGACTCGATTGAATTTGAATTCGGGTATGGCTTGATTCCGCTTGCAGATGAGTCTCAAGGCGGTGACTTGTTAGACCGCGTTGTCATGATTCGTCGTCAACTCGCACTCGAGCTTGGCTTCATCTTACCGACGGTCCGGATTCGCGATCACTTGCAGTTATCACCGAACGCATACCGAATCAAAGTCAAAGGGAACGTCGTTGCAGAGGGAGAGCTATTGCTGGATCATTACTTGGCGATGAGCCCGGGCATCGAAGACCCTGAGGTATATGGAATTGAAACAACGGAACCAGCATTCGGTCTTCCTGCCCTTTGGATTGATGAAGAAACACGAACTCGGGCAGAAATGAGCGGGTATACCGTCGTTGATCCGCCTTCTGTTGTCGCGACTCACTTGACCGAGACGTTGAAGAAACATGCGGCAGATTTACTCGGTCGGGAAGAGACGAAACAACTCGTCGAGCACCTGAAAGAGACGCATCCGGTTCTCGTAGAGGACGTGACGCCGTCAGTCCTTTCGATTGGCGAAATTCAGAAAGTGTTGCGCCACTTACTCCAAGAAAGTGTTTCCATTCGAAATTTGCCGCTTCTGTTTGAGACGATGGCAGACTACGGAAAAGTGACGAAAGATGCGGAAATCTTAGGAGAGTATTGCCGTCAAGGCTTGTCCCGTCAATTGACCGATCAAGTCAAACCACCTGAAGGTCCCCTTTACGTCGTGACACTCGGCGGACAGACGGAACAGACGGTGCAAGATGCGGTTCAGAAAACGGAGTTCGGGAACTATTTGGCGCTCGACCCAGAGCAAGCTCGAGAGATTATCGAGCGCACTGGCGAACAACTGTCGATGTTTGAACGATATGGGGCATCGGCTGTGATTTTATGTTCCCCAACGATTCGTCTGTTCGTTCGTCAATTACTCGAACGGTATTATCCAGATGTGCCGGTATTGGCTTATAACGAATTACTCAGTTCCGTCGAAGTGAAAAGTATTGGGGTGATTTAACATGCAGATTAAAAAGTTTACGGCGAAAACCATGGCTGATGCGATGGCGAAAGTGAAACAAGAGCTCGGAGACGAAGCGGTCATCCTCAACTCACGACAAGTGAAGACAGGATGGTTCGGTCTCTTTGCGTCAAAGCAAGTGGAGGTCATCGCAGCCCTCGAAAAAGAGCAAGTCGTCACAAAGCCACGACAGCCTGTCCCTGTTCGGACAGCACCAACACCATCACAACCTGTCATCCCGCAAACACCACCACGTGTGATTGGAGGAGCGGCACCGAGACTACACGCCTCGTTGCAACATGTCGAATCGCTGCTCTCGACAGAATCCTTTGCCGATGAGTCGTGGGAGGAAACGCTGAACGAACTATACTACACGACAAAATCTGTAGAAGAAGCTGAACGTTTCGTTTACGAACAAGTCAAATCGTCGTTCATTGAACCGCCTGAAGCGAAGCGATATGTTATGGTCGTTGGACCGACGGGGGTCGGCAAGACGACCACGCTCGCCAAACTTGCGGCGCACTTCAAGCTGACGGAAGGCAAAACGGTCGGATTGATCACGACCGACACGTACCGAATCGCTGCCATCGAACAGTTGAAGACGTATGCTGAAATCATGAGTATTCCGGTGGAAGTGGCATATGACTTTCATGACTTCAAGCGTGCCAAGCAATTGTTTGCTCGTAAAGACATCGTGCTAATCGACACGGCGGGACGAAATTTCCGCGATCCGGCTTACGTCGAACAGTTTCATGAACATCACGACTTCACTGAAACAAGCCTTTCGCTCGTTTTGAGTTTGACATCCAAAACGAAGGACATGGATATGATCTATTCGCAATTCGAGTCATTGCCTCTTAGCTCACTCATTTTTACGAAGGCGGACGAGACAAGTGATATCCACGCGATGTACCGCATGGTGAAAAAGAGCGGTCTTCCGGTCGCCTGGATGACAGACGGCCAAGAAGTGCCGGACGATCTGATTCGGGGGAATGCGGACGCACTGACGAAACGACTGTTTGAGAAAGAAGGGTGGGCAAGATGGACCAAGCAAGGCGTTTAAGAGCAATCAATGATGCCCATCCGACGACAATCGCCTTTGCGAGTGGGAAAGGTGGGGTCGGAAAGACGAACGTCTGTGTAAACACGGCCATCGCCCTAGCTGAACTCGGAAAACGAGTGTTGATTGTCGACTTTGACATCGGAATGGCCAATGTGCACATCTTGATGAATGCCATGAAGTCCAGAACGATGATCGAGACCGTCAAAGCTCGTATTCCATTGGCTGCAGCTGTTCAGAAAAATGTATATGGTGTCGATATATTACATGGAGGGAGTGGGCAGGACCAACTCGTCCATCTCTCAGATGATGACATGCAATTTCTCATGCGAGAACTCGAAGTATTGACCGAATATGATTATGTCCTGTTCGATATGGGGGCTGGAGCGACGGACACTTCACTCCAGTTCATCGCGGGTTGCGATGAGATGTTCTTGATTTTGACTCCAGAACCTACCTCGCTAATGGACGGTTATGCATATACGAAACTGGTGCACCATCAGTACCCGGACTTACCGCTTGGCGTCATCGTCAACCGAGCCCAGTCCGGTGAGGAAGCCCTTCAATGTTTCGAACGGATGGAAGTCGCATGTAAACAGTTTTTAAATAAGACGATTCGATTCCTCGGCTTTCTACCAGACGACTCATCTGTCAGAAAGGCAGTCATCGCCCAAGTCCCGTTTTATCAATACAACCGAAAGAGTGATATTAGCTGGCGCCTCGAACGAATTTTGACAACGCTTACGGGTACGCCTCCGAAACCACGTCACTTGATGGACCGTTTGATGGGGAACTTACGAAAACAGTGGAACCGAGTATAACGACAGGGAGGTAAATGAGATGGACGTGAATGAATACTTAGGGTTGTTTTTAGATGAATCCCAAGAACATATCCAATCGATCAACACACAGTTACTTAAATTAGAACAATCGGGTGGGGCGGATGTTGTACAGGAGATCTTCCGGTCCGCGCACACGCTAAAAGGGATGTCTTCGACGATGGGGTACGAACGCGTTGCCAACTTGACACATGAGATGGAGAGCGCGCTCGACCTCGTCCGTGGCGGCAAAAAGGAAAGTAACCAACTCTTGTTGGATACGATGTTCATCGCCATGGAACAGATGGAAGACATGATTGCGGACATCGAGAGCGGAGGACAAGGCGCGAACGTGGATGTATCCGAAACGGTCGCCGCATTCCAATCCTTCATCGGTGGGAAAGAAGTCGCAGTCGAAAAAACGTCAGAGACGAGCACGTTTGAGATTGATCTATATACGAACTCGGTCATCGAGCAAGCCAAACAGACAGGCTTTGAGGCGTATCAAATCACAGTCAAACTGTCTGACGCGGTCGTTTTGAAAGCGGCCCGTGCGTATATGGTATTCGATCGCCTTCAAGAACTCGGTGAGGTCGTCAACACACATCCGGAGACAGAAGAAATCGAACAAGAGCAATTTGACTTATCGTTCGACGTCTTATTCTTGTCACAAGAGACGGCAGAAGTGATTGAACATGCCATCGCTCAAGTATCGGAAGTGGAGCGCGTCGAAGTCAATACGTATACAGAAACAGCGGTCAGTGAGCCAGAAGTCGCTGTGACAGCGGAGACGATTGCACCTGAACCTGTCGTTCAAGCTACCTCGGACAAGGAAGAAGCGAAAGATACGAAAGAGCAAGTAGCCGCTCAAGCACAAGCAAAAACGATTCGCGTCAACTTAGAACGAATTGATCGTCTGATGAACTTATTTGAAGAGTTCATTATCGACCGTGGACGACTTGAGCGCCTGGCGGACGAAGTCGGTCAACCAGAATTGAATGAAACGGTCGAAAAAATCAAGCGGGGAACGAACGAGTTACAATCACTCGTCTTGACCCTCCGGATGATGCCAATCGAACAAGTGTTCAATCGCTTCCCACGAATGGTGCGTTCGGTTGCGAAAGAAATTCATAAAAAAGTCCAGTTGGACATTTCAGGTGCTGAAACAGAACTCGATCGCACGGTCATCGATGAAATTGGCGATCCGCTCGTCCACTTGATCCGTAACGCCATCGATCACGGCATCGAACGTCCGGAAGTACGTCTTCAAGCCGGAAAACCGGAGCAGGGCATGCTTGCACTCCGTGCGTATCATGGCGGAAACCGAGTCTTCATTGAAATCGAGGACGACGGTGCCGGCATCAACGTCGACAAGGTTCGCTCGAAAGCGTTGGAGCGCGGCGTAATCACAGATGAAGAAGCGACGACGATGTCTGAGAACGAATTGGCGATGCTGATCTTTGCTCCGGGCTTCTCGACGGCAGACGTGGTCACTGACTTGTCAGGACGCGGTGTCGGACTCGATGTCGTCAAAAATAAAATCGAGTCACTCGGTGGGGTTGTTTCTCTAGAGACGGTTGCGGGACAGGGCACGAAGTTCCAAGTCAGCTTACCGCTCACCCTCTCGATCATCTCGGCGATGCTCGTTCAAGTGGGAGAGGAATCGTATGCGATTCCATTGACATCGATCCTTGAGACGACATTACTTGATGAAGCGGACATTTTGACAGCACACCGTGAGCGAGTCTTCGACTTCCGTGGTCAACTGGTCCCACTCGTCTACATGAAAGAAATGTTTGGCATCGAATCAGAGACGAAGTCGCAATTCCCGGTCGTCGTCGTTCGAAAAGGCAACAAACTCGTCGGCGTCGTCGTCAACGATTTGATCGGTCAACAAGAAATTGTCATGAAACCGCTCGGTACGTATCTTGAAGGGATTCCAGCTATCTCTGGTGCGACCATTCTTGGTGACGGTCGCGTCGCCCTTATCGTAGATAGTAACGATCTCTTTTAAGGAGGAATATTGATGGAACAGAAATGGGTAGTCTTTTCACTTGAAGAAAATACGTATGGGATCGACGTACAGTCGGTCCGTTCAATCGAGCGACTTCAGCCGATCACACGAGTGCCGAACGCACCGTCACATGTGAAAGGGGTCATCAACCTTCGTGGTGTCGTCACGCCGGTCATCGACCTTCGCTTGCGACTCGGCTACGAAGAAATCGAACCAACGGATGAAACGCGCATCCTGATCGCCTCGTTGAATCAAGGAGATGCCGGATTTATCGTCGACCGTGCGAATGAGGTCGTGGAAAGCGATGAAGTACGAATCGAACCGATTCCGGAATCGAGCCGCGATATGCTCTCGGCACATCTGACAGCCATCGCAAAAGGAGAAGATAAACTCTTCTCCTTACTCGATGCGAATGCGTTGTTTGAGGAACAGTATGCTGAGTGAGTTTGAACAAGACCTGTTAAAGGAACTGGGAAATATAGGGTCTGGACATGCGGCGACTGCCTTGTCGGCAATGCTTTCGAAACCGGTGAACATTACCGTGTCTTCTGCCGAAATGGAACCGATCACCTATTTACCAGAGCGAGTCGGCGGTCCGGAACGACATGTTGCCTCGGTCTTGTTGGAATTAGATGGTGATATTCGTGGAATGATCCTCATTTTGTTCGCCGTGGAAGATGCCGAGCAAATGGTTTCGACCTTGATTGGGATGCCATATTCATTTGATTCTTTTGATGAGCTCGGCCAATCGGCTTGGGAAGAGGTCGGGAATATTATGAGCGGTGCTTATGCGCGAGCGCTAGGTGACTGGTTACAGACACCGATTATGATTCAAGTGCCGGCAACGGCCATCGATATGGCAGGTTCGATTGTTGAATTTGTCGTCACGTCTGTACAACCTGAGGAAGACGCGGCGCTCTATATCGACACGACATTTATGATTGATCAAAAAGTAAGTGCAGGACATGTGTTGTTCCTACCAACACATGGGTCGCTCAAACGGATTCAAGAACGGTTGCTTGGCAATGGCTGATGTATTAAAAATCGGCATTGCCGAATGGAAGCAGACGAACGCACCAAATCGGTTACGTACAGCCGGACTCGGGTCATGTGTGGGTGTCATTTTATATGACACCCGCCTCCAATTGGCAGCGATGGCACATGTCATGTTGCCGGACTCGACGATTGCTCGTAAGAACCAGACGATTGAAGTAGGAAAATACGCAGATACAGCCATTGATACACTCGTGCATTCATTGAAACGAGAAGGGGCCACGCGGCTTCAAGCAAAGATGGCAGGCGGCGCTCAGATGTTTCAGTTTAAATATGAGAACGAGGCGATGCGAATCGGTGAGCGAAACGCCGAGGCCATCCGCCAAGCATTAAAAGTCCATCGTATTCCGCTCGTGGCAGAAGATTGTGGCGGACATAACGGGCGGACAATCGAGTTTGATGTCGCAACATCTGTCTTATCGATTCGGACGGTGAGCGTGGGTACGAAAGAACTATAAGGGGGGATCGACATGACGACTCATCTTACACAGTTGTGGGATCGCTGGAATATGGACCGTGATATGGATACAGCAAACGAATTACTAGCACATTACGAGTTTCTCATCCACTACCACGTACAACGGATGATCGTGACGCTTCCAAAGAGCGTCGAACGCGACGAATTGAAAAGTTTGGGTTACATGGGATTGTACGATGCCCTTATGAAATATGATCCAGAGCACAATAATAAATTTGATACGTATGCTGCGTTTCGGATTCGTGGAGCCATTATCGACGGTTTACGAAAAGTGGATTGGTTACCTCGGTCGGTTCGAGAAAAAGTGAAAAAAATCGATCAGGTGGCAGAACAGCTTGAACAGTCGTTACATCGTGCTCCAACGAAGAGCGAGTTAGCTTCGGCATGCGACTTACCGATTGCAGAAATCGAACGAACGATGGCGGAAGGGTACTTTGCCAATATGTTGTCGATTGATGAGGCCGTGACGTTGCAAGAAGAAGGAAAAGTCATGTCTGTCACGTATTTCGACCCGGATTCTGAAAAGCCAGAAGATACGTTGTTGCAACGCGAATTGATTGATGTGCTGGCAGCAGAAGTCGACCATTTATCCGAAAAAGAACGACTCGTCGTCTCTTTGTTTTACTTTGACGAACTGACGTTGACGGAGATTGGGGAAGTGCTCGAACTGTCAACATCACGGATTTCGCAAATTCATTCCAAAGCGTTGAAGACATTAAAACACGCGCTCGGTCGGTCCTATTTAGAAGAAAAGACATCGTAAGGAGATGAACAAGTGTATATTGTATATGTGATCACAGCTTGTTTGGTTGCTTACGGTTTTTTATTCGGCTACCGACAAGTCCAAGCGCTGCAGGAACGAGTCGAACGGCTCGAACGAGAGAAGCAAGAGACCGAAACGTTGCTTCTTTCATTCATGGAGTCGATGAACGACCTCGTTGTTCAAGAACCCGTTGAACGTTCGAACGTGGTTCAACAGGAAGAAGCTTCATCGCTCCCTGTCAATGAGTCCGTTCAAACGGTCGTAGAGGCGACAGAAGAGACGACCCCGTCCGCGTCAATCGACGTGGACGATGTCTTGTTGCGACATTCCGTGCGGGACGCTGCCCGTATCCTCGGAAAAGGCGAGGGCGAGCTTGCGCTTTATGCGAAACTTCGTAAAAAGTGAGAGTTGCCGGATTTCGTGACATATGCTATAGTAATTCTCGGTGTTAAACACATCACACACGTCTCGGGATGATATTCCTCGGTGCCGAAAGGTCGGAATACAACAATGAACGAGGCGGAGGACTTTTTTAAACCACAAGGAGGAAATTTATCATGGCAGTAATTTCAATGAAGCAATTGCTTGAAGCTGGTGTACACTTCGGTCACCAAACACGCCGTTGGAACCCAAAAATGGCGAAATACATCTTCACAGAGCGTAACGGGATCTACATCATCGACCTTCAAAAGACGGTCAAAAAAGTAGACGAAGCTTACAACTTTGTTCGTGAACTCGCGGCAGAAGGCGGAAACGTCCTCTTCGTTGGTACGAAAAAACAAGCTCAAGATACAATCAAAGAGGAAGCAATCCGTTCTGGGATGTTCTTCATTAACGAGCGTTGGTTGGGTGGAACACTCACTAACTTCTCAACAATCAAAAAGCGTATCAACCGCTTGAAGCAACTCGAAAAAATGGAAGAAGACGGCACGTTCGAAGTACTTCCTAAGAAAGAAGTCATCATCTTGAAGAAAGAAATGACTCGTCTTGAGAAGTTCCTCGGCGGAATCAAGGACATGCCTGGTGTGCCTGACGCCCTCTTCATCGTTGACCCACGTAAAGAGCGTATCGCAATCGCGGAAGCTCACAAATTGAACATCCCAATCGTTGCGATTGTCGACACAAACTGTGACCCAGACGAAATCGATTATGTAATCCCAGCGAACGACGATGCAATTCGTGCAGTTAAATTGCTCACTTCGAAGATGGCTGATGCAATCATCGAAGCGAAGCAAGGTGAAGAAGAAGTTGCTGAAGAAGCTGTAGCGACAGAAGCTGAAGCTACAGAAGCTGAGTAATCAGTGAGACAATAGGTGATAAAGGGAAAGCCTTTTATCACCTTTTTTTAGGACATGTATTCAAAAAGCCCTGTGCTTTTTCTTAAAATTCGTTAGTTTTACAAGGAGGAATTTCCGATGGCAGTTACAGCAGCAATGGTAAAAGAACTTCGTGAAAAAACAGGAGCAGGAATGCTCGATTGCAAAAAAGCACTCGTTGAAACAGACGGTGACATGCAAGCAGCAATCGACTTCCTTCGCGAAAAAGGAATCGCTAAAGCAGCAGCAAAAGGTGATCGTATCGCCGCTGAAGGTTTGACAGCAGTAGCAGTTGAAGGCAACAAAGCTGTGCTCGTCGAAATCAACTCAGAAACAGACTTCGTTGCGAAGAACGAGAAGTTCCAAACACTCGTAAACAACGTAGCAAAAGCAGTACTCGCATCAGGCGCAACAACTGCAGAAGCGGCACTCGCGGCTGAGTACGAAGCAGGTAAAACACTTGAAACGTACATCCAAGAAGAAGCTTCGACAATCGGAGAGAAAATCTCACTCCGTCGTGTAGCTGTTCTTGAAAAAGCTGACGATGCAGTATTCGGTACGTACCTCCACATGGGTGGTCGCATCGGGTCAGTCGTTGTAATCGACGGCACATCTGACGAAACAGTTGCTAAAGACGTTGCAATGCACGTTGCTGCAGCACGTCCACTTTACGCGACACGTGATGAAGTATCAGCTGAAGAAATCGACCGCGAGAAGAAAGTCTTGACTGAGCAAGCACTTAACGAAGGCAAGCCTGCTAACATCGTTGAGAAGATGATTGCTGGTCGTATGAACAAGTACTTCGAGGAAATCTGCCTCGTTGACCAAACGTTCGTAAAAGACAGCGACTTCAAAGTTGGTAAGTACGTAGAATCAAAAGGCGGAAAAATCAACTCGTTCGTACGCTTCGAAGTAGGAGAAGGTATGGAAAAACGTGAAGAGAACTTTGCTGAAGAAGTTATGAACCAACTTAAAAAATAATCTGTGTCACAATCAGTGATGCAACTAAAAATGGGAACACGTCTGTATAACCTTGAGTTAGTTCGTTAAGGGAGCGTGTTCCCTTTTTTCAAGCAAGAGGAGGCAAAGTTATGGAACCGAAATATAAACGAATTGTGTTAAAATTGAGTGGAGAAGCGCTCGCTGGAGATCAAGGTTACGGGATCGACCCTAACATTGTAAACTCAATCTCAAGTCAAATTAAAGAATTGATCGAGATGGGTGTAGAAGTCGCCGTTGTTGTAGGTGCCGGAAACATTTGGCGTGGAAAGACGGGTAGTGAACTCGGGATGGATCGGGCAAACGCAGATTACATGGGTATGCTCGCAACTGTATTGAACTCACTTGCTCTTCAAGATAGCCTTGAAACGTACGGTGTCCAAACGCGTGTCCAAACATCAATTGAAATGCGACAAGTTGCTGAACCATACATTCGTCGTCGCGCAATGCGTCATCTTGAAAAAGGACGCGTCGTTATCTTTGCGGCCGGCACAGGAAACCCATATTTCTCAACGGACACGACAGCTGCTCTCCGTGCGGCCGAAATCGAAGCTGATGTCATCTTAATGGGTAAAAACAATGTGGACGGCGTCTATTCAGCTGATCCGAAATTGGACGCGACGGCAGTGAAGTACGATACGTTGTCTTACCTTGACGTCTTAAAGGATGGACTTCAAGTCATGGACTCGACAGCAACGTCACTTTGTATGGACAACCACATTCCATTGATTGTATTCTCATTGCTTGAAGAAGGTAATATTAAACGTGTCGTTCTCGGGGAACATATCGGGACGGTAGTAGGAGGAGTCAATTCATGAGTGTCAAAGAAGTATTGAAAACAGCTGAAGAAAAAATGGAAAAAGCGCATTCTTCACTTAAACGTGATTTTGGAACGCTTCGCACTGGCCGTGCCAGCGCATCGATTTTGGATCCTGTCCAAGTTGATTACTATGGTGTCCCAACACCACTCAATCAAGTGGCAAACATCAATACACCAGAAGCGCGCCTACTTTTGATTCAACCATGGGATAAGTCAATGGTTTCTGAAGTAGAGAAAGCGATTCAAAAGGCAGACCTCGGCTTGTCTCCATCATCTGACGGTACGGTCATTCGTTTGGCGATTCCTGCATTGACGGAAGAACGTCGTAAAGAATTAGTTAAAGTCACGAAAAAATACGCAGAAGAAGCGAAAGTCGCTGTCCGTAACGTACGTCGTGACGCAAATGAAAACTTGAAGAAACTCGAGAAAGATGGCGAGTTAACAGAAGACGATCTCCGCGGATATGCAGATGACGTTCAAACGTTGACGGATTCGTATATCAAGAAGATTGATGAATCTGCAGCAATTAAAGAAAAAGAAATCATGGAAGTGTAATCACGGAAGTGGTATACCAAAAAGCTGTGTGGGGACCCTTTTTCTGAGAGGGTCCTTCTTTCATACAATCAGGAGGATAACAGAATGTTTAAATGGGTGAATCCTAAAACGAAAATCGAGGCGGAGTTAAGTGTTCCTGAGCACGTAGCCATCATTATGGATGGAAATGGACGCTGGGCCAAAAAACGTGGTCTCCCTCGCATCATGGGTCACCGGGAAGGGATGAAGTCCATCCGGGAAGCGGTACGAACAGCACAAGAACTCGGGATTCGGTCTCTGACGCTTTATGCGTTCTCTACAGAGAATTGGACTCGTCCGGAAGAGGAAGTCTCATTCTTGATGAAACTGCCGAAACAGTTTTTGGAGACCGATTTGAAAGAACTCCACGAACAGAATGTACGGGTGCTCGTTGCGGGAGATACGTCGAAACTCCCACGAGAGACACGAGAAGCCGTTGATGAAGCGAGAGAACGGACCGTTGCGAACACAGGGTTGAACCTTGTCTTCGCACTCAACTACGGGGGACGAGATGAGCTCGTTCAAGCGATGCGTAGCATTGCAGCAGACGTTCAGTCCGGTTTGGTTCAAACAGACGACATCGATGATCGTATGATTGGTGAACGACTCATGACACACGTTCAAGATGTCGATCTCGTTATTCGGACGAGCGGTGAGCAACGACTCTCTAACTTTTTATTATGGCAAAGCGCGTATGCTGAACTTCATTTCACAGAAGTATTGTGGCCGGAATTTAAGCGTGAGCATTTTGTAGAAGCGATTGAATCATACAACGCGCGCACGCGACGTTTTGGTGGGGTGTAACATGAAGACACGTATTATTACAGGACTATGGGCAGGAGCCATCTTCATCACGGTGATTGCGCTTGGAGGCAATGCCTTCGTTTCATTGATGGGGATTCTGGCACTCATCGGATTGAGTGAATTCACGCTGATGCGACAGCATAAGCTGTTGGCGTTTCCGTTCTTGGTGACAGCGCTCCTCGTGGCGTTCCCGTTCCTCTTATTATTGCTCGAGACTCAAGTTGTCACGGATGAACTTCCGTTCTCGATTGAACAATGGCTCGTCTTAGGGCTCGTGTTGTTGCTGTTTTGGACAGTGGTCACGAAAAATCGGTTCACGTATGAAGACGCTAGTTTTTACTTCGTCTCAGCGGTCTATTTAGTCGTCGGTTTCTCTAGTTTTGCGTTAGTCCGGCTCTCTGAGGACGGTCTATCGAAAGTGCTGCTAATCTTGTTTATGATTTGGGCGACAGACTCGGGAGCGTATTTTACCGGAAAAGCATTCGGGAAAGCCAAGTTATGGCCATCGATTAGTCCGAATAAGACGATTGAAGGGGCGATTGGGGGCATTGTGTCTGCGATTGTACTCGGTATCATCTTTGTCTGGATTGATCCGATCTTGCCGATGATCGAGGTCGCCATTTTAGCGATTGTCGTAGCGGTAGTCGGACAGCTCGGGGATTTGGTGCAGTCTGCTTATAAGCGTCAGTACGGAGTCAAAGATTCAGGTCATCTGTTACCGGGACATGGTGGCATTTTAGACCGGTTTGATAGTATGATTGCGGTCTTTACCGTCATTTGGGTGTTTAATCTGCTTTAAAAAGGAGTGTCGAGATGAAGCGAATTAGCTTAATTGGGGGGACTGGTTCGATTGGCGTTCAAACTTGTGACGTCATCGAACAGCACCCTGACCTGTTTGAACTTGAGGCGTATGCGTTCGGAACGAACGTCGAGGTCGCCACGGAATGGATCAATCGACTTAGACCAAAATATGTGTCGGCAACGAGTATCGAAGTACTCGAACAGTTGAAGCCGCGTCTTACATATGAACCTCTCTACTTTATTGGACCGGAGGGGCTGAAGGAGTGTGCGACGGCAGAACGGGCTGACATCGTCGTGACGGCAGTCGTTGGAGCAGTTGGACTTGAACCGACGCTTGCGGCGATTCAAGCAGGGAAAGATATTGCACTCGCCAACAAGGAAACACTCGTTACCGCAGGACATCTTGTCAAAGCGGCCGTGAAAGAACATGGGGTCAACCTGTTGCCTGTCGACAGTGAACACTCCGCGATCTATCAATGTTTGAACGGGGAACGAAGAGAAGATGTATCCAAGATTATTCTAACGGCTTCAGGCGGTAGTTTCCGTGATCGTTCACGCGATGAGCTGGCTGATGTGACTGTTGAAGACGCACTGAATCATCCGAACTGGTCAATGGGAGCAAAAATCACCATCGATTCGGCGACGATGTTCAACAAAGGCTTGGAAGTCATCGAGGCACACTGGCTGTTCGATATCGATTATAATGATATTGAAGTCATCTTACACCGTGAATCGATTATTCATTCGATGGTCGAATTTAAAGATGCTGCCGTGATGGCCCAGCTTGGAAACCCGGATATGCGCGGTCCGATCCTTTATGCGCTATCGGGACCGAAGCGGCTTGAAATCGAGGGGAATAAGCGGTTAAACTTGAAGGAAATCGGAAAGCTGCATTTTGAAGAGGCTGATTTCAATCGTTACCCGGCACTCCGGTTAGCGTTCGAAGCAGGAAGAGCCGGTGGTTCCATGCCGACCGTCTTGAATGCAGCCAATGAAGTGGCAGTGGACCTATTCTTGAACGGTCAGATCACGTTTTTAGAGATTGAACGACTCGTCGAAGATGCGATGGCTCGACATGAGGTCATTGCCGAGCCGACGCTCGCGCAAATTCTAGAAGTTGACCGAGCAGTACGTCAACAGATTCAGCAAGGAATTGAAGGTGGGGAATAAATCATGACGACTTTTATCGCCATCGTTTTGATGTTTGGCGTTCTCATTTCGGTACACGAATGGGGACACCTCGTCATGGCGAAACGGGCAGGCATTCTCTGTCACGAGTTTGCAATCGGATTCGGTCCAAAAATTGTTTCATTCCGTAAAAATGAAACGCTCTATACCATTCGTCTTTTACCAATCGGTGGCTACGTCAAAATGGCCGGAGAAGATTTTGAACCGATTGAAGTCCGTGCGGGTCAGCATGTCGGACTCCGGCTCACCGAACAGGGGACGGTCGATCGTGTCTACTTCCAACCGGACACGGCTACAGATGTCCATGTCGTCGGAACCGTCGATAAGTTCGATTCGACACATGAGTTGAAAGTGCAACTTCTCATCGATGAGGAAGTGCGTGTCTATTCATTAGAGCGAGACACACTCCTTGTCGACCAAGGGATGGAAATTCAAATCGCACCGTATGATCGAACATTTGGAGCCCAGTCGGTTTGGAAACGTGTCTTGGCCATCGCAGCCGGTCCGGCGATGAACTTCGTCTTGGCGTTCATCTTGCTCATTATTGTGGGGCTCGTTCAAGGAACCCCAACGAACGACGGTCAAATCGGTACGGTTCAACCGGATTCAGCCGCTGATGAGGCTGGTTTGATGAGCGGGGATGAAATCGTATCGATTGAAGGTGAGCCGATTACCGATTGGCTCGACTTACGATCTGCTTTAGAAGACCGGGCGGACACCCCTACGGAAGTCACGTATGTCCGTGATGGGGAGGAAGCAACTGTCACCCTCACACCACAAGCAGTCGAACAAAACGGAGAGACGGTCGGAATCCTTGGTGTCACGAACGCACTCGAGCGATCACCGGTCAAAGCCGTGACGACGGGAGCGGAAACGACATGGACGATGTCGACGCTCATCTTCTCTGCGGTCGGTGATTTGGTGACAGGACAAGTCGGTGTCGATCAACTAGCAGGTCCGGTCGGGATTGTACGGATGACAGATGAAGTAGCGGCGAGCGGTTTGATCATGCTGTTGAACTGGACAGCGCTTCTCTCCGTCAACCTTGCGATCTTCAACTTGCTCCCATTGCCAGCGTTAGACGGAGGACGTTTGATTTTCCTCTTGTTCGAAGCGGTACGCGGACGTCCAATCGATCCGAAAAAAGAAGGATTCGTCCACTTTATCGGATTCGCACTCTTGATGATTTTAATGTTGATTGTCACTTGGAACGACATTCAATCATTCTTTAAATAAGCTGTTTGTAGAGAAGGGAAACGTTGAACTGTATGAAACAATCTAGATTGCTCATGCCTACATTGAGAGAAGTTCCGGCTGACGCGGAAGCGGTCAGCCATCAACTCCTCGTCCGTGGAGGATTCATCCGTCAAAATGCGGCAGGAATTTATTCTTATCTTCCACTCGGACATAAGGTGTTACACAACATCCAAACAATCATCCGTGAAGAGATGAATCGTGCCGGTGCACAAGAGTTATTGATGCCTGCCATTCAACCGGCGGAACTTTGGGAAGAGACAGGACGTTGGGGCATTTACGGTCCTGAATTGATGCGCTTGACGGACCGTCATGACCGTCGTTTCGCACTCGGTGCGACACACGAAGAATTGATCACATCAATCGTCCGAGACGAGCTCAACTCGTATAAAAAACTTCCGATGAACTTGTACCAGATTCAAACGAAGTATCGTGATGAGCGTCGTCCACGTTTCGGGTTGCTCCGCGGACGTGAGTTCTTGATGAAAGACGCCTACTCATTCCACGCGACACAAGAAGACTTAGATGAAGAATATACAAACATGTATAATGCGTACTCACGCATCTTCGACCGCACAGGACTGAAGTATCGTCCGGTCGTCGCGGACTCTGGGGCAATCGGCGGGAAAGATACGCATGAATTCCAAGCGCTTGCGGATATCGGGGAAGACACGATTGTCTACACCGACACGTCGAACTATGCGGCGAACATCGAGATGGCCGAAACGCTCGACCGTTATGAGATGCAGCAAGCTGACGTTCGTCCACTCGAAAAAGTGGACACGGAAGAGAATCGTACGATTGAAGATGTGGCGGCATTCTTGAACGTGGATCCGAAGACGACAATCAAATCTGTCTTGTTCAACGTGGATGGCGAAACCGTCATGGCAATCGTTCGTGGCGACCACGAAGCGAATGAAGTCAAAGTGAAGAACGCACTCGGTGGACTCGACATTCAACTTGAAGAAGAAGCGAAAATCGTTGAGTTGTTCAACTGTGCGCCAGGTACACTCGGACCGATTAACGCTCCGGTCAAAGTCGTTGCCGACTATGCGGTCAAGTACTTAGTGGATGCAGTCTGTGGTGCCAACGAGGCGAACACACACTACACGGGTGTAAACGCTGCGCGCGACCTTGCCGAGATGACATACCACGATTTACGTTTCGTTGTCGAAGGCGATTTGGCACCGGATGAGTCCGGTCCGGTTCGTTTTGCTCGTGGGATTGAAGTGGGACAAGTATTTAAACTCGGGACACGATATTCAGAAGCGATGGGTGCGACGTTCCTCAACGAAGAGGGTCGTGCCGAACCACTCATCATGGGTTGCTACGGCATTGGGGTGTCACGCACACTTTCAGCCATCGTCGAACAACATCACGACGACCGTGGAATCGTTTGGCCACGTAACGTGGCGCCGTTCGATCTCCATTTGATCGCAATCAATGCAAAAGATGAGACGCAAGTCGAGTTGGCGAACCGTCTTTATGAAGAGCTTGGTCAAACATACGATGTCTTGTTCGACGACCGAAAAGAACGCGCGGGCGTCAAGTTTGCAGATGCAGATTTGATTGGACTTCCGATTCGCGTGAACGTCGGGAAAAAAGCCGGCGAAGGCATCGTTGAAGTGAAAGTACGTGCAACAGGTGAAGTGATTGAAACGTCAATCGATGAATTGAAAGAAGTCATCGCTTCAAAATTTAGCGAAGTTCATTAATGGATGAAGGTGACAGCGGAGGCGGTCACCTTCATTTGTCGAATTGGCATAAAGGGGGAAAGACGGACCCGTGGAAGCAAATCAAAAGATGCAATTATTATTAAGTGACCTTGGGATCACGACCGAGACGGACCTGTTTGATCAGGCCGAACTCTCACGGCTCGTCGTCAACAAGAAGCGACGGACGTGGACGTTTTATTTTTCATTTCCAAAAGTATTGCCATACGACGTGCATCAATTGTTCATGAGTCGATTAGAAAGCCGTTATGCGACGTTCGCGGATGAGGTGTACGCTCGGTTCTCGACAACAGCTGGTGGAAGTGAGCAAGACTATATCGACTATTGGCCGCGAATCGTCAGCGAGTTGAGCCAAGTTTCTGGTGCGATGCGCAGTTATTTCGGTTCCGTTTCGCCACGATTCGAGCAGAACAAACTCATGATCCCGGTGCGTTCCGCACCTGAGGCGAGTTATGTGGACAAAGAGCTCTGTCAAGAAGTGCAGGCGCTCTATAGTGCCTATGGGTTCACGAAAAAGCCGTGTCAGGCTCAATTTTCAGAAGACGCTGAGGCGAATCAGGCCCTTCGCGAACAGGTTGTTCAAGAAGACATCGAACAAGCGAAAATGGCACTGGCTGCTCAATTCGCCAAGGCAACAGAAACGAATGACGAACCGATCACAGAAATCCGGATGGGTGCGCTCATTAAAGATGAGATCGTCCCAATCAAGACGATTATCGAGGAAGAACGACGTGTCGCGATTCGTGGACTCGTCTTCTCGGCAGAACGGAAAGAATTGAAGAGTGGGAAGAAACTGTTCACGTTCAAGATGACGGATTACACCGACTCATTGATTGTGAAAGTATTTGCCCGCGATGACGATGACGACCGTATGCTCAGTGCCGTCAAAAAAGGCATGTGGATTCAAACAGCTGGGCGGGTCGAAGATGATTCGTTCATGCGCGAACTATGTATGATGGCATCTCAACTTCAAGAAGTGAAGGTCGAACCGCCACGTGACGAATGGGAAGGCGAGAAGCGTGTCGAACTTCACGCGCACACACAGATGAGCCAAATGGATGCCGTCACAAACGTCTCGTCGCTCGTCGCCCGTGCTGCGAAATGGGGACATCGTGCCATTGCCATCACCGACCATGCGGGAGTCCAGGCGTTCCCAGAAGCGTATTATGCCGGGAAGAAGAACGACATTAAAGTGTTATACGGAGTCGAGGCGAATGTTGTCAACGATGGTGTCCCTGTCGCCTATCATGCGACCGATGTGGCATTGGACGATGCGACATACGTCGTCTTCGACGTCGAGACGACGGGACTTTCTGCCGTCTACAATAAAATCATCGAACTCGCTGGGGTTAAAATCAAGGACGGGGAAATCATTGACCGGTTTGAGGCGTTCGCCGACCCGAAACATGCCTTGTCAGCGACCACGATTGAATTGACTGGGATCACGGATGACATGGTCCAAGGTCAACCGGACCCGGAAGTGATCACGAAACAGTTCGTCGATTGGTGTGGCGACAGCATTCTCGTCGCCCATAACGCGTCATTCGATATGGGCTTCCTTGAGGCGACTCTCCGTAGCGGAGGACATGAACCAGATAATTATCCGGTCATCGATACGCTCGAACTTGCTCGAACGTTGATGCCGACGTTGAAGAATCATCGACTCAATACACTTGCGAAGCGATTCGATATCGAACTGACACAACATCACCGTGCCATTTATGATGCGGAAGCAACAGCATATTTGCTCATGAAGCTACTCGATCTCGCTAAGCAGATGTTCGAGATGACGACACATCGCTCGTTGAACGCGAAAGTCGGGAGTGACGTATCGAAGATTCGTCCGTTTCATGCGACTATCTACGCTAAAAATAAAAAGCCAGGACTTCGTCATTTATATGAGCTCATCTCCTTATCTCACATCGATTACTTGTATCGGATGGCACGCATGCCACGTTCTGAGCTCGTGAAGCGACGGGAAGGACTGTTGATTGGTTCGGCTTGCGATAACGGGGAGATTTTTGACGCCGCCTTGAACAAGTCGGATGATGAACTCGAGAAGATGATGTCGTTTTACGACTTTATCGAGATTCATCCGCCGGCACTCTACCATCATTTAATTGATAAAGAGATTGTGGCGAATGAGTTAGAACTCCGCGAAATCATTAAGCGTATCATTCGCGTCGCCGAGAAGGCCGAGTTACCGGTTTGTGCGACAGGGAATGTGCACTATCTAGATCGGTCCGACCGGTCTTATCGCGAAATTTTGATTCGTACCCAAGGTGGGGCGAACTTTATCAATACGCGTAAAGAATTACCGCATGCGCACTTTCGGACGACGAAAGAAATGATGGAAAAGTTCAAGTTTTTAGGTGACGATTTAGCGCGTGAAATCGTCATCACGAATCCGAATGCGATTGCCGACCAGATTGAGTCGATTCAAATCATCCCGGATGATTTGTATACGCCGAAAATTGAAGGTGCGGATGATGAGGTTCGGAATATGAGCTACGACATGGCTCGCTCCATCTACGGGGACGAGCTGCCTGAGATCGTGGAGGCGCGTCTTGAGAAAGAGCTCAAGTCGATTATCGGTCACGGGTTCGCCGTCATTTACTTGATTTCGCATAAACTCGTTAAAAAATCACTCGATGATGGGTATCTGGTCGGGTCGCGTGGGTCGGTCGGTTCGAGTCTCGTCGCAACGATGACGGAGATCACCGAAGTCAACCCGCTACCACCTCACTACGTCTGTCCGAACTGTCAGCACTCACATTTCTTCAACGACGGGTCGGTCGGGTCGGGATATGACTTACCGGACAAGGAGTGCCCGGAGTGCGGCACGTGGTACAAAAAAGACGGTCATGACATTCCGTTCGAGACGTTCCTCGGTTTCAAAGGGGACAAAGTACCAGATATCGACTTGAACTTCTCAGGTGAATATCAACCGCATGCCCACGCCTATACAAAAGTGCTGTTCGGAGAAGAGTATGTGTATCGTGCCGGGACAATCGGAACGATTGCCGACAAAACGGCTTATGGATACGTGAAAGGCTATGCGACCGAGAATGATAAGATTTACCGGAACGCCGAAGTCGACCGTCTCGTTTCTGGGGTCACCGGTGTAAAAAGGACGACGGGGCAACATCCAGGGGGTATCATAGTCGTACCGGACTATATGGACATCGCGGATATCTCCCCGATTCAATATCCGGCGGATGACAATTCGTCTGAATGGAAGACGACTCACTTCGACTTCCACTCCATCCATGACAACTTATTGAAACTCGATATTCTCGGGCATGATGACCCGACCGTCATCCGGATGTTACAGGATTTGTCTGGTATCGATCCGAAGACGATTCCGACGGATGATCCGACTGTCATGAAGATTTTTTCTTCACCAGAAGTGCTTGGGGTGACACCGGAACAGATTGAATCGAAAACCGGGACACTCGGGATTCCAGAATTCGGGACGAAGTTCGTCCGTCAGATGCTTGAAGAGACAAAACCGTCAACGTTCTCGGAACTCGTTCAAATCTCTGGTCTATCTCACGGAACAGACGTCTGGCTCGGGAACGCGAACGAATTGATTTATAACGGGACGTGCGAACTGAAAGATGTCATCGGTTGTCGAGACGACATCATGGTCTATCTGATTTATGCAGGCCTCGAACCATCATTCGCCTTTAAAATCATGGAGTCCGTCCGGAAAGGGAAAGGACTCACGGAAGAGATGGAGTCCGAGATGCGGGAGAATGACGTGCCGGAATGGTATATCTCGTCTTGTAAGAAAATCAAGTACATGTTCCCGAAAGCGCACGCGACTGCCTACGTCTTGATGGCGGTTCGGATTGCATACTTCAAAGTGCATCATCCGATTCTGTACTACGCGACGTACTTTACCGTTCGGGCGGGAGATTTTGACTTGTCCGCAATGATTAAAGGTCCTCAGGCCGTACGGAAGGCGATGTCGGATATCCGAGAAAAAGGGTTCGATGCGACGGCGAAGGATAAAGGACTGCACACGGTCCTTGAACTGGCACTCGAAATGCTCGAGCGGGGTATGAAGTTCCAAAACATCGACTTGTATCGGTCGAGTGCGACAGAGTTCTTGATTGAAGACAATACGCTGATTCCACCGTTCAACGCGGTCGATGGCCTTGGAACGAATGCGGCGAAAGCAATCGTCGAAGCGAGAGAAGAAGGACAGTTCCTTTCGAAAGAAGATTTGCGGAAACGTGCGAAACTTTCGAAAACGGTCATCGAGACACTTGATACGATGAAATGTCTCGAAGGTCTGCCTGATGAGAACCAACTCTCATTCTTTGATTTTGGGGTGTAAGTTGCGATTTATCGGGAAAATATGATATATTGGTATCGAACAAAGTTGGATACTACGACGGAAAGGAGTAGGGAACCCTACTCCTTTCTTGTATGTAAAAGCCAGAAGGAGGGATGAGAGTGTCCAAAATAACAGAAGTCGTTGAATCGATTGCGTTGCCGATCGTAGAACGGGAAAACATGGAATTGGTCGATGTGGAATTCGTTAAGGAAGGTCCAGACTGGTTCTTGCGCGTCTATATCGATAAGCCGGGGGGCGTCGATTTGGACGATTGCGTCAATATCAATGAACAGCTCTCGGAAAAACTAAACGAAACCGATCCGATTGAACAGGCTTATTATCTTGATGTCTCGAGTCCTGGTGCGGAGCGTCCGCTGAAAAAGCCGAGCGATTTTGAACGTGCGGTAGGCAAAAATGTCTACATGAAAACGTTCGCTCCGATCGATGGTGCCAAAGAGTTTGAAGGAATTTTGACGGCATATGATGGGGAAACGGTCGTGATCGAGACACGCATCAAGACAAGAAAAAAAGCGGTATCGCTACCGGTTGACAAAATTGCACAAGCCCGCTTAGCGGTCACGTTTAGTTAAGGAGAGGGAAGAAGATGGGTCCACAATTACTCACTACAATCGATCAGATTGCCAAAGAAAAAGGAATCGACAAAAATATCATTATCGATGCACTCGAACAAGCGCTCATTTCTGCGTATCGTCGCAACGTGGCGAACCCGAACGAGCACGTGAAAGTCGAGTTTGATCAGGTGACGGGGGATATCCGTGTCTACGCTTTGTTAGAAGTCGTAGAGCGCCTCACGCAACCGGACCAACAGCTCTCACTCGAAGAAGCACATGAAATCGATCCGAACTATGAGCTCGGCGATTTCCATAAAGAAGAAGTCACACCGAGTGATTTTGGACGTGTCGCGGCGATGACGGCAAAACAAGTCGTCACACAGAAGATGCGTGAAGCGGAACGCGAACGCATCTACAACCACTTCGCTGACAAAGAAGATGAAATCATGACAGGAATCGTGGAGCGTTTTGACCCACGCAACCTTTATATCGGTCTCGAAAACAACATTGAAGCTGTATTGACACCGAATGAACAGATGCCGAACGAGTCATACCAAATCCATGACCGTATCAAAGTATACGTGACAAAAGTAGATTCAACGACGAAAGGTTCAGGTGCAGCGATTCAAGTTTCGCGTACGCATCCGGGACTTTTGCGCCGCTTGTTCGAACTCGAAGTTCCTGAGATTTCAAACGGGACAGTCGACGTGATGTCAGTATCGCGTGAAGCGGGTGACCGTTCGAAAATCGCTGTACACTCGGATATCGTCGACCCGGTCGGCGCATGCGTCGGACCGAAAGGACAACGTGTTCAAACGATTGTCGACGAATTGAACGGCGAGAAAATTGATATCGTCCGCTGGTCTGAAGACCCGAAAGAGTTCGTTCGTAACGCACTCAGCCCGGCTCAGGTCGTTGCGGTATATGTCAACGAGCCAGCAAAATCGACGACAGTCGTCGTACCGGACTATCAATTGTCACTCGCAATCGGGAAACGTGGTCAAAACGCCCGTCTCGCTGCGAAATTGACAGGATGGAAAATCGACATCAAGAGTGAAACGGATGCCGAAGCACTTGATTTGTTCGATACGTTCGCTGAAAAAGTTGAATCAGAACCAGAAATTGTTCAAAATGAAGTAGAACAAGACTTATCAGATGCTACAGTTGAAACGACTGCGGTGAAAGAAGAGGAATGACCATGAAGCAAAAGAAACTTCCTTTGCGTAAGTGTGTGGTCACACAGGAAATGCTCCCGAAAAAAGAATTGATTCGTGTCGTTCGGACGCCTGAAGGTGACGTGGTCATCGATCAGACGGGTAAAGTGAACGGTCGTGGTGCTTACTTATCAAAAGATATCGAAGTCGTTCGTCAAGCAGAGAAAAAACGGACGCTCGACCATCACTTGAAAGTAAAGACGAGCGACGACTTGTATGAACAGTTGAAAGCTGTCGCAGGTGGCGAATCATGAGCCAGTGGGAATCATTGTTAGGCCTTGCTGCTCGAGCGAGGAAAGTAACGATGGGAGAAGAGTTTGTATTAAAGGATGTACGAGCAGGTCGTGCCAAGCTCGTCATTCTAGCCGGAGATGCAGGTGCCTCGACGAAAAAACGAGTCACTGACAAATGTGCGTCTTATCAAGTGCCATTGATTGAAGTGAGCGATCGCTATACAATCGGTGCCGCACTCGGTAAAGACATGCGTGTCGTCGTATCGGTGACAGAATCCGGATTTGCGAACAAGCTTAAGCAACTTCTCTCTTAACTATTAACGGAGGTGGATGCTTTGGGAAAACGCGTCTATGAATTTGCAAAAGAACAGAATGTAACGAGTAAACAAGTCATTACTCAATTAGAAAAATTGAACAAACCGGTGAAAAACCATATGGCCGTCCTCGATGAGGAAACGGTAAAACAATTGGACCGTGTGTTCAATCCTGAAAAATATCGTGCTGAAAAACAAGCGGAAGCGAAAGCGACGTCAACATCGAATGAGCCGAAGCAAGAGAAAAAAGAAGCACAAGCGTCACGTCCACAAGCGGGACAACAAAACCGTGGCGGTCAAAACAATCGCGGTGGACAAAACAATCGCGGTGGACAAAATCGTAACGATAACCGAAACAACGACCCACGCAATAAAAAACGTGGAAAAGGGAAAGGCAAAGGCAAGCCGGTAAAAGCAGCTGTGCCACAAGAAGCCGATCCAAACTCGAAGACAAGTCAGCGTAAAGCAGCACGTCTCGCGCAAGAGGCAGAGATGGGCAACGTCATCAAGTATGACGATGTACTCAGCGTGTCTGACCTTGCTTCAAAAATGAATAAAAAGCCAAATGAAATCATCATGAAGTTGATGGGTCTCGGTGTCATGGCAACCATCAACCAAACGCTTGATGATGAAACGGTTGAATTACTCGCTGCAGAATTCGGCTTTGAGGTTGAAAAAGAAGTTGTTGTCGATGAGACAGACTTTGAAACAGTTGAGATCGACTTCTCACAATATGACCTTGAAGAACGTCCAGCTGTCGTTACCATCATGGGTCACGTCGACCACGGGAAAACGACACTTCTTGACTCGATTCGTAACACGAAAGTCGTCGCAGGAGAAGCGGGCGGAATCACGCAGCACATCGGTGCTTACCAAGTTGAAGTCAATGATAAGAAAATCACATTCCTCGATACACCAGGTCACGCAGCCTTCACGACGATGCGCGCCCGCGGTGCCGAAGTGACAGATATCGCAATCATCGTCGTTGCGGCTGACGATGGCGTCATGCCACAAACAGAGGAAGCAATCTCGCACGCCAAGGCAGCGAACGTTCCAATCATCGTGGCAGTCAACAAAATGGACAAAGAAGGGGCAAACCCTGACCGTGTCAAACAAGAGTTGACAGAGTTCGGTCTCATCCCTGAAGAGTGGGGCGGCGAAACAATCTTCGTTCCGATTTCTGCTATTAAAGGCGAAGGGATCGATGAATTGCTCGAGATGATTCTCCTCGTATCTGAAGTCGAAGAATATAAATCGACACCAGACATGCCAGCTCGTGGTTCAGTCATCGAGGCGAAACTCGACAAAGGACGTGGACCGGTCGCGACACTTCTCGTTCAACACGGTACACTTCGAATCGGAGACTCAATCGTCGTCGGTAGCACATTCGGTCGTGTCCGTGCGATGGTCAACGATATCGGTCGCCGTGTGAAACAAGTCGGACCATCTACACCGATTGAAATCACTGGTTTGAACGACGTTCCACAAGCGGGTGACCAGTTCATCGTCTTCGAAGATGAGAAGAAAGCACGTGCAATCGGGGAAAAACGTTACCAACGTTACCTTGAGTCACAGCGTCGTGAGTCGGCGAAAGTAAGTCTTGATGATTTGTTCAGCCGCATTCAAGAAGGTGAAGTGAAAGACTTGAACGTCATCATCAAAGCAGACGTTCAAGGGTCAGCCGAAGCATTGGCTGGTTCACTCCGCAAGATTGATGTCGAAGGCGTCAAAGTTAACATCGTTCACCAAGGTGTCGGTGCAATCACGGAAGGTGATGTCATCCTCGCTTCAGCTGCGAATGCTGTCATCATCGGATTCAACGTCCGTCCTGATGGAAACGCACGTTCGATGGCGGAACAAGAGAACGTTGAAATGCGTCTCCACCGCATCATCTACAACGCAATCGAAGAAATCGAGAGCGCGATGAAAGGGATGCTTGACCCAGAGTTCGTGGAAGAAATCACAGGTCAAGTCGAAGTCCGTGACGTCTTCAAAGTTTCGAAAGTCGGTGCGATTGCAGGTTGTTATGTGACAGAAGGTAAAATCACACGTGACGCCGGTGTCCGTGTCATTCGTAACGGAATCGTGATTTACGAAGGTAAACTCGATACGCTTCGTCGTTTCAAAGATGACGTGAAAGAAGTGGCGACTGGTTATGAGTGTGGGATTAAAGTAGAGAAATTTGATGACATCAAAGTAGACGATGTCATTGAAGCGTTCGTCATGAAAGAAGTCGAACGTAAATAATGTGAGGAGGGATCACGTATGAAAATTCGTGCCCAACGTGTTGCCGAGCAAATGCGTAAAGAAATAACAGATGTCTTGTTACGGGAAGTCAGTGACCCGCGTACAAAAAACGCTACGATTACGAGCGTTGATGTGACAGGTGACTTACAACAAGCAACAGTCTATTATACGGTGCTTGGTGATGAGGAAGATGTGAAAGCAGAAACGCAAGCTGGTCTCGATAAGGCGAAAGGATTTATCCGTCGCGAAATCGGGAACCGCATCCGTCTTCGGAAAACACCAGAGATCTCGTTTGAATACGATTCTTCAGTCGCATATGGTAGCCATATCGATTCGTTGATTCGTGATTTGAACAAAGATCAATAATTTGAAAGGGGAGACGTCGTTCTCCCTTTTTTTATATGGAGGGATGAAATTGGAACCGAACGGAGTGCTCGTACTCGATAAAGATGCTGGCATGACGAGTCATGACTGCGTATTTAAATTACGAAAATTGTTCCAAACGAAAAAGGTCGGACACACGGGTACACTTGACCCGGAAGTGACAGGCGTATTGCCCATCTGTTTAGGGCGTGCCACGAAGCTGTCGCGTTTTATCACGGATGAAGGGAAGCGTTACGTGGCCGAGGTGACGATTGGTACCGCCACGATGACCGAGGATGCGCATGGCGAGGTGGTCGCACAGAAATCAGTCACACCGAACGATTTGGACGAATCTCAGATTGACGAGGCGATGCGTCAATTGACAGGAATGATTGAACAAATCCCGCCGTACTACTCAGCGGTCAAAGTAAACGGGAAAAAGTTGTACGAGTATGCTCGGAAAGGGCAGACCGTCGAACGACCTCGGCGGACGGTCGAGATTCATCGTCTGGAGCGGACGAGTGAATTGACATTCGAAGCGGACGCCTGTCGCTTCCGAATGGAAATCGACTGTGGGAAAGGGACATATATTCGAACGCTCGCCGTTCAGATCGGGGAGAAGCTCGGTTACCCTGCCCATATGAGCGAACTCAGACGGACGAGCTCAGGAACGTTTGAGGAAGAGAACGCGGTATCGCTCGAAACGTTACAGTCTCTTGAAACGGTCGAAGAACGATTGGCGCATGTGATCCCACTTGAGGATGTCATCAAACGCTGGCCGGCAATCACGATTCGAAAGAATCGGGAGCATTATATTCGCAATGGCGGAAAGCTGAACGGCGTTTCGCTCGAATTTGAGTTATTTACTGTCTATAATGAAGAAGGAATCCCTCTTGCTTTATATCGAAGACAAGAAGGAACGACAGACGCTACAGTCGAGGTCATGTTGGCTATCGACTAAGGGGGAATTTGACAGTATGGAAACAAGACATCTCACTTATCCAGAAACACCCGACGTGTATCCGTCCATTATGGTACTCGGTTTCTTCGACGGTGTTCATAAAGGGCATCAAGCTGTAATCAATCATGCCAAACGGGTGGCAGCGGAGCACAACCTGCCGGTGACGGTCGTCACGTTCGATCCTCATCCGAAACAAGTACTCTCCAATAAACCGGATGCGGTCCGCTATATTACACCGCTGTCCCGGAAACTGAAGCGCATCGAAGCGCTCGGGGTAGAGCGTTGCCTCGTCTTGACATTCACAAAAGAATTGGCCAATTTGTCCCCGCAACAGTTTGTCGATGATTATTTGATCGGTGCCGGAGCCGTGCACGTGACAGCTGGTTTTGATTACTCTTATGGAAAGTTTGGAGAAGGGACGATGGAGACACTTCCATACCATGCGCGTGACCAATTCACGACGTCTGTCGTCACAGAGCAGACGATGGATGGGGAAAAAGTGTCATCTACCCGCATCCGTAAACTCTTGGCAGAGGGACAGGTCGATGCCGCACATGAACTCCTCGGTACGCCATACGTGATCTGTGGCGAAGTCATTCACGGTGATGCGAGAGGGCGTACCATCGGTTTCCCGACTGCGAACGTGTTGATGGACGCTTCGTACGTCATGCCACGATTGGGCGTATACGCGACTCGAGTCACGCTACCGGACGGACGGATGTTCCACGCGATGACGAATGTTGGACGTCGTCCGACTTTTTATGAGACGGGATCGGTCTCTGTTGAGAGCCATCTCTTCGACTTCTCCGAGGATTTATATGGACAAGTCATCGAAATCGAGTGGATCCAATATATTCGGAATGAACGCGCGTTCGATGGGTTGGATGCATTGGTCGCTCAACTAAAAGAAGATGAGGTGGCAGCTCGTTCAATCCTATCTTGACTTTCAAGAGCGGGTACGCTATCCTTGTCAAGTACGCAAAGTACACCGCTTCGCTTGGCTGGTCGATTCACCAACGCCGGCTCGGCAACGCGGCAATTTTTCATTAAATGGAGGTGGAGAGGCAATGGCACTCTCAAAAGAACGTAAAAACGAAATTATCGCGGAATACGCGACAAAACAAGGTGACACAGGTTCACCAGAAGTACAAGTGGCTGTGTTGACTGAACAAATCAACACATTGAACGACCACCTTCGTACACACAAGAAAGACCACCACTCACGTCGCGGTCTCTTGAAAATGGTTGGACGTCGTCGTAACTTGCTTACGTACCTTCGTAACAAGGACGTTACACGTTACCGTGAATTGATTCAACGCCTCGGTCTCCGTCGTTAATCGATCGAGACTGTTTAACGGGCTGGGACAACGTCCTAGTCCGTTTCTTCTTTTTTAAGGAAAATGATTAGACATTCGTTGGAATGAGTTACATAATAAACTAGATAAGGTTTGAGAGGAGAATGTACATGTTAGGTACGAAACAAGTATTCTCTACAGAGTGGGGCGGACGCCCATTGTCTGTAGAGGTCGGCCAACTTGCGAAGCAAGCAAACGGTTCGGCACTCGTGCGTTATGGAGATACGGTTGTCCTTGCGACAGTGACGGCTTCAAAAGCACCAAAAGATTTAGACTTCTTCCCGTTGACGGTCAACTATGAGGAGAAACTTTACTCGGTCGGTAAAATTCCAGGTGGTTTCCTTCGTCGTGAAGGTCGCCCGGGTGAAAACGCGATTTTGACATCACGTCTCATCGACCGCCCGATTCGTCCACTCTTCCCAGACGGATTCCGTCATGATATTCAAGTCATGATTTACGTCATGTCAAACGACCCAGATTGCTCGGCTGAAATGGCAGGTATGCTCGGAACGTCGATCGCGCTCTCGATTTCTGACGTACCGTTTGACGGTCCAATCGCTGGCGTGACAGTCGGCCGTGTGGACGGCGAATTCGTCATCAACCCGACGACGGCTCAGTTGGAGAAAACGGACCTTGAACTTCAAGTTGCAGGGACATCGACAGCCATCAACATGGTTGAAGCAGGTGCGAACGAAGTACCTGAGGACGTCATGCTCGAGTCGATCTTGTTTGGACATGAAGAAATCAAGCGTTTGATTGCATTCCAACAAGAAATCGTAGAAGCTGTCGGAAAACCTAAATTCGAATACACGGTCTCGAAATACGATGAGGCACTTACTGCTGAACTCGAAGCAGCCCGTCCTGAAATCGTAGAAGCGGTTCAAGTGGAAGAGAAACACGCTCGTGACGAAGCCATCAACGAAGTGATTGCGAAGTATGTCGCGATGTATGAAGCGCGTCTTGCGGATGACCCTTCAAAACTCGGCGAAGTTTCAGGCATCTTGAACAAGTTCGTCAAAGATGAAGTCCGTCGCTTGATCACGGTCGAAAAAGTCCGCCCAGACGGACGTCGTCCAGACGTGATTCGCCCGCTCGCATCAGAAGTCGGATTACTCCCACGTGCACACGGTGTCGGTCTCTTCACACGAGGTCAAACACAAGTCATGTCTGTTGCGACACTCGGTGTCATCGGAGACGCACAAATCATCGATGGAATCGGTCTTGAAGAGAACAAGCGCTTTATGCACCACTATAACTTCCCGCCGTTCTCAGTCGGTGAAGCTCGTCCGGTCCGTGCGCCAGGTCGTCGTGAGATCGGTCACGGAGCACTCGGTGAGCGTGCGCTTCTTCCAATTATTCCGAAAGAAGCAGACTTCCCATACACGATTCGTCTCGTTTCGGAAGTACTCGAATCAAACGGTTCAAGTTCACAAGCTTCGATTTGTGGGTCGACACTCGCATTGATGGATGCAGGTGTGCCAATCAAAGCGCCAGTCGCCGGGATTGCCATGGGTCTTATCATGGAAGGTGAACACTACACGGTCTTGACAGATATTCAAGGACTTGAAGACCACCTTGGGGATATGGACTTCAAAGTAGCTGGAACGAAAGACGGGATCACTGCCCTTCAAATGGATATCAAGATTGCCGGAATCACGCGTGAAATTTTAGAAGAAGCGCTTGAACAGGCACGTGTCGGTCGTTTACACATCCTTGATCACATGCTTGAGACGTTAGATACTCCACGTACTCAATTGTCGAAATATGCACCGAAGATTGTGACGATGACAATCAATCCGGATAAGATTCGCGACGTCATCGGACCAGGCGGTAAGATGATCAACAGCATCATCGACCAAACGGGCGTCAAAATCGACATCGAACAAGACGGTACGGTCTTCATCGCCTCGACGGACCAAGAAGGAATCGATCTTGCCATGTCAATGATTGGTGACATCGTCCGTGAAGTCGTCGTCGGTGAAGTATACGATGCTACCGTACGTCGCATCGAAAAATTCGGCGCGTTCGTCGAGTTGTTCAAAGGGAAAGATGCGCTCGTACACGTATCCGAATTCAGCCTTGAGCGTGTCGCGAACGTCGAGGATGTTGTGAAGCTTGGCGATTCGATTCAAGTCAAAGTCACTGAAATCGATGACAAAGGTCGTGTCAACGCATCACGAAAAGCGCTCATCTTAGAAGGATTGTCTCCTGAAGAGCGTGAGGCATACGAAGCGAAACGGAAGGCAGCACGTGAAAGCCGCCCACCTCGCGATAGCCGTCCGCCACGTCGTGACGGGGACCGTCGTCCACCGCGCTCGACAAATTAATTATTCTGGCCATCGTCTTGGTGCGATGGCCTTTTTCATAGGAGTGAGAATATGGAATGGATGACATTAGAGAACGGTATCCGAATCATCATCGAACCAATCGAAGGTTCGCTTAGCACCTCGACCGGGGTATTCATTAAAGCAGGGACACGTACAGAGACGTTTGAGAACATCGGCATCAGTCATTTGATTGAACATATGCTGTTCAAAGGGACAGCATCGAAAAGCGCGAAAGAGATTGCTTCCTTTTTCGATGAGCTCGGTGGAAGCGTCAACGCCTTCACCTCGAAAGACCATACATGCTTTTATGTGAAGACGCTCGATGAACACGCGGTCATGGCGCTCGACGTCCTGACAGACATGCTGTTTGAGTCAGTAATCGATATGCAGGAGTTGGAGAAAGAAAAGCGTGTCGTTGTGGAAGAGATTAAAATGTATGAGGACACGCCGGAAGATCTCGTTCACGAACTATTGGCCATTGCGGCGTATCGAGACGATATACTTGCCCAACCGATTTTAGGGACGGAGGAGAGTGTCAATCGATTGACGCGGGACCAGCTCGTCGAATACTTACAGGAACAGTATACGGCCGAGCAGATTGTCGTCTCGATCGCAGGTCATGTTTCTGAAGAATTGATCCAGGCGGTAAAACGTAGGTTTGCCCACATCCCTTCTAGGGAATCGTCGAAAGAAATCAATCAACCGGAACTGTTCCATGACACATTGACGAAACATAAGGAAACGGAGCAAGCCCACCTCTGTTGGAACTACGAAGCGATTCCGGCGACGGACGATCGATTGCCTCATTTGGCATTGATGAACAACGCAATCGGCGCGACGATGTCTTCGCGTTTGTTCCAGTCCATCCGTGAAGAAGAGGGCTTGGCTTATTCCATTTACTCCTATTACACGACGTTTTCCGATCACGGTACGTTTACCATATACGTCGGTACGTCGTCGGATACGTTGGAACAAGTCGAAGTCATCCTAGAGAGAGAGATGAAGCGACTTGTCGCCGACGGTTTGACTGCTGAGGAAGTAGACAAAGGCAAGCGACAATTGAAAGGGTCGATCGCTCTTGGGAATGAAAGTTCGAGTGCCCGTATGAACCGGAACGGACGGAACTTGCTACTTCTCGATGAAGTCGAGCCGATAGAACAAGTGATTGCGAAAGTAGAACGGATTGAACGCGATGAGGTCAATGAATTGATTCGTGAGGTGTTGAGCCATCGCCCAGCGAAGTCATATGTCCTCCCAAACGAAGCGTGACTTGAAACCGAATTGTAAGTTCTCTACACTGATTAAGAGGTATTCTTTAGTTTGGATAGGATACAGGTGAAAGAAGGGAAAGACTTGAACTTAACGGATTTAGTGAAGACGATACAATTAATTAATCAACCAAATCTAGAAGGCATCGTCGTGACGCATGTGACGACGGACTCGCGAGAAGTTGTGCCGGGAACGCTGTTTGTCGCCATCAAAGGCTATACGGTGGATGGGCATGAATATGCGGCGCAAGCGGTAGAGCGAGGCGCGGTGGCAGTCGTTAGCGAACGACCGCTCGACCTGTCAGTGCCAAACCTGATTGTACGTGACAGCTCGCGTTCGATCGGGTTGTTGGCTTCGGCCTTTTATGCGTATCCATCTGAACAGATGCGACTGTTCGGAATCACGGGAACGAATGGAAAAACGACGACGACGACGATTTTACGAGACGTCCTCGATGTCCTCGGGCATTCGACCGGTTTGATTGGGACCGTTGAAGTACGTATCAACGACAAAAACGTCCCAAGTAAAAATACGACGCCTCAAAGTTCAGAACTTCAACAGTTGTTGGCACAAATGCGAGATGAAGGCGTGACGGACGTGATGATGGAAGTGTCCTCACACGGTCTTGAGCTCGGACGTGTCATCGGAACTGATTTTGACATCGTTGGCTTCACGAACTTGACGCACGATCACCTAGATTTTCATGGGACGTTCGAAAACTATGCACGTGCAAAAGGATTATTGTTCGCTCAACTCGGTCAAATGGCCTCACGTGGGAAAGTCGCCGTCTTGAACGCGGACGATGCACAAACGCCTCTTTATGAGACGATGACCGGTGCGAAAGTAATAACGTATGGGATTGATGCGCAAGCAGACCTGATGGCAACGGACATTGAACAGACGTTGTCTCAAACGAGCTTTACATTGAATTACCAAGGCGCGAAACTTCCGGTGACGGTTCAATTCATCGGTCGTTTCAACGTGTACAATCTATTGTTGGCGACGGGTTGTCTTCTCGCTGCCGGTTATTCACTTGAACGAATTGCCAAAGCACTCGAGATGATTCATCCGGCCAAGGGACGGATGCAACGTTTAGACGTCCCAGGTTACAACGTATATGCGGACTACGCCCACACGCCGGATGGCATCGAACAGTGTCTGAAGTCGCTCGTCGGCGTACCGAAAGAGAATATTATCTTTTTGATTGGGACAGGTGGGAACCGTGACGTCACAAAACGTCCTGCAATGGGTGAGATGGCGTCGACTTATGCCGGTACCGTCATCATTACGACGGATGATCCGCGATTCGAAGCGTATGAATCCATTACAAAAGGGATTGCAGCCGGGATGACTCACGACAACTTTGTTGAAATCGGGGATCGAGAAGAAGCGGTCCGTTATGCGGCCCGTCTAGCGAAACCGGACAACATCATCGTGTTAGCAGGGAAAGGGCACGAGAAGTATCAAATTATCGGAAATGAAAAATTGCCGCTCGATGAAGAGGCAATCGTTCGAGCGACCATTTTGAATACGGAGGAAGCATGATTTATGGCAGTACAACCAATTACGTTGACAGAAAAAGAGCATGACGACTTCGTCAAAACACACGACCGTGGGGATTTGTTGCAACTATCGAGTTGGGGAGATGTGAAGCGCCAAAATGGTTGGACGTCAGAACGTGTAGCGGTCGCGCAAGACGGTGTGACGTCCGGTGTCGCTTTACTTTTATTCAAACGTGTCCCGAAATTACCATACACATTGTGCTATGCCCCACGCGGGTTTGTCGTGGACTACGACGACTTGGCATCGCTACAGGCGCTCGTGAAAGAAGCGACGCGTGTCGCGACGGCACATAAAGCCATCGTCGTAAAAATTGATCCAAACATCGACCGCGATGAATTGCCAGGACTATTGACCGAAATGGCTGCCATCGGGTTTAAACATAAGGGATACGGCGGTGGCTTTGACTACGCCCAACCTCGTTTTACAATGGAAACGGATTTGCGCCCGAGTGAGAAGGATATTTTTGCGAAATTCCATCATAAGTTCCGCTACAATGTCCGTCTCGCGGAGAAAAAAGGAATCGTCTGCAAAGAGGTCGGTCGTGACGGACTCAAAACGTTCGCCGATTTGATGAAAGTGACAGGGGAGCGTGACGGATTCGCTACGCGAGGGCTCGATTATTTTGAGAACCTATACGATTGTCTGCAACCGAACGATGCCCGTCTCTTCTTGACAACGCTCGAACCGAAAATCGCACTCGAACAGCAACAGGCGACGCTAGAAAAAGCGAAGAAAGAGTTGGCGAAGATTGAACGGGGCCTTGAGAAAGAAACGATTGAAAAGAAACGTAACAGCCTTTTGAACCGCAAGGAACAGACGGAGGCACAAATTCAAAAAGCGGAGCAAGCCCTCCCTGAGCTCGTCGAACTCGATCAGACCTATCCGAACGGGCTCGTCTTATCAGGTGGTCTGTTGACACTCGCAGGACGGCGCTCTTATTACTTATACGGAGCCTCGTCAAATGAATTCCGTGAATTTATGCCGAACCACTTGATGCAATGGACGATGATGCAGGCGGCCAAAGCGAGTGGCGCCGAGCGATACGACTTCGGCGGGGTATCAGGAAGTACGGACCCGGATGATGAATATGCTGGTCTTTACGCATTCAAATCGGGATGGGGAAGCGACATGATTGAAAAGGTCGGGGAATTCGACCTCGTCTTGAATCGTCCTTTGTATATGGCACTCGAAAAAGGGTTGCCACTCTTAAAAGGACTGCGTAAACGGTTAAGAAGATGAGATGGACAGGCGTGTTATCTCTTGCGATGGTCGCCTTTCTGATTGGCATTACGCTCGCTTACTTTTATATGCAACCGGAACCGGTGCCTTGGGTAGACGAGCCGACGTTCGAAGCGGATATGTGTGTGCGGGACGTGGAGAAAGAGGATGCGATCTTGGTAAGGACGAAGATTGATTTTGATCGGTTGCATCCGTTAGTCGCCAATCGAGGAGAATCGTTCATTCGATTGGCCCATTCTTGTCTAGACCTCGAAGTGCGCCTCACTTCAGGATACCGTTCTGCCAAGGAACAGAATGCGCTTTATGCGCAAGGGCGGTCTGAACCCGGGCAAGTGGTGACCAATGCGAAGGCGGGTCAGAGCTATCATAACTATGGTCTTGCTGTCGATTTCGTTATCATCCATAACAACAAGACCGACTATGACCTGAATACGGATCGTAATCGGAATGACATTCCTGACTGGCAAGAACTCGGGGAGTTAGGAAAGGCGCTCGGCTTTGAATGGGGCGGAGACTGGAACTCATTCCCGGACTATCCTCACCTCCAAATGGACTTCGGCTTGTCGATTCGTCAACTTGTTGCAGGGAAACGACCTGACGAAAAAGAGACGGCACCGCTTGCCGATGCACTAAAACCTCTATTAGATTAGACGGAAATGTTGGCAATGAAGCCGTTTTCCGCTACAATATTCAGTAGCGATAAGGGGACGAAACAGAATATGAATCATTTAGGAGGTTTTTGTTAGTGTCAAAAAAGAAGACAGAGAATATTAGCGTCTTTGCGCTTGGAGGCGTAGGCGAAATCGGGAAGAACATGTACGTCGTGGAACTAGACGACGACATCTTCGTCATCGATGCCGGTCTAATGTTTCCAGGCGATGAGATGCTCGGGATTGATATCGTCATCCCAGACATCACATACTTAAAAGAAAATAAAGATCGTGTACGGGCGATTTTCATCACCCATGGTCACGAAGACCATATCGGTGGACTTAGCTACGTCTTACGCGACTTGAAGCACGTTCCAGTATACGGGACGAAATTGACCCTCGGGTTGATTGAATTGAAATTAAAAGAGGCCGGTTTGTTGAAAGAAGTCGACCTTCGCATGATTGATGCCAAAACGAAATTGACTATCGCTGATCATTTCATCACGTTTTTCCGCGTCAATCACTCGATTCCCGACTGTGTCGGCGTCTGTATTCAAACGTCTCAAGGTGCGATCGTCCATACCGGAGATTTCAAGTTTGATTACACGCCTGTCGATGGTAAACAATCCGACTTCAATAAATTAGCGGCAATCGGACAACGTGGCGTACTTGCGCTTCTTTCCGACTCGACGAACGCCGAGCGACCGGGGCAAACCGGTTCAGAGTCAATCGTCGGAGCTGAATTGAACGATGTCATTTATCAAGCGGAAGGTCGGGTTATCGTGGCATCATTCGCCTCGAACGTCCATCGCTTGCAACAAGTATTCGCAGCAGCGGAAGCGAATGATCGTAAAGTCGCGGTCGTTGGTCGTAGCATGGTCAACATCGTCGAAGTTGCACAGAAACTAAACTACTTACGTTTCAAGGCGAAGACACTCGTCGAGTTGTCGCAAGTAAACCGTCTACCGGATAATAAAGTCGTCATTTTAACGACAGGTTCGCAAGGAGAGCCGATGGCGGCATTGACTCGTATGGCTCGTAATGCCCACAAGCAAGTCAACATTCGATTGAATGACACGGTCGTCATCGCGGCGACACCGATTCCAGGGAATGAGAAGTCTGTTTCTAAAACGATTGATTTGTTGTTCCGTTCAGGTGCGAACGTCATTTACAACCAACGTAAAGTGCACGTATCTGGACACGGATCGGCAGAAGAATTGAAGCTGATGCTCAACCTCGTTAAACCGAAGTACTTCTTACCGATTCACGGGGAATACCGCATGCAGATGGCACACTCGAAACTCGCTGAACAAGTGGGTGTCAAACCGAACAATATCTTCATCGTTGAAAAAGGTGACGTCGTCGAGTTCACGGGTCGAAAAGCCCGCATGAGCCGAAAAGTTCCTGCAGGAAATGTCTTGATTGACGGAATCGGCGTCGGGGACGTTGGAAACATCGTCTTACGGGACCGTCGATTGTTGTCACAAGATGGAGTTGTTCTCTGCGTGGTCACGTTGAATCGGAAACAGAAGAAATTGATTTCAGGACCTGAACTCATCTCACGTGGTTTCGTATATATGCGTGAATCGGAGGAGATGATTTCAGAGGCAAACCGTATTGTCACGAAACAGATTGAAAAGAGTCTGCAGGCTGGCAGTGATTGGACCGAATTGAAATCAAATATCCGCGAGCGACTGAGCGTCTTCTTATTCGAGCAGACGAAACGTCGTCCGATGATCTTGCCGATCATCATGGAGATTTAATGGAATGAGAGTGAGGCAAAAGTCATCTGACTTTTGCCTTCTTTTTTTAGGAGGAACTGATGTGGCTCAAAAAACAAGAAAGACTCCCGTAAAGCGAAAGCGGCCAGCGACGCGAAATACGAGGAACCGTAAAAAACAACCGATTGCGCCACGTACATATGGGTGGGGCATCTTTGTCCTCGCCATCGTCGCATTCGTATTTGCCTTATTTGATTTAGGGTGGATCGGACAACAGTTGTCCGATTTATCTGTCTATCTTTTCGGAGGATGGGGTGCGCTCACTTACTTGATGATGGCAGTCTTGTTATGGATCGTACTCACTCCGATGAAGCCGATGCGACGAGCGGGACTATTCGCAATGCTCGCCTCGTTCTTACTATTTGGAGACTTACTTTGGGGAGAGGCGAGGGGTGGCATCAATGGCACTCTTTATAACTTGAACCAATATTTATTCTCTGACTTCGGGATTGTCTTCTTAGGAATCGTCTGCTTCCTTGTCGGTGTCTCGCTCTATGCCCCGACGATTTGGGGGACGCTCTATCATCGAATGCAGGAATCCGTCACGGCCGTCAGAAAAGAATGGCAAGCCAGACCGAAAGTGGAAAAGCAGCTAGAGACGAAACGAACGCGCAAAACGTCACCTCGTCCAAAACAAGAGGAAACGCAGCCGGACGCGGAAGTAGAGTCAGATGTGGTCACGATGCAAGACATTCCAATCGTCGGGTTTAGTGAGAAAGTCGTAGCAGAAAAAAGAGAGACGGAAGATCAACCTCGAACGGATTCTTCGGAAGTCGATTCCACAATCACGACCGAGGAGATGATGATGACTGCGGCCCAAGATGTCTCGGATACATACGAGCTTCCGCCATTCTCGAATTTGAAAGAGCCCGTCATTACGGATTTGTCTGGTGAGAATGCACGATTGAAAGAAAATGCATCCAAACTTGTAAAGACGCTTAAGTCATTCGGGGTCGGTGTCAAAGTATTAAAGATTCACCTTGGTCCAACCGTCACAAAATATGAACTACAACCGGATATCGGTGTGAAAGTCAGTCGCATCACCTCATTAAGTGATGATTTGGCATTGGCGCTCGCTGCAAAAGATATTCGGATTGAAGCTCCGATTCCGGGTAAAGCCGCTATTGGTATTGAAGTGCCGAACCAGGAGGTCGCACCGGTATGCTTACGTGAAGTACTGGAAGCGGAGCCGGTGAAACAAGATGACTCGAAGTTACTCGTCGCACTCGGTCGGAGTATCAGTGGCGAGACGGTTGGGATCTCTCTCAATAAAATGCCGCATTTGCTTGTTGCAGGATCGACAGGATCAGGTAAATCTGTCTGTATCAACGGCATGATCGTGTCACTCTTGATGCGTTCTCGTCCGGATGAGGTCCGACTCATGATGATTGATCCGAAGATGGTCGAGTTGAACGTCTATAACGGAGTGCCACACCTGTTGACACCGGTCGTCACGGATCCGAAAAAAGCCGCCCAGGCACTGAAGCAGGTCGTCGCAGAAATGGAACGGCGGTATGAACTGTTTAGTCGATATGGAGTTCGCAATATCGAAGGTTACAATGAACTCGTCGATCAGTCGGATGACGAGGATGCGAAACGTTTACCGTTCATCGTCGTAATCGTCGATGAATTGGCGGACTTGATGATGGTGGCATCAAATGATGTCGAAGATGCCATCATGCGACTTGCACAAATGGCACGGGCTGCGGGTATTCATATGGTCCTCGCGACACAGCGCCCATCTGTCGACGTCATCACAGGAGTCATCAAGGCGAACATTCCGTCCCGCATCGCCTTTGCCGTCTCTTCTCAAACCGATTCAAGGACCATCCTTGATGGTGGCGGGGCGGAAAAGTTGCTTGGACGCGGTGACATGTTGATGCTTGCAAACGGAATGAACAAGCCGGTCCGTGTACAAGGTGCATTCGTCTCCGATCAAGAAGTCGAGACGGTCGTCAATCATGTCATCGCGCAACAACGTGCGCAATATGTGGAAGCGATGATGCCAAAAGAAGAGGAAGTGACGACGATTGATTCGGATGATTCATTGTTCGGAGAAGTCGTGCAATTCGTCATGACACAAGAAACGGCATCAACTTCGATGATTCAACGCAGATTCCGAATCGGGTATAATCGTGCCGCCCGTTTGATTGACTCACTTGAGGAAGCCGGGTATGTCGGTCCATCAGAAGGTTCGAAACCGAGGAAAGTACTCATTCAAGAGCAAACAGAATAATAATAAAAACGAACGATTATATATCAGTATATATAATCGTTCGTTTTTTAATGCAATTTATACAATATAGAAATATTCGCTCTATCCTTAGATGTTCGCTATAATATAAATGTAATATAGCACATATGTCCTATATACTGAATTAGTACATACTTTTAAAAACTACTGAAACGCTTACATTTTTTAATAACGTTTACATTTTACAAAAGTTTTTCAATGGGGATGAAAATGAGTAAATTGGACTCAAAGGTACGGTTCGGCATGTTCCGAAAAAATATTTCCTTGATTCCGAACAAAAACTATTGCGTTCTAATTCTCGAATCCCTATACTTAATATTGGCAAGGACATTCATACGTCAGATGTCTGAGCACTGGTAAGTAAATTAAAGGTGGTGAGGCCAATGTCGATTAAGCTCGATCATCGATTGCTCTATCTTCGAGTGATTGAGAAAATTAAGCAAGATATCGACGCTGGTGTCTATCGTGAAGGGGAGAAGTTACCTTCAGAATTTGAACTTTCGAAGCAACTTGGAGTCAGTCGAGCGACACTTCGCGAAGCGCTCCGGATTCTCGAAGATGAGAAATTTGTCGTGCGAAAGCATGGGGTAGGAACATTTATCAGTTCTAAACCGCCATTCACGTCAGGAATTGAGGAATTGTTCAGTGTCACTGACATGATCACACGAGCAAAGATGACACCAGGAACGAAAGTATTGGTGGCCGAGAAAGTGTTGGCAACAGAGAGAGAAGCCGAGCGTCTCAAGATTGAGCCGAACTCACCGATTTATCGAATTGTACGAATTCGATATGCGGACGACACACCGGTTGTGTATTGTGTCGATAAAGTGCCGGCCCATCTCGTCTCGAATCCTGAGGCATTGACTGAAGGGAAATCTCTGTTTGATTCTCTCGAAAAAGAGGTAGGACGTCGAGTCGCTTATGCGATCACGCACATCGAACCGAGTGTCAGCGCTGAAATCTCGTCACAACTTCAGACGGACCAACCGTTACTCGCTTTAAAACAATTGCATTATGATGAGAGTGATTTACCATTACTCGATTCGGCCAACTTTTTCCGTGCTGATCGATTCGACTTCCATGTCGTACGTAAACGAGTTTAAACGAGCAGTTTCTGGACGGAAGAGTTATTTTTGGGTAATAGCGTGAAAGCGCTTTCTTATACCGGTGTAAAGACTACTGATAACATGACAACAAAAATTGTTATGAACCGAAAGGGGAAACACGACGATGATGAACAAAAAGAAAACGATTCTCTCAGCTTTAGCAGCAGGACTCACACTCTCTACAGTACTCGCAGCATGCGGTGGAGATGACAACGAAGGCTCATCTTCAAACGGTGAAGGCGGAGAAGGTAGCGACTTCAAAGTTGCAATGGTCACGGATACTGGTGGTGTTGATGACAAGTCATTCAACCAATCAGCTTGGGAAGGTTTGAAAAAGTTTGGTGAAGAAAATAGCTTAACTGAAAACGAAGGATACAAATATCTTCAATCAGCAAAACAAGCAGACTATCAGCCTAACTTGCAACAATTGGCACGTGATCAATTTGATTTGATCTACGGAATCGGTTTCTTGATGGCAGAGGATATTGGAAAAGTTGCAGAACAATTCCCTGATAACAACTTTGCAATCGTTGACTCGGTTGTAGATGCACCGAACGTTGCTTCAATCACGTTTAAGGAACAAGAAGGTTCATTCCTCGTAGGTGTAGTAGCTGGTCTTACAACGACGACTGATAAAGTTGGTTTCATCGGTGGAGTAGAATCAGACTTAATCAAGAAGTTTGAAAATGGATTTAAAGCTGGTGTAATGGCTGTAAACCCTGATGCGACAATCGACGTAAAATATGCTGAAGACTTCAACTCAGCTGAAAAAGGAACTGCAATTGCGTCAGGTATGTATGGATCAGGATCTGATATCATCTATCATGCAGCTGGTGGTACAGGTGTAGGTGTATTCACTGAAGCGAAAAACCGTAAGAAAAACGGTGAAGAAGTTTGGGTCATCGGGGTTGACCGTGACCAGTACGAAGAAGGTCTTCCAGAGAACGTTACTCTTACGTCAATGGTTAAACGTGTAGATACAGCGACACTCGAAGTGTCGAAAATGGCAATGGACGGTAAGTTCCCAGCTGGTGAAGTGGTTGAATTCTCACTTAAAGATGAAGGTGTAGGAATCGCACCAACTTCTGAAGAAAACGTTGCTGCAGACGTGCTCACTAAAGTTGATGAGTATCGTCAACAAATCATCGATGGTGATGTTGTTGCACCAGCAACTGACGCTGAGTTCGAAGAGTTCATGAAAAACGTAAAATAATTCATTTTAGTATAGGGGGGACCCACGTGGTCTCCCTTTACTTAAAGTTAGGGGTGAACTTCCTTGGAATATGTAATTGAAATGCTAAATATTCGCAAAGAGTTCGGTACGTTCGTCGCGAACGACAATATCACACTCCAATTGCGTAAAGGTGAAATCCATGCGCTTTTAGGAGAAAACGGGGCCGGGAAATCAACGCTCATGAACGTGTTATTTGGTCTCTATCAGCCTGAAGGTGGAGAGATTCGCGTACACGGAAAGAAAGTGGATATTGAAAATCCGAACATCGCCAACGAACTTGGAATTGGAATGGTCCACCAACACTTTATGTTGGTTGAAAAATTCACAGTCACTGAAAACATCATTCTGGGTCTCGAACCGAAGAGTGGGGTCACAATTGATCGCGCCACAGCTCGGAAGAAGGTCATGGACATTTCAGAGCAATACGGACTTAAAATCGATCCTGATGCGAAGATTGAAGATATTTCAGTCGGCATGCAACAACGTGTTGAAATCTTGAAGACGCTCTATCGTGGAGCAGATATTCTGATTTTTGATGAACCGACGGCAGTGTTGACACCACAAGAGATTCAAGAACTTATCCAAATTATGAAACGTCTGATTGCTGAAGGTAAGTCGATCATCTTGATTACGCACAAGCTGAAGGAAATCATGCAAGTTGCGGACCGCTGTACTGTCATTCGTCGTGGACGCTACATTGGAACGGTCGAGGTCGACGAGACGGTAAATGAAGACAGTTTAGCTGAAATGATGGTTGGTCGCGAAGTAAACTTTGATGCAGAATATTCGAAAGCCGATCCACAACAAGTCGTTCTCGACGTTCAAAACCTCGTCGTCAAAGATGGTCGCGGTTTGAAAGTCGTTGAAGGATTGGATTTACAGATTCGTGCTGGAGAAGTACTTGGAATTGCCGGAATTGACGGGAATGGTCAGACGGAGTTGATTGAAGCCATTTCAGGTTTGAAAAAGCCGGAGTCTGGTAAAGTGTTGCTCAACGGAAAAGATGTCACAGGACACACGCCGCGTAAGATGACCGAGGCAGGGATCGGACACATCCCGCAAGATCGTCATAAACACGGACTTGTTCTTGACTACTCGATTCGTGACAACATGGTACTTCAAACGTACTATAAAGAACCGTTCTCGAAACGAGGTCTCATGAACTATAAAGCTGTGGCTGAGAAGGCGAAGGCGTTGATTGAGAAGTTTGACGTCCGAACTCCATCAATTGATGTTCCAGCGCGTGCTCTCTCGGGAGGGAACCAACAGAAAGCAATCATTGCACGTGAAGTCGATCGCTCACCAGACTTACTCATCGCCGCTCAACCGACTCGTGGTCTCGACGTAGGTGCGATTGAATTTATTCACGAGCAGCTTATTAAAGAACGTGAAAAAGGACGCGCCGTCTTACTCATCTCGTTTGAACTTGATGAGATTTTACACGTATCCGACCGTATCGCTGTTCTCTACGAAGGAAAAATTGTAGGGATTCGTGATCCGAAAGAGACGACGGAGCAAGAGCTAGGCTTCTTGATGGCCGGCGGTCAGAGAGGGGACGAAACAGAATGAAAAAATTAAGTTTAAACCAACTTCTCATTCCATTCCTATCCATCATTTTAGGACTACTCGTCGGGGCTATCGTCATGTTGATTGGTGGGTACGACCCGGTTCAAGGGTTTATCTCGTTATTTGAAGGAATGTTTGGTAGTCCGTATGCCGTCGGTGAAACATTACGTGCTGCAGCCCCGCTCATCTTCTCGGGTCTTGCGGTTGCATTCGCCTTCCGTACAGGACTATTCAACATCGGGGTAGAAGGACAAGTGTTGATCGGCTGGGTCGCAGCCGTTTATGTAGGGATTAACTTCGACTTACCGATGTTCATCCATTTACCGCTCGCGCTCCTCGCGGCAATGGTCGCAGCTGCGATTTGGGCGTTCGTTCCTGGATTCTTGAAAGCGAAGTTTTACGTGCATGAAGTCATCACGTCAATCATGATGAACTATATCGCGCTATACACGACGAACGCGATATTGCGTAGCGTTATCGGCGTAACGAACGAGCGTACAGAGTCAATCAACGACTCGGCGTCTCTCGCCTCGCCATGGCTCCAAGAGTTGACGACGTATTCACGTCTTCACTGGGGTGTGCTTGTCGCAGTACTTGCGGCAATCGTGTACTACTATATCCTTCAACGTACGACACTCGGTTATGAGTTACGTGCCGTCGGATTCAACAAACATGCATCACAATACGCAGGGATGAGCGTCAACCGTAACATCGTCCTATCGTTCGTCATCTCTGGTATGTTCGCCGGTCTCGCTGGTGCGATGGAAGGTCTCGGAACATTCGGCAGTATGACCCTCTCGGCATCGTTCACTGGTGTCGGATTTGACGGGATTGCCGTCGCCCTTCTTGGTGCGAACACTGCGATCGGAGTCATTTTAGCAGCGATTCTCTTCGCAGGGTTGAACATCGGTGGATTGGCAATGCAGCTCGGTGCGAACGTACCATCTGAGCTCGTCAAAGTCATCATCGCAGCCATCGTCATCTTTGTAGCGTCTGGATATGCGATCAACTATGTCGTTGAGAAACTTAAAGGAAATCGTAAGAAAGGAGTGGAGAAAAAATGAACTTCTTAGAAGTCCTTTATATCGTCGTACCGGTTGCGCTTGCCTATGCGACTCCACTCATTATCGCAGCACTTGGTGGAATCTTCAGTGAACGTTCTGGTGTCGTCAACATCGCCCTTGAAGGAATCATGGTCATCGGTGCCGCGACAGGAATCATCACGACGCTCACCTTGACTGATTTAGGTGTTGGTGCCTCTAGCCCATGGATTGCCTTGCTTGTCGCCATGGTCGTCGGCGCGTTGTTCTCCCTCTTCTTGGCCGTTCCTGCCATCCTTTGGCGTGCGGATCAGACGGTTCTCGGGGTGGCGATCAACATGCTCGCTATCGGTCTCGCCATCTTCGTCGTACGTGTTCTTTACAACAAAGGACAGACCGACTTTATCGAGTACCGGATCGCAAAAGAAAATGTACCCTTTTTATCCGATATTCCCGTGTTGAAGATGTTCTTTATCAACGTCCAATACACGTCGTTCGTTGCGATCGCCTTGGCGTTCGTTGTGTGGTTCGTCATCTTCAAGACGCCGTTTGGACTTCGTCTTCGTTCGGTCGGAGAACATCCGATGGCGGCTGATACGATGGGAATCAACGTCACGAAAATGCGCTTCATGGGCGTCATGCTGTCTGGTGCGTTTGGTGGTCTTGCCGGAGCGGTTTATGCTGTGACGGTCACGACGAACTTCAGCGGAACGACCATCGTTGGTCAAGGGTTCTTGGCGATTGCCGCAATGATTTTCGGTAAATGGAATCCGCTCGGTGCGCTTGGTGCCGGATTGTTCTTTGGATTCGCTCAAGCCCTCTCGATCATCGGAAGCAACTTGCCGGTCATCAATAACGTGCCGCAACTCTTGCTCTTGATTGCACCATACGCCCTCACGATTCTCGCTCTCGCTGGACTCGTTGGTCGTGCGGATGCGCCGAAGTCAGTCGGTATCCCATATATTAAAGGGAAACGTTAATTCGAGATAGGACATATGTCCATTTCGTCTAGGTTGTTTGGTGCTTAAGCCAAACAACCTTTTTTGATATACTTGTCTAGAGATGTCATGATTAGACTCGGTTACATGCGAAAACACAAAAAAGACATATCAGTCACAGGACCGATATGTCTTTCACGATTATTCGAATTTTAAAGCGTCGCCGTCAAACGACTCGTCCGCTACTTTGATCGAGTCTGTCGGACAGCCCTCGAATGCATCCATCATGTCTTCGTATAGCTCATCTGGGATTTCAACAGTACCTGTGTTGTCATCCATCAAGTTGAACGCAAGACCTTCATCATCATAATCGTAAATATCTGGTGCTGCTGCGCCGCAAGCTCCGCATGCGATACATGTATCTTTATCGACGATTGTAAATTTTGCCATGATAATAACCCTCCAAACGGTTCGTTTCTCTTAGAAATCATTCTACTGACTATGAGTAATTGTAGTCTACATACCCAATTATTTCAATGAGGAAACGAGCGTCTTTTTGGTAGGATAATGATTTTTTTAAGGAAGTGACGATTTGGTTCATTTAGCGGATGGAGTTCTTCTGCTGGCCATTAAACGATTAAATGGAGAACGGAGTGAGCGAAGTCTCTACCATGTCCTGAATGGGAAGCGCTCGGCCACGACGCTACAGGACGCATTTTTTTATGACTTAGAGCCTCTTTTTGGACAGTTTCCACAAACGACTTATTCGTATGAATCTGTCCTGAAACAACTTGAGAAACGAGGATGGCTCGACCGTAAACGATTCAGATTGACAGAGGCGGGAGAAATGCTGGCTTCACCAGAATCGGTCGAGCAACTATTCAATCGGTTGGGCGGGGAACGCCGTGATTTTAACGCGACCACGTGGAAACGCTTGAGTTTGTTCGTGCAGACGTTCATGTCAAAAGAACATGCCCGGACATTCTATCCGGTACAAGCCGATCGTCCAGCAGAGCAATGGGTCAAGCAGTTGTTACATCTTGATCGGGATTGGAAAGCGCTCATGCGAACGTTTCATCAAGAGATTGAACAAGCACTTGAACAAATCGGGGACCCATATGCGACGGCCGTCGTCTATCGATTCACAGGAGCGTTTGAGACGGGTCTGACGTACGAACAAATCGCCAGCCTGCTTCATGTTGATGCCGAGACGGCTCGTTTGTATTTTTTGGCCGGATGGAACGAACTGTTAATGGTCTTGCCGGATGATGCCAAACTACGGGGATTTACGTACGGCTTATCGACGGACCGGATGACCTATTCAGCACGTGAGTCATATGAGTTGTTCTTAAAGGGATACACGTTCCAACAGGTTCAAGCGAAACGGCGTTTACGTACGAGTACGATTGAAGACCATGTCGTCGAGATGGCGATGTATTTAGAAGTCTTCCCGCTCGAACAATTTGTACCGATGGAGGATGTGGTCACGATTGAAGAGTTGCGGCATCCGGATAGCTGGGCGTTGAAACCGGTATTTGAGAAAATGGGACGTGTCAGTTATTTTCAAATTCGACTTGTCTTCGCCAGACTGAAACGAGGTGAGAGTTTTGTATGAAGCGACATTAAAACGAGTGTTCGGGTATGAATCGTTTCGTCCTGGGCAACACGACATCATACATGCCGTGATCGAAGGGCAGGATGTATTGGCCGTCATGCCGACGGGGGCGGGAAAATCGCTGACGTTCCAACTTCCTTCTTATATTAAAAATCAAGGGCTCACGGTGATTGTCTCGCCATTACTCTCACTCATTGAGGACCAGATGCTGCATATACGAGAACGGGGAGAGCGTGGTGTCGCTCGTTTGACGTCGATGGAATCGGCTGAAGAGAAGCAGGACATCATCAACCATTTGAAACGTTACCGTTTTTTATATCTTTCACCCGAACAATTGGCCGTTCCTTATGTGACGCGTGCTCTGGCGAATGTGAAAATTCAAATGCTCGTCATTGACGAGGCGCACTGTATCTCACAATGGGGGCATGAGTTCCGTCCTGAGTATGCGCGTTTAGGTGAGTTGCGAAAACAGATTGGGAGCCCCCAGTGTATGGCGGTCACGGCGACGGCGCCAGAAGGCGTGAAACAGGACATCATTGAAAAGCTGGCACTGTTCTCACCTGAACAATTCGTCCACTCTGCCAATCGTCCGGAAATCCGATTGTTGGTTGAACGGTTGGAAAAAGAGAAGAAACTTGAGCGATTGAAAGAGTTGATTCAAGAGATTCCCAAACCTGCAGTCGTTTACACGGCGACCCGTCGCGAGGCAGAGGCGTTAGCCTTTGAGCTAGAGGATGCATTGTTTTACCATGGAGGCATGTCTACGGAAGACAGGCGACTCGTGCAGTCCCAGTTTTTACGGGACGAAGTGTCGGTCATGGTATGCACGAGTGCGTTCGGGATGGGTGTGAACAAAGACAACGTCCGTTCTGTCGTTCATTTTCAGTTGCCGGCAACAGTCGAGGCATACATGCAGGAAATCGGACGAGCGGGGCGTGACGGACAACCCGCATTCGCGGTCCTTCTATATGCCGATGGCGACGAACGCATCCAGCAATTTTTAATCGACGGACAGTACCCGAAAGACGAGGACATGCGACTAGCCTATTTTGAACGTGAGAACGGGACGTCGTTCGCGCAACTACCAAGGTTGTTACGCATGAATGAAGAAGACCCGAAGTTTCTCCTGCTGAAGCAATTGTTGACAGAACGTTCGCTTCAAGAAGCACTCGATTGGGTAAAGGAAAGAAAGCGTGATCGGTATCGTCAACTCGGACAGATGATGGATTATGCCCTCATCCGGACATGCCGACGCGATTACTTGCTTCGTTATTTTTCCGAACAAACGGTCGACCAAGAAGAATGCTGTGATGTTTGTGGGCCGATTCCGTTCCCGGATACACCGCAAATCGTCCGAAAAAATGTGACAGAATGGAAAATTCGGTTGACGCAAATCTTTTCCTTTGAATAATATCATAGTAAAATGATAAAAAAGGTAAAGGAGGGCATACGTTGCGACATCGGAATCAGGCGGATTCTTTACGCGAGCAATTGGCGGACACGTTGCCGTCTCGAGCTGAGAGGCAAGAGGGCGAACGGAAGAGGAAGTTAAATGATAACTGGATGAAGCGCCCGTTGGCGATGACATTAACCTTCGCCATGCTAGCGATTATTCTCATTTTCATATATATCGGGCGACACGCCATATTTTAAACTAGGTGCGAACAGAGTTCGCATCTTTTTTTATTCTTAAAAAATTCTCGATTGCACAATAAAAGGGGTAAACCTCTTGCGTTGAGGATATACTTATATCATAAGATCGAGTAAGAGAGGAGGGCGGAGATGCCGAAATACTCCATCAAGACCGTGGCGACCTTGACAGGCGTCAATCCGACGACCATTCGCGCTTGGGAACGTCGCTATCAGTTTATCGTGCCGAGCCGAACGGAATCCGGTCACCGCCTGTATTCAGATCAGGATGTTGAAAAAATCAAATGGGTCGTGAACAAGCAGAAAGAAGGGCTTTCTGTCTCACAAGCCATTCAACAACTTCATCAAGCGCCTGAACCAGAACCGACAACGGCCAAACTATACGATGAAGAATTGAAAGACGGGCTGCTCCATGCGTTGCTCTCATTTGATGAACGGACAGCTCATGATTTGATCAATCGTGCGTTTAATACGTTCAGTTTTGAAAAAGTGACGAAGGATGTGATTGGGCCACTGCTCATGGAAATCGGTTCACGATGGGAGAATGGCTCGATTACTATTGCCCACGAGCATTTCGCCACGGCATTTTTACGAGCGCGACTTTCGACGCTGTCCCTTCAGATGCCGATGAACCCCTTCCTGCCACGTATCACTTGTGTCTGTGCACCTGGGGAGATGCATGAGATCGGATTATTGTTTGTCACGCTCTATTTGCGTCAACATGGATACGACGTCATCTTTTTGGGAGCGGGTTTCCCGAAAGAAGATTTGAGTAAAGCGTTACATGATATCGACACGTCTTGTCTCATCTTCGCATGTACGTTGACTGAGCATATTCCGAACTTGTTAGAGGCGATGGATTATATTCAAAACGAGCATCCTGACTTAAAAATTGGTACAGGTGGATATGCGGTCAGCCTGGAGAGAGGTCGATTCAATGGGTCATTTCTTGGCGACACTCCTGAAGAGTGGACAAAATGGTTATCAACTATTTGACACGGGATGAAAACGGGAGTAGCTTATTATTAGGATTGACTATTCACTGGAGGTTTTCGATTGAGATTTGAAAAACAAACAAAAGAACATCTTCGTGTATATGTGACTGCGAATGAGCTCTCGTTACGTGGAATCGCCATCGATACGATCGTGGGGGAAAACGGTCAGCAGCTGTGGAAAGAACTTCTTGAAACAGCAGAAAGTGAGTACGGATTTTCACCGCAAGGAGCGGTTGATTTGAATGTGACAATGTTTCCTCGCGATGGACTCGTCATCGATGTTCAAAAAGGTGAAGCGATTGCTGAGCTCGATGTCGAACAGGTCGAGATTCGATTGACGATTGACGTGATCCATCATTTGATTTATCAGTTCGATGACATTGAAGATGTGATCAACGCCTCGATTCGTCTGTTCCCGCATATACATGAAACCGAGCAGGGTGGGACGCTTTATCATTACAACGGTCGTTACTATCTTCACTTCGTTGAGGTGCTTCCTTCGCAGGTAGAAGAACGACTCGCGGCCATTTTGTCCGAGTACGGCAAGACGACTACGGTCAGCCCGTACGTTATGATGGAATACGGAAAGACGATTCAAACTGAACAAGCCGTGAAAGAGCTGTACGATGCATTCGCATGAGTACGGCTTTTTTTACTTTTCTGTTTCTATTGTTTTTAGGATGTCCGTGTTATGATTAGACTTGAATTTTCAGTAGTTAGTTGAAGGAGAGATTGGAATGAAAGTCGCTGTTTTATATGGTGGAGTGTCAGGAGAACGAGAGGTATCCCTCACGAGCGGGCAAGGAATGATAGAAGCGTTGACGGAACGTGGTCATGAGGTCACGTCCATTGACTTTCATCCGGAACGTGCAAACGAGTTATTAACGCTGGACGTCGATGTTGTCGTCAGTGCGTTGCACGGGAAGTATGGTGAAGATGGTCGTGTGCAATCGTTATTAGAAATGGCTGGGATTCCTTACACGGGATCAGGTGTCTTGGCATCTGCACTGGCGATGGACAAGGCGAGAGCGAAGATCATCTTCGCGGCATCCGGGATCCGCGTCGCGCGTGACGTCTTAATCGAGTCACGGGAATCGATCGATGCAAAAGTCGCTGAGTGGGGGATGGAATTCCCATGTGTCGTCAAACCAGCGCAGGAAGGATCGTCGAACGGTCTGACGATTGCCATGGACGAAGCGATGTTACGTGAAGGAATTGAAAAGGCGTTTGCTTGTGATTCAGCGGTACTTGTTGAACAGTACATCAAAGGGAAAGAGCTGACAGTTCCCGTCATCGGGAACTTCGGGAAAGAAGAGGCTCTTCCTGTCATTGAAATCATTCCAAAAAATGAATTTTACGACTATGAATCGAAGTATACGGAAGGTGGTTCGATTCATGTCTGTCCGGCTGAAATCTCGGACGATTTGACATCAGAGGTTCAACAGGCGGCAGTCCTGGCGCATCGCGCGCTCGGTTGTTCAGGATATTCGCGCTCTGACTTCCTCGTTTCAGAAGAAGGCAAAGCCTACATTTTAGAGACGAATACGCTACCGGGCATGACGCCGCTTAGCCTGTTTCCGGATAGTGCCAAGACAGTCGGAATCTCGTACGGTGAGCTATTGGAACGCTTTATCGAGCTCGCACTTGAGCGCGTAGCGAAGTAAGACATCTGGATCACGTCATCCATCGAGAAAACGCTTTCATTATTTTTGAAAAGCCCTTTCAAATTGAACGCGTATCAGCTATACTTTTAAACGAATACGAGGTTAATTCTTGGGGGAGAATTGACAATTTAGGGGAGGAAACCTTCATGATTACGGATCAAGAAAAAGGTCATCAAAAACGAAAAAACATCTTGGAATCGACACAAGAGGTAATTCACGAAGCTTTAGATAAACTCGGCTATCCAGATGAGATGTACGAGTTATTAAAAGAACCGCTTCGCATGCTGACCGTTCGGATCCCTGTTCGCATGGACGATGGCTCAACGAAGATCTTCACAGGCTATCGCGCTCAACACAATGATGCGGTCGGACCGACTAAAGGGGGAATTCGGTTCCACCCGAGCGTAACGGAGGTAGAAGTCAAAGCATTATCAGTATGGATGAGTTTAAAAGCTGGAATCGTCGACTTGCCTTACGGTGGTGGGAAAGGCGGAATCGTCTGTGACCCACGCGAGATGAGTTTCCGTGAAATCGAACGTTTAAGTCGCGGATACGTCCGGGCCATCAGTCAAATTGTTGGACCTACAAAAGATATCCCGGCTCCGGACGTGTTCACAAACTCACAAATCATGGCATGGATGATGGATGAATACAGTCGCATCGATGAATTCAACTCACCTGGATTCATTACAGGAAAACCGCTCGTTCTTGGTGGATCGCATGGTCGTGAGACAGCGACGGCAAAAGGCGTGGCCATCATGATTCGTGAAGCGGCACTCCGTCGCGGAATCGAATTGAAAGGTGCACGGGTCGTCGTCCAAGGATTCGGAAACGCGGGAAGTTTCCTTTCTAAATTCATGTACGATGCAGGGGCGAAAGTCATTGCAGTCAGTGACGCGTATGGAGCCATCCATGATGAGAACGGTCTCGACATCCCTTACTTGTTAGATCGTCGCGATTCATTCGGTACGATTTCGACATTGTTTAAAAATACGATTTCAAACAAAGAAATGTTAGAGCTCGATTGTGATATTTTGGTTCCGGCTGCGATCGAGAACCAAATTACAGAAGACAATGCGGATGCGATCAAAGCATCGATCGTGGTCGAGGCGGCCAACGGTCCGACGACGAACGAAGCAACGAAAATTTTGACTGAACGTGGAATTCTCCTCGTGCCTGACGTGTTGGCGTCAAGTGGTGGGGTTACGGTGTCATACTTCGAATGGGTACAAAACAACCAAGGTTACTATTGGACGGAAGAAGAAGTTGAGGAGAAACTTGAAAAAGTACTCGTTCACTCGTTCAATACGGTATACAATACATCTTCGGCCCGTAAAGTCGATATGCGTCTCGCCGCTTACATGGTCGGTGTACGCAAAATGGCGGAAGCCTCACGTTTCCGTGGGTGGGTCTAATCAAAAAAAGTTCGGTCAACTCAAGTTGACCGAACTTTTTTATACGTTAATACGATTTGCGATCGCTTCGGCAATCGCCTTGCCGTGGAATCTACCGTTCTCAATGAAGATCTTGTTCGCATCGTTTCCGGCTGCGACCACGCCAGCAATGAAGAGGTGTTCGACATTTGTTTCAAACGTTTCTTCATCGTACGTCGGGATACCACTTTCTTCATCGATCGCAATGCCTGCACTTTCGAACAGGTGGTGGTCGGGCTGATAACCGGTCATCGCGAAGACATGATCTGCATAGACATGTTTCTCTTCGCCATGTTGACGGTAGTAAACTCCATCATCGGTGATGCGTTCGATTGTCGCCTCAAACTCCATTCGAACTTTCTCATGACGGACGAGTGAGTCGAAGTTTGGGAGGACCCATGGTTTGACGGAAGGGCTATACGAATCACCTCGATAGAGCACCGTCACATAGGCACCGGCCTTTTCGAGTTCGATTGCCGCATCGACAGCGGAATTTTTCCCACCGATGATCGTGACGTGTTGTCGATAATAAGGATGTGCCTCGTTGAAATAGTGATGGACGTGCGGCAACGTTTCGCCAGGCACGTCAAGCAGACGAGGGCGACCATAATAGCCTGTTGCCAATATCACATAGTCCGCTTCCCGAACGGTTTCACCACGTCGTTCATGTCTCGATGTCACGACGAACCGGTCATTCTTTTTATCGACCGACTCGACCGTTTCGAACGGGTAAACGTTTAAACCAGTACGTGTGACGACTTCTCGATAATAGACGAGTGCATCTTGACGACGTGGCTTCAAATCCTTACATATGAACGGAATGTCTCCGATTTCGAGCAGGCTCGCAGACGAGAAGAACGTTTGATGCGTCGGGTACCGATAGATGGCGTCGACGATGTTCCCACGCTCAATCACCGTACAAGAGACTCCAATCTTCTCGAGTTCGATGGCGGCCGAGAGGCCACATGGCCCGGCACCTACAATAATTGCTTGTTTGTTCACTGAATATCACCTCTTTGCTCATTGTAGGGAAGGGGGCGCAGTTGCGCAAGGTTATTGCTGGAAACTAAAACTATGTTCCATGACTGACTGGGATGAGCCGGACTCGAGTTCAACGAGAAGTCGTAAACGAGCTTTTTGTGAATTCAATCCGTTTGAAAAAATGACACCCATCTCTTTCAGTTGTTTGCCACCCCCATCGTAACCGTAAACATCTTGAACGATTCCGTTGAAGCAACGGCTGACGATCACGACGGGAATCTCTTTGACTAAATGTTCGAGTGCGGATAAGAGGGACGGCGGAACATTCCCTTGTCCTAACACTTCGAGGACGAGTCCGTCGTATCCAAGCGTGATTACAGATTCGAGTAAATCCGGTTCCATGCCTGCGACGACTTTCAATACGGCTACACGTTTTGAAATGGACGAAATCATTTTCGGCTGTCTCGTCGCCGGTTGGCTATAGATGAGTACGTGGTCCTTTGTGACCATACCCACGTTACCGAAGTGTACAGACTTGAATGTGTCGACTGAAGATGTGTGCGTTTTGGTCACGTTAAATGCCGAATGGATCTCACCGTTGAAAACGACAAGCACGCCTTTTCCACGAGCCGCTTCGCTCTTGGCGACGCGAAGCGCTGTGATTAAATTAAATTCCCCGTCCGAACCGACCTCGTTCGAGGACCGCATCGCACCTGTCAACACGATTGGGACAGGCGCACCGAGCGTGATTTGTAAGAAGTAAGCCGTCTCTTCTAATGTATCGGTACCGTGCGTGATGACGACCCCGTCATACGTGTCTTGTGTCAGTTCACGTTGGATGAACTGTGCCAATTCAAGCATCTTCTCTGGAGTCATGTGAGGTGACGGGATATTTGAAAAGTGCTTTGTTGTAATGTGAGCAATATCCGTCGCTTTCGGAAGGGTGGCGTCGATTGGATTGACATCGCTCGGTTCGACGTGTCCTGTGCCGGATTGTGACATGGCGATAGTACCGCCGGTGTGGATCAGTAATAAATGATTCATAAGTGTCCTCCTAATTATTTTTATGAAGATTTCCATTTTCTAGGCGTTCTCTACTTTTTCTTTCAGACAATTCAGTGTATGCTAGGGAGAGAAAGGAGAGATGCATCATGATCGCAATCGCCTTGTCTGCGGTTGCACCTGGGCTCGCCCTTCTTTCCTACTTCTATCTACGCCATGAGTTGGAGGCGGAACCGCTCGGATATGTGATTCGTTCTTTCGTGGCCGGAGCCGTTCTCGTGTTCCCGATCATGTTTATCCAATATGCGTTCGTTGAAGAGGGAGTGCTTACTGGACCGTTTTGGCAGGCGTATGTCGCCACTGCCCTGCTTGAAGAGTTTTTTAAATGGTTTATGATTTATTATACAATATATATACATAAAGTCTTTGATGATTACTACGACGGGATTCTCTACGCGGTCGCCTGCTCATTAGGCTTTGCGACTTTAGAGAATTTTTTATACTTATGGGTGTACGATTCATTAGAAATTGCGATTTGGCGAGCGATCCTGCCTGTGAGCGGGCACGCTTTGTTCGCTGTCGTGATGGGGTACTGTTTGGGGCGAGCGAAGCATTCGGCACGCGAACGGCTCTGGCTGTTCATGGCAATCTTTTCTGCGACGGTCATCCATGGAACGTTTGATTTTATTTTGATACTCGAACCGAATCAAAAGCTTCCTGCCGTGCTTTATATCGTCATTTTATGGACCGTGGCACTTTTACTCGTGCGAGCGGCCAACTTGTCCAATCGTCGACAATTTAAATAAAGGGGAAGAGTCAGTATGTTAAAAGAAGGTCAAGAATTGAGAATCGAAGTGGAAGGGCGTGCAGAGGGGAAAACGAAGATTGCAGCAATAACCGATCAAGTCGTATGGATTGAGTCACCGAGTGACATGACGACGCTCAAAACATTTTTTTTACATGAAGAGGAGGCCATGCGGGTCTTTTTCTTCCAAGGAGACAATCAGCTGTTCGCATTCGACACGAAAGTCGTGAAGCGGATCAGCGATGCCCAAATGACATTACGCTATGCGTTCAATTTGCCAGACGAGAAAAAAATCAAACGGATTCAGCGTCGTGAATATTTACGTGTTCCAGAAATGATTGAAGTGACCGTTCTTGCAGCCGATGGGGAAAGTTTCGAATCGTTCGAAACGACATCTCTTGACATATCTGCTGGGGGGATGAAAATCATCGCCAACCGCGCTCCAATCGAAGTAGATGAGTCCCTGATTGTCGTGTTTCGAATTGAGGATGAGCATGGCTCGCCCCAGAACTTCCGTCTTAAGAGCCGCCTTGTTCGCGTACATAAGCAGGAAGTGAAGCAAGAACTCTCTTTGGCATTCGAAGATTTGACCCCTCGTGACCAAGAGACGATTTTGCGATACTGCTTCCGTGTTCAGCTTGAAGCGCGAAAGCGGACAGGGTCTGTATTTTCTTCAAGATAAAAAACTGTTATGATGTTCTCGGGATTATTGACCGAGAGGAGGAGGGTATCGGGAACACTCGATACCCGTTTTGTATGAAAAAATCATTACAAATTGCTTTAGATGGACCGGCGGGTGCCGGGAAAAGTACGATTGCCAAGTCGCTTGCGAAACAATTAGGGTATGTGTACATCGATACCGGTGCAATCTATCGGGCCGTGACGTATCGCGCCTTGAATGAAGGGATTGCGCTCGAGGACGGACCTGCACTTGCTCAGATGATCGAGAACATGTCACTTCGTCTCGTCCCGTCTGAAGAGGGACAACGCGTTTTTGACGGAGAGGAAGAGGTGACATCTGTCATTCGCTCAAGCGAAGTGACGAATAACGTCAGTTTCGTCGCACGTCAACCTGAAGTGCGTGATGCTTTGATGGACCTTCAACGTGATTTGGCTAAAGAAGGCGGTGTCGTCATGGACGGCCGTGATATCGGGACACATGTCTTACCAAATGCCGACTTAAAAGTGTTCATGACCGCTTCGGTCGAAGAACGTGCCCGTCGTCGCCATGAAGAAAATGTCTCGAAAGGCATCCCGAGCGACTATGAACAACTGATCGAAGAGATTGCGCTTCGTGACAAACGCGATTCTGAACGTGAGGTGGCACCTTTACGTCAAGCAGAGGATGCCCATTTCCTCGATACGACGACGTTATCCATTGACGGAGTGGTTCAAGCGATTGAACGATTAATTGAAGAGGTGAAAGCATGAGTAAGCCATTGAACAATGGACCGTTCGGCATGTATCGATTAGCGAGAGCTGTCGTGAACGTCATTCAACGAGCATCGTTTCGGGTCGAATTCATCGGACGGGAGAACGTTCCGATGGACGGGTCGATTCTCGTCTGTTCGAACCATCAGTCAAATTGGGATCCGGTATTACTCGCCTGTGCGATTCCAAAGCAGCGTCCCCTTCGCTTTTTTGCGAAGAAAGAACTTTTTAGTGTCCCGGTACTGAAGCACATCTTGAATCGGGCGGGTCAAATTCCAGTATCTCGTGGAGAAGGTGACCGACAAGCGCTTCGTGTCGTACTTCAAAAGTTGAAAGAGGATGAAGTCATCTCTATATTTCCTGAAGGAACGCGTTCAAAAGACGGTACGCTCGGGAAAGCGCAAGCCGGTGTCGGATTCTTCGCGATGCGTTCGGATGCGCACATTTTACCGATCGCCATCATTGGAAAGTATAAATTTCGCGCAAAACTCCGTGTCGTCATCGGGAAGCCGATCGACTTGTCAGAACTGAAAGCACGCAAGGCGAGTGCACAAGAAGCGGCCGACTTGATCATGGATACGATTGCCGACCTCTACTTGAAGCACTCATTCACGAAGTGAAAAACGGATTGTGGAATTGAGGTTTAAACTTCTTTCAATAGAGGTACAATCTTCATAACGCCTTGACAAATTCTCGGAATTATAAGAGATTTATACTAGGTGTAAGCGCCTTTGGCGCTCCTTTTTGTACTCATCGTGAGGGGGTAGTGTTGGAATGGTCGAAGAAATGAAAGATATGCCTGATTTTGAAATTAATCGTGGTCAAATTGTGACCGGAACAGTCGTCAAAATCGAGGATAAGCAAGCGCTGATCGATATCGGTTATAAGACCGAAGCGATTTTGCCAATTAGCGAAGTATCAAGCATGCATCTAGACGATTTAAATGAATCACTCCAAGTGAACGACGAGATTCGTGTCAAAGTGAAAAAGGTCACGGACGAAGAAGTAGTCGTTTCGAAAAAAGACGTCGATGCCGAAGCAGCATGGGATCGGATCGTTGAAAAATTCGAATCGGGTGAAGTGTTTGAAGTGATGGTGAAAGATAAGGTCAAAGGTGGTCTTGTCGTCGATATTGGAATCCGTGGATTTATCCCTGCATCCCTTGTCGAAAGTCACTTCGTCGAAGACTTCTCGTCATACTTGAATAACCCAATTACCGTAAAAGTCGTCGAGATTGACCGCGAAAAAAACCGCGTCATCTTGTCACATAAAGCAGTTGTCGAAGAAGAGATGAGCGCGAAGAAATCGGAAACGCTCGAATCGCTTGAAGTCGGACAAGTAATTGAAGGAACGGTCCAACGATTGACTGATTTTGGTGCGTTCGTCGATATCGGTGGCGTGGACGGTCTCGTTCACATCTCGGAAATGGCCCATAGCCGTGTGGAGAAGCCGAGCGACGTCGTAACTGAAGGCGACCGCGTGAAAGTGAAAGTACTCGGGCTCGACTTAGATAATGAAAAAGTAAAACTTTCCATCAAAGAGACACAACCTGGTCCATGGGAAACCATCGAAGGGAAGATCCAACCGGGGGATGTCATCGAAGGAACCGTCAAACGCCTCGTGACGTTTGGTGCGTTCGTCGAGGTCGCACCACAAGTGGAAGGTTTGCTTCACATCTCGCAAATTGCGAACCGTCACATCGCGACGCCGTCTGAAGTCTTGTCAGAAGGCCAAGAAGTGAAGGTGAAAGTGCTAGATGTTCATCTCGATGATAAGAAAATCTCATTGTCGATGCGTGCGCTCGAATCATCTGAACCGACTCGTCAAGATGATGATCAAGCGTTGCTTGATGAATATAGCGACCAAGGAGGATTCTCTGTCTCGGAATTGACAGGTGATGATTCTTCGGACGACTCTAAATAAGATGATCGTTCAAGCGGGAGTCATGCTCCCGCTTCTTTTTGTATGGTCACTTAATTTTGCCTGTGATATGATAGGTAAGTTGCGTTTCGAAATGATGAAATGATGAAATTTTGATAGAAAGTTAGTGAGGTGTTGTTATGGGAATTCCAGTAGTGGCCATCGTTGGCCGTCCGAATATCGGAAAATCCACAATTTTTAACCGTATCATCGGTGATCGTGTCTCGATCGTCGATGATAAACCGGGTGTCACACGTGACCGTATTTACGGCACAGGAGAGTGGCTCAACCGTAAGTTCCATTTAATCGATACAGGTGGGATCGAAGTAGGGGACGAGCCGTTGCTCGTTCAAATGCGTCATCAGGCGGAACTTGCAATCGATGAAGCGGACGTCATCATCTTCATGGTGAATGGACGTGAAGGGATCACGGCGGCTGATGAAGAAGTCGCGAACTTGTTGTTCCGTTCGAACAAACCAATCGTCCTTGCCGTGAACAAAGTGGATAACTTTGAAATGCGAGATCTCATGTATGAGTTTTATTCTCTCGGATTTGGAGATCCGTTCCCAATTTCGGGTACACACGGGTTAGGACTCGGTGACTTACTCGACCAAGTATTTGCACTCGCTCCAGAAAAAGACGAGTACGAATACAACGAAGACGTGATTCAGTTCTCGTTGATCGGTCGCCCGAACGTCGGGAAATCAAGCTTGACGAACTCAATCCTTGGTGAAGAGCGCGTCATCGTTTCAAACATTGCGGGTACGACTCGTGATGCGATTGATACACCGTTCACACGTGACGGACAAGAGTATGTCATCATCGATACGGCAGGTATGCGTAAACGCGGGAAAGTATATGAATCAACAGAGCGCTACAGTGTCATGCGCGCACAAAAGGCGATTGAACGCTCAAACGTGGTTCTCGTCGTCCTCGACGGGGAAGAAGGAATCATCGAGCAAGACAAGCGTGTCGCTGGTCTCGCGCATGAAGCCGGGAAGGCGATTGTCATCGTCGTCAATAAATGGGATGCCGTCGAAAAAGATGATAAGACGATGAAGAAGATGGAAGAGAAGATTCGTCAAGAATTCTTATTCCTCGACTATGCGCCGGTTGTCTTCTTATCAGCGCTCACGTCAAAACGCTTACAGACATTGTTGCCTGTCATCAAACAAGTGGCTGAAACACATCGCCGTCGAATCTCGACGAGCGTGTTGAACGATGTCATCGTCGATGCGGTTGCGATGAACCCGACACCGACGGATAAAGGACAACGATTGAAGATCAACTACGCAACTCAAGTGGCCATCGAGCCGCCGACGTTCGTCTTGTTCGTCAACGATCCTGAGTTGTTGCATTTTTCGTATAAACGTTATTTAGAGAATCAAATCCGTAAAGCATTTGACTTCACCGGGACACCGATTCACATCGTGGCTCGTCAGAAAAACTAATAACGGGGGTGCCACTTATGGCAAACGTAGCTGTCATCGGAGCAGGGAGCTGGGGAACGGCCATCTCGCTCGTGTTAGCAGATAATGGCCATGATGTCCTGCTCTATGGACGTGAACAAGAACATGTGGATGAAATCAACTCGTCACATACGAACTCGTTTTATTTGAAAGACGCGCCATTACCTGAATCCATTCGTGCGACGACGAACTTGAAAGAGGCGTTAGACGGTCGGAGTATCGTTTTTCTCGTCGTCCCGAGTTCGGCGATTCGTCCTGTCTCAAAGGAATTGAACACCTTGTTGACGGAACCTGTCACCATCGTTCATGCCGCGAAGGGGATTGAACCGAAAACGCATAAGCGTCTTTCAGAAATCATCGCCGAAGAAATCGAACCGGCTAAACGTCGGGCAATCAGTGTATTGACAGGACCGACTCATGCTGAAGAGGTTGCGGTCCGGAAACCGACGACCATCACGATTGCATGTGCTGACCTTGATGTCGCGGATGAAGTGCAGGAACTCCTCACAAACGATCAGTTCCGCGTGTACTTGAATTCTGACGTCGTTGGGGCCGAATACGGCGGAGCACTGAAAAATATCATCGCTCTAGCGGCAGGTATGACGGATGGACTCGGTTATGGGGACAATGCGAAAGCTGCCCTCATGACTCGTGGGATTGTAGAAATTGCGCGACTTGGCGTGAAGCTTGGAGCGAACCCGGCCTCGTTCTCAGGATTGACAGGAATCGGAGACTTGATTGTGACAGCGACGTCACAACATAGCCGTAACTGGCGAGCCGGTAATGCCATCGGGCGTGGTGAAAAGTTAGAAGACGTTCTCGGAAACATGGGAATGGTCGTCGAGGGCGTCCGCGCCTGTGAAGCGGCCCACTCCCTTGCGAAAGAGGCAGGTGTGGAGATGCCGATCACAGAGGCGCTCTATAACGTGTTGTTTGAAGGGAAAAGCCCTCATGATGAAGTGAAGAAATTGATGAGACGCCCGCAAAAACACGAGATGGAACAAGTTTTCCATTTTGAAGAATAGACAGATTGAGAGAGGAGCTGACGTTTTCGTTCAGTTCCTCGCTTTTTTTTGCTAAACTTGAATTCTGGAGAACATAGAGAAAGTAGGGGGATAGACGTGACACCGTCACTCATCAAAATGTGGATATCATTCGCAGGGATCGGGGCTTTCGCCATCGCTGCATTAATGGTCGCACTCAGTCATACAAAACTGAGCGGTTGGTTCGCCACGCTCGTCAGACTGATTGCCTTCATCATTTTCTTATTTGGGACTGTTATCATGATTTTTGTCGTCGTCTCAGGACCGACTGGAGGATAAACGTGATGAAAAAAAAGATTGTCGCTATCAGTTTGATTTTGACGACACTGTTAGCTGGATGTATGTTTCCTGATTCAGAACGGGCCAACAATATCCCGTATGAAGACCAATTGAATACGGTACAAAGTGCGGTCGATGCCTATCGTGAGCAATCTGGGGTATTACCAATCAAAACAAAACCGGCGGAAACGCCTCTCATGGAGCGTTACCCAGTTGAATTCGCTCGTCTCGTGCCCGGTTATTTAGCGGACCCACCGGCGAATAGTTTCGAAGGTGGCGGGTTGTTCCAATATATCCTCGTCGATGTGGAGACGGAACCGACTGTGAAGTTGATTGACTTGCGTGTGTCTGAGCGGTTGCAGCAACTTCAAACGAACATCAACGCGTTTCGGGCAAAAGAAGGCAAGTTCCCATTTGACGGATCATTAGGTAAGAATCAGTTCACGCTCGATTATGATAAAATCTTTGTCACGGAAGAGCCGTTCATTCCAAGTCCCTATTCGGACCGTGAACTTCCAATCTATGTGGATGGCACGGGACAACTGTTTGTAGACTATCGAGAAGATGTGAAGGAAGCGCTTCAAAAGACGGATGAGTCGCCGGAAATAGGCGAAGACATTCGTTATTTGCTCTATAAAGATGCTCCATTCGCCCCAGCTTATTCGCAAGGATACACAATTGATGAACAAGGAGAGGTCGTGTTTTTAAACAACTGAACCTGTTTTGATAGTGAATGTCGCGAAATCATGCAAAAAATGTTGTCATATCAACGTTTGTACGATATGATTAATCCCGTAAACTCCCTGTGAGAGGAGGTGAATCGTGATGAACAAAACTGAATTGATCCAAGCTGTTACTGAGAAAGCCGATGTTTCTAAAAAAGAAGCAACGAAAATCGTAGAAGCTACGTTTGAATCAATCACTGAAGCACTCCAAAACGGTGAGAAAATTCAATTGATCGGTTTTGGTACTTTTGAAGTTCGTGAGCGTGCTGCCCGTAAAGGTCGTAACCCACGTACAAAAGAAGATATCGAAATCCCAGCGAGCAAAGTTCCTGCATTTAAAGCAGGTAAAGCGCTCAAGGATGCGGTCAAGTAATCTGCAATACATAAGTCGCCGAAAGGCGGCTTTTTTTGTTGGGTTTGCGAGTTCGAATGACGTGAATGTGACAAAAATGTGCTATACTATGTCAGAATGACAATGAAGTGGACGAGGGGGGATAGCATGGAACAGTTGACAAATGAATTCGTTGTCACAGACCTTGCTCGTCAAATCGAAACACGTATGAATCATCCCTATTTGACGAAACACGAGGTTGTACCAGCCGTCGACATGTTATTGCTTCGTTGGATGGTCGAGATGATTGATTTGGAATCGATTGAGCATCGACAACTCGTGATGGCAACCTATTTCGCACATCAAGCGCTTGATTTACACGACCAAGTGAACAGCAGCCCGAACGGGTCTTTGGCACGCCAATTAAAAGTGCTCGCCGGAGACTTTGCATCGGCTCAGTTTTATAAAATCTTGACGGACTTTCCATCATCATACAGTGATCGATTCGGTCAGTCTGTACAGCGGGTCAATGCGGCGAAGTGCACCTTATTGCTTGAGAAGAACGTTTCAATGAACGTTTGGCTCGAAGCGAACGTCGGATTGATTCAAACACTTTCCGAACTGATTGAACAACCTTATTTGACAACGAGCGGGAAACGAATGATTGAAAAGAAAGCGACAGCGCTTAGACAAGACCAAAAAGAGCAACTCACGACGTTGCTCGCGCATGCGGTCGCTTAGAACGGAAAGGATGTTACGCGTTGCAACCGATAGAAAAAGAGCAAAAAGTATACGAAGTATTTCAGTCCATTTCTCCGAGCTACGATACGATGAACTCGATTATCAGCTTCCGACTTCATAAATGGTGGCGACGGACAACGATGAAAAAAATGAACGTCTTTCCGGGGGCTAAATGTTTAGACGTTTGTTGCGGGACGGCTGACTGGACGATTCAATTGGCAGATGCTGCTGGAAACACGGGTGTTGTGAAAGGACTCGATTTTTCAGAGAACATGTTAAAAGTGGGAGAGGAAAAGGTCAAATCTTGGCCGAACATCGAATTGCTTCATGGAAATGCGATGGCTCTTCCGTTTGGTGACAACTCCTTTGACTATGTCACAATCGGATTTGGACTCCGAAACGTTCCAGACTACATGACGGTCTTGCGTGAAATGCACCGTGTCTTGAAACCAGGTGGGACGGTCGTTTGTCTTGAAACGAGCCAACCGACAGCACCGCTTTTTAAAGAGTTGTATCGTTTCTACTTTGGAACGGTCATGCCGCTTTTCGGTAAGGTCTTTGCCGGTTCATACGATCAGTATAAGTGGTTGCAGGAGTCGACCGATCAGTTCCCAGACCGTTTGACGCTCAAGCGGATGTTCGAAGATGCCGGGTTTGAACAAGTCGAAGTGAAGACATTCTCCGGAGGTGCATGTGCCATGCATCTAGGAAAGAAGTGGTGAACCATGTCTTTGAAGCGACTTTATCGTCATATGAACCGAGAGATTGATCAAATCGATCAATTCTTATCTACTCGAGTCAGGACGGACCACCCTGTCATTGAATCGGCATCGCGCCAATTACTCGATGCCGGTGGCAAGCGCATCCGACCCGCCTTCGTTTTACTGAGCGCCGGGTTCGGTGAGACGAAAGATATCCGTTTGACGAAAGTTGCCTCAAGTCTTGAGTTGATTCATATGGCATCACTCGTGCATGACGATGTCATCGATGACGCGATGCTCCGTCGTGGCAAACCGACCGTGATGGAACGATATGATGAAACAGTAGCGATGTATACAGGGAATACGTTATTCGGAGAAGCGATTCGTCTCGTATCCGAAATTGATTCACCAGAAGTGATGCGCATCATGGCAGATACGATGGAACGAATCTGTGTCGGTGAAATCAATCAAATCCAAGATCAATTTGAGTGGGGGCAATCACCGAAGCGCTATTTAGATCGGATTGCGCGAAAGACCGCTCTGTTGATTGAAACGAGTTGTGCGGCAGGAGCTGTCATCTCTGGAGCGTCTCCACAAATCGTGAGGCAATTAAGTCTGTTTGGATATGATATCGGCATGGCTTTTCAAATGACGGATGACTTGCTCGATTTTACCGCTAAGAGTTTTCAGCTCGGTAAGCCGGTCGGGGAAGATTTGAAGCACGGTCATAAAACGTTACCGCTCCTGTATTCATCTGAGGACCCTGACTTTTATGAACGTCTCCGTCAAGTGAACGCCTCGACGGATGTGGAAGTGACGAAATCTCTCGTCCGGGAAGTGCAACGAAACGGAACGTTAGAACGCAGTCAACGGACGATTGATCGTTACGTCAACCGTGCCATCCGCCGACTAGACGGGTTGCCGGATGTTCCGGACAAGCGATCGTTAATTGAAATTGCGCAATATATTGGGAAACGCAAATGGTGAATGCCCATGTAACCCCTTTCAAAAATGTGTCGGACCGTGTACACTAAATACGTACATCGTACACATTTATAGACTTAGGGGGATTTGGGGAATGGAAAAGACATTTTTAATGGTTAAACCTGATGGGGTAAAACGTGGATTGATTGGGGAAATCATCTCACGCTTCGAAAACAAAGGATATACGTTGAACCGTCTCGAAATGGTGACACCGTCAGTTGAGGTCGCAGAGGCACACTACGCAGAGCATAAAGAAAAGCCGTTCTTTGGTGAATTGGTTGAGTTTTTGACTTCTGGTCCTGTTGTTGCGATGGAATGGGAAGGGGAAGACATCGTGGCCGTCTCTCGTTTAATGATCGGGAAGACGAAGCCAGTGGATGCTCAACCAGGAACGATTCGCGGCGATTTTGCATCGACGATGTCACAAAACGTGATTCATGGTTCTGATAGTGTGGACAGCGCGGAACGTGAACTCTCACTTTGGTTCGCTGAAGTGGCTTCACACGTTTCATGACTTTTCGAGGGACGGGGAAACCTGTCCCTTTTTGATTCCCTTTGAGTTGCCTGAGATCAGAAGAATGCGGAAATGAGAAAGAATTGAGGTTGAAATTGGTGATGAATGATTATGCCATCTTTGTAAAAAAGTTTTATATCAAGTCGGGTATTGACTTGAACTTATATAAAGAGGCGCAGATGAAGCGCCGTATGGTCGCACTACGCGAAAAGAAGGGGTATGCATCGTTTTTGGAGTATTTGAAGGCGATGGATACAGATCGTCAACTTTACGAGGAGTTTCTCGACCGGATGACAATCAATGTGAGTGAATTTTATCGCAACCCGATTCGTTGGCAACAGCTTGAAGAGGACATCCTCCCGCATCTGATTCGCTCGAGTCAAGGGAAGCTTCGCGTATGGAGTGCTGCCTGTTCAACAGGAGAAGAGCCATACTCACTTGCCATGTTGTTGTCGAAACATCTGGCCCCATCTCAATTTTCAATCATGGCCACGGACTTAGATGATGTCGTCATCGAAAAAGCGAAGCAAGGAAAGTACCATGAGCGGGCGCTCATCGATTTGCCGGAGGAGTTTCAGAAGCGCTACTTTACCCGTCGTGGCGACGACTATTATATTTCAGATGAGATCAAGCAACTCGTGACATTTAAGAAGCATAACTTGTTAGCGGATGTGTACGAACGTAACTTTGATTTGATCGTCTGTCGAAATGTCTTGATCTACTTCACTGAAGAAGCGAAAGAGAAGGTATATACATCATTCCAACGGGCGTTACGTCCAGGTGGGATGCTATTTGTCGGTGGAACGGAACAAATTTTCCAACCGAAGCGTTATGGCTACGCAATGAAGCAAAGTTTCTTTTATGAAAAAATAGATGGATGAGGTGATCGGATGCGTTATTTGACAGCTGGTGAATCACATGGTCCCGGTCTGACGGTCATCATTGAAGGGGCCCCAGCCGGACTCGCGATCGATATTGCGCAAATCAATGCGGAGTTAAAAAAACGTCAATCTGGTTACGGTAGAGGGCGCCGCATGCAAATCGAGTCAGACCAAGTAGAAGTTCGTTCGGGAATACGGCATGGCGTGACCACGGGTGCACCCATCACTTTTTGGATTGAGAATAAAGACCATACGCATTGGAAACACGTCATGCAGGCGGAACCGATTGAAAGCGACATCGAAGTGAAGCGCCGCGTCTCTCGGCCGAGACCTGGACATGCTGACCTGGTCGGTGGGATGAAGTATGACCATCGAGACTTACGTGACGTGTTGGAGCGCTCGAGCGCAAGGGAAACAGCGGCTCGTGTCGCGGTCGGAGCTTTCTGTAAGCAACTCCTTCAACAAGTCGGGGTGTCCCTCTTTAGTTATGTCAAAGTGATTGGTGGGGAACGTGCGGAGTCGTGTACATTCGATTCGCTTCAAGAAGCACAAGCAGTCGTCGATGCGTCACCGGTGCGTACGTTAGATGAAGCGGCCGCGTTGCGAATGATGCATCGCATCGATGAGGCCAAGGCAAATGGAGACTCGATCGGTGGGATCGTGTGTACAGAAGTACATGGTGTTGTACCGGGACTTGGATCATATGTGCAGTATGACCGTAAACTGGATGCGAAAATCGCACAAGCGGTCATGAGTGTCAACGCGTTTAAAGGTGTTGAATTCGGTGAAGGGTTCGAAATGGCGTATCGTCCGGGTTCTGAAGTGATGGACCCGATCGCATACGGGGATGATGGATATACGCGACTGAGTAACCATCTCGGTGGATTTGAAGGGGGCATGACAACGGGGATGCCGATCCTTTGTTCAGCCGTCATGAAGCCCATTCCCACCCTCTATAAACCCTTACAATCGGTCGATATTGATACGAAAGAGGCATTTTTGGCTCAAATCGAGCGGAGCGACTCGTGCGCCGTGCCTGCCGCGTCACTCGTCGTTGAGGCAGTCATCGCATTTGAAATCGCGAAGGAAATGTGTGAGACGTTCGGGCACGACACGATGGAACGAATCAAACATCGAGTCGATGAGTATCGGGAGGAGTTACGAGTATGGTA